>CAYYIL010000004.1:0-119029 GCA_964471975.1 uncultured Piscirickettsiaceae bacterium | reverse complement strand
AGCCATCGGCCAATGTCCGCTGCCAAGGCTGATCATCGTAAACTCAAAGCGGACAACAGTTTATGTGCTACAAAACCGGACAGTTCTATTTGTTGCTAACAGAGGGAATGCAGATTTTTTTACTGCAGCTGATCCGCTTGAGGATCTTCCGGAGCTTCCACCGGCTGCGGAGACACCCAGTAACGCTGCGATAGAATCATGGACAGCTGGGTAGAGCTTTTCAGCGGGTCATCAATCTGCACCACTTCACCCTTGCTGCTGGTGAGGCTGCCCTGCTTTCTGGCTTCTTCTATCAAGGGCCGCACCCAGTCCACGCCTGGCCCCTGCAGTTCACCGGTGTCGATATTCCAGAACACCACTGTTTCCGGCACGTCGTTTTCGAACTGCGGCAACGGGGCCAATCCCATGCGAATCCAAGATAAAGGCTTTTTATCACTCACAGCAGCATGTCCTTTGCTTCATTGATGGCAGCGACCAGACGGTCAATATCTTCCTTGGAATTGTACACGCCTAGCGAGGCACGCACCGTCGCCGGTACATTAAAGTGTTGCATGACCGGCATGGCGCAGTGATGACTGGCGCGCACGGCAATACCGTCCTGATCCATGAGTGTGGCCATGTCATGAGGATGCGCGCCGTCCACAATAAATGAAATCACGCCGCCCTTGTGCTCGGCCGTGCCGATGATGCGCAACCCTACAATCTGCTGCAGCTGTTCCGTAGCATAGGTCAGCACGTCATGCTCGTGATCAAAAATGGCCTGTCGCCCCACCTGCTCCATCCATCTGGCCGCCTCTGCCAGACCGATGGCGCCGGCGATATGCGGCGTGCCCGCCTCGAACTTGTAGGGCAGAACGTTATATTCCGTCTTGTCAAACGTGACGGAATAGATCATGTCGCCGCCGCCCTGATAGGGAGGCATGGCTTCCAACAATTCCTCGCGCGCATACAGCACGCCGATGCCAGTGGGGCCATACATCTTGTGGCCAGACAGAACGTAGAAATCGCAATCGAGCACCTGCACATCCACCGGCATGTGAGGGACGGCCTGCGCCCCATCCAGAAGCACTTTCGCACCTGCAGCATGCGCCTTGCCCACAATCTCCTTGACGGGATTAATGGTACCCAAGGCATTGGACATGTGCGTAATCGCGACCAGACGTGTACGCTCATTCAGTAGCCCATCCAGCACATCCAGCTGCAACTCGCCCTTGTCATTGATGGGCAGCACCTTGAGCACAATGCCAAAACGCTCCCGCAGAAGCTGCCACGGCACGATATTGGAGTGGTGCTCCATTTCGGAGATAATCACTTCATCGCCGGGCTGCAGCAGCTGACCAAAGCTGCTAGCCACCAGATTGATGCCTTCGGTCGCGCCGCGCACAAAGACGATTTCACGGGTTGAACGTGCATTAAGAAAGGCTCGCAGCGTTTCCCGCGCGCCTTCGTAAAGCTCGGTCGCCCGCTCGCTGAGACCGTACACCCCGCGGTGCACATTAGCATTCTGTTCCCGATAATAGCGATCCAGCGCTTCAATAACACACAGCGGCTTCTGCGCCGTGGCCGCACTGTCCAGGTAAACAAGCGGGTGGCCATTTTCCTGCTGATGCAGAATCGGGAATTGTGCGCGAATGGCTTGAACGTCCAATCTTTTCTCCTGTCACACCTTTCACTTTCAAATACAGAAAGGCCCGCATGACACGGGCCTTTCGTTGCCATACGGATCCTGTCAGGGATTCAGCTTGGCTGCCAGCAGATCGTGCAGCCAGTGGCGCACGACCTCGTTACTGATGCTTTCCACCGGCTCGGTCAGAAACGCGGTGGTAATCAGCAGACGGGCATCAGCCTCACTGATGCCGCGGGCACGCAGATAGAACACCTGATCCCGGTCCAGCTGCCCAGTAGCGGAACCATGGGAACACTTTACATCATCCGCATAGATTTCCAGCCGCGGCTTGGCGTCCACTTTGGCCTTTGGACCCAACAGCAGATTCTTGTTATCCATGAGCCCATCGGTCTTTTGCGCACCGCGCGCCACCCGGATCATGCCATCAAAGACGCCCCGTGCTGCATCGTCCACCACCAGCTTGTGCAGCTGGCGGCTGGTGCAGTTGGGCACATCGTGCCCCGTATAGGTGCGCGAATCCATCACCTGCGTGCCCGTCGCAAGGCCGGCGCTGTTGATATCGGCATTGGCATTTTCGCCCAACAGGCAGGTATGGGTCATGTGACGAGAAACCGAGCCGCCCAGCGCCGCATACATACTGGCGCTGTCGCTGCCGTCCTGTTGACGCAGGAAATGGTGCGCCATATGGAATGCTTGCTCGCTCACCTGCTGCAACTTTACGTGACGTAGAATGCCGCCGCTGGCCACATCCGTTTCCATCACCGGCACACTCAGGGCCGCGCCCTCCTGCAACGTTGCATGGATTTCAATCAGGCTCAGCTGCGCCTGCGGCTCGACCCGCAGCAGATGACGTGGCGCGGTAATCCCATTTGTCTGGGTATAGAGGTGCAGCAACACCACTGGCGTATCCACCAGCCCGCTTGCCATGATCTGCACGCCCCGCTCAAGGAGGGCAAGATTCATCAGTTCAAAGGCATCCCGCTCCACTGTCGCCAGCTGCTGCCAGCGTTTCAACGTCAGCTCATCCACCTGCTCGATGGCCGCCAGATCAACGCCCTTGGGCAATGCATCTGACAACTCGGGCTGCCAGACACCATCAACCAGCACTTGCACGCTGGCAGCAAACGGCGGCCACCAGGCTTCGATCCGTGAAGCATCGACCGAACCCGCTGCCGGCATCGCATATTCGGCCTTGAGGACATCGTTTAGCGGTGTGTACTGCCAGTCCTCGTCCTTGCGCGAGGGAAACCCGCGTGTTTCCAGAGCCTGCAACGCCTGCGTGCGCACATCGCGTCGCAACGGCTGAGGATCGCTGGCATTCAGCGCCTCCACCGCGCTGCGCACCCATGCCAACAGCTTGTCGGACTGAGGATGGCGCGGAAAGTCCTGCTTAGCCAAACTGGCGGATGAGGTCGTCATAGCCTTTCTCCTCCAGTTCATGAGCCAGCTCAAAGCCGCCGGACTTGATAATGCGTCCGTTGTAGAGCACGTGCACAAAATCCGGCTTGATGTAGTCCAGCAGGCGCTGATAGTGGGTCACCACGATGAAACTGCGCTGCCCATCGCGTAGGCTATTGACGCCATCAGCCACGATGCGCAGCGCGTCGATATCCAGCCCGGAGTCGGTTTCGTCCATCACGGCCAGCTTGGGCTCCAGCATCGCCATCTGAAAAATGTCGTTGCGCTTTTTCTCACCACCTGAGAAACCCACGTTTACGGAGCGCTCCAGCATGTCCGGACGCATCTTGAGCAGCTTCATCTTTTCGGCCGCCAGCTCTTCGAACTCGTGCATTTCCAGCGGCGGCAGGCCGCGGGCCTCACGCACCGCGTTCACGGCGGTGAACAGGAACAGCTTGTTGGACACACCCGGGATTTCCACCGGATACTGGAACGCCAGGAAAAGCCCCGCACGGGCGCGTTCTTCCGGCTCCATCTCCAGCAGGTCTTCGCCGTCAAAGAGCACGCGACCATCGGTCACTTCATAGTCCTCGCGCCCGGCAAGCACGTTGGCAAAGGTGGACTTGCCCGAGCCATTGGGGCCCATGATGGCGTGCACCTCGCCCGGGTTCACCTGCAGGTTGACACCCTTGAGAATTTCCTTGTCCGTTTCCGCCACCTTGGCGTGCAGATTGTTTACGTCCAGCAACATTTTTCTATCCTCGAATTCTGATTAACCGACCGAGCCTTCCAGGCTGATCTTGAGCAACTCTTCCGCTTCCTGCGCAAACTCCAGCGGCAGCTCCTTGAACACCTCCTTGCAGAAGCCGTTCACCATCATGGAGATGGCATCCTCTTCGTCGATGCCGCGCGCCTTGAAGTAGAACAGCTGATCTTCACCGATGCGGCTGGTGGTGGCTTCGTGCTCCACCTGCGCCGTGGGGTTTTCGATCTCAATGTAGGGGAAAGTATGCGCGCCGCACTTGTCGCCGATCAGCATGGAATCGCACTGGGTATAGTTGCGCGCGCCCTCGGCACCGGGCATTACCTTCACCAGTCCGCGGTAGGTATTGTCGGACTTGCCGGCACTCAACCCCTTGGAAATGATGGTGGAGCGGGTATTCTTGCCAATATGGATCATCTTGGTGCCGGTATCGGCCTGCTGCCGGCGGTTGGTCAGCGCCACCGAGTAGAACTCGCCAATGGAGTTGTCCCCTTTCAGAATACAGCTGGGGTACTTCCAGGTGATCGCCGAACCGGTTTCCGCCTGCGTCCACGACAGCTTGCTGTTGCGCCCTTCGCACAGGCCGCGCTTGGTCACAAAGTTGAGAATGCCGCCTTCACAGTCCTCGTCGCCCGGGTACCAGTTCTGCACGGTGGAGTATTTCACCTCGGCGTCCTCGTGCACCACCACCTCGACCACCGCGGCGTGCAGCTGGTAGGTGTCGCGTATGGGCGCGGAGCAGCCCTCGATGTAGCTCACATAGCTGCCCTTGTCCGCAATCAGCAGCGTGCGCTCAAACTGGCCGGTCTTGGCCTCGTTGATACGGAAATAGGTGGAAATATCCACCGGGCAGCGCACGCCGGGCGGGATATACACAAAGGTGCCGTCAGACGCCACCGCCGCATTGAGCGCGGCGAAGAAGTTGTCGTGATACGGCACGACCGAGCCCAGATACTTGCGCACCAGATCGGGATATTCCTGTACCGCCTCCGAGAAGGAACAGAAGATAATGCCCAGTTCCTTCAGCTTTTCCCGCTGCGTGGTACGCACGGAAACGGAGTCGAAGATGGCGTCCACAGCGATGTCCGCATCGTCATCAAGCGGTACACCCAGCGCCTCAAAGGCCTTGGCCACTTCCGGATCAATCGTCTCCTCGGTTTCCTCGGTGGCGCAGCCGTCGGTCGCGCAGCTGGCGCACTGGGGCGCGGCATAGTAGCTGTAATCCTGATAGTCCAGCGGCTCATATTCCGCCTTGGCCCAGTGGGGCTCCTTCATGGTGAGCCAGTGACGGTAGGCTTTCAGGCGCCATTCCAGCATCCACTCCGGCTCGTTTTTCTTGGCAGAAATGGCGCGGATGACATCCTCGTTGATGCCCTTTTCCAGCTTGTCCACCACCGTCTGGGTATAAAAGCCCTCCTTGTAGAAGGAACTCTTCTCCAGCAGGGTGCTGATTTCCTGATACTGCGTTTCAGACATGGCGATTCGCGTCCTGTTATCAATCCCGAGCATTCTACTCGGAAATTAGCCTGATGTCCATGTCCTGCCCGGGCGCACACGCGGCCTGCAGGGCTTCTAAAAGTTGTGCTTCTTGCAGGTTTTCTACCTGCAGAAAAAGTGTGCCGGGCGCCCCATCTTGCGGTGCAGCGGCGTGGGTGTAGAGTCCGCTCAAACCGCCCTCCACCGCCACCGCATTGACATATTCCAGCGTGCTCACCACGCCCCTGATGCGCCAGAAGCGCATGGACGTACTCTGTTCCAGCCCCTGAAACACAAACAGCAAATGCTCCAGCACCACTGTAGGCAGCTGCACACGCACCACCGACCGCGCGGGCCAGCCGCAGCGGCAGGCAGCTTTTGAAGAAATCCTTGGAAAGTCGGGAGGCGGCGCCTGCAGAAAATGACTGAAATAAAGGGGGGTCCCCGACTTTTTTAACGGCGCCAAAAATTCACGCCAGCGCATCTGCGTCTCAATGGGGCTTTCTTCGGAAAAAAGGCCGATCAGGGCGTCTGCCCGCCGCAGACAGGGGCTCAGCAGGCTTTTCAGCGCTTCATCCGGCGTCTGACGAAGATCCAGCGTCCACCACACGGCACGTGAAGCGGGCAAGGTGCCATCGTGCCATTCCTGAAACCTGGACGGTTCAGGCTGCGCCGCAATCCAGCGGCTTTTGCCACTGGCCGGCAGGCCGGCAATCAGGATGGGGTCAGACATTGCACGTAATCGTCAACAATGGCGGCAAACCAGCTGCCCAGCCCATCATGCTGCCAGCCGAGCACATCCACCGCCCGGGTGTGCACGGGCAGCCCGCGCACCAGCTGGCGCAGCAGACGGGGATTTTCGTGCGCCGGATAGAGGACACAACGCACGTTGGCCTGCTGAATCCGCGCGCGCATGGCCAGCAGGCGTTTAAGACCGATGCCGCCAGCAGGCGGTTCGATTACACCCACCCTGTTCAGGTGATAGGTGTCGTCGAAATAGGCAAAGGCATTATGCAGCACCATATAGGGCACGTCTCGAACCGGCGCCAGCGCCGTGAAAGCAGCCTGGTCCATGACATCCACCCGGGCAAGCACGGTCTGCAGCTGCTTCTCCAGTGTCGCAGCCTGCGGATGCAGGGTGTGCTGTGCCTGGGCCACGGCACGGATCAGGGCGCGACCATTGTGGGGTGACAGCCACAGGTGCGGATTGAGGGTCAAGACGGCATGCTGCTCTCCCGCCTCGGTATGCTGTTCATCAGGGTGATGATGATGCGCATCACCCTGCAGAAGCTTCACCCCCGGCAGCTGTGACCAGACAATCAGCGGACGCTGGTGGGCCTGTGCCCAGTGATACAGCGGTGCTTCCAGCGTCGGAGAAACCAGCACGATGCGGTCGGCCTGCGCCAGCGCCTTCAGCTGTGAGGGTTTCAGCGCCCAGTGGTGCGGCGACTGCCCCGGGCGCAGCAGGATGGTCAGCGTATCCTCCGGCAGCAGCATGGGCCGGATCCAGTGGGCCACGGCGGGCAGACTGACCACCCACTGCGCCGCCTGGGCCGTGCCGCCCAGCCCCCACATCAACACCCCGAGCAGCCACCACTTCCTTACAATACGCCTATGCATGCAGAACCTCTTGTACGCCTCGATCACATCCGCTTCGGCTACCAGCCGGAGCAGCCGGTACTGCAGGATGTCAGTCTCACCCTGCACCGTGGCGAGATTTTAACCCTGATCGGCCCCAATGGCGCCGGCAAATCCACCCTGTTGAAAATCCTGCTCGGCCTCCTGCAGCCACAGGCCGGAACGGTGTGGCGCCGTGGGGATCTGCGCTTTGGCTACGTGCCGCAGAAGCTGCACGTGGATGCCAGCCTGCCCATGACGGCACGGCGCTTTATCGAATTGGGGTTACCGCCGGAAGTCCGCACCCTCGACAGCCGCTGGCTGGAACGCACCCGCGTTACGGCTCTGCTGGACAAGCCGCTGCAGGGGCTGTCCGGCGGCGAACTGCAGCGGGTGATGCTGTGCCGCGCCATTCTGCGTCAACCGGACGTGCTGGTGCTGGACGAACCCCTGCAGGGCGTGGATGTGCAGGGGCAGAAATTTCTCTATCAGCTGCTGGTGACCATCCGCGATGAACTGCAGTGCGCCATTGTGCTGATCAGCCACGATCTGCATCTGGTGATGGCGCAGACCGATCAGGTCATCTGCCTCAACCATCACATCTGCTGCAGCGGTACGCCCCAGAGTGTGGCCGAACACCCGGAATACCGCCGTCTGTTCGGCGAGGATGCCGGCCTGTTCGCCATTTACACCCACCATCACGACCCGCACCGCTGTGCCGAACACGAGGGCTGCAGCCATGACTGAGTGGCTGTTGTGGATCCTGCTCGCCGGGCTGATGCTGGGGCTAACCGCCGCCATGATGGGCGTGTTCGTGGTGTGGCAGAAACAGTCCTATTTTGGCGCCACGCTGGCGCACACGGCGCTGTTGGGTGTGGCGCTGGGGCTGCTACTGCGCATCGACTGGCAGTGGAGCGTGATTGCGGTGGCGCTGCTTACCGGCTGGGCGGTGCATGCGCTGATGAGGCGCACGCGCCTTTCCAGCGATACGCTGCTGGGCATGCTGGCCCACTCCACCCTCGCCATTGCGCTGGTGCTGCTGAGCTATACACCGGTGCAGATCAGTCTGGACAGCCTGCTGTTCGGCGACCTGCTGGCCATTACCCCGCAGGATGCGTGGCTGCTGAGTGGGTTGGCCATCGTGGTGGCGCTGTTCTTCCACCGCCACTGGCGGGATCTGCTCAACATTACCCTCAACCGCGAGCTGGCCTTTGCCGAAGGCGTGCCGGTCCCGCGGGTGGCGCTGCAGTTCATCCTGCTGCTGTCGCTGGTGATTGCCCTGTCCATCAAGCTGGTGGGCGTATTGCTGATCACCTCGCTGCTGATCCTGCCCCCGGCTGCGGCCCGCCACCTGAGCCGAACGCCAGAGCAGATGCTCGCCGGCAGTATTGTTATCGCGCTGGTGAGCGTGCTTGGCGGCCTTGCACTGTCGTGGCAGCTGGACTGGCCCACGGGCCCCGCTATCGTGGTGGTGGCCACGGCACTGTTTGTGCTGATGCTGCCGATCCGCCGCGCAGCCTGATCGTTCAGGTGCCGCAGAAGGTCTGGGTCACCCGCTCGTGAGGCTTGGGCGGCTGACGCCAGCGGGCATTCTCTTCTGTCTCCACCCAGGGATCACGCAGTGCGGCCCACAGGGCGTGCAACGGGGCCAAATCGCCCGCCTCTGCCGCTGCCAGCACCTGCTCCACATGATGATTGCGCGGAATCACCGCCGGGTTGACGCCGTCCATCTGCGCGGCGATAACCTCAAGCGGCACACCCTGCTGTTCAAGCCGTTGCCGCCAGCGTGCAAGCCACCCTTCCCAAGCCGGCTCAAAGGCAACATCACCCCGCAGCCAGTGGGCCAGCTGGCGGAAAGTGAGAGTAAAGTCCGCCTGCTGGTCGGCCATGAGCGTGAGCAGATCGTGAATGAGTGCTTCATCGTCGGGACTGGCAGCCTCAAGGCCCAGCTTGCGCCCCATGCCATGACGCCAGTCACGCTGAATCAGATCATTGAATGCGCCCAGTGCGTCCTGCGCCAGCACCTTTGCCTGTTCCATCTCTGCAGCCAGCAGCGGCAGCAGGGTTTCAGCAAAACGGGTCAGATTCCACAGCGCCATGGTGGGCTGGTTGGCGTAGGCATAGCGCCCATCGGAGTCGATGCTGCTGAAGACGGTATCGGGGTGATAAACGTCCATAAAGGCACAGGGGCCGTAATCAATCGTCTCCCCGGCGATACTCATGTTGTCGCTGTTCATCACGCCGTGGATAAAGCCCACCTGCAGCCACTGGCTCACCAGCACCGCTTGTCGAGCAATCACCGCCTGCAGTAAAGCCAGATAAGGGTTTTCAGCATCCGCCACTTCGGGATAGTGCCGCTGAATTACATAATCGGCCAGGGCGCGTACGGTTTCTGCGCTACTGCGGGTTCGCACCGCCCACTCAAAGGTACCCACACGGATATGGCTCTGCGCCACGCGGGTGAGCGCCGCACCGGGCAAAGGGCGCTCGCGCAACACCGGCTCACCGGTGCGCACCACCGCCAGCGAGCGGGTTGTGGGAATGCCCAGTGCGGCCATGCCTTCGCTGACGATGAACTCCCGCAGCATCGGCCCCAGCGCGGCGCGGCCATCGCCGCGGCGGGAAAAAGGCGTTCTTCCACTCCCTTTGAGCTGAATATCTACCCGTTCACCCGTCGGCGTCACCCATTCCCCCAGCAGCACGGCACGTCCATCCCCCAGCAGGTTGAAATGGCCGAACTGATGGCCGGCGTAAGCCTGCGCAATGGGCCGGGCACCGGGCGGCAGCTCGCGCCCGGAAAAGACGGCCGCCTGGGTTTCGCCATCACCCGCCCAACGGTCGATGCCCAACCCTTCAGCCAGCCTCTCATTCCAGACCACCAGACTGGGCGCCGGGGCCGGCTCCGGGTCAATGCGCACCCACAGATCCGCAGGCAGCCGTGTATAGGTGTATTGAAAAGGCCAGTCGCTTGACTGGCCTTTTGTTGCTTCAGGCATGCTTGCTTCCACCCCGGCACGGTGGCGAAGGCGGCACACCGGTGCGCTGCGCCCACTCGTCCGGCGTATAGGTGTGCAACACCAGGGCGTGAAACTGATCCATCAGGTCACCGAGGGCCTCATGCAAGGCACGGTGCCGCTTGATCAGCGGCAGGCCATCAAAGTGGTCGCTGACAATCACCACCTTGAAGTGGCTTTCCGTGGCCGGGCCGCTGTGCATGTGACTTTCGTTGATCACCTCAAGATGCACCGGTGCAAAAGCCGACTGCAATGCCGTTTCAAGCTGTTGCTGAATGCGCATCAGTAATCCGCCACAATGCCTTCGATAATGTCACGCAGCAATTTCTCCACCGGCTTGAAGGCCGGCTCATCCTTGGGCGGCACACGGTAGGCAAGAAACACCTTGCCCGGCTCGCCCGCCACGTCGTAAACGGAAATGGCGTAGGGGCACAGCACGATATTATGCGGGTTGGCGCGCACCAGCTTGTTGGAAATGTCCGCCTTGCAGAACAGGAAGATTTCCGCCCCGTGGGGATAGACGGAATCCTTGAAGCCGATATCCTTGCCGGTGCGTTCCAGCATCGCCTTGGCATGGCTGATGTAGCTGATGACCATGCCACGCGACTCGATGGCGTCCTTCAGGTCATCGCGCACATCCTGGTAGTCCGCATTCACCGCCCAGACCATGGCATCTCCCAAGCGCTTGGGCCATTCATCTCCGCCGGCCCAGGCCACTGCACTCACGGCCCACAGCATGATCAGTATCCACTTGCGCATCGTTATCGCCTCCCTCGTTTGAGATAAAAAGTATTTAATTTACGCCCCCTACCCTCAAATTGCATCCCTGATAGAATATTTCTGTGTTCAAACTACCATGATAAGGAAACCGTTATGAGCAAGATCATCGTCAAAGGTCAGGGCGAATGCGAATTCGATGGCCAGTTCTCCATTCTGGAATGTCTGGATGAAGCCGGTTTTGACGTCCCCTACAGCTGTCGCGGTGGCAGCTGCGGCGCCTGTGAAGTGAAACTGGTGCAGGGCGAGGTGGAATATGTGCAGGATCACGCCTATGACCCGCAGCCAGGCCATATCCTCACCTGTTCCACCATTCCCAAGTCCGAAATCGTGGAAATCGAACTGCCCTGATCCCTGTCTAATACGTTTTCGGCAGGCAGAAAAAGGCCCCGCCAGAAGGTGCTGGCGGGGCCTTTTTTGCGCCCGAAAAAATCGGCCGTTGAAAAAGTCGGGGACCCCCCTCACCTACAGACTGCCGAGCACCTGCAGTGCTTCCTGCAACGTGCGCACCGGATGCACCGTCATGCCCTCAATGGGCTTTTTCGGCTGATTGGCATTGGGGACGATGGCCCGACGAAAACCATGCTTGGCCGCCTCGGCGATACGCTCCTGCCCCGAGGGCACCGGACGGATCTCACCCGCCAGCCCCACCTCGCCAAAGACGATCAGATCCTGCGGCAACACCTGATTGCGCAGACTGGAGACAATGGCCGCCAGGGTCGCCAGATCCGCCGCCGTTTCGCTCACCTTCACGCCGCCGACCACGTTGAGGTATACATCCTGATCACCTGCCTGCACACCGCCGTGGCGGTGCAGCACCGCCAGCAGCATCGCCAGCCGGTTGTGGTCCAGCCCCACGCTTACCCGCCGCGGCGCGCCGAAAGGCGCGCTGTCCACCAGCGCCTGCAGCTCCACCAGCAGCGGGCGTGTGCCTTCCCACATCACCATCACCACCGAGCCGGGCGCCGATTCGCCGCGGCTAAGGAAAATGGCCGAGGGGTTGCGCACCTGCTTCATGCCCCCTTCGGTCATGGCAAAGACGCCCAGCTCGTTCACTGCGCCAAAGCGGTTCTTCAACGCGCGCAGGGTGCGGAAGCGGCTGTCGCTGCGCCCCTCCAGAAACAGCACGGCATCGACGATATGTTCCAGCACGCGCGGGCCGGCCACCTCGCCCGACTTGGTGACGTGGCCGACCAGAAAGATAGCGGTCTGGGTCTGCTTGGCATAGCGCGTCAACACGGCGGCGGCTTCGCGCACCTGCGAAACGCTGCCCGCCGCAGACTGAATTTCGGGCACCTCCATGGTCTGGATGGAGTCGATCACCATCACCTGCGGCGCCGCCTGCTGCGCCTGGGCCATAATCGCCTCCACATCGGTTTCCGCCAGCAGCTGCAGCGAATCGGCCGGCAGCTTCATGCGCTGCGCCCGCAGTGCCACCTGCTGCAGCGACTCCTCCCCGGTGACATAGAGCACCGGGCGCTGCGCACTCAACAGCAGCAGCGTCTGCAGCAACAGGGTGGACTTTCCCACGCCCGGATCGCCGCCCACCAGCGCCACCTCTCCGGGCACCAGGCCGCCGCCCAACACACGATCCAGTTCGCTCAGCCCCGTGGGCCAGCGCACCACATCTTCGGCCTGCACGTCACTGAGACGCTGGATGCCGCTGCCGCCCACGCCGGCATACCCGCCAGCACGAACGGTACTGCGCGCCTTGCCTGTGCTCAGACGGATTTCCTGCAGGCTGTTCCAGGCGCCGCATTCGGCGCACTGGCCCTGCCACTTGCTGAACTCCGCCCCGCACTCGGTGCAGACATAGGCACTTTTTGCCTTGGCCATGAGACCTTTCTCCCTAAACGAAAAGCCCTGCACAAGGCAGGGCTTTTTCAATTACCGGCACAGTGTTATTTCACGTCGCGCCAGTATTCCTTCTTGAGCAAGTAGGTGATGATGAAGAAGATGAACAGGAACAGCAGCACTTTCCAGCCAAGCTCCCAGCGCTTGAGCTTGACAGGTTCACCCACATATTCAAGGAAATTGGTGAGATCCCGAACCACAGCTTCACGTTCTTCCGCCTTGGCAAAGCGGTACTTGTCTTCCAGCACATTGGGCATGGCCGTACCCGGCAGGTAATGGTTGTCCCACACACCCTTTTTCGTGTCCTTTTCGAAATAGCCCAGCAGGAAGCTGTAGATGTAATCCGGCCCCTTGCGCCGCGCCATCAATGACAGATCCGGCGGCGTGGTGCCCAGCACCTGATGAATCGCCTTCAGATTACCACGCGCCAGCACCGGATCCACCGGCTTGTTCAGGCCCTTGGCCATCTTGGCGATCACCTCTTCATCGCTCCAGTCCAGATCCCGGGCAATGCGGTTATAGCGCATGTACTTGAGGCTGTGACACGCCTGACAGTAGTTGGCAAAGGCAATGGCTCCCCGGCGAAGGGAAGCATGATCGCGCAGGTCATTGTTGGCCTTGTGCAGTTCCATGCCACCGTGCCCGCCACCAGCGAGGGCGAACAGGGGCAGCAGCAGTCCAGTCGCAATTGCAAGGAATTTCTTAGCCATGATACGTCACCCTCGTTGGCACCGGTTTGCACGCCTCGCGCGCCGACGTAAACGGAAGCAAAATGAAAAAGGAGAAATAACCTATCGCAAACAAACGCGCCAGATTAGTCAAGGTCGGCGTGGCTGGCTGCGTGCCCAGATAGCCCAGCGCAATAAAACTGATGGTAAGCACCGTCAGCAGAATCTTGTAGGACAGCCCGCGGTAACGAATCGAGCGCACCGGGCAGCGATCCAGCCACGGCAGCAGAAACAGCGCACCGATGGCACCACCCATCGCCATGACGCCGAGGAACTTGTCCGGTATGGCGCGCAGAATGGCGTAGAACGGGGTGAAATACCACACCGGTGCAATGTGTTCCGGCGTCTTCAGCGGATTCGCCGGCTCGAAGTTGGGCGGTTCAAGGAAGAAGCCACCCCCTTCCGGGAAGTAGAAGATCACCAGTGCAAACAGGAAAGCAAAAGCCACTGCGCCAACGCTGTCCTTGACGGAGTAGTAGGGATGGAACGGTATGCCATCCAGCGGTACACCATCCGGTCCTTTCACCTTCTTGATATCCACGCCGTCCGGGTTGTTGGAGCCAACGCGGTGCAGCGCCACAATGTGCAGAAAGACCAGAATCAGCAGCACCAGCGGCAGCGCAATCACATGCAGGGCAAAGAAGCGGTTCAGCGTGGCGTCGGAAACCACATAGTCACCGCGGATCCACACGGCCAGATCCGGCCCCACGAACGGAATGGCGCCAAACAGCGAGATAATCACCTGCGCGCCCCAGTAGGACATCTGCCCCCACGGCAGCAGATAGCCCATGAAGGCCTCGCCCATGAGCACGAGGAAGATGAGCATGCCGATGATCCACACCAGTTCGCGCGGGTTCTTGTAGGAGCCATAAAGCAGGCCACGGAACATGTGCAGATAGACAACGATAAAGAAAGCCGAGGCGCCGGTGGAGTGCATGTAGCGGATCAGCCAGCCCCAGTACACGTCGCGCATGATGTATTCAATGGAGTTGAACGCCTCCGCCGCGCTCGGCTTGTAGCTCATGGTGAGCCAGATACCGGTGACAAACTGGTTGACCAGCACCAGCAGCGCCAGGGAACCGAAGAAATACCAGAAGTTGAAGTTCTTGGGCGCGTAATACTGACCCACATGCTCGTTCCACGTCTCCACCAGTGGCAGACGCTTGTCGAGCCAGTGCAGCAGCGAACCCGGCTTGGCAAAATCCGGGGTGTCGTCGCGCTCCGGCATGGGTTTGTTCACATCGCTCATGCCTGGCCTCCTTGTTTGGGATCTTCACCCACGCGGATCAGCGTGGCGCTGCGGTAATGGTGCGGCGGAATGACCAGATTCGTCGGCGCGGGCACCCCCTTGAAGACACGGCCGGCCAGATCGAAGCGGGAGCCGTGACAGGGACAGAAGAAGCCGCCCGGCCAGTCGCTGCCCAGTTCGGCATCCGCCGGTTCCGGCTTGAACAGGGGCGAGCAGCCCAGATGTGTGCACACGCCGACGGCTACGAAGGTTTCCGGCTTGATGGCGCGGTATTTATTCTTGCAGTAGGGCGGCTGCTCCGACTTGTCCGAATTGGGATCACGCAGGCGGTCTTCAAGTGTGTCCAAGGTCGCCAGCATCTCCGGGGTACGCTTGAGCACCCACACCGGCTTGCCACGCCAGTTCACCGTCAGCAGCTGGCCATCTTCCAGCTTGCTGATATCCACATCCACCGGCGCACCGAGGGCCCTGGCCCGCTCGCTGGGCTGCCACGATGCCACAAAGGGCGTCGCCAGAAAGGTGGCTCCGACAGCGCCCATGACGCCTGTGGCCGCCACCAGCATGCGGCGGCGCTTGATGTCCACATTGACTGTTTTCTGTTCCTGCATGGCGTGCGCCTCTTTTGCTCAATCCCGCCTATTCTACCGACGCGCAACCGCGCCCCGCATTAATGTTGCTTCACGCATCATTAGATAATTTTATAAGTGCCACTTATGACAAGCGATAAATAAAACTCATACCGGATTGGGCACGTCCACAAACCGCACCGTCAGATCGGGGAACGTCTGCTGCAGATGATCGCCCAGCGCCTGAATGCCCACGCGCTCGGTGGCATGATGGCCGGCCCCCAGGTAGTGAATGCCCAGCTCACGCGCCTGATGCGTGGTCTGCTCGGACACCTCGCCGCTCACGTACGCGTCCGCGCCCCAGGCGGCAGCTTGTTCGATATACCCCTGTGCCGCGCCACTGCACCACGCCACAGTCTGGACCTGTGCGGGCCCGCCGGGCAGATGAAGGGGCGCCTGCCCCAAGGTGCGCTCCACTGTCAGCTTGAAGTCCTCAATGCTGAGCGGCGCAGCCGGCCGTCCCAGACGCACCAGACTGTCGTCCTCCGGCGTGATGTCATTTAGTCCCCACAGCTTGCCCAGCTGTGCGTTATTGCCCAGCTCCGGGTGGGCGTCCAGCGGCAGGTGATAAGCCACCAGATTGATGTCATGCTGCATGAGGGTGCGGATACGCTGCCCCTTCATGCCGGTCAGCGTCACCGCCTCGCTTTTCCAGAAATAGCCATGATGCACCAGCACCATATCCGCCTGCCAGCGTACGGCCTCGTCCAACAATGCCTGACAGGCGGTCACACCGGTAATGATGCGCTGCACCTCGGCCCTGCCCTCCACCTGCAACCCGTTGGGCGCATAGTCCTTGAAGGTTTCCGGTTTCAGCAGCCCATCGCAGTAAGCCAGCAACTCATCCCGCTTCATGAACAATCCCCTCCAGTGCGTGCAGCAGCGCGTCGTTTTCCTGCGGTGTGCCAATGGTAATGCGCAGCCAGTCACGAATGCGCGGCGCCTTGAAGTGACGCACGATAATGCCCTGTTCGCGCAGGGCCTGCATCACCGCCTCGGCAGGCCGGTGTGGCCGGGCAAAGACGAAATTGGCCCTGGATGGCAGTACCTCAAACCCCAATGCCGACAGGGCTGTGCTGACACGTTCCCGCTCGGTCACGATACGGGCACAGGTTTCGCGAAAATAGGCCTCATCCTGCAGCGAGGCCACCCCGGCCGCCTCGGCCAGCCGATCGATGGGATAGGAGTTGAAGCTGTCCTTGACCCGCACAAGCGCTTCGATCAGCGCGGGCGCCCCCAGCGCATACCCCAGCCGCAGGCCCGCCAGCGAACGGGACTTGGAGAAGGTCTGGATCACCAGCAGATTGTCGTAGTGCGGAATCAGTGGCACGGCACTTTCGGCGCCAAAATCCACATAGGCTTCGTCTACCACCACTACGCTGTCGGGGTTGCGCTGCAGCAGCGCCTCGATTTCCCGCCGCGGCAACGCCCGGCCGGTAGGCGCATTGGGGTTGGGGAAGATAATGCCGCCGTTGGGCTGATCATAATCCTCCAGCGCCAGCGTGAAGTCATCCCGCAGGGGAACGGTACGGTAGTCAATCTCGAACAGACCGCAGTACACGGGATAGAAACTGTAGCTGATGTCCGGGAACAGCAGCGGCGCCTCGTGCTTGAGCAAGGCCTGAAAGGTGTGCGCCAGCACCTCATCGGAGCCATTGCCCACAAAGACGTTTTCCACCCTCAAGTCGAAATGGTCGGCCAGCGCCTGCTTGAGCCGGGTGGAATCGGGATCGGGATAGAGGCGCAGCGAGGCGTCGGTCGCCTCGCGGATCGCCTGCAGCGCCCGGGGCGACGGTGGCCACGGATTTTCGTTGGTATTGAGCTTGACCAGATTGGGATGCTGCGGCTGCTCCCCCGGTACATAGGGGGTCAGCCGGTGCACCACCGCACTCCAGTAGCGCGACACGGATCAGTCCTTCAGGCGATAGCGGGCCGACTGGGCGTGTGCAGGCAGGCCTTCGCCATCTGCCAGAGTGGCGGCCACTTCACCCAGCGTTTGCGCGCCCTCCTCGGACACCATGATAATGCTGGAGCGCTTGACAAAGTCATACACGCCCAGCGGTGAGCTGAAGCGGGCCGTGCGACTGGTGGGCAGCACATGGTTGGGGCCGGCGCAATAGTCGCCCAGTGCCTCGGAGGTGTAGCGCCCCATGAAGATGGCGCCCGCGTGGCGGATATCAGGCAGCAGCACTTCAGGGGCTTCAACGGAAAGTTCCAGGTGCTCTGGCGCGATGATATTGATCATCTCAACGGCCTCATCCAGATCACGCACGGTAATGAGCGCACCGCGGGTTTCCAGCGCCTTTTGAATGATTTCCCTGCGCGGCATGGTAGGCAGCAGCTTTTCAATGCTGGCCGCCACCTGGTCGGCAAAGGCGGCATCCGGCGTCACCAGAATGGCCTGTGCGTCCTCGTCGTGCTCCGCCTGCGAGAACAGATCCATGGCAATCCAGTCCGGATTGGTCTTGCCGTCACACACCACCAGAATTTCCGACGGGCCGGCGATCATGTCGATGCCCACCGTGCCATACACATAACGCTTGGCCGTGGCGACGAAGATATTGCCGGGACCCACGATCTTGTCCACCTGCGGAATGGTTTCGGTACCGTAGGCCAGCGCCGCCACCGCCTGGGCGCCACCGATGGTGAACACGCGATCCACGCCGGCAATGGCGGCCGCCGCCAGCACCATGTCGTTCACCTCGCCATGGGGCGTGGGCACCACCATGATCAGCTCCCCCACGCCCGCCACCTTGGCCGGAATGGCATTCATCAATACGGAAGACGGGTAGGCCGCCTTGCCGCCCGGCACGTAAAGACCGACACGATCCAGCGGGGTGATCTTCTGGCCGAGCACGGTGCCGTCCTCTTCGGTGTAGTTCCAGCTCTTCTCCACCTGATGTTCGTGGTAGGAACGGATGCGGTCGGCAGCGAACTCCAGGGCTTCGCGCAGCTTGGGATCGATGGTGTGCAGCGTCATCTGCAGCCGCTCCTGCGGGATCTCCAGCTCGGCACCGCTGCGCACGTCCAGGTGATCGAAACGGGCGGTGTATTCCAGCACGGCAGCATCACCGCGGGTGCGCACGTTGTGCAGGATTTCGCGCACGATGTCATTGACCTTGTCGTCGGAAACGCTCTCCCACGCCAGCAGCGCATCCAGCTGCGTGCGGAAATCGGGCTGGGCGGCATCGAGTCGGCGGATATTAACCATGGTTGACGGCCTCCTGAATGTGTTGAACCAGTTCACGGATCATGTCGTGCTTGAGCTTGTAGGCGTGCTGATTGACGATCAGCCGCGAGGAAATGTCGGCGATGTGCTCCATGGGCGCCAGCCCATTGGCCTTGAGGGTGTTGCCGGTATCCACCAGATCCACGATCACGTCCGACAGCCCCACCAGCGGCGCCAGCTCCATGGACCCGTAGAGCTTGATCAGCTCCACCTGCTCGCCCTTCTCGGCAAAATAGCGCTGCGCCGAACGCACGTACTTGGTGGCCACGCGCAGGCGGTGCCCGGCCGGCGCATGATCCGGCCGGCCGGCCACCATCAGACGGCACCGGGCGATCCCCAGATCCACCAGTTCGTAGAGATTTTCCCCTTCAATCTCCATAAGCACGTCCTTGCCGGCCACGCCCAGATCGGCCGTACCGTAGTTTACGTAGGTGGGCGCATCGGTGGCACGCACCGCCAGCAGCTTAATGTGGGGATGATTGGTGTCGAGGATCAGCTTGCGACTGCTGTCCGGGGCGTCCAGCGGATGAATGTCCGCCGCCGCCAGCAACGGCAGGGTTTCCTTGAGGATACGCCCTTTGGACAGGGCAATGGTCAGGGTGTTCTGTGCCATGATTCAGTCCGTCAGGCGCACAATGTCAGCGCCCAGTTTATGAAATTTCTCTTCGATGCATTCGTAGCCGCGGTCGATATGATAGACGCGGTTGACCACGGTTTCGCCGTGCGCAGCCAGCCCGGCCAGAATTAGACTGGCCGAGGCGCGGAGATCGGTGGCCATCACCGGTGCACCCACCAGATGATCAACCCCCTTGGTAATCGCCTTGTTGCCCTGCACGCGGATATCCGCCCCCATGCGCAGCAGCTCGCTCACGTGCATGAAGCGGTTTTCGAAGATCGTCTCCTCAATCACCGCTCGCCCCGGCGCCAGACAGTTCATCACCAGAAACTGGGCCTGCATGTCGGTGGGAAACAGTGGATAAGGCGCCGTAACGATATCCACCGGCTTGAGTTCGCGGTCGCGCATGTCCAGGGTGATGCGGTCCCCGTCGATTTCCAACTGCGCCCCTGCTTCCACAAACTTCTCCAGCACGGCGGTCATGTGCTTCGGTTCGGCATGGGTGGCGGTAATGCGGCTACCGGTCACCGCCGCAGCGGCCAGATAGGTGCCCGCCTCGATACGGTCAGGGATGATGGTGTGCTCGCAGCCATGCAGGGCGTCCACCCCCTCTATGGTAAGCGTCGAGGTGCCGATGCCGCTGATTTTCGCGCCCATACGGTTGAGGAAGTGACACAGGTCCTGCACCTCCGGCTCGGTGGCCGCGTTTTCCAGCACAGTGGTGCCTTCCGCCAGCACCGCCGCCATCAGCAGGTTTTCCGTGCCGGTGACCGTCACCGTATGCATGAGAATGTGTGCACCCTTGAGGCGATCGGCATGGGCGATGATATAGCCCTGCTCCACGCGAATCTCCGCCCCCATCTTCTCCATACCGTGGATGTGCACATCCACCGGCCGCGAACCGATGGCGCAGCCGCCCGGCAGCGAGACCCGCGCCTCGCCAAAACGGGCCAACAGCGGCCCGAGCACCAGAATGGAGGCACGCATGGTCTTGACCAGCTCGTAGGGCGCTTCGCGAGAGTGGATGTCGGACGTATCCAGCTCGATATTGAGCTTTTCGTCCACCACGATGCGCGTGCCCATGGAGGCAAGCAGCTGCAGCGTAGTGGTGACATCGCGCAGATGGGGGATATTGCTCAATCGCACCGGCTCCGGCGTCAGCAGTGCGCCCATCATGATGGGCAGTGCTGCATTCTTGGCACCGGAAATGCGTACTTCGCCGTTGAGCTGCGAGGGCCCGTGAATGACGAGCTTATCCATCCGCCGGCACCCGCGTCTTGATGGACAGCGCATGCAGCGCGCCACTGGTCAGCTCATCACGAAAAATGTCGTTCACCATGCGATGACGCTGCAGCGGCGACTTGCCGGAAAAGGCCGCACTTTCCACCTCGACGGTAAAGTTGCACTCTTCACCGCTCACCTGCACCCTGGCATCCGGCAGCACGGTGCGGATTTTCTCTTCGACCTGTTCAGGCGTCATGGAGCCCTCTCTTTTTCCAGACTAATTTTTTATTTTAACCCCGCGCACCAGCAAATACAGGTTGATCGCGGACACCAGCACCAAAAAGGTGAGCGTCACGGCAAGACTGGTCCAGACCGACACGTCACTGGCGAGAAAGAAACCGTAGCGGAAGCCATCCACCATGTAGAAGAAGGGATTGAACTGCGACAGCTGCTGCCACAGCGGCGGCAGTGTATGAATGGAGTAGAACACGCCGGCAAGAAAGGTCAGCGGCACCACGACAAAATTCTGAAATGCCGCCAGATGATCATACTTGTCCGACAGAATACCCGCCAGCAGACCCAGGCCTCCCATCACTGCCGCGCTGAGCACCGCAAAGGTAAGCACCCAACCCAGCGCCTGCCAGTGCAGATCGTAGCCCAGCCAGCCCACCATGAAGACGCCCAGCCCCACCACCAGGCCGCGCACGATGGCGGCGGCGACAAAGGCCAGATAGATCTCCAGCGGCGACAGCGGCGACAGCAGAATGAAAGTCAGGTTGCCGTGCATTTTCGACTGAATCAGGCTGGAGGAGCTGTTGGCAAAGGCGTTCTGCATCAGCGCCAGCATCACCAGTCCGGGGATGAGAAAGGCGCCATAGTCCAGATGGGCGAACTGCGCCCGACCCGCGTCCAGCACATGGCCGAAGATGAGCAGATAGAGCAGCGTGGTCACTACCGGCGCCAGCACGGTCTGGATAAAGACGGACCAGAAGCGGCGCACTTCCTTGTAGAACAGCGTCCAGGTACCGGCCCAGTTCATGTTTCCTCCTTCTGCGTTAGCGAAAGAAACACCTGCTCGAGGCTGGCCCGCTGGCTGCGCAGGTCCCTGACACTCAGATGGCTGCGCTGCAGCCACTCGAGAAAACGGTCCATGGGCAGGTCCCGCTCCACACGGAAACGCAGCGTATCGCCCTGCCGTGCCTCAAGCCGCGCGCTCAGCTCCGGGCACAGCTCTCCCACGGCCGTGGTGTCCAGCTCGATATAGCGCCACGGGTGCGCCGCCAGCAGATCGTCCTTGGAAGCCACCGTGAGCAGCTCGCCGTGATCGATAATGGCAATACGGTCGCACAGCGCCTCGGCCTCCTGCAGGTAATGCGTAGTCAGCACAATGGTCATGCCCTGCGCGTGCAGCTCCTGCGCAAAGTTCCACAGACTCTGACGCAGCCCCACGTCCACCCCGGCAGTGGGTTCGTCCAGCACCAGAACCCTTGGATGATGCACCAGCGCCATGGCAATGAGCACGCGTCGCTTCATGCCTCCGGAAAGCTGATGGGTCTTCACGTCGGCCTTGTCGGTCAGCGCGAGTCGCTGCAGCAGTTCATCGATCCAGGCATCCTGCCGGCGGCCGCGCAACCCGAAATAGCCGGACTGAATGCGCAGCAGCTCGCGCACGGAAAAGAAAGGTTCGTCGATCAGCTCCTGTGGCACGACACCGAGCAGACGCCGCGTCTGCCGATACTCGCGCACCACATCATGCCCCAGCACGTCGATGCGGCCGCGCGTCAGATTCACCAGCCCCGCCATGGCATTGATCATGGTGGATTTACCCGCGCCGTTATGACCGAGCAGCCCGAAGAAGCTGCCCTGCGGAATGGTGAGATTGATATCCTTGAGCGCGCACAGATCGGCGTAGCACTTGCGCACCTGCTGAAAACTGACGGCTGCGGTCATGAGGCAGATTCAGAAGGGCTAAAACGCAGGAAATCCAGCTCGTAGAGGCGCGCAAGCGTGCGCAGGTTTTGCGGCGGGTTTTCAAAAGTCGGGGACCCCCCTTCTGCCAGACGGCACAGGGCCAGCAGCCACGCCAGGGCACTGCTGTCCACCCGTTCCACCGCCTGCAGATCCACCCGTCGCAAAGGGGGCGCCAGACTGTCCAGAGCCGTGTAGAGCGCCGGCACCGTTTCCAGCGTCAAGGGGCCACGCACCTGCAGGCGGTCGCCTGCCTGGCTCAGCTGATTGCGCAGGGCGTCACTGGCCATCGGCCGGCGCTGCCTCGCTGTCGGTCTGTTCGAGAAAGGCCCGGTTCTTGGCTTCCATCTCCTTGATCACCTGATCGATGCCCTTTTTCTCCAGCTCGCTGTCGAACACCTTGCGGTAGTTGAGCAGCAGGCTGACATTTTCGGCTACCACGTCATAGATCTTCCAGGCGCCTGCCTTCTTGTCCCAATAGACACGGTAAACCACCTTGGCATCGGTGCCGTCTGCACGGCGTACGGTCTGCTCCACCTGATAGCGGCCGCGCCTGCCCGGCACCACCTTGTCCACCTTTAGCGCCTGAATCTGCAGGTGCAGCAGCGTATTGGCGTAGCTGCGCAGCAGCATGTCCTGAAACGCCTTGACGAAACGCTCACGCTGGGCAGATGTGGCGCTGCGCCAGTGACGCCCCATGGCGTATTTGGCCATCTTGGCGACCGCCACGTGCGGCAGCACCTCTTTTTCCGCGAACGCCTTGAGGGCGCGATGATCCCGCTTGAAGGTTTCGCGATTCTGTTCCAGCTTCTGCCACAGGGTGTGGGTCAGCTGATCGATAAAGGCGCCCGGATCGGACTGAGGTTGTGCACACGCCACTGCCGCCAGCAGCAGTCCCATGCTCAGCAGAATGCGTTGCAGCCATGTCTTCATTTCTTGTCTTCACTGTCGGTTAGCTTGACCATCAGCTGGCCAATCAGATTCTCCAGCACCAGCGCAGACTGCGTCATTTCGATTTCATCGCCGTCTGCCAGATACTCGTCATCACCCCCCGGTTCGAGGCCGATGTACTGATCCCCCAGCAGGCCGCTGGTCAGAATGGAGGCTGACGTGTCCAGCGGCAGCTGGTAGGCCTTGTCGATCTTCATGGTCACCAGCGCCCGATAGTTGCTCCTGTCAATCCCGATACTGGCCACCCGGCCGATGACCACGCCGCTGAGCTTCACCGGCGCACGCACCTTGAGGCCGCCGATATTGTCAAAATGGGCCTTGAGGGTATAGGTGGGGCGGTCCTGCGCCATGTCGGCGAAATTGCTGACCTTCATGGCGATTACGAACAGCGAAATAATGCTGAACAGCACCAGCACGCCCACGCCGATTTCGATTTTTGCCTGCTTGCCCATTGCGTATCCTCAGTTAAACATCAGTGCGGTGAGTATGAAATCCACCCCCAGCACGCCCAGCGAACCATGCACCACCGTGCGTGTCGTGGCGTAGCTGACACCTTCGGAGGTGGGCGGCGCCTCGCTGCCCTGAAACAGCGAGACCACTGCAATCAGCACCGCAAAGGCCACCGACTTGATCATGCCGTTAACCACGTCCTCGCGCCAGTCCACATGAGCGTGCATCTGCGACCAGAAGGCGCCGTCGTCCACGCCGAGCCAGCCCACTGCCACCAGCCACCCCCCCCAGATCCCCAGCGCAATAAAGATGAGGGTCAGCAGCGGCAGGGTGATCAGCACTGCCATAAAGCGGGGGGCATAGATAAACTTGAGTGGATCCACCGCCATCATCTCCAGTGCCGAAAGCTGCTCTGTGGAACGCATCAGGCCAATTTCCGCCGTCAGCGCAGAGCCTGCGCGCCCCACAAACAGCAGCGCCGCCACCACCGGCCCCAGCTCCCGTAGCAGCGACAGCGCCGTCATGGTGCCCACCGCCTCTTCGGAGTTATAGTCCACCAGTACGTTATACCCCTGCAGACCCAGCACCATGCCCACGAACAGGCCGGCGGTCATGATGATGGGCAGCGACAGCGTGCCCACATTGAACGTCTGCTTGACCAGCAGGCTGACCCGCCACAGGGCATAGGGAAGCGCCGGCAGCAGGGAAAGAAGAAACAGACCGAGCCGCCCCGCACTGCGGGTGACCGCCAGTCCCCACGCACCCAGCTGTCGCAGCCCCTTCAGCATAGCCCCAGCTCCTCGGCATAGGCTGGCGCCGGATAGTGAAACGGCACCGGGCCATCCGGCAGGCCATTGAGAAACTGATGAACGTAAGGCTGCTGGCTCTGCGCTACCTCCTCAGCCGTGCCCTCGGCCACGACGCGCCCTTCGGAGATGACATACACATAGTGCGCAATACTCATCACCTCCTGCACATCGTGAGACACCACGATGCTGGTCAGGCCCAGGCTTTCATTGAGGCGCTGGATCAGCTTGAGCAGCACCCCCATGGTGATGGGATCCTGCCCCACAAAGGGTTCGTCGTACATGACCACTTCCGGGTCCATGGCGATCGCCCGCGCCAGCGCCACCCGCCGCGCCATGCCACCGGACAGTTCGGACGGCATCAGATTGCGGGCACCGCGCAGTCCAACGGCCTGCAGTTTCATCAGTACCAGCTTTTCGATCAGCGCTTCCGGCAGCTGCGTATGCTCGCGCAGGGGGAAGGCCACATTGTCGAACACATTGAGGTCCGTCAGCAGTGCCCCGCTCTGAAACAGCATGCCCATGCGCTGGCGCAGGTGGAACAGCTCGCCACGGCGCAGCGCATGAACATCCTGACCGTCAAACAGAATCCTTCCGGCTTCCGGTACAAGCTGGCCGGCAATGAGCTTGAGCAGGGTGGTCTTGCCGGTGCCGCTGGGGCCCATGATGGCTGTAATCTGCCCTTCGCGGATGGTCAGCGACAGGCCATCGAAGATTCGCCGCGCGCCGCGGGAAAAGATCAGGTTATCTACATCGATCAGGGTTCGCATCAGAGGCCCAGCAGCTCCACCAGCTGTTTGAATTGCTTGAGTTGGGCAATATTAGCGCACCCCCCGCCCACAATAAAGGGCGCGCCGCTGTTTTTGTCCGGCAGCGCGTCAGCGAACGATTCCAGCAGCGCCCGCTGGGCTTTCAGATCCTGCGGCAGCGCATCCACATAACCGACCGGAACGCCGCTCAAGTCCTGCCAGTGCCAGCCCACCGCCGGAACCGTGCCCCGGCATGTCACCGCAACACCGGACGGCAGCGCCGGCGCAGCAGCATCAAGCGCCAGCACACCCAGCTCGGCCGCGATCGTCTCCGCCAGCCCCTCCAGCCCCGCGTACAGGGCGGCCGCGTCGGTTTCCGAGGGGGTGCACCACTCAAACCCGATCCAACGCAGGGTATCGGCACTGTCGGCAAACACCGCCCATGCCTCCCGATCCCAGCTGCGCCACTGTGACTGCGGCACCAGCAGAGCAGAAAAGTCATTGCTGTAATAATCGAGCTGCCAGTCCTCCGGCAGGTCCTCCGGATAATAGTCCTGACACGCCCAGCCTCGCGCCCCCACTTCGATGTTCTCAAGCATGCACTGGTCTCCTCCGCTTTATTCACTATAATAATTTCTTTTTATAGCCAACATCGTGTTTCGTTATGACCGAACTTCTTCTCCCCGCCCTCGCCCTGGTCGTCGGCCTGATTCTGCTGGTTAAAAGCGCCGATGTCTTTATCGAGGGCGCCGCCAGCGTGGCGGTGCATCACAATGTCAGCCCGCTGATTGTGGGCGTGGTGGTGCTGGGTTTCGGCACTTCCATACCCGAAGTGATCGTTTCCACGCTCGCTGCATTGCATCAGGCGCCGGAACTGGCGGTGGGCAACGCCATCGGTTCCAATATTGCCAATATCGGTCTGGTACTGGGCACCACCGTTCTCATGGCACCCGTCATGGTACGCTCCCAGGTTCTGAAACGGGAAATGCCTCTGGTGGTGGGCGTCACCGTGCTGGTGGGTCTACTGTTGCTGGACGGCATGCTCAGCCGGTTTGACGGCATCCTGCTGCTGCTTGGCCTGGTGGGCGCCATGGGCTGGATGATCTACATCAACCGCCATGCCCCGGCCACCGATCCGCTGGAAGCGGAAACGGAAGAGGAACTGGAAGAGCTCGCACGCCTGTCGCCCAAACAGGCATGGCTCTATACCCTCGGCGGCCTGGTGGTGCTGATGCTTTCCGCGCGCATGATGGTGTGGGGCGCGGTGGAAATCGCCCATTACTATCAGGTTTCCGAAGCCATTATCGGTCTGACCATTGTCGCCATCGGCACCAGCCTGCCGGAGCTGGCGGCCGGCATCACGGCAGCACGCAAGAACGAAGCGGATCTGATGGTGGGCAATGTCCTCGGCTCCAACCTGTTCAACCTGCTGGCCGTCATGGCCATGCCGGCGCTGATCTACCCGGCCCGCCTCAATGCCGACATCATTACCCGCGACTACCCCATCATGCTGGGCTTTACCCTGGCGATGCTGCTGTTCGCGCTGCCCCTTGGCAAGCGGCCTGCCCGCCTGAACCGCATCGAAGGGGCCGTGCTGCTGTTGGCATTTGCCGCCTATCTGTTTATGCTGTATCTGGCCATTCAAGGAGCCCGTTCATGAAGCCGAACCCTTCCCTGCACGAGCGTGCCGCCCGCATCCGTCTGGTCGTGCTGGATGTGGACGGCGTACTCACCGACAACCGCCTTTTCTACGGCGACAACGGGGTGGAATACAAGTCCTTCTATACCCGTGACGGCCACGGCATGGTCCTGCTGCGCCAGGCCGGCATCGATCTGGGCATCATTACCGGTCGCCAGTCCGAGCTGGTCACCCGGCGCATGAACGACCTCAAGGTGAAATATGTCTATCAAGGCGTGCCCGACAAGCTGCCCAGCTTCGAGCACCTGATGGCCGAATGCGGCCTGCAGCCTGACGAAGTGGCCTACATGGGCGACGACATTCTCGATCTTCCCCTGCTGCGACGCGTGGGGCTGGCGGCCATGCCAGCAGACGGTGAGCCAAGCATTCGTCCCTATGTCCACTTTACCAGCCACTTTCCCGGTGGCCGCGGCGCGGTGCGCGAACTGTGCGAACTCATTCTCAAGGCGCAGGGCAAGTGGGACGCGGTCATGGATTTCTACCTGCGCTAAACCATGAAGCCACTGCGTGCACCCCGCCTCCTGTTCTGGCTGCTGCTGGCAGCTGCCGCGGGTGCTCTGCTGTGGTTCAACGCGCAACAGCACAAAAGCTTGCCACACCCTGCATCAAAAACCGCCCTGCTCCAGCCCGACTGGGTAGCTCACCAAGCCAGCAGCTGGCGCCTTGATCTGCCCCGACAGGAACAGTTTTTCGTCCAGGCCGAACGGGCCACCCACTGGAAGAAGGCCGACCTGACCGACCTGAAGCAGCCCCACGGCTGGCTTGCCAAGCCGGACGGCACCTACCGCTTCACCGCTGAACAGGGGCGTACCGACTCCCATCAGGTGCGACTACAGGGGCAGGCACGCATCCAGCAGCTTGCCCCCCGGGCGCTGAGCCTGCAAAGCGACCGACTGGATTACGACCGCGCGCAGCGTGTGCTTGCGACGCAGGCGCCCGTTCGGCTGACAGCCCAACGCGGCTGGACCACCGGTGTCGGTTTACAATGGTGGCTTGATGCCAAGCGCCTGATCATTCAACGGGAGGTTCACACCCACTATGCGCCCTGACATGCTTCTGGCCGCCCTGCTGCTTTTGCTGACAACCCTGTCCGCCCAGGCCGAGCCCCCCGCCCGCAGCGATCCCGATGCGGAACAGCCCATTGACATTGTTGCCGACCATCTGGAAGCCCGCCAGAAGGATGGTTTCAGCCGCTACACCGGTCATGTCGTCGTCACCCAGGGCAGCTTCCGCCTGGAGGGCGACACGCTCGATGTCTATTTCGACAACGGCCAGATCCGTCGTGCCATTGCCCACGGCAAGCTGGCCCATTTCCGCAAGAAGCGCCCCAGTGACGGCCGCCTGATCACCGGCCACGCCCTAACCATCACCTACACCCTGCTCCCCCACAAGCGCCTGACACTGGAAGGCGATGCCGTGGTGACTCAGGCCAGCGGCGAAACCATCCACGGCGCCCGCCTGGACTATGATCTGGCGCAGGAGACCCTGCAGGCGCGCGGCGATGGCGAACAGCGCGTTCATCTGGTTATCCCGCCCAAACAGGACACCGCCGCCCCATGAGTCATTTCTACGCCCGCAATCTGGCCAAGCGCTACCGCCGGCGCAAGGTGGTGGAAGCGGTGGACATCGATGTCTTCAGCGGCCAGGTCGTGGGCCTGCTGGGGCCAAATGGCGCCGGCAAGACCACCACCTTCTACATGATGATGGGGCTGGTGCCTGCCGACAGGGGACGGATCTTTATCGATGACCAGGAGATCACCGATGCGCCCATTCACGTGCGCGCCCGTGCCGGCATCGGTTACCTGCCGCAGGAAGCGTCCGTCTTTCGCCGCCTGACCGTGCGCGAAAACATCCTTGCCATTCTGGAAATGCGCCCGGAACTCACCCGGGCAGATCGCGAGGCAAAACTGAGCGACCTGCTCGACTGGCTGCAGATTGCCCACATTGAAGACCAGCCCGGTCAGGCGCTTTCCGGCGGCGAGCGCCGTCGCGTGGAAATTGCCCGTGCGCTGGCCGCCGAGCCGCGCTTTATTCTGCTGGACGAACCCTTTGCCGGCGTGGATCCCATTTCTGTCAAAGAGATCCAGTCCATCATCGAACAGCTCAAGGAGGAAGGCATCGGCATTCTCATTACCGACCACAATGTGCGCGAAACCCTGTCCGTATGCGATACCGCCTACATTCTCGCCGATGGCCATACCCTTGCTCAGGGCAGCCCTGCCGACATCCTGGCCAATCAGGCCGTGCGCGACCATTATCTGGGTCACGATTTCCGCGTATAAGGTCGCGGTGTTTGCATTCCCCGCCCCATTTCGCTATAACAGAGTCAAACCCGATCATTTTTCCAACCCAGAGCAAAGGAGCCACTATGCAACTGGAAATTACCGGCCATCACATCGACGTCACCGACGCCCTGCGCGACCACATCAAGAGCAAGCTGGAAAAGATCAAGCGTCATTTCGATCAGGTCATGCGCGTGCATGTCATTCTGGACTCCGAGCGTGCCTTCAAGATTGCAGAAGCCACCGTACACGTCGCTGGCCATGACTTTTTTGCCAAGGATGAAAAGGACGACATGTATGCCGCCATCGACGGCATGGTGGACAAGCTGGATCGCCAGATCGTCAAGCACAAGGAAAAGCTCCGCGGCCACAACAAGAAAAGTGGCGGGGTAAAAGGCATGGAGGCCGAAGAAGCCAGCGCCTGATCCCTTCCTCCTTCCCAACCTTGCAGGGGGCGCATTTGCGCCCCTTGTTTTTTTCTGACATGCCCCTATTTCTCGCCTTTATGAACGCCTAAAATACACGCGAATCAAAAGGAATCCCCATGTCAGAAATCACCCTAACCCCGGAACAACAGGAACAGCTCATCGAGGACATTCTCGAAGCGGCGCAGGAGAAGGACGTACTGCGCACCGAGAAACTGCTGAAGGAGCTGGTACCTGAACAGATCGCTCAGCTGCTGGAAACCACACCGCCCGATCTGCGTCATTTCATCTGGGAGCATGTGGATCCCGAGCAGCACGGCGAGGTGCTGGCGCACCTGAACGAAGAGGTGCGCACGAAACTGCTCGAAACCCTCAATCGCGAGGAGATCGAGGAGCTGGCCGAAGACCTGGAAACGGACGATCTGGCCGATATTGCCCAGTCCCTGTCCGATGAAAACAAGGCCATCCTGCTGGATGCCCTGGATGAGGACGAGCGCGTGGCGGTGGAAACCGCCATGTCCTACCCGGAGGACACCGCCGGCGGCCTGATGAATACCGACGTCATCAGCGTGCGCGGTGACGTCACCATCGAAACCGTGATGCGCTATCTGCGCCAGCTGGGCGAACTGCCCGACAACCTGCTGGAACTGATCGTGCGTGACCGCCACAACCACTATCTGGGCGTGGTCAAGCTCTCCGATCTGCTCACCTACGAGGAAGATACCAAAATCGAGGAACTACTGGATGCCTCCAAGCCGGCGGTGCACGTGCTGACCCCCGCCAGGGACGTGGCCAAGCTGTTCGAGCAGAACGACTGGGTCGATGTGGCTGTGGTGGACAGTGACAACCACATCCTCGGCCGCATCACCATTGATGACGTGGTCGATATCATCCGTGAAGAAGCCGAACACGCCCAGATGGCGCAGGCCGGTCTGGACGAAGACGAAGACATCTTCACCCCGCCACTGGTTTCCGCCCGCCGTCGCGCCTTCTGGCTGGGGGTCAACCTGCTGACCGCCGTCTTTGCCGCCTGGGTAGCCAGCTTCTTCGAAGACACCCTCGACAAGATCGTGGCACTGGCGCTGATGATGCCCATCGTTGCCAGCATGGGTGGCATCGGCGGCACGCAGACGGCCACCATCATCATCCGCGCCATGGCGAAGGGCGTCCTATCCGGTCCCAACATGCGTGCGCTGATCCGCAAGGAAATTCTGGTCGGCACGCTCAACGGCCTCTTCTGGGCCGCGGTCACCGGCACCTTTGCCTGGTGGTGGTTTGGCGACGCCCTGCTGGGCTTTGTCTTCGGCGCTGCCATGTTTATCAACCTGGTGGCCGGTGCCGTCGCCGGTGCACTGATTCCGGTCATGCTGGATCGCTTCAAGATCGATCCGGCGCTGGCATCCGGCCTGATGCTGACCACGGTCACCGACACCATGGGCTTCTTTGCCCTGCTCGGCCTGGCAACAGTGATCATTCTGCATCACAGCGTGTAATCACCGCTACTACATGTGCAATAAAAACGCCCCGCATGGCGGGGCGTTTTCGTATTCACGGGCACGTGGCATTAACACCTTACTGTCCTCCCACCAGATGCTGGATCAGCATCTTCGGCGGCACAAAGCCGGGGATCACCTCGCCGTTATCCAGCACCATAAACGGCGTGCCGGTCACACCAATCTTCTGCGCCAGCGCCAGGTGCTCGTTGATGGGATGGCGGCACACCTTCGTGTCAGGTACCCTGCCGGTTTCCATGGCCTCATCAAACGCCTTGCGGCGATCCTTGGCGCACCACACCTTGATGGCACCGAAATAACTCTCGGACCCCAGCCCATTGCGCGGAAAGAACAAGACATGGATGGTCACGCCCGCGGCCTGCAGCTTGGGGAACACTGCGTGCAGCTTGCGGCAATAGGGACAGTCGAGATCATCGAACACCCAAACCTCCCGCTTCTGTTTGCCCTTGGCCGGATAGGTAATGGCCTTGTCCAGCGGCAAGGTTTTCAGCAGCGCGATACGTGCCTTCTGCTTGGCCGGTTCGGTTAGGTTCTGCTTGGTTTTCAGATCGATCAGATTGCCCTGAAAGGCATAGCGCCCATCGCCACTGATATAGAACACCTGTCCATCCAGCGTAATTTCATACAGACCGGGGACCGGCGTATCCTTGACCTGAACCGACTGCCCCGGCGGCAGTTGCTTCTGCAGCTTCTGTTGCATCGTCTTGGCATCGGCCAGCGCCTGGTGCGTCGCCAGCGTCAGGCCGAAGGCAAGAAAAAGTGTCTTGAGTTTCATGAAGGATCCTTTTCAGTGAAGTTCTGGCATTTTACCCGCGCGGGTGGTGTTGCGCGTGCAATTGCTGCAGGCGGGCGGTGGCCACGTGGGTGTAAATTTCCGTGGTGGAGAGATTGGCGTGCCCCAGCAGCATCTGCACCGTGCGCAGATCCGCCCCATGCGCCACCAGATGAGTGGCAAAGGCATGCCGTAGCGTGTGCGGGGACAGCTGTTTGGTGGGGATGCCCGCCTGCTGCGCCAGCTTCTTGATGCGGTGCCACACGGTCTGGCGCGTCATCGCCCGTCCCTGCTGAGAAACGAACAGGGCATCACTCAGGCGTTCGCCCAACAGGTGTGGCCGGCCATGACGCAGATAGCGCTCCAACCAAACCATCGCCTCCTCCCCAAGTGGCACGATGCGATCCTTGCGACCCTTGCCGGCCACGACCAGCACCACGCCCTGTTGCAGATTGACCTGATCCACCTGCAGGCGCACCAGTTCGCTGACACGCAGTCCGGCGGCATACAGCGTCTCAAGCAGGGCGCGGTCGCGCAGCCCCAGCGGCGTGCGCGTGTCCGGCGCCTGCAACAGGGTTTCCACATCCTGCTCGCTCAGGCTGCGCGGGAGCGTGCGTGTCTGCCGCGGCGTCTTGACCAGATGGGTCGGATTGCTTTCACAGCCCCCCTGCTGCACCGCAAAGCGATAAAAGCGCTTCAGTGCCGACAGTCGGCGGGCGGCCGAACTGGACTCGCCCGTTTCCTGAATGTCACCCAGGTAGCGCTCAACAGTCTCCCGATCCACCCGCAGCGGATCAGCGGAATCGCCCAGCCAGTGGGCAAAGTGCAGCAAATCACGACGGTAGGCGGCAAGTGTATGGGGGCTCAGCTGCGCTTCCAGCTGCAGCGAGAGCAGAAAGGCGTGCAGAAGCTCATCGAACGTCATGGCATCAGCATAAATGAAAACGCCCCGACAGGCGGGGCGTTTTGTACAGACATCGCCGCAGCGATCAACCCTTCTTGTGGGTGATCTTCTCCTTGATGCGTGCAGACTTGCCGGAACGGCCGCGCAGGTAATAAAGCTTGGCGCGGCGAACGTCACCACGGCGCTTCACTTCGATGCTGTCGATCATGGGGCTGTGCGTCTGGAAAGTACGCTCCACACCCACGCCGTTGGAAATCTTGCGTACGATGAAGTTGGAATTCAGGCCACGGTTCTTCTTGGCGATCACAACGCCTTCAAACGCCTGAATACGGGTGTTGTCACCCTCTCTTACAACAACCTTTACAACAACGGTGTCACCTGGACCAAATTCGGGCAGGTCCTTGCGCAGTTGTTCTTCTTCGATTTTTGCGATGATCGGGTTTTTCATGTCGGGTTTCTCCCTGTTCAATCGAGCGGTATGCCCCACTCGATCAATTGCTCATTGCTTACATGACCCAGCTTGCGTGCACGCTTGAGCAGCGCGCGCTGATCAGAGGTAAGCACCAGATTGTCCAGCAGGTCCGGTCGGCGCTCGGCCGTCCGACGGAGTTTTTCCAGCAGCCGCCAGATGGCGATCTGCTCGTGGTGCCCCTGCTGCAGCACCGCTGGAACCTCCATCCCGTCCACCTCGGACGGACGGGTATAGTGCGGGCAGTCCAGCAGTCCGTCGCTGAAGGAATCCTCCACCGCAGACTGGGCATGCCCAAGTGCCCCCGGCAACAGCCGGATCACGGCATCCATCAGCATCATCGCCGGCAGTTCACCGCCTGAAACGACGAAATCGCCGACACTGATCTCCTCATCCACGTGACGCTGGATGAAGCGTTCATCCACGCCTTCATAGCGTCCGCACAGCAGCGCAACCCGCGGCAGCTCGGCCAGCGCCTCTACCCGCCGCTGCGTCAGCGGTGCACCCTGCGGGCTCAGGTAGATCAGGTGCGCCGGGCGTTCATCCGCGGCCTGCATGGCTGCCACCGTATCCGCCAGCGGCTGATACAGCATGACCATACCGGGCCCGCCCCCATAGGGCCGATCATCCACCGTACGGTGAACGTCGTGGGTAAAGTCCCGCGGGTTCCACAGCGCCAGTTCGGCCAGCCGTTTTTCAAACGCCCGCCGCGTCACCCCGTAATCGGTGATGGCGGAGAACATCTCCGGAAAGAGGGTGATGACGTCAAAGCGCAATCACGCCTCCTCCTGCTCCCAGTCCACGTCGATGCGCTTGCCCGGGATGTCCACGCCGGTGACGTAATGCCCTTCCACCATCGGGATCAGATGCTGTTGTCCTGCTCCCTGGATGCGCATCACGTCGTGGGCGCCGGTTTCGATCATGTTGACCACCTTGCCGAGATGTTCGCCGTGCTGGTCGTACACGTCACAACCGATCAGGTCGGCCCAGTAGTAGCCGTCCTCGGCCGGTGGCAACTGATCGCGATCGATGGCGATCTCGCACCCCATCAGGGCACGCGCCTGTTCGCGATCGTGAATGCCGTCCAGTTGGGCCACCAGCGCCTTGCCACCCATGTGGGTGCGATGCTTGAGCACCTTGACCTGACGCCACTGGCCATCCTGGCATTTCAGCCACCAGGGCTGATACTTGAATATGTTTTCGATGGGGTCGGTGTGGGAATAGATCTTGACCCAACCCTGCACCCCATAGAGGCCGTTGATCTTGCCGACAATCAGCTTCTCAGCGGCCATGTGCGTCATCAGGCTGCTTTTTCAGCCTTTTTCACCAGCTGCGCAACACGCTCGGACATTTGCGCGCCTTCGTTCAGCCAGTGCTGCAGACGCTCGCTGTCGATACGCAGAGGCTCTTCGTTGCCACGGGCATTGGGGTTATAGAAACCCAGCTGCTCGATGAAACGACCGTCACGCTTGGCGCGCTTGTCTGCGACTACGATGCGATAAAATGGGCGCTTTTTGGCACCGCCCCGTGCCAGACGAATAACTACCATACTGGTTTCTCCTTTGTATCAACAGCGACGACAGGAACTCCTGCCGACTGATTCTTCTGTCCCTTTTCCCCTTTTGCGGGAAACGAGGAATTATAATCCATCTTTATTTATAAGCGCATGATTTTTGCCGGGATATCCATGAAAAACGCTGAATACCATGAAATTCCCCTGGAGAACCTGTCCCTGAAGGCCCGCAACGCACAGATGCCGAAAGGGGCTTACAAGACCAAGGCGCTCAAGCACCGACCAAACCCCGAAGCGCCGCGCCTGCCCAAGCCCCGCTGGATCCGCGCCAAACTGCCGCAGGCGAAGCACATCGGCCGCATCAGCGAAATCAAGCAAACGCTGCGCGACCACGGCCTGCACACCGTGTGCGAAGAAGCCACCTGCCCCAACCTGGCGGAATGTTTCGGCAAGGGCACGGCCACCTTCATGATTATGGGCGACATCTGTACCCGCCGCTGCCCCTTCTGCGACGTGCGCTACGGGCGCCCCCAGCCACTGGATGAAAGCGAACCGGTCAAGCTGGCCGATACCATCGCCGCCATGGGGCTGCGCTATGTGGTCATCACCTCTGTGGACCGCGACGACTTGCGCGATGGCGGTGCGGCACACTTCAAGGCGTGTGTCGCAGCCGTGCGTGAACGTTCTCCCGATACCCGCATTGAAATTCTGGTGCCCGACTTCAAGGGCCGACAAAAAATCGCTCTGGACACCCTGGCGCAGTGCCCGCCCGATGTCTTCAACCACAACTTGGAAACCGTCCCTCACCTCTACGAAAAGGCGCGCCCGCAGGCAGACTACCAGGGCTCGCTCAATCTGCTGGCCCGCTTCAAGGAACGCTTCCCGGATATCCCCACCAAAAGCGGCCTGATGGTCGGCCTCGGCGAAACGCTGGATCAGCTGGTGGACGTGATGCAGGACCTGCGTGCCCACGGTGTAGAGATGTTGACCGTCGGACAATATCTGCAGCCCAGCCCCTATCATCTTGCGGTGGAAAAGTACTGGACACCGGAAGAATTTGCCGAGATCGAACGCATCGGCTACGAACTGGGCTTCGATCACGTCGCCGCCGGCCCCATGGTGCGCTCCAGTTATCACGCCGACCTGCAGGCCGAAGCGCTCATTTCCTGACCCAATCCGGGGCAGAACCCTTGTTTTGGCCGGCCTCAACCCCCATATTGACTGCAAACAACACGCCCCGACTTTTTGCGCCCTGAAAAAAGTCGGGGACCCCCTGTCAAAAGGAGGCAGACATGAATCAACTGCACGGATTTCTACTACAGGACCTGGATATTCGCGGCCAGCACGTGCTGCTGCAGGAAAGCTGGCGCGAAATGATCGCCGAGCGCCACTACACCCCGGCACTGCAGCGCCTGCTGGGCGAACTGACCGCCGTGGCGGTCTTTCTGGCCAACGGGCTCAAGCACGAAGGCAAGGTGACCCTGCAGGTGCAGGGCAAGGGTCCCGTCTCTCTGCTGGTGGTGGAAGCCACCCATGATCTGGCGATCCGCGGCATGGCCAAGACTCGCGAAACGATCAGCGAAGAACTGGAAGGCATGGATGCCCTGCTCGGCGAAGGCCAGCTGGTGCTGACCCTCTACAACAGCGTCACCGACCGCCACTATCAGTCGTTCGTGCCGCGCCACGGCAACAGCGTGGCCGAGTCGTTCGAGCACTTCTTCAGTCAGTCCGATCAGCTGGACACCCGCCTGTGGCTGGCCGCAGATGATCAGGCGGTTGGCGGCCTGCTGCTGCAGAAGATGCCGGAAGCTGACAAGAAGGACCCCGACGGCTGGAGCCGCGTGGTGCACCTGGCGGAAACCCTCAAGGATGATGAGCTGCTCACCCTGCCGGCGCAGGAGCTGCTGCACCGCCTCTTCCATGAGGAAACGGTTGAACTCTATCCGCCGCGCGAGGTGCGCTACGAATGCCCGCAGGACCGCGACCGCGTGCTCGCTGCCATCAAGGCAATGGGCGAAGAAGAGGTGCGCCGCATTCTCGAACAGGAAGGCGCCGTGGTCGTGCACAACGAACTGTGCAACTTCCACGTCAAGCTGGACGCCGCCGATGTGGATGCATTGTTCCGTGAGGACGCGCCTGAACAGTAATCAGCTGGTAAAGCGTCCCGTCCAGACATTTTCCCGCCACAGCTGGCCGCGGTGCTCGGTGGGATGGGTGCCCACCTTCTGCACGGCCCCCACTTTGGCAAACAGGTGCTCGACGTCTGTGTCCGGCACCACAAACGGCGGCCCGGCATCCAGGGGCACATCATCTGCATCCAGCGAAATCAGCAGCAGTTTTGCCTTCGGCGCAAGGCGGGCCAGCTGGCGCACATAATCCGGACGGCGGTGCTGTGGAAAGGCCACCAGCGCGGCACGGTCATACACCGCATCCACTGCCCCCACACTATCAGGCGTCAGGTCAAAGAAATCGCCTTCATACCAACGCAACCTGCCGTCCTCACTCGCCCACCAACCATCGGGGTCAGGAACCAGCTCGATGCCCTGCTCGTCCATAAACTGTTCCCGCGCCAGCGGGCTCAGTTCCGCACCGATAACCTGAAAGCCCTGCCCCCACAGCCAGGCGAGATCCACACTCTTGCCGCACAGCGGCACCAGAATGCGTGCGCCTGGCGGCAGGGCCAGCTCAGGTAGATACTGCTTCAGCAGCGGATTCGGCTCGGGCAGGTGCCAGCCAATCTGCCCCGCCTGCCAGCGCTGATGCCAGAAATGGTGTTCCATCACGCCTCCTGCCGACGGGTAAATACCCAGGTGCTTTCATCGGACAATTCCGGCGCAAAGCCATAGCCATCGCGGTCGAAGTACTTCAGCTCTTCGGCGTCCTGCACCTGATGATCAATGGCCCAACGCGCCATCATGCCGCGGGCCTTTTTGGCATAGAAACTGATAATCTTGTACTGGCCGTTTTTCCAGTCCTTGAACACCGGCGTAATGATACGGCCATTCACCTGCTTGGCATCCACCGCCTTCCAGTATTCGTTGGAGGCCAGATTGACCAGCTCGCTGGCGCCGAATTCGACCAGACGTTGATTCACCAACGGCGTGATCTTATCGCGCCAGTAGGCATACAGATCCTTGCCCGCCGGATTCTCCAGTTTCGTGCCCATTTCAAGGCGATAGGGAAGGATCCGATCCATGGGACGCAGCAGGCCATACAGGCCGGAAAGAATATTCAGATGACGCTGGGCATACTGCGCGCCGGACGGCTTCAAACTCTGGGCATCCAGCCCCTGATAGACGTCGCCCTTGAACAGATAGAGTGCCGGCTTGGCATTGTCCGGCGGAAAGGGCACCTGCCACGCCTGATAGCGCTCGAAGTTCAGTTCTGCCAGCTTGTCACTCAGCTTCATCAGGCGGGCCAGCTCATCCGGCGCCTTCTGCTGCATGATTTTTGCCAGCACGTCGGCCTCCTGCAGCAGGGCCGGCTCGGTCGGTTCGATCGGCGGGTGGGTCAGCGGGGTTTCGTCCAGCGACTTGGCCGGGGAAATCAGCATCAGCATAAGAGTCTCTCCATAACAAAAAAGCGCCCGAAGGCGCTTTTATGACATAACCGCAAAAGGGTGTCAATCAGCAGTCGCTGTCGGCATCCTTGTTGGGATCGTAGCCACCCTGCGCAGGTGCGGCAGCCGGTGCCTGCTGCTGTTGTACAGCGGCCTTGGCCTTTTCCTGTGCACCCTGCGCCTTGTTTTCGTCGCCGCCCTTGGAGCAGGCCGCCACACCGGCCACAAACAGGGCCATCAGAGCAATACGGAACAGTTTCATGCAGTTCACTCCATTTTCAGGTTAAAAATCAGCCCATGCATTATACATGAGCCCGACTGAATTCCAGACGTGCCAGTCAGCCTTCCAAACTTTCCGGGGTTACACCCTGCGCTTCCAGAAAGTGACGGATCTTGACCACTTCGTCCTTGCTCTGGATTGCCGACCCGTGGTGCGGCAGGATAATCACCACTTCACTGCCATCCGCCGCCTTGACCTTGGCGTGGTGGTTCTTGGTGATTTCGATTTCATAGCCCAGATGCTCGAACAGATGTTCCACCGCTTTCCAGTCCAGGTTGGTGCTCACGGGGTGGGCGAAGATGGCTTCCAGCGTCTGACGGTGCTTGCGTGCACTCATGGTTTTCTCCTAATTTTCACGGGGTCTTTTTTAATTTAAGCACACCCTAAAGTTTTTTCCAATGCGTGCAGGCGTTCGGGTGTGCCCACGTCACTCCACAGTCCATCGAACACTTCGCCCGTGACAGCGCCCTGCGCCATGGCTTCGCGCAGCACGGGCGCCAGCGGACGGAAACCGGGCGCCACGCCCTGAAAGAGTTCGGGCGACAAGACGCTCAGGCCACTGAAGGTCCATGGCCCTTGAGGCGTCACCCGCCCCGCCTCCAGCCCAAAGTCACCCTCCGGATGATGAGGTGGGCTGGGCACCAGCACCAGATGGGCAAGGCCCTGCGGCGCACGGAAACGGGTGTAGTCATACTCGCTGAAGACATCGCCGTTGATGACGGCAAACGGCGCATCCCCCAGCCATGCCAGCGCCTGCACGATGCCGCCGGCCGTCTCCAGCCCGCCGGGCGGTTCGGGGGAAAAATGCAGCGCCAGATCAAGGTCCACCTGCTGCAGAAATGCCTCGATCTGCTCCGACAGCCAGGCACCATTGACCACCACGCGCCGAAAGCCGGCTTCCGCCAGTTTGTGCAGATGCCAGGCCAGCAGCGGACGCCCGCACACGGGCAGCAGCGGCTTGGGTGTGGTATCGGTGAGCGGACGCATGCGTTTGCCGCGCCCCGCAGCGAGAATCATCGCCGTTTCAAGCACCGTGCGCCTCCATAAAGGTCGGCAGCAGTTCACGGCCGACCCATTGCGCCAGTGCCGCCGTTTCGCGGTAACGCTCGCCCACCTCAGCAATATAACGCAACGTGTTGGGGACATCATCCAGATAGCGCGCCTTGCCGTCGCGCAGCCACAGGCGCGCAAAGATGCCGGCCGCCTTGAGGTGGCGCTGCACACCCATCAGATCAAAGGCGCGCACAAAGGCGCCGTGGTCACCGCGCTGCTGCAGGCCCGCTTCCACCAGACGATCAAAATAGGCATCCCGCCACTGGGCAACCTTTTCCTCCGGCCAGCGCACATAGCAGTCGCGCAGCAGCGACACGGCGTCATAGGTCAGCGGGCCGGCCACCGCGTCCTGAAAGTCGAGAATGCCCGGATTCGGTGTGGTTACCATCAGATTACGGCTGTGATAGTCGCGATGCACGAACACCGCCGGCTGCGCCTGCGCCGATTCCACCAGCGCGTGCGCCGTTTCCATCCAAAACGCTGGCAGCGGCAGTCCCACATACCGATCCACCAGCCAGTCGGAGAACAGCACCATCTCTTCGTGCAGCAGCCGGGCGTCATAAGGCGGCAGCTGCGACAGGTAGACATCGCCATGGGTCTGCAGAGTCACCAGCGCGTCCAGGGCATCGGCATATAGGGCATCAGCGGTGCTGTTGTTCAGGGCAGTCTGATAATCGGTGGTGCCCAGATCGGTCAGCAGCAGAAAGCCGTTTTCACGATCCCACGCCAGCACTTCCGGCACATGCAGGCCCATCTGCGCCAGCCAGCCGCTGATGCGCACAAACGGCTCGCAATCCTCGTGCTGCGGCGGCGCATCCATGGCAATAAAAGTGTCATCCCCCCGACGCACACGAAAATAGCGGCGGAAACTGGCATCGGCGGAGGCCGGTTCCGGCGCTGAGAAAGGGGGGTCCCCCACTTTTTCACGGGCGACAATTTTCAGCCACGCCTGCAGCTGCTCCAAACGGCTGTCCTGCTCCAAATTCGGCTCCTTGCGGCTAAAATGGGCCACATTCATTCATGTGGCGCCTATTTTGAATCGACTCGCTCTGTTTTTCAGCCTCTTTTTGCTCTCAAGCGCCGCAGCGGCCAGCTGCGCGCGGCCGTGGCTACTGCCGCCGCGCCCGCTGTCGACCGGTGGCCCGACGCACGTGTGGGGCGTCAACCTCAATGCGACTCGCACGCAAGTTACGCTCACGGGAGACGTGAAACTGCTGCGCCCGCGTCTGTATCTGCAGGCCCAACAGCTCAGGTGGGATCGCCAGAACGACGTGATCACGGCACAGGATGCGGTCAGGGCGCAGACGGACAAGGTGCTGCTGAAAACCGACCTGCTCACCTGGTGGCGCCAGCAACAGCGCGTGGCCACCAATGCCGCCATCTTTCAGCTGCGAGACCGCAGCGCGCGGGGCAGTGCCGCACGCTTCGAACACCGCCACGATGCGCAGACGAGCAACCTGAAGCGTGCACAGCTGACCACCTGCCCCCTTGGCACGGACGACTGGTTTTTTCATTTCAGCGACCTGAAGATCGACCAGAAGGCGCAGCGGGCCTATGGAACCCATGCCTGGTTCGACTTTCATGGCGTGCCGCTGTTTTACACCCCCTACATCAGTTATCCGCTCATTGACCGCGCCTCGGGCTTTCTCATGCCCGTTTTTGAAAGCTATCAGTCCCCCAATCGCACCAGCAGCAGCTGGATTATCGGAATCCCCTACTACTTCGCACTGGCGCCCAATTATGACGATACCCTCACCGTGCTGCAGATGCAGGACCGCGGCACACTGCTGGACAACGAATTCCGCTACCTGACGCCACGCCAGCGCGGTGTGCTGACCGTATCCAGTATTCAGGATGAAATCGCGTCCAGCGAAGGGATCACCTGGACCGACCCTCAGGGTCAGCACCACACCGGCAAAATGCTGGACACGCGCTGGCGGCTCAAGTGGGCCAGCCAGTTCCGCCTGACGGACCATCTGAGTGGTCAGATGGACTGGCATGAAGTCTCCGATCCGGACTTCTATGCCGACATTCCGCTGAAAAGCGCCTACAAGACCGCCAGCACCATCCCACGCACCGTACGGCTCGACTGGCAACAGGGGGATTTCAGCGCCTTTATCCAGCACCATGACTATGTGCGCCTGCGCAACGCCGGCTATAACTATGAAACCCGCCCCCAACTGGGCATCACCTGGCAGAAGGCGCTGAGCCGCATCTGGCGGGCGCGGCTATATGCGGAAAACAGCTGGTTCGAGATTCCGGTCGCCGGCCACAACAAGCCGGAGGGCCAGCGCCTGCGCCTGCAGCCCACCCTCTCCGCTCGCTGGAATCGTCTCTGGGGCGACTGGGGCGCCACGGTGCAGATGAATGCAGTGAGCTATGACCTCATCAGCAACGCACCACAAAAACGGCTGGACAGCGCCGTACCCACGGTGAGTGTGGACGGCCGCCTGATCTTCGAACGGGAGACCCGCCTGTTCGACAAGCCCTGGACGCAGACGCTGGAACCCAAACTGCAGCTCACCTGGACGCCCTATGTGGATCAACAGTCCCAGCCATTGTTTGACACCGGCACGCGCAGTCTCAACTTCGACAATCTGTTCGCCCTCAACCGATTCAGCGGCGGCGACCGCGTGGGCGACACGCTGCGGCTGTCGGCGGCACTGACCACCCGCCTGCTGGACAGCCACGGCAAGGAGCGCCTCAGTGCAGCTCTCGGTCAGGCGTTTTATCTCACCCCCCGCCATGTCACCCTGGGCGCCGATCAGAAGGATGACAGCAGCTACAGCAACATCTTTGCCCAGCTGCGCGCCCGCAGTGGGCCGCTGTTCAGCGACAACGTGGCGGAAATCGATCCGCATGACAGCAGCGTGCGCAACCTTACCAACCGCCTCGCCTGGCGGCAGGACCGCTTCACCTTTCTGCTCAATCACCAACTGGCCAACAACCTGCAGCCCAACGAGGAGCAGACCCTTGCCAGCGGCTTTTTCTGGCAGCCGAAAGGCCGCTGGCAGCTGGGCGCCTACGTCAATTACGACCTCAAGCGCGACCTGCGCAGCGAAACCGATTACACCCTCGGCTACGACAGCTGCTGCTGGCGTACCGAGCTGCGTCTGGAGGAAACAAAGCTGGCGGACGGACGCTATAATTACGGCCTCCAGTTTGTCTTTGTACTCAAGGGCATCAGTACGCTGGGCACGCCGATGCCGCAGCTGCTGAATGAAAAAATCGGCGCGTTCTGAGCAGCATGCCGGCGCGCCACAATCAGGATGGATCCATGAAGAAAACCCTGCTGTTTGTTCTCGCGCTGCTGCTGGCTGCGCCTGCCTTCTCCGCCCAGCTGCTCGACCGCATTGTCGCCGTGGTGGAAGACCACCCCATCCTGCAGAGCGAGCTGGATCAGGCCACCTTTGAAACCCTTAACCGCCTGCGCCAGCAGGGCATTACCCCACCGCCACTGAATGAGCTGCGCGAAAAAGTGCTCGAACAGCTCATTCTGCACCAGGTGCAGCTGCAGCGCGCGCAACGCCGTGGCATTCAGATCACGGATGAGGAAGTGAATGCCCAGCTGCAGCATCTGTCCGCCGCCAACGGCTTGACGCTGGAGCAGTTCATCGCTGCGCTGGATCAGCAGTCACCCGGCAGTTTCGACCGCCTGCGCAAGCAGATCAAGGATCAGCTCATGATCCAGAAACTGCGCCAGCTGGAGGTGGTGCGTCAGGTCAGCGTCACCCGGGACGAGCTGGAGCAATTCCTCAAGCAAGCCAACCAGGGCAGCACCGTCAGCTATCACCTGCGCCACATTCTCATTCCGCTGCCCAACACGCCCACGCGCGAACAGGTGGCCGCCACCGAGAAACAGGCCAGGGCGCTGCGCAATAAGATTGCTGCCGGTGCCGACTTCGGGCGCATGGCGGTGGAACACTCTGCCGGTGCCGAAGCCCTGCAGGGGGGCGATCTGGGCTGGCACAAGGCCAGCGAACTGCCGGATAGCTTCCTGGCCGCGATAAAGTCGCTCAAGCCGGGTCAGGTCAGCCCTGTGATTCGTACCGCCGGAGGCTTCCATATCCTGCAACTGGTGGACAAGCGCGACGAGGCGCTCAACCCGGTCGCCCAGCAGCAGGCGCTCAATGCACTGCGCCTGCGCAAGGCCAACGAACTGTTCGACCTGTGGCTGCGCCGCCTGCGCGACGAAGCCCACGTGGAGATCTATCTGGACGATCCGGCCACGCTGAAACCATGAGCCGACGTCTGGCCATTACCAGCGGCGAACCGGCGGGCATTGGCCCCGATCTGGTCGTTCAGCTGGCACAGCACCCCTGGCACGACCAACTTGTCGTGTTGGGTGATGCCGAGGTGCTGCAGCAGCGGGCCACCCTGCTCGGCCTGCCGCTGACCCTGCGGGACTATGACCCCGACCAGCCACCCGCCCCCAGCGCTGCCGGAGAGCTCACCCTGCTGCATATCCCGACAGACGCCCCTGTTCAACCGGGACAACTCGAGCCGGCCAATGCAGCCCATGTACTGACCATGCTCGAACGTGCCGGTCGCGGCTGCCTTACAGGAGAATTCGCCGCGGTCGTGACGGGCCCGATCCACAAGGGTGTTATCAACGATGCCGGCGTGCCCTTCAGCGGCCATACCGAATTCTTTCAGGCCCTGGCAGGTGTGGAGCAGGTGGTGATGATGCTGGCCACCGAAGGGCTGCGGGTGGCGCTGGCAACTACCCACCTGCCGCTACGCGACGTGGCCGATGCCATTACGCCCGAACGGCTGGAAACGGTATTGCGCATCACACACGGCAGCCTGAAACGGCAGTTTGGCATCCCTGAACCGCATATTCTTGTGGCCGGCCTCAACCCCCACGCGGGCGAAGGCGGCCATATGGGTCGCGAAGAGATCGAGGTGATTGAGCCGGTGCTGACAAGGCTGCGTAGTGAAGGGATGCACCTGACCGGACCGCTGCCGGCAGATACGCTGTTTACACCCCATCACCTCAACCATGCCGATGCCGTGCTGGCCATGTATCACGACCAGGGCCTGCCGGTGCTGAAATACAAGGGCTTCGGCCGCGCGGTCAACATCACCCTCGGCCTGCCGTTCGTGCGCACCTCGGTAGATCACGGCACGGCACTGGATCTGGCCGGCAGCGGCAAGGCGGATGCCGGCAGCCTTCACACAGCCATTGAAACCGCCCAGCGCATGGTGGTGCATACAGCATGAGCACACACAAGCACAAGAAACGCTTCGGTCAAAACTTTCTGCACAACCCGCGGGTCATCGACCGCATCGTCAAGGCCATCCGCCCGCAGCCCACGGATCATCTGGTGGAGATCGGTCCGGGCGAAGCCGCCATCACCCTGCCGCTGGCACGCAGTGGTGCGAAAGTGGATGTGATTGAAATCGACCGCGACCTGATCCCGCGTCTCGAGGCCCTGTTTGCACCTTTTGACAACGTCACCCTGCACGCGGCCGATGCGCTCACCTTCGACTACAGCACGCTGGACCCCAAGCCGCTGCGTGTTGTGGGCAATCTGCCCTATAACATCTCCAGTCCGCTACTGTTCCACCTGCTCGACTACCGCGAGCATCTCCGCGACATGCACTTCATGCTGCAGAAGGAAGTGGTGGAGCGCATCGTCACCCGGCCGGGTAGCAAGACCTATGGGCGTCTCAGCGTCATGATCCAGTATTACTGCGAGGCGGAATACCTGTTTACCGTCGGACCGGGCAACTTCAACCCGCCGCCGAAGGTGGATTCAGCCATCGTGCGCCTTACACCCCGCCCCTTTCCTGTTCAGGCCGAAGATGAAACCCTGCTGTCCGAACTGGTCAAGCAGGCCTTCTCGCAGCGGCGCAAGACGCTGCGCAATACGCTCAAGGGTTGGCTGGACGATACAGACTTTGAGGCGCTGGGCATCGATCCCGGTCTGCGGGCCGAAGCGCTGCCCGTGGCCGATTTTGTCCGCCTTGCCAATCATCTGCATCACAAGCGGGAGCACGACTGATGGCGACCTATATCATTGGTGATCTTCAGGGCTGTTTCGAGCCGTTGCAGCAATTGCTGCGGCAGGTGGATTACGACTTCGCCACTGACGAACTCTGGTTCGTGGGCGACATTGTCAACCGCGGCCCGCAGTCGCTGGAATGCCTGCGCTTTGTCAAAAAAGTCGTCGAAGCCGGACGCGGACGCATGGTGCTGGGCAACCATGATTTCCACCTGCTGGCACAGGCGGCCGGGCTGGAACGCTTCCGCTCACGCAAGGACACGCTGCAATCCATTCTGGATGCACCGGATCGCGATACACTGATCGACTGGCTACGCCAGCAACCGCTGCTGGTGCGTCATCCCGTCTATCCGGCCGTGATGGTGCACGCCGGCATCCCGCCGCAGTGGACCCACAGTGAAGCCGCCGCCCACGCCAACGAAGTGCACGACGTGCTGCGCAGCACAGACTGGCAGGTGTTCGTGCGTGAACATCTGTTCGGCAGCGAACCGGCCTGCTGGAACGATGCCCTGCAGGGCTGGCCACGCCTGCGCTATATCGTCAATGCCTTCTGCCGCATGCGCTACTGCGATGCCGGCGGCTGCCTGGAATTCAAGGCAAAGGGCAAGCCCGGCTCCCAGCCACCCGGCTATCAGCCGTGGTTCATTCACCCCAACCGCCGCAACAAGGACATCCCCATTTTCTTCGGCCACTGGTCCACGCTGGGCGCCTTTGACGGCTACAACGTGCATGCGCTGGACACAGGCTGCCTGTGGGGCGGTCAGCTCACGGCCTGGCGGCTTGAAGATGGCACACGCCACACCCTACAATGTCCGCAGACCCTGCAACCCGGAAACACCTGAGTGGATCAAAACGCCGAACAGCTCCCGCCTGCCGAAACGCGTCACGACGCCTTTGACGATGACCTGCCCAGTGCGCAGGACCTGCTCGACCGTCTCAATGCCATCGACCTGACCCAGCTGGATGTGGAACTGGTAGCTTCCGAACTGCTCGGCCCGTGGAAGTGGGCGCGGGTACTGGCCATGCCGATCGGCGCGCTGCTGCTTTTTCTGCTCACCTGGCTCGGCAGTTATTTCACCCATGTGCTGATCAGCTTTACCCTGTCGGCCATCTTTGTGCTGCTGATCGGCAAGTGGCTCGACCGCTACGAACGCAGCCTCAAGCTGCAGGCGCGCAAGGTGGTGGAAGGCCGCATTGCCGAAATCGAGGGCACCGATGGCCTGCTCATCTACTTTCAGGACTTTCTCCCCAAGCGCTACAAGCCCCTGATCAAGGCCCTGCAGAAGGGGCACTACTACTACATTCCCCAGTACATCGAAGCGGTCGAGCTGCTGCGCAAGCAGCTGGATCCCGTGAAGTTCCAGACGTGGTGGCTGATCAAGCGCGACAGCCTGAAGACACTGGGCAAGCCGCTGCGCTATTACACCTCCCGTGCCGAGCGCCTCAAGCTGCTCTCCGACGACGACCTGCAGACACTCCTTGAACAGGCGAAAGAGCAGGATATTCTCAACCTGTTGCTCCTCACCCATGACGAGGCGCTCGCCCGGCGCGTGCTCAGCCTGCTCAGCGTGATGATTGCCAATCAGGTGAAGAACGACCTCTACTCCGTGCAAAAGCTGGATGACGAGGCGGCCAAGCTCTCGGTAGAGCGCATTCTGGCGCTGGGCAAGAAGCTGGCACGCAAGGGGCAGCTCAGCGTCGAGCCTGATTTCTTTGCCTGAATTGCCTATAATGCTGCGCCACAGTGCGCCCATAGTTTAACAGGATAAAACAGGGGCCTCCTAAGCCCCGGCTCCAGGTTCGAGTCCTGGTGGGCGCGCCAAATGCAAAAAAGCCCGGCCAGTGACGGCCGGGCTTTTTCATGACAAGGGAACGAAATCGAACGATCAGTTCTTTTCCTTGTCCACGATCTTGTTGGCAGTGATCCACGGCATCATGCTGCGCAGACGGGCACCCACCTTCTCGATTTCGTGGTTTTCGTTGATGCGGCGCATAGCCGTCATTTCCGGATAGCCGGTCTGGCCTTCCAGAATGAACTGCTTGGCGTACTTGCCTTCCTGAATGTTCTTCAGGGCTTCACGCATCGCCTTGCGGGACTCTTCGTTGATCACGCGCGGGCCGGTGACATACTCGCCATACTCCGCGTTGTTGGAGATGGAGTAGTTCATGTTGGCGATGCCGCCTTCGTACATCAGGTCCACGATCAGCTTCAGCTCGTGCAGGCATTCGAAGTAGGCCATCTCCGCCGGATAACCGGCTTCCACCAGGGTTTCGAAACCAGCTTTTACCAGCTCCACTGCACCACCGCACAGGACGGCCTGCTCACCGAACAGGTCGGTTTCGGTTTCGTCCTTGAAGGTGGTTTCGATAATGCCGGTACGGCCGCCGCCAATGGCCGACGCGTAGGACAGCGCCACCTGCTTCGCCTTGCCGGATGCATCCTGATGCACGGCGATCAGATCGGGAATGCCACCGCCCTTCACGAACTCGGAGCGCACGGTGTGACCCGGCGCCTTGGGCGCGATCATGATCACATCCAAATCCTTGCGCGGCACGATCTGGTTGTAGAGGATGGAGAAGCCATGCGCAAACGCCAGCGTGCCACCGATCTTCAGGTGCGGCTCGATTTCCACGCGGTACAATTCGGCCTGGAACTCGTCCGGGGTCAGGATCATGACCAGATCCGCTTCGGCCACCGCCTTGCCAACGGGCTTGACGGTCAGGCCAGCCGCTTCAGCCTTGCGCCATGAGCCGGAGCCTTCGCGCAGACCCACAACCACGTCCACACCGGAGTCGGACAGGTTCAGGGCATGGGCGTGTCCCTGTGAGCCGAAGCCGATCACGGCCACTTTCATGCCGCGGATGATGGACAGGTCGCAGTCCTTGTCGTAATAGATGTTGAGTTGCTTGTCACTCATGGTTGGTTTCCTTTGTCGAAAGATTAAACGTGTAAAAACTTGTCGCCGTGCTGCACGCCTACCGCGCCGGAGCGCACCGTTTCCAGAATGTAGTCCGGGTGCACGTTTTCCAGCAGCAGATCCAGCTTGTCGCTATCCCCCAGCAATTGTAAGGTATAGGTACTGGGAGTGACATCCACGATACGCGCGTCGAAGATGTCGGCCAGACGCTTGAACTCTTCCCGCTGCGGGCCGAGCGCACGCAGCTTCACCAGCATGACTTCCACGGCGTAGTGCTTGTTGTCGGTGAGATCCACCACCTTGACCACGTCGATCAGCTTGTTGAGCTGCTTGATGATCTGCTCGATCTGGCGATCGTCGCCGCGGGTGGTAATGGTCATGCGCGACAGCGTGGGATCTTCCGTGGGCGCCACGGTCAGCGCCTGGATGTTGTAGCCGCGTGCGGAGAAAAGCCCGGCCACCCGCGAGAGGGCGCCGGCTTCGTTTTCCATCAGAATCGAAATAATGTGTTTCATGGTCGCCGCCTCGCCTTACACCAGAATCATTTCATCCTGACCTGCGCCGGCCGGGATCATGGGATAGACGTTCTCCTGCGCTTCCACCTGAATGTCGATGAACACCAGACGGTTCTTCAGCGCAAACGCCTCCTCGAGCTTGCTCTCCAGCTCGTCAGGCTGCTCGATGCGCATGCCCACATGGCCATAGGCCTCTGCCAGCTTGACGAAATCCGGCAGGGAGTCCATGTAGGACATGGAGTAGCGGCGGTCGTAGAACAGCTCCTGCCACTGACGCACCATGCCGAGGAAGCCGTTGTTCAGGTTGACGATCTTGATCGGCCAGCCGTACTGCAGGCAGGTGGAGAGCTCCTGGATGTTCATCTGGATGGAGCCTTCTCCGGTAATGCACACCACGGTGGCGTCCGGATGCGCCAACTGCACACCCATGGCTGCCGGCAGGCCGAAGCCCATGGTGCCCAGACCACCAGAATTGATCCAGCGACGCGGCTTGTTGAAGCGGTAATACTGTGCCGCATACATCTGGTGCTGACCCACATCCGAAGTCACGAAAGCATCGCCCTGAGTCACACGGTGCACTGCTTCCACGGCTGCCTGCGGCTTGATCTTGCTGCCGGCGGTGGAATACTTGAGGCATTCCACCTTCTGCCATTCGCGGATCTGATCCCACCACTCGTCCAGCTTTTCCCGATCGGGCTTCGCACCCTTCTCCAGCTGCTTGTCCAGCACGTGGTTCATGTCGGTGAGCACGCTGCGCACGGAGCCGACGATGGGAATATCCACCTGCACGTTCTTGGAGATGGAGGCCGGATCAATATCCACGTGAATGATCTTCGCGTTGGGGCAGAACTTCTCGATATTGCCGGTTACACGGTCGTCGAAGCGGGCACCAATGGCGATCAGCGTGTCGGCATGGTGCATGGCCAGATTGGCCTCGTAGGTGCCGTGCATGCCCAGCATGCCCAGCCACTGCGGATCGTCCGCGGGATAGGCACCCAGTGCCATCAGCGTGGTGGTCACCGGATAGCCCAGCTTCTTCGCCAGCGTCACCAGCTGCTCGGACGCATCGTCCAGCACCACGCCGCCGCCCACGTAAAAGATGGGCCGCTCGGCCTGCAACATCATGTCCACCGCCCGCTTGATCTGGCCGCTGTGGCCCTTGGTGACGGGCTGGTAGGAACGCATTTTGACTTCCTGGGGATAGGTATAGTCGCTTTTGGCGGTTTGTACATCCTTTGGAATGTCCACGACCACAGGACCCGGTCGGCCCGTGGTGGCGATGTAGAACGCCTTTTTGAGCGTCATCGCCAGGTCGTTGACATCCTTGACCAAGAAGTTGTGTTTGACGATGGGACGGGTCACGCCAACCGTATCCACTTCCTGAAACGCATCCAGACCGATCATACTGGTGGGCACCTGCCCGGTCAGCACGACCAGCGGGATGGAATCCATGTAGGCGGTTGCGATACCGGTCACGGCGTTGGTTGCGCCGGGACCGGAGGTGACCAGTGCCACACCCGGTTTGCCGGTCGAGCGGGCATAGCCGTCTGCAGCGTGCACGGCCGCCTGTTCGTGGCGTACCAGAAAGTGCTGCAGGTTCCTGGCGTCGGTATCCAGCGCGTCGTAGATCGGCAGAACCGCGCCACCCGGATAGCCCCAAATGTGCTCGACCCCTTCGTCCTCAAGAAACTTGATGACGATCTGGGCACCTGTCAATTCCACAACTTGGTCCTCCGTTAACAATAGAAAAAGATAAAAAGGGAACGGATAATTATAACGAACCCTTATGACCCTTCGCCACGAAATTCCGGCAAAAACAGGTGCTTGCGGTAGTAGCGCAGCTCCTCGATGGAGTCCTTGATGTCCTCCAGCGCCAGATGGATATCCCGCTTCACCTGCTGCGCCCCTTCAAACACCTGCGGTGCCCAGCGACGTGCCAGCTCCTTCAGCGTGCTCACATCCAGATTGCGGTAGTGGAAATAGGCTTCCAGCTTCGGCATGGTGTTGACCATGAAGCGGCGGTCCTGACAGATGGAGTTGCCGCACATGGGCGACTTGCCGGGCGGCACATACTGCTGCAAAAATTCCAGCGTGCGCGCCTCGGCCTCCTCAATGGGCACCCCCTCGTTGCGAATGCGGTCGATCAGGCCCGACTGGCCGTGGTGAGTCTTGTTCCAGTCATCCATCGCCTCCAGCACCGCATCCGGGGTGGCAATGGCAAACACCGGTCCCTCGGCCAGCACGTTCAGTTCGCTGTCGGTCACCAGCGTGGCGATCTCGATAATGCGGTCCCGAGCGGGGTCCAGGCCGGTCATTTCCAGATCCAGCCAGATTAGGTTGTTATCGTTACGCATGGTTGAAGTGTCCTTCCTTTAAAATGTCCCTCCTATTCTACTGAAGCGAACCCCATGAACTGGATTTCAGAACTCTTTATCGCCGCACTGGCACTTCATGTCATCATCGAGCTGGTCCTGAATGTGCGCCAGTCGGTCAAGGTGGGCCTGAGCCGCAAGGCGGTGCCGGAACCCTTTGCGGATCGAATTACACTGGAAGATCACCAGAAGGCGGTGGACTACACCCGTGCCAAGCTGCGCCTGGCGCGTCAGCAGCTCTTTTTCGATGCGGCCATCCTCTATGTGATGACCCTGGGCGGCGGCTTCGAGGCGCTGTATCGCCTCTGGCTGGACAGTGGCCTGGCACCGCTGTGGCGGGAAATCGGCTTTGTGCTCACCACCCTGTGGCTGCTGAGCCTGCTGCACCTGCCGTTTCAGCTGATTCGCACCTTTAAAATTGAGGCGGAATTCGGCTTCAACCGCACCACACCAAGGCAGTTCGTCACCGACCTCGTCAAGGGCTGGCTGCTGGGTGCCGTGCTGGGCATCCCCATCGTGGCGGCGCTGGTGTGGCTGATGCAGCAACTGATGGATGCGCAGTGGTGGCTGTGGGCGTGGGCGCTGTGGATGGGCTTCAACCTCTTTATCCTGTGGGCATGGCCACGCTGGATTGCGCCGCTGTTCAACAAGTTCACTCCCCTGGAAGATGACGCGCTGCGCCAGCGCATCGAGAACCTGCTGGAACGCACCGGCTTTGCCAGCAACGGCGTGTTTGTCATGGACGGCTCGCGCCGCTCCAGCCACGGTAACGCCTATTTCGCCGGCATGGGCCGCAACAAGCGCATCGTCTTTTTCGACACCCTGCTGGAAAAGCTGGACCCGGAAGAGATCGAAGCGGTGCTTGCTCATGAGCTGGGGCATTTCAAGCATGGTCATATCAAAAAGCGCCTGCTGCTGTCCGCCCTGATCAGTCTGGCCGGATTCTGGCTGCTCAACGGGCTGATGCCACAACCCGAGTTCTTCACCGGCCTGGGCATTCAACACCCCTCGCCAGGCACGGCGCTGGTGCTGTTCGTCACTGCGGTGCCGGTGTTCTTCTTCTGGCTGGGGCCGCTGATGGCGCTGCTGTCGCGCAAGCACGAATTCGAGGCCGACGCCTTTGCCGCTGAGCAGGTGGGCAGCGACGCCATGATCCGCGCCCTGCTCAAGCTCTATCGCGACAACGCCGCCCCGCTGGTCCAGGACGAGTGGTATTCCGCCTGGCACGACAGCCATCCACCGGCACCGGTGCGCATCGAACATCTGCAACGCTACAAGGAGCAACACCATGACTGACACCGTCGAACCCATCAAGATCCTGCTGGAAGAGCGCTGCGAATACATCCCCAAGGGCACCAAGCCGCTGGTCATCCCCACCATTGAAAGCTACCTGTCGCAGCTGCCCGGCTGGGAGGTGAGTCTGGACTACAAGCAGATCAGCAAGACGTTCGAGTTCAAGAACTACCATCAAACGCTGGCGTTCATCAACGCGGTGGCGTGGATCGCCCACAAGGAAGACCACCACCCGGACATCTGCTTCGGCTACAACCGCGCCACCATCACCCTGACCACCCACGCCGCCAAGGGGATTACCCTCAACGATCTGATCGTGGCCGCCAAGATCGACCAGCTGCTGGCCGACTGAGATGGGCAAGCATACCCGCCGCAAACTCAACCGCCAGCAGCAGCGCCGCGTGGAACAGCGCCGTGACGCTACTGCCCTCACACCGGAAGAAAAGGCGCAGGCCAGCGAAGGCGTGGTTATCACCAACTTCGGCAAGCGTGTGCTGGTGGAGGACGCGGAGGGCGAAACCTACAACTGCGCCATCCGCCAGAATCTGGGCAAGCTGGTGGCGGGGGATCGTGTGCTGTGGCAGAAGACCGGCGTGGAAGGCGAAGGCGTGGTCATCGCGCTGGAGCCGCGACAGAGTTTGCTGGCCCGCCCCGGCTTCCGCGGCCAGGACCGCATGATCGCGGCCAATATCGACCGCATTGGCATTGTGGCGCCGCTGGATCCCGGCATTCACCCGGACATGATCGACCGCTATCTGGTGGCCTGCTGCCAGCTGGGTTTCGAGCCGCTGCTGATCGTCAACAAGACCGACCTGATTGAGAGCGAAGACCAGTGGGAAGCACTGGCGGAAGTGCTGCTCACCTACGACGAGCTGGACCTGCCCATCTTCCCGGTGTCTGCCGTGGACGGCAGCGGGCTGGATGATCTGAAGCAGGCATTACAGGGCCACACCAGTGTGTTTGTTGGCCCTTCCGGCGCGGGCAAGTCATCGCTGATCAAGGCGCTGATTCCAGACCTGGATATCCGCATCGGCGCCCTCTCCCACGCCACCGGTCTTGGCACTCACACCACCACCAACAGTGTGCTCTATCATCTGCCGGACGGCGGTGATCTGATCGACTCCCCGGGCGTGCGTCTGTTCAGTCCGCAGAAGCCGGAGAATCTGAAGGCACTGGAAGCCTGCTTTCCCGAGATCCACACCGCGGCACAGGGCTGCCGCTTCAACGACTGCACCCATACGGATGAGCCCGGCTGTGCTGTCCTGGCAGCCGTTGCAGAGGGCGATATCGCCTTCAGCCGCTATCACAGCTTCCAGCGCCTGCGCGAAGAGTTCGGTTTATAAGGGGGGTCCCCGACTTTTTTCAGCGCCGTTTTTTGGCGCCCGCAAAATGCAGGCTTCAGGTAGCGTAAGAAAGCGTTTTCGACCTCAAAAAGCCGTTTCAAACGCGCCGAAGGCTTCCTGACACAACGTGCTATTCCACACCGCGCTCCGACACCAGCAGCGACACGCCATACAGCAGCGCCACCGACAACAGCGTCGCAGCAATCCAGAACAGAAAGATCTTCAACAGCGCCCGCTCGCGCCCGAACAGCTTCAATACCAGAAAGGTGATCACCGTCATGACGATCACAAACAACCAGAAGCGGATGATATACAGCATGTAATATGCCCTCCCCAAATACGACCAGTATAATGACAGTCCATGCGTCATTGATACCATCAATCGTTACCTGCGGAGGAGCCCATGAACTACCCACATGGAGAATGGGACTGGCTGAAAGGCGGACTGGCCATGTCTGCCGTCGCCATTGCTGCCTTTCTGCTGGTCAAGCCCATCGGCGTATCGACCCAGTTTGCCGTGGTCGATACCATGATCTGGAAAACCATCGATCCCGAGATCGTGCAAAAAAAAGAGGTAAACGGCAAGGAAGTGCTCACCAGCCCGAATGCCTATATCAACAAGTCCCACGCGGCCTATGCCCGCGCGGCCGAGCATCCTGCCAACTACAGTCTCATATTCGTGCTGGCTTCGATTGCTGGGGCATTTCTTTCCGTGCTCACCGGCGGCCCCAAACCGTCCGAACATGAGAAAGATGTGCCGGAGGGCTTTGCGCGCTATTTCGGCCATAAAAAAGCGCTGCGCTACACCCTCGCCTTTGTCGGCGGCGTGCTGACGCTGTATGGCGCTCGTCTTGCCGGCGGCTGCACCTCCGGTCACATGATCAGCGGCATCTCGCAGACGGCGGTATCCAGCCTGCTATTTGCGACGGGTGTGTTCATTACCGCCATCCCCACTGCCATCTGGCTATATCGCAAGCGTCAAGGAGGTGCATGATGGAAATTCTGCTGGCCATTCTGCTCGGCGGCGCCTTCGGCTTTGTGTTGCACCGTATCGGCGCCACCAACCCCACTCGCCTGATCGACATGCTGCGCCTCTCCGATCTCAAGCTGGAAAAGGTGATTCTCTTTTCCATCGGCCTGACCATGATCGTGATCTTCCTGATCAACACCCTGTTCCCCGGCGTGGTCCATTTCAGCATTCGCGCCGCCTACTGGGGCGTCTTCGTGGGCGGGCTGATCTTCGGCTTTGGCTTCGCCCTCAGCGCACTCTGCCCGGGAACCGGTGTTGCCGCCCTGGGTGAGGGGCGGCGTGACGCGCTCATGTATGTGATCGGCGGTCTGGTGGGCACCTTCCTGCTGGCGCTGAGCTGGGACGCGCTGACGCACACCGCGCTGTTCCACCTGATCGTGGAGGGCAAGCCCAAGCCGACGCTTGCAGAAGGCGTCGTGGTGCACGGTCATGCCATGCCGGCACTCATCGGCCTGCCGGGCTGGCTCACCGCGCTGATTTTCGGCGGTGCCCTGATCGCCCTGGCGTTTGTGCTGCCGCGCAAGCTGCGCGACAAATAAACAACAGCTGGAAAGTCAGTGCGTTAAACCCGCTCAGGCATTGCGCCTGCAGCGGGTTTTTCGCATAATAGCGATCATTGATGTCCTTTTGGCCATCTCAAGACTCTTGTCAGGCTTGTGCGTTGAGAAACGCCAACAAGTCCCGATAATAGAAACTGAACGGGCATGCAAATGCCCTCCAGTTTCAAAACAAAGGAGAAATCCCATGAAAAAGATGATCATTGCTCTGGCAACTGCTGGTCTGGTTTCCTTCGGTGCCTCAGCCTTTGCTGCTGACGCAGCGGCTGGCAAGGCTGTTTTCGGTAATACCTGTGTAGGCTGCCACGGCGCCAACGGTGAAGGCGGTGTGGGTCCCAAGCTGGCCGGTCAGTCTGCCAAGGACATCGCTGAAAAGCTGCACGAGTACAAGGCTGGCAAGCAGCGTGGTCCCATGACCTCCATGATGGCGCCCATGGCACAAGGCCTGTCTGACGCAGACATCGATAATATCGCTGCTTACATCGCAACCCTGAAGTAATTCGGGCTGTATCGCACGATGAAAAACCGCCTTCGGGCGGTTTTTTTATGCCCGCCATTAAGGGTAGAATGATCAACGATCATTACTTGAGGACTGCACCATGAAAAAACTCGCAACCCTGGCCCTGCTGGCCGCGCTGCCTCTGGCCGCCCAGGCTGCAGACATGCCCGCCAAGGCACGGGCCTGTATCGGCTGCCATGGCGCCGACGGCAACTCCGTCTCCCCCATTTTCCCCAAGCTGGCCGGCCAGCACGCCCAGTATCTGGAAAATGCGCTGAAGGCCTACCGCGACGGTTTCCGTCACAATGACATCATGAACCGTTTTGCCAAGGGGCTGACGGACGAAGACATCAAGGCCATCGCCCAGTACTTTTCCAGCCAGAAAGCCAAGTAATCTTAGGCACCTCCGCTAAACCTCTGAACGGTCGCGATTTATCCCTTCGGGTTGCGGCGGGATGGCAACACCTTCTGTGTTGCACGCCTTGCCTTTGGCGCCACCAAAGGCTGCGCCGCGCGCCTTGAATCTGCCGCCATCGCGCCTGCAACGCGAGCGCATTCAGAGGTTTTGCGGAGGTGCCATTACTTTTGCGCCAACAACAAAAAGCCAGGCGCTGCCCGGCTTTTTAATGGGTGACGAAAAAACCGCTTCGCTTACAGCAGGACCTTCTCCACCGCTTCGCCCTGCTTGAGCTCGGCGAGGAACTGCGCCTTCCAGTCCTCGCCTTTCAGGAAGCGGGCCATCTCCACCACGATGTAGTCGGTCTTGAGGCCGGTGGCGTCCTCGTAGCGGTTCAGCCCCTGCTGACAGGCCGGACAGGCGGTCAACACCTTCACTTCGTCCGGCTTCACCTTGTGGGCCTCGCCAGTCAGATCGGCAATCCCCTTGAACAGCTCCTGCTCCTTGCGGAAACGCAGCTGGTTGGAAATATCGGGTCGGCTTACCGCCAGGGTGCCCGCTTCGGCACAGCAGCGGTCAGTCAGTTTAACCTCGGTGCCCGCCATAAGCTGCTGGGCCACCTTGAGCGGCTCCTGCGTCTTGATGGGCGTGTGGCACGGATCGTGATAGAGGTATTTCACGCCCGGCACATCCTCCACCTTGTAGCTACGCTCCAACAGGAACTCGTGAATGTCCAGCATGCGGCAGCCCGGGAAGATGCGCTCGAACTCGTACTTGAGTAGCTGATCGTAGCAGGTGCCGCAGGAGACGATCACGGTGGTGATGTCCAGATAGTTGAGCGTATTGGCCACGCGATGGAACAGTGCCCGGTTTTCCGTGGTGATCTGCATGCCCTTCTGCTCCTGCCCCGCCGCCGTCTGCGGATAGCCGCAACACAGGTAACCCGGCGGCAGAATGGTCTGCACGCCAGCGTCATACAGCATGGCCAGTGTGGCCAGGCTCACCTGCGAGAACAGCCGCTCGGAGCCGCAGCCCGGGAAGTAGAACACCGCTTCCGCATCCTCGCTCACATCAGGGCGGCGCAGGATGGGCACATAACGGGGATCTTCCAGCCCCAGCATGGCGCGCATGGGCGGCTCGTTGGGCCCGGTATTGAGCGGTTTGCGCACCAGATGCACCACCTGCTTCTGCACCGGCTGCGGCTTGTCGGAGCGGTCCGGCAGCTCGGCCTGCACCGGCTTGATCAGCCCCAGCGCCTTGAAGACGTTGTAGCCCAGCCGCTGGGCCGTGGCGCCCCAGCCGATGAGGGTCTTGCGCAGCAGTTTGACGGTGCGCGGATCCTTGGCATTCAGATAGAACAGCGCCGCCTTCGTCATCAGGCTCATGCGCTTCTTGCCCATGCGGGTAAGGATATTGCGCATGTGGATGGAGACGTCACCGAAGTCGATGTCCACCGGACACGGCGTGGCGCACTTGTGGCAGGTGGTGCAGTGATCGGCGATATCGTTCATCTCGTCGAAATGGTGCAGCGAAATGCCGCGGCGCGTCTGCTCCTCGTACAGGAACGCCTCGATTACTGCGCCGGTGCCGAGAATCTTGTTGCGCGGCGAATAGAGCAGGTTGGCGCGGGGGATGTGCGTCTGGCACACCGGCTTGCACTTGCCGCAGCGCAGACAGTGGCGGATTTCGTTGTTGAGCGCGTCCAGATCGGAGGCCTCGAGAATCAACGCCTCCTGCTCCACCAGGGTCAGCGACGGCGTATAGGCCATCTCCAGGCTGGAGTCGGGCATCAGCTTGCCACGGTTGAACACATGGTTCGGGTCGATCCGGTTCTTGTACTCCACGAACTTCTCGACCTTCTCTGGCTCCAGATACTTGATCTTGGTCAGACCAATGCCGTGCTCACCGGAAATGGCTCCGTCCAGCGACAGCGCCAGATCCATGACGCGATCCACCACCTCGTCCGCCTTCTTGAGCATGGCGTAGTTGTCGGAGTGCACGGGAATGTTGGTGTGCACGTTGCCGTCGCCGGCGTGCATGTGCAGAGCGACAAACAGACGCACGTTCTTGAACTCGGCGTGAATGTCGCGCAGCGTCTTCAGAATCGGCTCAAAATCGTAGCCAAGGAAGTTGTCATGCAGAAACGGCAGCACATCCTCGCGGAAGCGGGCGGTCAGGTCGCGACGCAGCAGCAGGTCCATAATGGTGTCGCCCTCGCGGATTTTCGCCCGTGCTGTTTCCGGCAGCTGCTCGGCCAGCTCGGCAGACGGCGTGTCGAAGTTGTCGCGATAGAGCTGCCAGCGTGCCCGCACCGTTTGCAGATGTTCAATGGCACGCTGCACACGATGCTGCACCAGATCCTCCACCTCGCCGTCCGTCGTTTCCAGCGGTTCTTGCTGGCGCAACTCGGGCGCGTCGGAGCGCAGGTAGGCCAGCTGGGCATCGAGGCAATCCAGCTTGTTGTCCAGCGACAGCTCGATATTGATCTTTTCCACGCCGGTGTTGTATTCATTCAGGCGCGGCAGCGGAATGACCACGTCCTCGTTAATCTTGAAGGCATTGGTGTGCGCGGAAATGGCGGCGGTGCGTGAGCGGTCCGCCCAGAACTTCTTGCGCGCCTCTTCGGTGATGGCGATAAAGCCTTCGGCATTGCGCTTTTTCGCCATCTCGACGATCTCTTCCGCCGTCTTGGCCACCTCAAAGCCGTTGTCGCCGGAGATATCGCCCAGCAGGATCATCTTGGGCAGCTCGCGGCGATCCGCCTTGGTGTTGTACTTCACCGCCTTGATGTAGCGCTCGTCCAGATGCTCGAGACCGGAGAGCACCACGCCTTCGGCACGCTTTTTCTCCATGAAATCAGTAATCTCGACGATCGCCGGCACCGCCTGACTCAGGTCATGGCCGAAAAACTCCAGACAGAAGGTGCGCGTATAGGCCGGCATGCGGTGCAGGATAAAGCGGGCCGAGGTGATGATGCCATCGCAGCCCTCCTTCTGCGCCCCAGGCAGACCGGCGAGGAACTTGTCGGTAACGTCCTTGCCCAGCCCGTGCTTGCGGAACATGCTGCCCGGCATCTCCAGAATGGTGGGCTCGCCATCCTTGCTCATGCCGTCCGTCTTGAACCACTGCACCGAGAAGCGCACGGTTTCCTGATCGTGCAGCTTGCCCTGGTTGTGGTTCAGACGAGTCACTTCCAGCCAGCGCCCGTCGGGCATGACCATTTTCCAGCTGATGAGGTTGTCCAGCGTGGTGCCCCACAGCACCGCCTTCTTGCCGCCGGCGTTCATGGCAATGTTGCCACCGATGGTGGAGGCATCCTGCGAGGTGGGGTCCACCGCAAACACGCGCCCGTGGGCTTCGGCCACTTCGGAAACGCGGCGCGTCACCACACCCGCTTCCACATGCACGCTGTGCACCGTCACCGCTTCCAGCCCTGGCAGCGGAATTTCTTCCACCGGGCCGATGTATTCCAGTTTTTCGGTATTGATCACCGCCGTATTGGGCACCAGCGGCACGGCAGAACCGGTGTAGCCGGTGCCGCCGCCGCGCGGAATGATGGTCAGCCCCAGCTCGATGCACGCCTGCACGATGGGCGCCACTTCCGCTTCCGTATCCGGGCTGATCACCACCAGCGGCAGCTCCACGCGCCAGTCGGTGGCATCGGTGGCGTGGCTGATACGCGCCAGACCGGAAAAGTCCACATTGTCGGCACGGGTGACCTTTTTCAGACGCTTGAGAATTTTTTCACGCAGGGCGGCCTGCTCCGGGAACCAGGCTTCGAATTCATCCACGGCACGCTCGATCTTGCGCAGCAGCCGCTCCGCTTCCTCGTTGCCGTTGAGGCGCTTTTCCACCTGCTTGAGGCGATGACGCAGCGCCTGAATCAGCTGGCCGCGGCGCTTTTCGTTCTCGATCAGGTCATCCTGCAGGTAGGGATTGCGCGTTACCACCCACATGTCACCCAGCACTTCGAACAGCATTTTCGCGGAGCGACCGGTGCGCCGCTGCCCGCGCAGCCGCTCAATGACTTCCCAGCCCTTTTCGCCCAGGAAGCGCTGCACGATCTCCCGATCGGAAAACGAGGTGTAGTTGTATGGAATTTCGCGGATACGTTGCTGTGTCATGGTTCGCCTGCTTGTTATTAACTCAAAAAGCCCCATGTGGGGCTTCCTGCATCCACGCCATGGCGTGGGAAAAGTCGGGGACCCCCTCTATTTGCCCCGTTTCTTGCGCTGCAGCGCCTTTTTCTTCTGTTTTACGAATGCCATCAGCTTGCGCTTGCGGCGAATCTGCCGCTCACTGAGTTTGGTGCGCTTGCCCTCGAAGGGGTTGTCGGTGACGCGGTATTCGATCTTCACCGGCGTGCCCTCCCAGCCAAAGGCCTTGCGGAACACGTTGGTCAGGTAGCGTGTATAGTGCTTCGGCACGCGGTCCACCATGTTGCCGTGGATCACCACGGTGGGTGGATTGATGCCGCCCAGATGCGCATAGCGCATCTTGATGCGGCGGCCGCTCACCATGGGCGGCTGATGTTCCAGCAGCGCCTGCTGCAGCACCCGGTTCAGCTCACTGGTGGACACGCGCGTGGTCGCCGCCTTATATGCCTGCCGAATCATGTCGAACAGGTTGCCCACGCCGGTACCGTGCAGCGCCGAGATGAAATGGCGCGGCGTAAAGTCGGCAAACTGCAGCTTCAGGTCCAGGTCCGCCTTCACCTGCTTGCGCTGATCCGGATCCAGATTGTCCCACTTGTTGATGGCGATAATCAGGCCGCGGCCGCTTTCCAGCGCGTGGCCCAGCAGGGTCTGATCCTGATCGGTAATGCCTTCCGAACCATCGATCACCAGTACTACCACATGGGCCTGATTCATGGCCTCGATGGCCTTGATAACACTGAACTTTTCGATCTTGTCGGAGACTTTCTTGCGCCGCCGCACCCCGGCGGTATCGATGAGGGTGTACTTCACACCGTCCCGTTCGAAGGGCACACGAATGCTGTCGCGGGTGGTGCCCGGCATGTCGTAGGCCACCACACGCTCTTCGCCGATCATGCGGTTAATGAGCGTTGACTTGCCCACATTGGGTCGACCCACCACCGCCACACGGATGCCGCTGGCATCGTCCGGCTCAGGCGCTTCGTCCTCGTCGGCCTTCGGAGCAACGATTTCGAGGATATAGTCAATAGCCTCGCGCACATGATCGCCGTGCTCGGCGGAAATCACCAGCGGCTCGCCCAGCCCCAGCTGATAGAACTCGGCCTTGACCACATCAGGGTCGCGCCCTTCCGCCTTGTTCACCAGCACGTAAATCGGCTTGTGAGCGAACTTCTGCCGCAGCATGGCGGCAATCTGCTCATCCGCGGGCGTGAGACCGGCCTGCCCATCCACCAGAAACAGAATGACATCGGCTTCTTCCAGCGCCGTGATCACCTGCTGTTCCATCAGTGGATCAACGCCGGCTTCTTCGCCGCTCAAACCGCCGGTATCCACCACGATATAGGGGTACTTGCCCACCTTGCCGGTGCCGTACTGACGGTCCCGTGTCAGCCCCGGATAGTTGGCAACGATGGCATCCCGGCTCTTGGTGAGCCGGTTGAACAGGGTGGACTTGCCCACATTGGGGCGGCCCACCAGTGCCACCACGGGTTTTCTACTCATGGGTCGTCAACTGAAAGCGATATTGCGACAGATAGCCCTCGCCATCGATCACGTAAACATCATCGCCGAGAGACAGCACCTTCACCACCGGCGCACTGTGATGACGATAGCGACCGACCAGGCTACCGGTGGTCGGATCCACAACATGCAGCAGCCCCTTTTCATCGCCGAACACCACCTTGTCGTGCCAGACAGCCAGATCGGTCAGTTCGCGGTACTTCAGCTCGCTGTTCTGCCACACCGGCGTGCCGGTAATCAGGTCAAAGGCGTGCAGCACATCGTCATCATCCACGACGATCAGTTTGCCGGCCACCAGCGCCATGTCGCGGTAAGTGGAGAAATCTTTCACCCAGTAGAGCTGACCGCTGGCCGGATCCAGCGCCGCCAGCTTGCCGTGGAAGCCGCCCACAAACAGGCGCCCGGCATACAGGTGCGGACGCGCCTGTATGTCCACCATGCGCTCCAGATCGGTGCGCCCTTTCGGCGTGGCAATACGCTGCTGCCACAGGCCAGCACCGTTTTCCAGCGCCAGCCCTTCCACCAGACCGTTTTCCCACGCCACAAACAGGCGCGGGCCAGCCACGGTAACGGCCGGTTCGCCCTGCAGGGCCAAAGCCGGCGCCTCGTGCTCGGCTTGCCAGAGAATATCACCATCATTAAGACGCACCGCATAAAGCTTGCTGTCAAGGGTGCGCACCAGCAGCCGATCACCGGCAACGACCATGTCGGCATCCACGGAACTGCTCAGCTGCTTCTGCCAGCGAACGGTGCCATCAGCCGGATTCATGGCCACCAGCTGCCCATCCGCCGTGCCCACGTAAAGGGTCTCGTTGGCCAGCACCGGACCTGACAGCACCGGCGACGGCAGCTTCACCTGCCAGGCCACCTGATCATCCCAGCTGGGCTTGTCGCTGCGGTAGAAGGCGGTGACAAGTCCGTTGGGCATGCCGAGAAAAACATAACGCTCATTTTCTGCCGCACCCAGCCCTTCCGCATCCGCACCATTGAGCGGCGCGTAGTACTGGGTCCAGTTCATGTGGGCACTGAGGCGGTTGTCGATCTGCTTCAGAGCCACCGGCTGTGGGGCACGGGCGGGCTCAAGAAAGAAGTCCCCCACTTTCTTGAAGCTGCACCCGCTTAAAAACAAAAGCGCCAGCAGGCTGGCGCTCAGGGCAATTCGTTTCATGAACGGTCCTCGGTCAGATCATCCAGCTGCAGCTGCGCCAGCTGCTTGAGGCCCACATCGGCCTTGTCGTTGTTCTGCACGGCCACAAAGGCGTCTCGCGCAGCCTTCAGGTCGCCCTGGTAAAGGGCGATTTCGCCACGCACATAGTCATACAGTGCTCGGCTCTCAGGTGCCAACCCCGCCACGGCAATATGCTTGAGCTGTGCCTGCGCCTCGTCAAACCGTTTCGCATCCGCCAGTAGACGCGCGGCACGCAGATGGGCGATAGCCTTCATGCCGGCTTCCGGTGCATGCTCGGCCACCCAGTCCAGCTGCTCCAGGGCGCCCTTGAGATCCTTCTTCTCATCTGACAACCAACTGGCCAACAGCAGGGCCGCACCGGATGCATAGGGGCTGTCAGGGTGTTCGGCCATGAGTTTGCGGGCATCACGAGCCACGTCCTTGAACTGACCCTGCGCCGCCTTCATCTGCAGGATTTCAAATGTAGCCGAGGCGTTGACGGCCTTGGCATATTGCACCTTCTGCCAGTAGTTCCAGCCGGTGACGGCGGCCAGCGCCACGATAATGGCGAGCAGCACCTGCTTGCCGTTTTCCTGCCACCAGCGCTTGATGGCTTCCCACTGTTCTTCGTCGGTTTCGTAGCGACTCATCGCCTGTTCCTTTTTAAATCGATGCGGTGAAAGTTTAGCGCAAATAGCAGCCCCGGGCACCTCCATCCTGCCCGTGAATGGTGGCGACAGTGGCGATTCCGATTCAAGGCAAGGCGCACCGAACGTGGCATGGCCAATTCATGCGAGTGAGGTGCAACGCCGCATTGGGCCGGAATCGCCCTGTCCCTTCGGGTTGCGGCGGGATGGCGGCATCTTCTGCGTTGCGCGACTTGCCTTTGGCGCCACCAAAGGCTGCCCCCCGCGCCTTGAATCTGCCGCCATCGCGTCAGCAACGCGAGCGTATTCACGGGCAGGATCGAGGTGCCAGCAGCCCGCCGAGATGATCCGCCAGCTCGTCCCAGCTCACCATTTCCTGCTCGCCCTGTCCGCGCAGCGGCTTGACCCCTACAAGACGCTTGTCCACTTCATCCTCGCCCAGCACCAGTGCATAGGCGGCGCCGGACTTGTCGGCCTTCTTGAACTGGCTCTTGAAGCTGCCACCGCCGCAGTTGAGCTGGACGTTCAAGCCCGGCAACTGCTCGCGCAGCTGTTCCGCCAGCACCATGGCCGGCTGCAGTGCTTTGTCGCCGGCGGCAACGATGTAGATATCGGCATCGCTGTAGTAGGGCAGCAGGTTTTTGTCCAGCAGCAGCGCCATAAGACGCTCGATGCCCATGGCAAAGCCGACTGCCGGCGTGGGACGGCCGCCGATCTGCTCCACCAGCCCGTCATAGCGACCGCCAGCACAGACGGTGCCCTGTGCGCCCAGCTCGGTGGTGGTCCATTCAAAGACTGTGCGGTTGTAGTAATCCAGCCCCCGCACCAGATTGGGGTTCACTTCATAAGGGATGCCCAGCGCATCCAGATAGCCCAGCACGGCATCGAAGTGCTCCCGGTCCTCCTGATGCAGGTAGTCGATCAGCTTGGGTGCCTCGTCGATCAGAGCACGCATCTCGGGATTCTTGGAGTCGAGGATGCGCAGCGGATTGGTTTCCAGACGGCGTCTGGAGTCTTCATCCAGCAATGACTCGTTGGCCCGGAAGTACTCCACCAGCACATCACGGTACTGAGCACGGGCGTGCAGGTTGCCCAGGGAGTTGATTTCCAGCGTCAGCCCCTCCAGCCCCAGCTCGTCCCACAGGCGCGCGGTCAGCGCGATCAGCTCGGCATCCACGTCCGGCGTGGCAATGCCAAACGTCTCCACACCAAATTGATGAAACTGGCGGTAGCGCCCCTTTTGCGGACGCTCGTGGCGAAACATGGGGCCGGTGTAATAGAGCTTCTGCACCTGATTGTGAATCAGGCCATTTTCGATCACGGCACGCACACAGCCGGCCGTGCCTTCCGGACGCAGGGAAAGACTGTCGCCGTTGCGGTCCTCGAAGGTGTACATTTCCTTTTCGACAATGTCGGTGACATCGCCAATGGAGCGCACGAACAGTTCCGTCTTTTCCACCACCGGCAGGCGGATGGGCTGATAGCCGTAACGACGCATCAGGCGCGTGGCGGTATTGACCACATGGTCGAATGCGGCCGCCTCGCGGCCATAGATATCCTTCATGCCGCGTACGGCAGTAATCTGCTTGCTCATACCTTCAGCGTATCCAGTGAGATTTCCTGATATTTCTTCTGCCGGCCGGTGCGGTCCTTCACCTTGCCGGCCAGCTGACCGCAGGCGGCATCGATGTCATCGCCGCGGGTCTTGCGGATGGTGCAGTTCTGCCCCGCCTCCAGCAGCACGCGCTGAAAACGATGAATCTGATTATTGCTGGAACGGCGGTAGCTGGACCCCGGGAAGGGGTTGAACGGAATCAGGTTCACCTTGCACGGCAAGCCCTTGAGGACATCCAGCAGCTGCTCGGCGTGCTCCAGTCGGTCGTTCACACCGTCGATCATCACGTATTCGATGACAATATGCTTCTTGTGGCTGGAGGCCGCCACATAGCGATGCAGCGCCGGCATCAGTTCTTCCAGCGGATATTTCTGATTGATAGGCACCAGCTCGTCCCGCAGCGGGTTGTTGGGCGCATGCAGGCTCACCGCCAGACAGGCATCCAGCTCTGCACTCATCTTGTCGATGGCCGGCACCACGCCCGCCGTGGAGATAGTGACGCGCCGCTTGGACAGACCGTAGGCGTTGTCGTCCATGAGGATGTTGGCCACCGGAAACACATGGGTCACGTTGAGCAGTGGCTCGCCCATGCCCATGAACACCACATTGGTGATCTTGCGGTTGCGCTTGGGGTCTGCATCCAGCGCCTTGGTGGCCACCCACATCTGCGAGATGATTTCCCAGTTTTCCAGATTGCGGTTGAAGCCCTGCTTGCCGGTGGCGCAGAAGCTGCAGTCCAGTGCGCAGCCCACCTGCGATGAGATGCACAGGGTGCCGCGATCCTTTTCCGGGATATACACGGTTTCCACAAAGTTGTGCTGATCCACTTCCAGCAGCCACTTAATGGTACCGTCGGCCGACTTCTGCTCGGTGACGATGCGCGGCGTGCGGATATGCGCGACCTGCTTGAGCTTTTCGCGCAGCGCCTTGGAAAGATCGGTCATGGCATCAAAATCGCTGACGCCGCGCTGGTGGATCCACTTCATCACCTGGACGGCACGGAACGGCTTTTCGCCCAGCTCGGCGAAAAAGGCTTCCAGGGCGGGGCGATCCATGCCCAGCAGATCGATCTTGTCGCGTGCTTCAGTGTTCACGGCAGTGCAACTCCACGCCGGCAAAAAACCAGGCGATTTCGCGGGCAGCGCTTTCGGGCGAATCGGAGCCGTGCACGCTGTTGCGCTCCATGCTCACGGCAAAGTCGTGACGCAATTGCCCCGGCTTGCCCTGCGCCGGATCGGTCGGCCCCATCAATTCGCGCCAGCGGGCAATAGCATTGTCACCGCCCAGAACCAGCACCACACTCGGCCCCGCGGTCATGTTGCCCAGCAGTGTCTCCCAGAACGGCTTGCCTTCGTGCTCGGCATAGAAGCCAGCCGCTTCGCGTCGGCTCATGTGCACCATTTTCATGGCGCATACTTCCAGCCCGGCCGCTTCGATGCGGCTGACAATCTGGCCGATCAGGTTGCGTTCCACCGCATCCGGCTTGATGATGGCAAAGGTCTGTTGATACATGGGAATTCTCAAATGAAAAACGCGGGTATTTTACCACCCGCGCCAAATGTCTCCGAACATAAAGCGTTTTCAGACACTGAACGACTCGCCACAGCCGCAGCTGTCCTTGACGTTGGGGTTGTGAAATTCGAAGCCCTCGTTGAGCAGGCTCTCCTTCACATAATCCAGCGTCATGCCGTCCACAAACTTCAGCGCATCGCGATCCACGATAACCTTCGCGCCGTGGGATTCGAACACCTCGTCGTTTTCTCCCACTTCATCGGCAAAATCCACCACATAGCTGTAGCCGGCACAGCCGGACTTTTTCACGCCCAGGCGCATGCCGATGCCCTTGCCACGCTTGGCCAGCATGGTCTTGACACGTTCAGCTGCAGCCGGCGTCAGGGTTACTGCCATTACACCACCTCGCGTTCAAACTTGATTTCTGCCGTCTGCGCTGCGCCGGCGCGTCGCTGATCAATCAGCGCCTGCAGCGTAATGCCATGCAGATAGCTTTCGATCTTTTCACTCAGGTCGTTCCAAAGCTGATGGGACAGGCATTCGCTGCCATTATGACAATCGCGACCACCATGACAGTAGCGCGCATCCAGCACCTCGTCCACGGCATGAATGATGTCCGCAACGCTGATTTCCGCCGGCGGCCGCGCCAGACGGTAACCACCACCCGGCCCGCGCATGCTGGTCACCAGTCCACCCTTGCGCAATCTGGCAAAAATCTGCTCCAGATAGGACAGTGAAATATCCTGTCGCTGCGAAATTTCATTGAGCGTAATCCGTTCCTCCGGATCCCGCAACGCCATGTCCAGCATGGCAGTCACGGCATAACGCCCACGTGATGTCAGTTTCATAATTGTTACCCGCCTGTCGTTTTTTCTGTTTATTTCCGACTATTTTACTCGGAATTGCGACGGGTTTCATCACTCTTTTTATCCAGCTCGGCATCATCCAGCTCCGGCAGCTGCACCGGACCGACATCTCCGCCCAGCTGGCGCACCACCTCGGTCAGCTCTTCCAGCTTGCGATCCTGAGCGTGAATATGCTCCAGCAGTGAGTAGATGGCGTTTTCCACCGGGTCTGGCAGATCAGGCGTGATCCCGTAGGCGTCGAAGCCCAGCTGTTCGGCACGCTTGCGCTTTTCCGCCTGCTCCGCCTTGGCGCGCTTGACCAGATGGCCCGGTACACCGACCACCGTCTCCCCGGGCGGGACGGGGCGCACCACCACCGCATTGGCACCGACGCGGGCGTTGTCACCCACCTCAATGGGGCCGAGGATCTTGGCACCGGCACCCACCACCACACCATCGCCCAGCGTAGGGTGGCGCTTGCCCGGCTGCCAGCTGGTGCCGCCCAGGGTGACACCGTGATACAGGGTGACATCGTCTCCAATTTCAGCCGTTTCCCCAATGACCACACCCATGCCATGGTCGATGAAGAAACGGCGGCCGATGCGGGCACCGGGATGAATCTCGATGCCGGTGATCCAGCGGGCGAAGGTGGAGAGCCAGCGCGCCAGCCACTTGAGATTGTGCTGCCACAGCCAGTGATTGATACGGTGCCAGATAATGGCGTGCACGCCCGGATAGGTGGTGAGCACCTCGAATACGTTGCGCGCCGCCGGGTCACGGTCGAACACACAACGGATATCTTCACGTATCTGCTTCCACATATCAGTCCAGCACTCCCATTTTGCGTTGGCAGGCGCGGAAGATTCCACGCAGGATATCCACCTCTTTCTGGTTCATGCCGACACGGTTGAACAGCTTGCGCAGGCGACGGCGAAAGTGCTCGTTCTTGTCGGGGTCCATGAACTCCGACTGCTGCAACAGGGTAAACAGGTGTTCATAAAAGCCTTCCATCACCTCGGCACTGACGCGCGGCGCCCCCTCAAAAGTGGTGCTGACCGGCTTTTCCTCACCCAGATGGCGCTTGTATATCTCCCACGCCACCACCTGCACCGCCGCTGCCAGATTGAGGCTGCTGCATGCCGGGTTGGTGGGAATATGCAGCAGTGCATGACACAGATCCAGCTCCGCATTGGTCAGGCCCGACTTTTCCCGGCCGAACACCAGTGCCACCGCATCGCCCGCCTGAGCCCGCCCCAACGCCAGAGCGGCGGCCTCGTCCACGGGCATCTGCGGCCAGCGACTCGAACGCAGCCGCGCACTCGCACCCAGCACCAGCGAGCAGGGCACGATGGCCGCCTCCAGCGAATCCACCACCTCTGCCTGCTGCAGTACATCCAGCGCCGAGGTGGCCCGCACCCGCGCCTGTTCGCCCTGCCAGTCTTCAGGCGGGTTCACCAGCACCAGCTGGCAAATGCCCATATTCTTCATGGCGCGCGCCACCCCACCAATATTGCCGGGATGCGACGGTTCCACCAGCACAATGCGCAGTTGACGCAGGTCTGGCGCGTTGCAATGATCAGGATTCATTTATAATTCGCGTCAATTCAATTCAGTATCAAGGATTTGCCATGCACCCGTTTCTCAATATCGCCACCGAAGCCGCGCGCAAGGCCGGCGCCCTGCTGGAGCGCTACTATCAGCGTCTGGATCAGCTCACGGTGGAAGAGAAAGGGCCCAATGATTTCGTATCCGAAGCGGATCGTCGTGCCGAAGCCATTATCGTGGACACCATCCACAAGTATTACCCGAGCCACAGCATTATAGCGGAGGAAGGTCACGGCCGACGCACCGACGCCGAGGTGGAATGGATCATTGATCCGCTGGATGGCACCACCAACTTTCTGCACGGCTTTCCCCACTTTGCCGTTTCCATCGCCGTGCGCGAAAAGGGACGCCTAACGCATGGCGTGATCTACGATCCGCTGCGCGACGAGCTGTTTGCCGCCAGCAAGGGGGAAGGCGCCCGCCTGAACAATGTGCGTATCCGCGTCTCCGAGCGCAAAAAGCTGGATCACGCTCTGCTGGCGACGGGCATCCCCTACCGCGAGTTCGACTATGTGGACAGCTACATGCAGAGCTTGCGCTACTTCATGATGAATACCACTGGCATTCGCCGCGCCGGCTCGGCAGCGCTGGATCTGGCTTACACCGCCTGCGGCCGCGTGGACGGCTACTGGGAGTTCAACCTGCGCCCCTGGGACATTGCCGCAGGTGCGATCATCGTGCGCGAAGCAGGCGGTATCGTCACTGACTTTGCCGGCGGCGATAACTACCTGAAATCCGGCAACATTCTCACCGCCAACCCCTATCTGATTCGCGAAATGGCCAAGGCCATCGCCCGCACCATTCCGGAAGAGTACCGCAAATAATCCCAGTCAGCGCGTGGCGCTGACATCCGTGCGCAGCGCCAGCTGCGGTGGATAGGGGTTCCAGAAGACCTGATCTGCAAGGTAGGCGTTTGGATAGCGGTGCTGGAAGCCCTCCAGCACCTTGACCACCGCAATCAGAGGCACGATACCGTCCATAAACTCCTGCATGGTGCGGGCGTGATAGGCCTTTTCCTCCGGATCCAGATGTGTCTTGTAATAGCCGTAAAGATGGTCGAGAGCGTTGCGCAGGCGCTTGCGTGTGGACAGAGTCGCCATGGCCTGATGCAGGCGCTTGCCATAGGCGTCCAGTGTCTCAGCCAGGTTTGAGTTATGGGACTCGGCCACAAGCGGCCCCATTTCGCGGTAAAGCTGTTCATTCTTCGCCATCAGCAGAAACTTGTGGCGACGATGAAAGTCCTGCAGCCCCTTTACACTTGGCTCCTGCGCCAGAAAAAGGCGCCAGCGGGCACGAGTGTAAACTCGCAACATGAAATTTTCCCGCAGCCAGGCATCGCGCAAGCGCCCTTCGTCTTCAATGGGCAGCAGTGGATCCGCCGCCTGTAGTCGAGCGGTAAAAACGCCGGTGGCTAACGGATCACGTGAGCCATACCAGCTGCCATCCGGGTGATAGACCTTGATGCGCTCCAGCCCGCAGGTAGGTGACCTGGACTTGACCACCACGCCATCCGGGTTGCTGGCCAGCACCTTTTGCGCCTGCTCGGCACTGCTCTGCTGTACCAGCTCTGTCACATCCTGCTGGCTTTTCACTCCCTGAATGCGAACTTCGCCATCCACATTCACCAGACGAATGGTTTCCCGCGGTGTTCCCAGCACCGGCGCTTCAGGGCAGAAAAGCGTAAAATCGGCCACATCCCTGAGCGCATGGTTGACGAAGTCATCCTGGGCATGCCCCCCATTGAAGCGAACCGGCTGCCCGGCAAGGCATGCACTCACCCCCAGCTGAAGTCGGGGGAAATCGGGCGTTTCCAGCATGGACGCCTCCTTGGAGCGTGATGAATATGACCGCCATTGTAGTGTTGCGTAATGAATTCCGTCTACAGGACAACGCCGCGCTGGCCGCAGCGCTGAATGCTCATGAAGCCGTGGTCTGGCTCCATGCGGTTACACCGCCCTCCATTCCCGGTGCCGTCGATGCGTGGCGGTCGCGCGCGCTGGCCCAGCTCAGCAACCATCTTGCCCGCCGTGGCGGACAGCTGTGGATTGCGCAAGGCGAGATGGATCGCGCCGTTGAGCATGCCATCGAAGCCAGTCAGGCCAGCGCAATCTATATCACCGAACATCCGGGCCGGACGCGCCTGCAGGAAACGCAACAGGTACAAGCCCTTTGCCAGCGCAAGGGACTGGCGCTTCATCGCTTTGACGAAGCCCTGTTGCCAGCGGAGAGCCTGACAACCCAGAGCGGCGGGATTTACCGCGTGTTCACCCCCTTCTGGAAAGCCGCGTGGCGCAACAGGGACCTAATCGCAAAGCCGCTGGCACTTGACCCTGGCCTGCTACCCAAGACGGCGCGCATTCCACGCCCGGACGCCTTCTCTGCCCGTCCCCGCTGGCTGGAAGCGCTTGAAACAGCGCCGTGGGCGCCCAAGGTCATGCAGCACTGGCAAGTGGGCGAGACGGCTGCACAAACGCAGCTGATTGATTTTCTCGAACAGCGACTGATTGACTACCCTGTCAAGCGGGACATGCCGGCAGACGACGCCACCTCCCGACTCTCGCCCGCCCTGCACTTCGGCCACATCAGCGCGCGTCAGCTCTTCTGGCAGGTGCAGCGCTGGATCGCGCAGAATCCGGCCCAACAGGAACAGGGGATCGCCTGGATCCGCCAGCTCTTCTGGCGCGAGTTCTACCGCTACCTGCTGAACCACTTTCCCGAGCTGGAGGATGCACCCCATCAGCCGGCCTACCGCGGATTTCCATGGCGCCAAGATGGCAAGGAGACGGCCAACGACCGCGCACGCTGGCAACGGGGACGCACTGGCATCCCCATCATCGATGCCGGCATGCGAGAGCTGTGGGAAACCGGTTTCATGCACAACCGCGTGCGCATGCTGACCGCCTCCTTTCTAAGCAAGAATCTCAATATTCACTGGCATGACGGGCGAGACTGGTTTGCGCATACGCTCGTGGACGCCGATGCGGCCAATAATGCGCTCAACTGGCAGTGGGTGGCGGGCTGTGGCGTGGATGCAGCGCCCTATTACCGCCTGTTCAACCCGGTGGTGCAGTCACGCAAGTTTGATCCGGATACTCGCTATATCAAGCGCTGGGTGCCCGAGCTGGCCGCGCTGCCGGCCGAGCTGTGCCATGCGCCGTGGGAAGCACCGGAAAAACTGGCCGCCCGCGGCGTGCGCCTCGGGCGTGACTACCCGACGCCCATGGTGGACCTTCAGCAAAGCCGCACCGCACACCTGGAACGGGTGGCCTGGCTCAAGGCACAACGACCCTAGAGCACGCAGGCAGCCATGGCCGCGTCGATATCCGCGTACCTGAAGTGAAAACCGGCCTCCAGCAGCCGCCGTGGCACCACCGCATTGGACAGCAAGAGCACAATTGCGCCTTCTCCATACAACGCCTTGAGCGCCAGAGCAGGCATCGGCAGCCAGAAGGGACGCTTCAGCGCGTTTGCCAGAGCGCGTCCAAAACGGGCATTGCTGACAGGCTCGGGGCTGCACAGGTTGATCGGACCGTTCATCTCCTCCTGCTCGAGCAAAAAAGAGACGGCACGACAGAGGTCGTCGATGTGAATCCAGCTGATGCACTGGCGGCCGCTGCCGATCGGACCGCCCAACCCCAGCTGAAACGGCAGGCGCATCTTGCTCAATGCGCCACCGTCCGGCCCCAGCACCACACCAAAGCGCATGATGACCGGCTGCGGCGTGAGTTTTTCACTGGCAGCCTCCCATGCTGCGGCCAATTGGCCAAGCGCATGCTCGCCCGGCTGCTGGCAGCGCTCATCACAAGGCGCATCGCAGTCCGCTTCCGGATAGAAGCCCACCGCCGAGGCACTGAGGATGCGTTTTGGTGGGGCTGCACTTTGGGCAAGCACCTCAGCCAGCAGTGCGTTGGTCTTTAGGCGGCTATCGTACAGCGCCTGCTTGTGTGCAGGTGTCCAGCGTTCCCCTACATTCGCTCCCGCCAGCATGATGAGAATCTCCGCACCTTCGATTGCCTGCGCCAGATGCGCGGCATCTGCAAACACCGCGCGCCCATGCTGTGCAACAGAATGACCTTCGCTGCGCAAGTGCGTCGCCAGATGACGCCCTACAAAACCTGTCCCACCGAGAATGCAAACCCGTGCCATACCATCTCCTCCCCTTCTAATCGGTCATGGCAAACAGGTTATCATCCCTACAACGCCTGCACGAATCCATCCGCCACTATTTCACGACAACTGCCTGTCTGAAGCGCCGGTTCAGTAATCAATGTCCTGCATAGCCGCTCATCCAGGCGACCATCGTCAGGGCAAACAGTCCGGCATACAGCCAGATAATCAGCCCGGCGACGCGAATGATCAGGCGCGAATCGTAGCCACCATTCTTGCTGATGGCCGTCACGCCTGGCACCCCCTTGGAGGGCGTCATTGATATGACGAACGGCACGGGTTTCCAGCTCCTCGCTGTCGATCACCGTAACCGCCTGAGGCACTTCACTGACGGCGCGCGCACTTTTGGTGGCGGTGACACTGACCGGCTCGAGCGTTTCTGCAAAGGAGAGGATGGGCATTGCGGCCAGAATGGCCACAGAACGAGACTGTGTAAAAACCTATTTACCTGATCTCTAAGCGGGCAAGCCAAGATGCCTCGGACAGTGTCCGGGGCATTTTGGTTTTGAGGGCGTTCAATTTTTCAGGCGATAAAAGCCCGAGAAGCCACTCAGGCCAGTCTTGCCAGCATTCCCTTTACACCCAGCACATTGATCGAGCGCATCAGGTTGTAACTGAGCACCGCCAGAGCATATTCACTGCTGGCAGCACTCAGCCCCCATTACGTCAATCGTCCTTTATTCAGCATTCTTTTGAGGGTGCCAAAGGTCGGTTCAACGGTTGCCATTCTGCGGATCATCCGCTCAGGCGTGGCCGCTTTCGTGGCCCTGTCCAGCGCTGCTTCATCGAAGTGTCGACTAACCCAGCGTTGATCTGCGCGGGTGCAGCGGTTTTGCAGTGGGCAGTGACTGCAGCCGGTGCGTGCATACAGGTGCAGTCGCTGCCTGTTGTTCACGGTCCTGTGTGTCAGCAGTTCTCCTGCAGGGCAGCGGTAGGCGTCTTCTTCGGGCAGATAGGTGAAGGCTCTTTTCTGGAAGTGGTTGCCATCGCCCTGGGTGTTAATTGCTCGGTTTGAGGGTACGGCCACTTCATACCCGCAGGATTGAAGTTCGCCGATCTGCCGACCGTTGGAGTAGCCAGCATCGGCAACGAGCAGGTCGGGTTTGTCCTCCAGAACGTCACAGGTCGCATGAGCCATGGGCTGCAATTGTTGCGTGTCGTTGCAGGCCTGGGTCAGTTCGTGGTGAACGATCAGCTGGTGTGCTTCATCAACGGCATGCTGGGCGTTGTTGCCCACCACCATGCCTTCGCGGCCGGATTTCATCAGCCGGGCATCTGCCTCGGTGCGGCACAGCTGGGTTTTGCCTTCATCAACCAGGGTTTTGTGTTCAGCCTGTAAAGTGGCTTTGCGGGCTTTCAGGTCAGTCAGGGCTTCAGAGACTTTGTCTCGGTTCAGCTCGGGATCATTATCTTGCTCTGAGGCGGCCAGCCGAGCCAGGTAATACTCGATTCTCTGATCCAGCCTGGTCAGCTGTTTTTCCAGTTGTTTGCGGGTGATGGCCTGATCTTTACTGGCGGCTGCCTTGAACTTGCTGCCATCAATCGCCACCAGCTGGCCGCTGACCAGGCCTGCCTGTTTGCAGAATACGATGAACTGGCGGCATACCTGTTTGATCGCTTCCCCGTTATCCTTGCGGAAGTCGGCAAGGGTCTTGAAGTCCGGTGTCAGTTGCTTCATCAGCCAGAGGACTTCGAGGTTGCGATGACATTCCTTTTCCAGTCGTCGGGTGCTGCGGGTCTGGTTGAGGTAGCCGTAGAGGTAGAGCTTGAGCAGGTCGCCGGGATGGTAGGGAGGCCGACCGGTGTGGGCAGTGCGGGCTTTTCTGAACCCCATCTGGTACAGATCCAGTGAATCCACAAACGCATCGATGACACGAACGGGATGGTCTTCGGGGATGTAGTCTTCAATGCTGGGTGGGAGCAGGAGTGTTTGCGTGCGAGGGGTGCCTTTGAGGTGTCTCATAAAAAATAACCGCGAACTGTGTCGCGGTTATTCTGGCAGATTGAGAGAGTGTTTTCGCACAGCCTACATGGCGGGGTGCTCTACATTATCTAAACCTGGCCTCAGTGGCCCATCCCACGACGTATATCGGTTTTTTCAATGCCTCGTCCCACATGCCCTGATTTTCCGCAGTCCATTACTCGCCCAGGCAGTTCGTGAGGGAGAAGAACTGGCGTACACCCTTTTCCATTCTCTCCCTCAACCACTGCACGTATATGTGGTGGGGCGGGTGGGTATGTCTTGCGCATGCCTGATGCTTGCGCCGGTTTTCCAACAGGCTTACCGGATCCCGGTCCGGCCAATCCGCTCGGGCAGAGGGCATTCCCCACAAGGGGCAAACCTGCCCCGGAACCCGAGTAGGAATACATGTGTCCATCATTGCATTCAATAGCCCATTTGTTATTCCCTAAGTAATAGGCATGCCATGCCATTGCGCTGGACGTGTAAAATCCAATCCCCAATACTAACGTCACCACTACTCTTTTCATTTTTCAGTACCTCCTCAATAAACCCCTTCAATGATTTCACCCCGGCAATAAGGTTTTCCCGTAGGGCCTGATTGCCATGGCACTGTACAGGCGTCACCTTTGCCATCAGGTGCCGGATACAGCCGCTTACCGGCTGGGTGCCCTCTTTCATGTTTGATTGCATTGCCTTGTCCAGGAGGGTTTTTGGCAAAGTCACAAGGTATGATTGGAGGTGGCCCATGCCAGGTAGGACTGCAGGGACCATCTTTATCCGGTGGTTGTATTTTCGCTGCGAATACTGGTGCTGAAATAACCATGGAAATCACCAGAAAAATGAACGATGTTTTTGTCTGTCTGATCCTTTTCATATTAGAACCCTCCTCTTTGCACTTTAAGTAAGTATGGGACCGCCACGGCCCCATTCATATCTTTTGTTGTGCCTGAATGGATAAAGGTTCATGCAAAGCACAAATTTTTCAGTGCGAATAGCGCAGTAATCCACACCCAAAAACTTCGTCTCGGCCTGGCACACCCAGATCAATGGCGCTATCGCACAGCTTCTTGCGCCCCTCTAAAGCTGAAAGGCCTGCCCGCCGCCAGAGAGCCAACGCCACAGCCACATAGGGCACGGCGTAGGACGTTCCGCTCACATAGCGATAGCCACTCGTCCCGTACGCTGCTTTCAAATCCACACCCGGGGCAGCGATTTCCACCTGCTTACCTCGGCGTGCATGGCGGTAGGGACGCAAGGCCTGGTCGACCGCCGTCACAGCAATCACTTCTTCATAAGCCGCCGGATAGAGCACGCTCTCATCCGATGAACCATTCCCTGCCGCTGCGACCAACGGTATGCCCTGTTGCCATATCGTTTGAACAGCTTGGTGAAGCAAACGGTTTTCACGCCCTCCAAGGCTCATCATGATTACATCCACATCCTCGGCCATGAGTCGGTCGAGGCCTGCCAGCAGGTTTTCCACACGCGTTTCTACACCTTGCGCTGTGCGGTAGAACACCACGCCATCCACCAGCATCCCTTCTGTCAGCAATGCCTCGCCACCCAACTCAGCACGCCCCATAATCAGAGACGCCAGAGCCGTAGCATGATCGCCGGCAGCGGGCACCTGATCCGGATTCAGAAGCGAAATCACCTTGATGGCGCGCCCCGCCAGTGCAGGATGAAGTGCAGGATGATGAATGTTGACGGGACCATCAAGCAGCCCGAGACGAAGTGGTTCGGGTGCTGCTGCACCCTTCAAGCCAACCTGTTCCGAGGGCAACGCTTGCGCCCCCATGGGACGATAGGTCGTATTACGATCCACCTTGAGATGAGGCCATTCCTTTTGGATAAAAGCAAGTGCCTCATCGACCGTTTGCGACGCCGGAATCTGCAACGTACTTACGACCATGCCAAGGCGTTTAAGAGCCCGCCGTCGCTCCAGCCGATAGCTGAAACCAGTCAGCGTGCGCTCATAACCTCGAGCCTGACGAATATTCTCAAATGCAATCACGATGTGCCTGTCCGCTTTATTCAGACCAGTAGAAGCGCGCCACTGGGGTCGCGCCTGATCCAGAAAATCACCGCTGGGCATGTGTGTGCGAGGAGGATGCGATGGTGAAAGCTGACCTTCTTCATGGGGGAGGGATATTGGTGAGGCAGTCTGCGCTTTGGGGTGCGCCAGATGAGGGCGATAAGGATGATCTCGCTGTGACCGCGGCTGAACCTGGTGCTTTTTATCCGCGGGGTTGGCTGTCGCCTGTGCAGCCACCGTTTTCGGTTCCAGATTACTTGCTGACGCTGTTGCCCCCCACAGCGTGACACCCAGCACAATGACTTGCAGCAAGATGATCATGGCACACGTCCATTACGGCCCGACAACTTCCACCACCAGCGCACTGCGACTCAGTGCATGTTTCAGGCGGACCAGCCTGTCAGCTGGAAGCGTTGCGGGCGGTGCCAGACGATAGAGCCCTGCCGCACCCGGTCCGCCCACGACCTCCAGATCCAGACGCTGCAGCAGGCGCGTCACCTCACCCTGTGTTGCCTGCGGGTTAAAACGGACCTGAAAGACAGGGCGCGTGGTCGCCTCTGCGCCCATGGGTTGATAAAGGGTCTGAACAGGCCGCACCTGCTCGTGAATCAATACCAGCTGTACTGCCAAAAGCCCCGCCACGGCCACACCGCCGAGCCATGCTGTCCAGCCTCTTCCGGGTGAAGGGTGTGCGTCGTCACGATCCATTGCTGCTGCCACCCGATCCCAGCTAGAGGCAGATGGCCGTTTCTCGGTGTAGTATTCGCTGAGCAGCCGTTTTAATGCCCTGGTCTGCCTGACTGCCTGCCGGCAGTCAGGCTCCACGGTCATTTTCTGTTCAAAGTGTTGACGCTCAGCTTCAGACAGGGTCCCTGCCACATAAGCCACGGCATCATCACATGAGGTCGTCTGGTGGACAGCACTTTCTTCAGGCATCATGGCGCGCTCTTGAAGGACATTAACGTTGACAGATGAGTCGCTTTTCGCGTGAAAAGGTTCAGTCTTTGAGAAATGACTGCAGACACTTCTGCAGCTGGCGGCGACCATTGAAGACGCGGGTCTTCACTGTATTTTCCGGACAGCCCAGAATGGTTGCAATTTCCGCGTAGGCGTAGCCCTCGACCAGCGCAAGATAGAGGGTCTGACGCTGCGATGGCGGCAACTGTTTCAGGCATTCATCCAGCAGTCGCTGGCGATCCCTGGCAAGTGCTTCATCCGCTCCATCGTCAAGGGTCGGTGAGTGATCAAGCAGTGCTTCTTCCAGCGATCGTTCCGGCTGCACGGTATCCAGTTCCACGTCCTTGTGCGCCTGCACCCGTGCCCGTCGCCAGCTCAGGATCTTGTTGTTGGCAATCCCCAGAATCCAGGTTGTAACAGCGGCACGACCTGCATACTGGGCTGCCTGCTGCCACACTGCAATCATCACATCCGCCGTCAAGGTGTTCGCCGCCTCTTCATCCCCCAGTCTGGCCAGAACAAACCGGTAAATAATGGGGGACACGGCGTCATAAAGCGCCTTGAAAGCTACCTCGTCGCCCTTGGCCGTTCGCGTGAGCAGAAACTCAAGATCCGGATTACGCTGCACCATAAAATGACTTATGGGTTAAATACGGCGTGTATGGGACGGCTGCGGGCCACGGAGCGTCCCTGCGCATCCACTGCGACGACTTCCCACAAGTAGGGGTGTCCGGGCTGCAGATGCTGCACCACCACTGCGCGCAATGCCGCCTTGATCATGTCCTGCTCTTGTTCGACAGCAGGGACAAACTCACCCGCTACCCGTTTCCCACTCCGAGGATCACGAACGATCAGCAGATAGCCCTTTGCACCTTTCACAGACTGCCATGTCAATGGCTGCTGCGGCGAAACTCCCTGCGCCGAAGGCGGCATGACCTTGATCTTGACCGGTACAGATGATTCGGCCTCAGCAGATAGTACGTGATAGGTCAACTGGGGGAGAGAATCGGGATACGAGGGAGCGATAAGCCTCAACCGAACCGTATAGCGTCCCGCCAGCTGTGTAGGCAATGTCGGACCCAAAAGCTTCAGGTGCCCGGATCCATTCACCCGTCGATATACCGGCCCCAAAGGATAGAAGACTGCACCTGCCCCGCCTGCATCAGGACCGGCCACTTCCCAGTACCCCTGCAGAACGCCCGCCCCCTGGTAGAGGAGATCCGCCCTTGCACGCAAGGGTTCACCTCGAGAGATGACGCGCGCCACACTGCCATTCTCAAAGTGCAGCTGCAGCCGATCCACCGCCAGCGGCCCAGCACCGGCCACACCTCCACTGACAGACAACGTCACGATCCCGGTCGCGGCAGCCTGACCATCATCAAACGTTCGACACACGGCAATCCGTCCTGCACCCTGCTTGCGGGCCAAAACCGCAACGGCTGGCGGAATCAGCACAGTTTCCCGCAGGGTAGTCTGTCCGCTTACACCGGTATGACCGGAAAGCGAGCGCGCAAGGGTGACATTAGGTTGGCACATGCCATGATCCGGCAAGCCGATAATCAACTGAGGTGAGCTCACAGACTGGCTTTTCGGCACGGTGCGAACCTGCCACCGGATCGCAGCCGGGACCGGCCGGTTGAACGGAATGGTCTGACGGTCACTGCTCCCGAGCACACTGACCACATCCGCAAAAGCTGGCACGGCCAGCAGGAGAACCCCTGTGCTGAGCACCCACAACCTGAATTGCTTGAATCCTCTCATCATTGCCTCCTACCATCTCATGCGAAGGCCGGTATAGGCCTGCCAGCGTTCCGTTGTCGTGTTTAAAACGTGATCCTGCTGCTGTTGATAACTGCCGCTGAAGGACCAGATCACATTCCATGTGTCGCGCTGATACAGGGCATAGTTCAATCCACCACTCAGGCTCCAGATTGACTGATCCAGGGAACTGGAAACGTCCCTGTCCCGCTGCCAGGCCGGGGCCAGACTCAGGTTGAGACGGCCACCCGCCAAGCCTGCCAGTTGTCCAGTCACCTGCACCAGCGTTGAGGTGGAGTGAATGCCCAGATTGGGGTAAGTGGTTTCATTCCAGCTCCAGGCAGGGGCCAGCTGCAGGGTTGTACCTTTTGTCAGCAGCCAGGTCCGGTCGTACTGTGCATAGAGCTGACGGGTGTCACTGTCATTACTGCTCGCCTGATGATCCTGATACTGATCAACGCCTCCTCCAAATGCCAGAACACCGCCTGCCATTTCCCACTGCGTATCCAACGCAGCCGAAAGCGTTTCATCCTTGATGGGAGTGCCCAAATAGCCAGCAGGAATCCGAAAATCCTGCCGCCCGGTATGACGTATCGACAGATTGATTGAGCTCAGATGTCCCAGCCACGGCGTCTGAAAATGCCGTGCGCTGTCCACGGAAACCGCCTGCACGCGGGTAACGGGCAGCGACGGATCATGATCTACATTATTCTCCAGCGCCTGCCAGCCAAACACATGACGCCACTCACCCTTCTCCAGCGCCAGTTGCGCGCGCGTTCCCAGCTGATCGTTCTGCTGCACCGGGTTAAGCAGGCTGACAAAATAGGGCCCCACACGCCCATGACTCATGCTCAGCGTTGCAGCCCAGCCATTAGAAAATGGTGCAAAGCGGTAATCGGCGCCGAGTGTCCAGGCCGTATCTTCTTCATACCCCACCAGCGTGCCTCGCCCATCGGCATCCCAGCTGGAATGGGCCAGTGCGGCTTTCCAGGCCAGTGCCCCCTGCTGCCCTTCCAGCACAGCCGCCCAGCCCGAGGCAGCCTGTTCGGTCAACCACACAGTATCCCGCTGATGCCCTTCATATACCGTAGCCTGCATGCGTACAGGATTTGCCCCATCCTTCAGGGTGCTTTGCAACCGCGCCCCTGTGACGCGGTTGTATTCATCATCCACACCCAGCGTATTGCCAAATCGGGCGATCGTATCGGGACGGGCGGCAAACAGGGAAACCTGTGCCCGCGAAGCCGTGCCACTTACCGCAATACCACGACGTGGATCACCGTCGTATAGTAGCCCGATATCCGCCAGACTCTGATGCCCGGCAGTCAGCCCCCACACGCCATCCGATGCTGTCAGTGAATAGGTATCAAGCGAAGCCTGGTCGCCATTTGCCAGCAGACCTTCGCTGTCATAAGCGGCCTCTGCACGCCCCTCCACTTTCCAGCGAGGACCCTGCACCGAAAACGATCCCTGCAACGCGCCTTCTCTGTGCCATGTCGGTGAGGTGCCCGCTGGGTGCTCATCCACCAGACGATTAAGGGCCACCTCGCCCTGAACAGACCCGCTGGCCTGGAGCGCATCCGCTTTTACCTCAATCTGCCACTGGCCCAGTGAGAGAAGATCTCCCCCAGGGGTTTCAAGCAAAAGGCGAATGTCATGCTCTCCCACGGCCCAGCGACCAACGGGTGGTAGGACAACCCTGTTATTGCGGAATTGCAGTCGCGCGGTCAGATCGACACCGTCCACTTCCACCATGAGGATGCCGGCAGGGATGTCAGCCAGTTGAAATGCAAGCGACGAATCTGGTTTCCAGATGGTGTCGGCTGGCTGCTGTAACACGACGTGCAAGCCAGCCATGACCCGTAATGACAGACAGAACAGACCAAGGGCAAAAAACCATCGAATCATGAGCCCCCCTCCATAGCCGCTTCGATTCGATTATGCCGAATAATTCGGACTGTTTTTTGACCTTAAGAACTCTCTGATATTAGCGGAAAAAAATATTCAGACTCTGGCGGATCGATCAACGATGACAAAATCACAATGTCATAAACAGCGCCTTCACAGAAAAGTGTAGGCCATAAGAATGGCATCCTCACGGCTGCCATCTGGATTGCGATAGTAGTTGGGCCGCAGGCCGATTTCATTGAAACCAGCCCCTTGATACAGACGGATAGCAGGCGTATTGCTGGCACGCACCTCAAGAAACACCTGCGTGAAACGCCCACCGGCAAATCGATTCAGGAGTGCCTGCAACGCGGCGCGCCCCACACCCTGACCCTGTGCGTCTGGCGCAACGGTAAAGTTGAGCAGCTCCACCTCATCGGCTGCCATCTGCACAAAACAGTAGCCCAGCGGCGCATCGTCGCAATCACAGAACACAAAACCCATGCCGTGGCGCAGCGCCAGCTCCAGCCCCTTGCGACTCCAGGGAATGGGATAGCAGTGCGGTTCGATGGCAACGACCCAATCCAGATCGCTTTCGTCCATAACGCGCAGATGGCTGAAGGTCTTCTCCGGGACGTCGTTCTTGCGGGTAAGCGTCATGTCTGGCTTCAATCATCTTCTGTGGATCAAGTGGCACGGCAACATGCCATCACTGGGCAAAAACAGCTTGTCTGCATGCCCATGAGCCACTACAGTGGATATTTTTTACGCCTTCCGGAGTTGTCATGGCCTGGTTCATTGCCCTGCTCACCACCCTGTTCATGCTCTATATGCTGAGCAGCATGGTCTTTGAAGGCGTGGGGACAAGCCTGCCCCAACGACTTTCGGAAGGCTGGCGAGCAGCACTTGCTTTTCTTGCGGCAGGCCTCATCCCGCTGCTGGCCACACTCGCCTACCTGCGCTGGGGCGACGCCGTGCTCTACTGGATCACAACCGTCAGCGGTGTAGTGACCCTCATGGCGTGGATCGCCGCCATTCGCGCCTTGCGCCACAGCCAGCCGGGCGACGGCTGCCTGATCACACTGCGCTTCCTCGGTGCCGTCCTTTTGGGCCCACTGGCCGGGCTAATGCTCTATGCCGGGCTAAGTGGACTGAATAGCTTCGGATGATCTGGTGCTACCCTTGGATTAATGGGAGATAAGGCAGAAAAGCAAGCCGCCCCTCAATCGGAAAGATCACGCCCCTCCAGCAACGCCAAATAGGCCTGTTTCTTCAGCATGGGCTCCTCCAGCATCGCCTCCAGATCCGGCAGCTGGATGCAGCGCACCGGCAGCTCGTCCGTACTCTCCCACCAGTCCGGCTCGCCAAACACCCATGCCAGTCCGCTTTCTGCGCTCAGCAGCGCATCCACGTCCGCATAACCGTATCGTTCGCCCAACCACGGGCAGGCACGCTGAATATTGGCGAGCAGGCTTTCTGCCGCCTCAGAAAGTGTATCCGGCACAAAAAAACCCGCAAAATGGGCCGCAGGGCCCCTTTGTGCGGGTTCTGGCGCAGGAGGATTTTCCGCGCGCTGTAAAAAGTCGGGGACCCCCCTTCTCTGCCGCCACAGGGGCACGCCCCAGTGCAGCAGCAGTTCCGGTGGCAGCTTAGACATCGGCCTCGCGCTGCGGATGGGCGCGGTCGTCATCCACGCACAGCTTGTTCAGCGCATTAATGTATGCCTTGGCGCTGGCGATGATGATGTCCATGTCCGCCCCCTGGCCATTGACGATGCGCCCGGCACGCTCGAGACGCACCATGGTCTCCGCCTGCGAGTCGGTGCCATTGGTGACATTGCTTACGGAATAGAGCTTCAGCTCGGCACCGGAGTGCACCAGGCTTTCGATGGCCTTGAAGGTGGCATCCACCGCACCGCCGCCCTGCGCGGTGGCGCGCTTCTCTTCGCCATCGATCCACAGGGTCAGCTGCGCTTCCGGGGTTTCGCCGGTTTCCGCGCACACGTGCAGACTCACCAGGCGGTAGCGTTCGTTTTCTGCCAGCAGATTCTGCGCATCGGTGGCCAGCGCGATCAGATCCTCGTCGTAAATCTCGTGCTTGCGATCAGCCAGCTCCTTGAAGCGCATGAAGGCTTCGTTGAGCGCTTCCTCGGAGTCGAACTCGATGCCCAGCTCCTTCATGCGTGTGCGGAAGGCGTTGCGACCGGAGTGCTTGCCCAGCACCATCTTGTTGGCGCTCCAGCCCACATCCTCGGCGCGCATGATTTCGTAGGTCTCGCGGTGCTTGAGCACGCCATCCTGATGGATGCCGGACTCGTGGGCGAAGGCATTGGCACCCACGATCGCCTTGTTGGGCTGCACCGGGAAGCCGGTGATGCTGGATACCAGCCGTGAGGTGGCCAGAATCTCCTTGGTATTGATGCGCGTATCCACCGGGAAGTAGTCCTGACGCACACGCACTGCCATGACCACTTCTTCCAGCGCGGTATTGCCGGCCCGTTCGCCCAGACCATTGATGGTGCACTCCACCTGACGGGCACCGTTACACACCGCCGCCAGCGAGTTGGCCACCGCCAGCCCCAGGTCGTTGTGGCAGTGGGCCGAGAAAATGGCCTTGTCGGAATTGGGAATGCGCTCAATCAGCTCCTTGAACAGCGCGCCGAACTGCTCGGGCACGTTATAGCCCACCGTATCCGGGATATTGATGGTGGTGGCGCCAGCATCGATCACCGCCTCGATAATGCGGCAGAGAAAATCCAGCTCGGAGCGGCCGGCATCTTCCGGGGAAAACTCCACATTGTCGGTAAAGTCCCGCGCCCGCTTTACCGCCCACACGGCACGCTCCACCACCTCGTTGGGCGTCATGCGCAGCTTCTTCTCCATGTGGATGGGCGAAGTGGCGATAAAGGTATGAATGCGGCCGCTGTTGGCGGGCGCAATGGCTTCACCCGCACGCACGATGTCGTTTTCCACCGCACGGGCCAGACCACAGATGGTGCTGTCCTGCACTGCTTCCGCGACCGCCTTTACCGCTTCGAAGTCACCCGGGCTGGCGGCGGGAAAGCCCGCTTCGATCACGTCCACACGCAGCTTTTCCAGCTGCTTGGCAATGCGCACCTTTTCGTCCTTGGTCATGGAGGCGCCGGGGCTCTGCTCGCCGTCGCGCAAGGTGGTATCAAAAATGATCAAACGTTCCTTGTCACTCATGTTCGGTTCTCTCGTGTTGTGCGGTTTGGGAGGATTCTCTGGCCGTTGTTTCCTGGGCCGCCTGCGCCCGTTTTTTTCGAATGTGTTCGCGGGCCTGCGCCCGCAGTCGGCGGCGCAGCTGCAGCTGGCGCAGGGTTATCACCGGCCCGCTGATGGCATACACGGCAAAAAAGCCCCACAGCGTCAGCGGCGGTTCCAGCGAAATCACCACCAGCACCAGCACCACCACCAGCAGCGCTACAAATGGCACCTTGCGCTTGAGGTTGAACTCCTTGCCGCTGAAATAGCGTACGTTGCTCACCATCAGCACACCAGCCGCCACCAGCAGCCCGGCTCCAATCAGGTGAGCCGCCACATCCCACGGCAGGGCGTGATGCTCAATCACCCACACCCAGCCGGCCACCAGTGCTGCCGCCGCCGGCGACGGCAGCCCCTGAAAGTACTTCTTGCTCAGGCTTGACGCCTGCACATTAAAGCGCGCCAGACGCAGCGCCGCCCCGGCGGTATAGATAAAGGCGGCCAGCCAGCCCAGCTTGCCAAACTCATGCACGCCCCAGCTGTAGAGCAGCAGCGCCGGCGCCAGGCCGAACGACACCATGTCCGCCAGTGAATCATACTCGGCGCCGAAGGCGCTGGTGCTGTTGGTCATGCGTGCGATGCGCCCATCCAGCCCATCGAAAATCATGGCAATGAAGATCGCCACGGCACCGGCTTCATAGTGGCCGTTCATGCCCGCAATGACCGCATAAAATCCGGCGAACAGCGCCGCCGTGGTCATCAGATTGGGCAGAAAGTAAATGCCGCGTTCAATGGGCGTCTTTTTCATGGGATCGTTTCTTAATCGAAGAAGAAAGCTATTTTAACTTTTTTCAATCAGGTGCACGACGCCGACCAGTGCCGCCCGCGCCGCCTGCTCGCGCACTGCAGTGCGGTCGCCGTCAAAATGATAGCACTGCGCCTCGGTGGTGCCGGATAGCGTCGCCCAGCCGATCCATACCGTGCCCACCGGCTTGTCCGGCGTGCCACCACTGGGGCCGGCAATGCCGCTCACCGCCACGGCAATATGGGCCTCACTCTGGCGCAGCGCGCCAGCCGCCATTTCCCGCACCGTCTGCTCGCTCACCGCACCGTGCAGACGCAATGTGGCGTCTTCCACGCCGAGCCAGCGCATCTTGGCGGCATTGGCATAGGTGACGAAGCCACCGAAAAACCAGCTGCTGGAGCCGGGGCGGTCAGTGCAGCGCTTGGCGATCAGGCCGCCGGTGCACGACTCCGCCGTCACCAGCATCCACTGTCGGGAAAGCAGCTCATGCGCCAGTCGATCCATCATGACCGTTTTCCTTCATAAAGGCTTCATAAAGAGCCATTTTCATTAACGACTGATACGGCACATCCAATGCATTCGCACGCACCTTAATGACGTGCAATAGATCAGCCGGCAGACGAATGGATATGGTTTTAGTCGTTTTCTTCAGATTGGGAAAGGCCACTGGCCTGGCCTGCCCCCAATCCAGATATTCAACCGTATCCTCGTTCTCCCAAAAAGCCCGCTCTTCCGCTTCTGAACTAAACGCCGGAATCTTTTTCCGTCTGCTCATAAATCCGCCTCTCCCTGCGACTCATCGGGCGTGCTGAAATGACCCGGATACGCCCATGCCTGACCGTAAAAACAACCATTAACCGACGCCCCGCATCGGTCTTCCCTAACACGAAACAACGCGCCTCCTCCATCGAGTGCCGTGGATCGGGGTGCAACAGCAAAGGCTGATTGAAAAACACCTCTTCGATTTCTGTCCACAACACACCATGTTTATCTTCATTTTTATAACGGTTTCCTTCATCCCACTCAAATCCCACCAGCTGGGACAGATCCAGACAGGGATACTCCGACATCAGTATATATTCCCAATATACGTGTTTGCTTTCAAGGGAGCGATTTTATAGCATAGCCTCCCTTCTCCACCAGCAAATGACCATGACATACGACCTGTCCCAGCACACCCCCATGATGCAGCAGTACATGCGCATCAAGGCGCAGTATCCCGACCATCTGCTGTTTTACCGCATGGGCGATTTCTACGAACTCTTTTATGAAGACGCCGAAAAGGCCGCGCAGCTGCTGGACATCACACTCACCACCCGCGGCAAGTCCGCCGGCGCGCCCATTCCCATGGCCGGCGTGCCCTACCATAGCGCCGAAAACTATTTGGCCCGACTGGTCAAGGCCGGCATTTCCGTGGCCATCTGTGAACAGGTGGGTGACCCCGCCGCCAGCAAGGGACCGGTGGAGCGTAAGGTGGTGCGCATCGTCACCCCCGGCACCCTCACCGAAGACAGCCTGCTGGATGCCGCCCGCGACAATCTGCTCGCCGCGGTCTTCACCCACGACGGCCACTGGGGGCTGGCGTGGCTAGATGTCTCCAGCGGTCGCTTCGAAGGCTGCGAATGCGACATACTGGCCCAACTGCAGGCCGAATTGAGCCGTCTGCGGCCTGCAGAGCTGCTTTTGCCGGAGAAAACGGACGCCGAAAAAATCGACCTGAAAAAAGTCGGGGACCCCCCGTCCACGCCGCTGCCGGCCTGGCATTTCGACCCGACCAGCAGCCGCGAGCGCCTGCTGCAGCGCTTTGCCGTGCAGTCGCTGGACGCCTTCGGTCTGGAAAACAGCCCCGCTTTGCTCGGTGCCGCCGGCGCCCTGCTGCACTACGCCGAACAGATGCTGCAGCACGACCTCACCCACCTGCACCCGCCAAAACGCATCCATCTGGACGACACCCTCATTCTCGATGCCATCAGCCGCCGCAATCTCGAGCTGACCGAAAGCCTGCACGGCAACGACCGCCACACCCTCGCCGGCATTCTCGACACCTGCCGCACCCCCATGGGGAGCCGGATGCTCAAGCGCTGGATCAACCAGCCGCTGCGCGACCGCGCTACCATCACTGCCCGTCAGGACGCCATTGCCGCGCTGCTGGAAAACTGGGGCTTCGAGTCCCTGCGCGACACGCTCAAGCCGGTGGGCGATGTGGAACGCATCCTCTCCCGCGTCGCCCTCTACTCGGCGCGCCCGCGCGATCTGCTGCAGCTGGGACAGGCGCTGGCACAATTGCCGACGCTGGCAGAGCTGCTGGAGGACATGCCCGCTCTTCATGCACTGAAACAGGCGTGCGCACCCCAGCCCGAGCTGGCGGATCTGCTGGCCCGCGCCATCGTGGACAACCCGCCCATGCTCATCCGCGACGGCGGCGTGATCCGCGAAGGCTACGATGCCGAACTGGACGAACTGCGCGCCCTGCGCGACGAGGCCGGCGACTTTCTGCTGCAGCTGGAAGCGCGCGAGCGGGAACAGACCGGCATTCCCACCCTCAAGGTGGGCTACAACAAGGTGCATGGCTATTACATTGAGGTGAGCAAGAGCTACAGCGACGAGGTGCCGGTGCACTACCAACGCCGTCAGACCCTCAAGGGCGCCGAGCGCTACATCACCCCCGAACTGAAAGCCTTCGAGGACAAGATTCTTTCCGCCGGCGAAAAGGCGCTGGCGCGGGAAAAGTGGCTCTATCAGCAACTGCTTGAGCAACTCAACGCCCATCTGCCCGCCCTGCAGCGTCTGGCCGACGCGCTGGCGGAGCTGGACGTGCTCGCCACCCTGGCAGAACGTGCCGATGCGCTGGACCTGAACCGTCCCACCCTCAGCGACACGCCGGGCATTCACATCGAGCAGGGGCGCCACCTCACCGTGGAAGCGCTCTCCAGCGAGCCGTTCATCCCCAACGATACCGATCTGCGCGATGCCCCCATGCAGATCATCACCGGCCCCAATATGGGGGGTAAATCCACCTACATGCGCCAGACCGCACTGATCGTTGTGCTGGCGCACATGGGCGCGTTCGTGCCCGCTCAAAGTGCCGTCATTGGCCCGGTGGACCGCATCTTCACCCGCATCGGCGCCTCCGACGACCTCACCTCCGGCCGCTCCACCTTCATGGTGGAAATGACCGAAACGGCGAACATCCTCCACCACGCCACCGAACACTCGCTGGTGCTGCTGGACGAAATCGGCCGCGGCACCTCCACCTTCGACGGGCTGGCGCTGGCGTGGGCCGTGGCCGAAGCCATGGCACAGCGCGGCAGCTACACCCTGTTTGCCACCCACTATTTCGAACTGACCGCACTGGCGGAGCAGCTCAAGGGCGTGGCCAATGTGCACCTGGATGCCGTGGAACACGGCGACCGCATCGTGTTCATGCATCAGGTCAAGCCAGGGCCTGCATCGCAGAGCTACGGCCTGCAGGTGGCCGCACTGGCCGGGGTGCCAAAGCGGGTCATTCAGCGTGCCCGCGCCAAACTGCGTGAGCTGGAGCAGCAGGCGCTGGGCGCCTCGCCGACACCGCAGCTGGACCTGTTCAGCGCCGTTGAAAACGCGCCGTCCGACCCCATATTGGAGTTTATCGACACACTCGATCCGGACAGCCTCACCCCCCGCGAGGCGCTGGAGACGCTATACAAGATCAAGGAGCTGCGTCATGAGTCAGAATGAGTTCATCGTCAACGTCAATCAGGCCAATTTCAACGATGTCGTCATCGAGGGCTCAAAGGAGCGCCCGGTGCTGGTGGACTTCTGGGCGCCGTGGTGCGGTCCCTGCCGCATGGTGATGCCCGTGCTGGAAAAGCTGGCCAATGAAATGGCCGGCCAGTTCGTGCTGGCCAAGGTCAATATCGACGAGGAACAGGCGCTGGCCATGCAGTACGGTGTGCGCTCCGTACCCACTTTCAAGCTCTTCAGGAATGGCGAAGTGGTCGGCGAACTGATGGGCGCGCAGCCGGAAGCCGCCTTCAAGCAACTGCTGGAGCCGCATCTGAGCCGCCCCTCCGATGCGTTGCGTCAGCAGGCATGGGTTGTGTTCAACGCCGGTCAGGTGGAACAGGCCATTGGCCTGCTCAAGGAAGCGGCGGCGCAGGACCCCAACAATACCCGCATCCATCTGGATCTGGTGAACATGCTGCTCAAGAGCGGCCAGATCGACGCGGCGGCCGAGCTCTATAACCAGTTGCCCAAAGCCGTGCGGGAGTCCGAACGCGGCAAGCCGTTGGGGCTGATTCTCAAGTTCGCCAGAACCGCCCAGAGCGCCGGTCCGCGCGAGGAAGTGGAACGCAAGCTGGCCGAAGATCCGAACAATGTGGAGCTGAAAGTGGCGCTGGCCGCGCACAAGCTGCTGGCCCAGGATTATGAGGGCGCACTGCAGACCTTTATCGAGGCGCTGACGCCGGACGTCAATGTCTTGGACGGCAAGGTGAAGGAATTGCTGCTGCAGGTATTCGACATGCTGGCGGCCGAAGAACCGGAGCTGGTTAAGAAATACCGCCGCCGCCTGCAGATGCTCATGTTCTGATCCATAAAACCCCGCACTCGCGGGGCTTTTGTTTACGCTGAACGGACGCCTCCTTCAATCGGCCCGCTTCGTCCAGGTTTCAAACACAAACGGCCACGGATGACGATCATCGGCGGCATGCTCAATACGCTCCACACACTGCCACGGGGGTGAATCCCAATCGGGGAACCAGGTGTCCGGCGCCTCAATCTCCGTGTCCACGCGCGTGACATACAGCCGCTGCGCCAGTGGCAACGCCTGGGCATAGATCTGCCCGCCGCCGATAACCATCACCTCGTCGTGCAGGGCTTCACCCGCCGCCAACGCCGCTTCCAGCGTGGGAAAGGTCTGTACCACCTCATGGGAAAAACCGCTGCCGCTGACCACCAGATTGGGACGATCCGGCAGGGGTCGACAACCCAGCGATTCGAAGGTCTTGCGTCCCATCACCACCGGTTTGCCCAGCGTCAGCGCCTTGAAGTGCTTCAGATCATCGGGCAGGTGCCATGGCAGCGCATTACCGCGGCCGATGGCGCGGTTGCGGTCCATGGCAGCAATCAGGCTGATCACACCGCCACCTCCGCCTTGATGTGCGGGTGCGGGTCGTAATCGCTGATCTCGAAGTCTTCGAACTGATACTCAAAAATGCTGTCCGGCTTGCGCTTAATGGTCAGCTTCGGCAGCGGCCGCGGCTCGCGGGTCAACTGCAGTTTCGCCTGCTCCAGCGTGTTGTGATACAAATGCACATCGCCGCCGGTCCATACCAGCTCGCCCGGTTCGTAGCCGGTCTGCTGCGCCACCATGTGCAGCAGCAGCGCATAACTGGCAATATTGAACGGTACGCCGAGGAAGGTGTCCGCACTGCGCTGATACAGCTGCAGCGATACACGCCCGTTGGCCACGTAGAACTGGAAGAAGGCGTGGCACGCCGCCAGCGCCATCTTGCCGCGCTTCACATTCTCCTGTGGCGACAGGGACTCATCCGGCAGATCGGCGGGGTTCCACGCGGTGACGATCATGCGGCGGCTGTCGGGGTTGGTCTTGAGAGTCTCGATCACCTCGGAAATCTGGTCAATGGTTTCACCGGAAGGGGTTTCCCACGCACGCCACTGTTTGCCGTAGAGCGGGCCCAGCTCGCCGTCCTCCGTGGCCCACTCGTCCCAGATGGTGACGCCATGGTCGTGCAGATATTTGATATTGGTGTCGCCCCGCAAAAACCACAACAGTTCGTAGATGATGGAGCGGATGTGCAGCTTCTTGGTGGTCAGCAGCGGAAAGCCATCGGCCATGTCGAAGCGCATCTGATAGCCGAACACGGAGCGGGTGCCCACACCGGTGCGGTCCGACTTGTCCGTGCCATGGTCGAGAATATGCTGCAAAAGATCCAGATACGGTTTCACACTGCCCTCCTTACCAGGCAAATTGTCCGCGGTTGCGCTTATACGCCCATGCCATCAGGGCGATCCCGGCCACAATCATCGGCGTGCTGAGCACCTGTCCCATGGTGAGCCAACCCCACGCCAGATAGCCCAGCTGCGGATCCGGCGAGCGCCAGAATTCCACAATGAAGCGAAACAGGCCATATCCCGCCAGAAAGGCGCCCGAAAGCGCCCCCACGGGTGGGCGAAAGCGCGCGTAGAGATTAAGTGCCACGAATAGCACCAACCCTTCCAGCAGGGCTTCCAGCAACTGTGTGGGATAGCGCACCATCACCTCGTGCGTGATCGGATCGACAATGCGCATGGCAAACGGGCTGTCCAGGGAGGCGACGCGCCCCCACAGCTCACCGTTGATGAAGTTGCCGATGCGCCCGGCCAGCAGGCCCAGCGGCACCAGCGGCGCGATGAAGTCGCCGATGACCAGCAGCGGGATGCGATACTTGCGCTGAAACAGCCAGATGGCCACGATCACGCCCAGCAGACCGCCGTGGAACGACATGCCGCCATGCCAGACCTCGAAAATCTCCAGCGGGTGTTGCAGATAATACGGAAGGTTATAGAACAGCACATAGCCGAGGCGCCCGCCGAGGATGACGCCAAACGCCACGTAAAAAAGCAGGTCATCCACCCGCTCTGCGTCCCAGATGTGCGAAGCCCGTGCACGCCAGCGGGCGATCAGCCAGCCGCCGCCAAGGCCGATCAGGTACATCAAGCCGTACCAGCGCACCTGAAAAACGCCCAGATCAAGGGCAACGGGATCGATATGTGGATAGGTGAGCGCCATGTTCTTCTTGTCTCAATCTGCTTCAACAGCGCTGCTTTCTTCAGGAAGCTGATGATAGCAGGCAACGCCATTGCGTCCATGTTCTTTTACATGATAGAGCGCCAGATCCGCCTTTTTCAGCAACGTTGGAGGTGTATCGTCTGCCGTTGCCACCGCGACACCGATGCTGTACGTAATCCGGTCCGGAACATCGTCAAAGGTGTTGGGCAATTGCGCATGACAGCTGCGCAACTGCTCACAAACAGTTTCTACAGGCAGATCCTCAATCAGGATCAAAAACTCTTCACCGCCGAGTCGGAATACAGAATTCGGGGCACCAAGGCAGAGCCCCTTGAGCGCCTGGGCCACATGGATCAGTACCCGATCCCCTACGTCGTGCCCAAAGCGATCGTTGAAACGTTTGAAATAATCGATATCCAGCAATACTGCGGTGAGGGATTTCAACCTGCCTGCACGCAGGTCATCCAGCTTCTGGTGCAATAACGTCTTAAGGCGGTGACGGTTGAACAGTCCGGTAAGCGCATCACAGTTGGCCAGCAGAAACAGTTGCTCCTTCTGTGCCAGAATAATGGCTCGATCCTCTACGAGATGCCGATAGACCCAGATAATCGCCCCCGCCACAAGGAGCATGAGCACGAACAGTAATAATGCGACCTTGAACGTGCTGTAAACCGTCTGCTGCCAAATGGGATGCAGATCGATTTCGTAAATACTCATGCCACGGATCCAGCCCACCTTCTCCCCAAAGCCGCTGCGAGCATCATAAAGGCGCAGCAGTCCGCTTGGGGCAGACTGCGGATCCCCATGACAACGCAGGCACGCCTGGGTATTGGGTGGACTGGGACGATACAATCTGAACGTCTGCGGCTCAAGGCCACGTTGGATCAACTCGACCGCCTCCTGCCGGAGAGGATGATCACGAAAGTATTGCAACCACCTCAATTGCTCGAGTGTTGCGCGGTTATGGGGATTGAGGGGATTGTCTGACACGACATGAAAGCAGACACCGTTCTGCAACAGGTGAGCCTTGGGCTTGATCAGATGACTATAGCGCTCAAAAACATGGCTGATAACGTAGGTGGCGGAAAAGCCCTGCGGCGCATAAAAGTCTGCCGGTACCTGTCCCTGTGCCTTGAGCTGATAGAACAACGGCTTGAGTTGTTCGTCCACATAGCCACGGATCGCCTGTTGCATCACGCCCATTTTGCGCACTTCGTTTTCGGCGCGCGCAAGGGCGGTGTGCCAGCTTGACTGATAGAAGTAATAGACCACCAGCAGCCATATGAACAGAAAGGCTGTCAGCAACCAGAAAGCAAAGCGGCGTGTCCGCCCCTGAAAGAGGATGTCAGAATGATCCGGCTGATGCTCCGACAAAAGCAGCTCCCCAACCACGCACCTGAAAACGTTGCATTATAGCAGGCATATCAGGTGTCTCTGGACAATCGGACATGTACCGACCGATGGGAGGTGAGACACCCTATACGCGGAAATTGCGCAGCAGTGTATCCAGATGCTTCGCCAGCTGCTTGAGACGCTCACCCTCTTCACGGGTGGCCTGGGTGCGGGTCACCGTCTCTTCGGTCACTTCGCGGATCTGGTTGACCTGATCGCCGATGGTGCTCACCAGTCCCGCTTCTTCGCGGGCCACGCGCAGCATCTCGTCGCTGAGCGAATCCAGATCGTTCATGAGCACCGCTACCGGCTTGAGGCCCTGCTCCGCCGCCTCGATGGCGTGCACCCCTTCATCGGTGGCCTTCTCGCCGGCCGCCATGCGCTCCACGGTCTTGCGGGTATTGTCACGGATACGGGTAATCACCTGCGTGATCTGATGGGTGGACTCCTGCGTGCGCTGCGCCAGCTGGCGCACCTCATCCGCCACCACAGCAAAACCGCGGCCATGTTCGCCGGCCCGCGCCGCCTCGATGGCTGCATTAAGTGCCAGCAGGTTGGTCTGTTCCGCGATCTCCTCGATCACATTCACCACGGACCCGATGGTTTCGCTCTCCTGATCCAGCATGCTGATGCTCTCGCGCAGGCTGCGCATGACCTCACTCAGGGTCTGCATGGTGGACTGGGCTTCGCCCACCACTTCGATGCCCTTCTCCACCCGCGTATGCGCATCACTTGCTGCGCTGGCGGTATTGGTGCTGAAGCCCTCGATGCGACGCGCCTCCTCGTGCAACCGCTTCATGTAGTCGGTGAGCTTCTCCACGCTGGAGAATTGCGTTTCAATGCCCTTTTCCGCCTGCTCGCTCTGCTCATACAGGGTCAAGGCGGCCCGCTCCAGATTCTGTGCGTCGGAGACCAGCTGCCGCACCACCTCCTGAATGCGGGAGACGAACTGGTTGAAGCCACGGGAAATTTCCGCCAGCTCGTCGCGCCCCTCTTCAGGCAGACGCAGGGTCAGATCCGCTTCGCCGCTGGAGACCCTGTCCATGGCATGGCGCAACCGATCCAGCGACTGCATGATGGAGCGCATCACCACCGCCATCACCAGCAGCCCCATGAGCAGGCCGACACCGGCCAGCGCACTCATCACCCAGATATTCTTGGAGGTGCTCGCCTCCACCGCAGCGCCCTTGTGACGGATTTCATCCAGCACCACCTTGAGCAGCTGCTCCAGTTCATTGGTCATCTGCTGCAGCAGCGGATCCAGCTCATGCACCTGGGTCCACACGTCCATGCGCCACTTGGGCCCACTGAGAATACTTTTGAGCGTCATGTAATTTTCGCGCCAGTGCTGATAGGCCTGACGGATCTTGGGCAGGTTATCCTCTTCCTCCAGCGTCAGGTCTTCCGTCTTGGAGAGCTTGTCCAGCTGCGCTTCAAAGGTGTCGAGGAAGTTGTCGATGTTCTGCGCCATATTGTCGGTGCGGAAGGCCACATAGCCGCGCAGGTTGATCATGATATTGAGCCAGGTCTTCTGCATTTCGATCAGCTGCTGCAGCAGATCCACCCGCTCCGGATCCATTTCATTCAGTTCCGACAGCACCATTTCCGACAGGCCGGTCTGCACTGTCTGCGCGGTACGGTCCATGCCACTGCTGACCACCTTCAGTGCTGGATACTTGAGCTGGTTATCCGTCTGCATGGCCTCGATTTGCGGCAACTTCTGTTCCAGCTCGTTCAGGTAGGCGGCAATTTTTTGCAGGCGGGCACGGTTTTGCCCATGAAAACGCGTCTGCAGGCGAGTCACTTTCTTTTTCAGCGCAGCCAGGCGCTCGGTCAGCTCGGCGTAGCGCTTGGGATCGCCCGTAAGCATGTAGGTGACCAGCCCCACTTCAAAGTGCTCGATTTCCTTGGCCAGTGTCAGGGTGCCGAAAGCCTTGGGCTGATCTACCTGAATGACAGTGTTCACCTGCTGGCGCGCCATATTCAGGCTGACCACTGCCATGGCGGTGATCACCACCAGCAGGAGGGTCACGCCGACCATCCCCATGTAAAGCTTCTGCCGTATCGTCATGTTCTTGAGCATGAATCCTCCGCCAATTTTCTGGCGCCTGTTATTGCCTGCCGGTTTTCCAGCAATTCTCATGCCAACAAAAAAGCGGCCCGGAGGCCGCTTTCATCATACCCATTAATGAGACTGTATTACAAAGACGTGTGGCAGAACCACCAGTCAAAGCACTCGTACTGCCTGACGCGCTCGTCGGCGGTTTTCTTGTCGGACGCCGGCGGAATAATGACATGATCGCCCACCAGCTCGTTATTGGGCCAGTTGGCCGGTGTCGCCACGCCATTGGCGTCAGAGGTCTGCAGCGCCTTGACCACGCGCACGATCTCGTCAATATTGCGGCCAATTTCCTGCGGATAGTACAGTATAGTGCGGATGACGCCTTCCGGATCAATCACAAATACGGCGCGCACGGTATTGCTGCCCTTGTTGGGGTGCAGCATGCCGATCTGGGCCGCGATGGTGTCCGTGGCGGCAATAATCGGGAAGGTGATGTCCACACCCAGTTTTTCCTTGATCCACTTCACCCACTGAATGTGTGAGAACACCTGATCCACGGACAGGCCGATCAGCTGACAGTTGAGCGCGGCAAACTCATCGGCACGCTTCTGGAAGCCCACGAACTCGGTGGTGCAGACCGGCGTAAAGTCTGCCGGATGGCTGAACAGCACGGTCCACTTGCCTTTCAGATCTTCAGGCAGGGACATGGGACCATGGGTGGTCTGAACGTTCAGGGAAGGGAAGGTTTCACCCAGCAATGGCATACGGGTTTCAGTTGTCATGGCTCACCTCCTTGGGGCATGGTTGGCTATTGCAGTGAGAAGAAATTAATCCTGCATGGCCTGATATGGGGGGATCGGCCCGCCTTTCAAGATATAGCTTTTAAAAATCGATGACAATGTTTTGATTGACGCTGAGTTATCCGCAGCATGCGGCTTCCTTGACACCCCATGCAACGCCTTGAATAATGCGTGAACGCTTTTGGTCAGAGGATCCCGCATTCATGCACTACGCACAGATTCCCATGCAGTGGGTGGGGCCCCTGCTTCTTCGCGGCGACATCGAGGACCGCGTGGAAGCCCCCATGGCCACGTACGAAACGCCGCTATGGCCGTCGGTCAACCGCGGCGCACGGGTGACGGAAAAGGCCGGCGGCATCCGCATTACGCTCGTCGATGCCCGCATGAGCCGTTCCATCACCCTGCAGGCTGTCAATGCCCACGAAGCGCATCAGGCGGCACAGGCCATCCTCGAACAGCAGGACCGTCTGCAGGAGGTGGTCAGCCAGAGCAGTCGTTTCGCCCGCCTGATCGAAATCCACCCCAAGATCATCGGCAATCTGCTGATTCTGCGACTCGAGTTCACCACCGGCGATGCCTCCGGGCACAACATGGTGACCCATGCGGCCGACCAGCTGATTCCCTGGCTGCTGCAGCACCACCCGCAGCTGCGCTACGTCTCCATTTCCGGCAACTTCTGCACCGACAAGAAGGTCTCCGCCGTCAATGCCCTGCACGGTCGCGGCAAAAACGTGGTCGCCGAAACCTGGCTGCCAGAAAAACTGGTGCGGCGGTATCTCAAGACCACGCCGGAAAAACTTGTGGAACTGCACATCAAGAAAAACCTGCTGGGCAGCATTGCCGCCGGCAGTCTGATGAGCGCCAATGCCCACGCCGCCAACATGCTCCTCGCCTTCTATCTGGCCACCGGGCAGGATGCCGCCAATATCGTGGAAGGCTCCCAGTGCATTGATCACGCCGAAGTGCACGAGAACGGCGATCTCTATTTTTCCACCACCCTGCCCAACCTGATCGTCGGCACCGTCGGCAACGGCAAGGGGCTGGATTTCGTACAGGAAAATCTGGCACGCATGGGCTGCGCCAACGCAAACGCCGCCCCCGGCGAAAATGCCCGGCGGCTGGCGGGCATTTGCGCCGCCACGGTTCTGTGCGGCGAGCTGTCGCTGCTGGCGGCGCAAACTAATCCCGGTGAGCTGATGGCCGCCCACCTGAAACTGGAGCGCAAGGGCTCATGAGTTCCCTGCAGCAGCGCAAGGAAGATCACATCCGTGTGGTGCTCGAGGACGCAGCGGTGGATCGCCGTCAGAACGGTCTGGAACAGGTTCGCCTCGTGCATCGTGCCCTGCCCGAGCTGGATTACGACGCCATCGATACCCGCTGTACCTTTCTCGGCTATACCCTCAGCTTTCCGTTTCTCATCAGTTCCATGACCGGCGGGCGTGGGGATGCTCTCAGCCATATCAACCGCCACCTGGCCGAAGCGGCCGAAGCCATGAATGTTGCCATGGCGGTAGGCTCCCAGCGCATCATGCTGGCGCATCCGGAAGCAGCGGAAAGCTTCCGCCTGCGCCGTTATGCCCCCTCGGTTCCCCTGATCGCCAATCTGGGCGCCGTACAGCTCAACGAAGGCATTACCCTGGCCGATATCGACCGTATTGTGGATACGCTGGAAGCCGATGCCCTGTATCTGCACCTCAATCCGCTGCAGGAAGTCATCCAGCCCGAAGGGGATCGCAACTTTGCCGGGCTGGCCGACAAAATCGCCGAAGTAACTGACTACCTCTCTATCCCCGTTATTCTCAAGGAAGTGGGCTGCGGACTTTCCCCTGCCGACATTGAGCTGGGTCTGCAGGCGGGCGTGCGCTACTTCGACGTCGCCGGGCGCGGCGGCACCAGCTGGAGCCGCATCGAGGCGCACCGCAGCGATGACGATCTGGGCATTACCTTTCAGGACTGGGGGCTGACCACGCTGGAAGCCCTGCGGCTCGCACGCCCCTATCGCGAACGCGCCCACCTCATCGCCAGCGGCGGGCTGCGCTCCGGTGTGGATCTTTACAAATGCGTTATAATGGGCAGCTTCGTGTGCGGGGTCGCCGGCCCACTGCTGCAGGCCGCCACCGAGTCCACCGAAGCGGTCATTCAGGTCATCGAACGCTTTTATCGGGAATACCGCACCGCACAGTTTCTAACCGGCGCCGCCACCTTTGAGCAAGCGTATGACAACGCGCAGCTCATTCTGCGCGCATGACAGCGAGACAGTCTCATATATGAATGTAGGCATTGATCTGATCCACTTCGCCACCTCGGACTACTATCTGGGGCTGGACACCTTCGCCGAAGAAAAAGGCATCGATGTCAACAAGTTTTACGTGGGAATCGGTCAGGAGCGCATGTCCATTGCGCCCCCTGACGAGGATATCGTTACCCTCTCTGCTAAGGCGGCAGCGCCGCTGCTGGATCAGATCGAACGCGACAAGATTACCGCTGTGCTGTTGGCGACCGAAAGCGGCGTGGATCAGTCCAAGTCTGCCAGCGCCTACCTGCATGGCCTGCTGGGCCTGCACAAGAACTGCCGCCTGATCGAACTCAAGCACGCCTGCTACGCCGGCGCGGCCGCCCTGCAGATGGCGCAGGGGCTGGTGCACGCCAACCCCAACGAAAAAGTGCTGGTCATCGCCGCCGACATCGCCAAATACGACGTGGACTCCTCCGGTGAAGCCACCCAGGGGTGCGGCGCAGCCGCCATGATCATCAAGAAGGATCCGCGTCTGCTGGTGCTGGAGCCGGGCTCCGGGTTCTACGCCGACGACGTGATGGACTTCTGGCGCCCCAACTACCGCGAAACCGCACTGGTGGACGGCAAGTATTCCACCAAGGTCTATCTCAACAGCCTCAAGGAAACCTGGAAGCATTTTGTGGCCAATACCGGCCGCCAGTACGAAGACATCAACTACTTCTGCTACCACCTGCCGTTTACCAAAATGGCAGAAAAGGCACACAAGGCCCTCACGAAAGTTGCCGGCATTTCCCTGAGCGATGAGGAGATGAAAGCGCTGCTCAAACCAGTTCAGGCCTACAACCGTCAGCTAGGCAACAGTTACACCGCCAGCCTGTTTATCGGCCTGGCCTCGCTACTGGACAACGCAAACGAAGACCTGACTGGCAAGCGCATCGGCCTGTTCAGCTATGGTTCCGGCTGCGTGTCCGAATTCTTTACCGGTGTCGTCCAGCCCGGTTATCAGGATCACCTGTTCAACGACGATCACCGCTGGCAGATCGACCACCGCGAACCGCTCAGCTATGCCGAATACCTTCAGCTGTATCACACCCAGCCCGAAGGCCTCTACGAGGGTCAGGTGGTCCTGCCCGAATACAACCGTGGCCCCTTCCGCCTGAAAGCCATCAAGGACCACAAGCGCCTGTACGAACGCCGCGAGGTCTGACGTGACCACGGTTTCCGCGCAGGTGCCCGCCAAGGCCATCCTCAGCGGCGAGCACAGCATCGTTGCCGGCGCACCGGCTATTGCTGTCCCCATTCCCCTGCAGACCACGGCTGAAATCACCTACACGGAAGGGGGGTCCCCGACTTTTTTCATCGACCTACCCGACCTCGATGCGCAGTGCACCCTGCCCCGGGACGTCTGGGCCGCCCAAAGCGCACAAAAACATGCCCTGTGGCAGCAGACACAGCGCGCCGTGCTTGAATCCCCCATTGATCTCGTTGCGCTGACGCTGTGGCAGTTTCACGCCCTGCTACCACTGCCGGAAGGCCAGTGGAAAGTCCGCATCAGCGGCCATCCGTGGCAGGGACGCGGCCTGGGTAGCTCGGCCAGCGTGGTCGTGGCCCTGCTCAAGGCACTGAATGAATTCGTGGACACGCCATTGGCCGAGGACGCACTGCTGGCCACCGCTATCCGCAGCGAGCACTATGCTCACGGCCGCAGCAGCGGGCTGGATCCTGCCACCATCCTGCACGATACGCCGCTGTGGCTGACGCGCACTCCAACCGGGCTGGAATGGGAACCCGTCGAACTCACCCTGCCCCCCTTCTGGCTGATCGATACCGGTGCACCGGAAGCCAGTACCGGGGAGTGTGTGCACGCCGTGCGCCAGCGCTTCCCCGCTTCGCATCCCATCTGGGAGGCTTTTTCTGCCACAACGGAAACCGTCCGAGCAGCGCTGGAAAAGCGCGATACCCAACAGCTGCACGAAGCCATCCAGACGAACCATGTGCTGCTGCGCAAGATCGGTGTGGTGCCCGACCGCGTCAATGCGCTGATTCGCGAACTGAACCGCAGCGGTGCGGCCAAGATTTCGGGGGCCGGCAGCGTGCGCGGAGACAGTGCAGGCATGGTGCTATACTTTGGTGAATCACCACCCGACGAGGCCCTGCTGCATGACTTCAATGCAACCGCCCTCCCGCTGGATTAGTCGTGCCCCGGCCAGCACCATGGTGCTGGGGGAACACGCCGTTGTCTATGGCGAACCGGCGCTGGTCAGTGCACTGGACCAGTGGCTCACCATTCGCTGGCAACGACTGGACACGCGCGAGCTGCGCATCACTTCTGCCGTGGGCGATTATGCCGCGCCCCTGGACGATCTGCACGACGCCCCCAATCTCCGCTTCGTGCTGGCACCGCTGCGCCAGCAGGCGCACTGCCTGCCGTGCGGCCTCGACCTCACCATCGAAAGCGAGATTTCGCCCACCATGGGACTGGGCAGCTCCGCCGCTGCCCTGGCGGCCACCCTGGTCGGTCTGCAGGCCGTGCTGCCCGGCAGTGCCCCCCACAAGCTTCACCTGTTCCAGCAAGGACGCGAACTGATCCAACTGATTCAGGGGCGCGGCTCCGGTGCGGATCTGGCCGCCAGTCTATACGGTGGCACCATTTTGCTGGACCCGAAGCTTCCCGCTATAACCCCCATCCCCTTCTGCGAGCGCGTGACACTCATCTACAGTGGCTACAAGACCCCCACCGGCGAAGTGCTGGAGCACGTCGCGCAGGCGTGGGACCCTGTGCCGGAGCTGCGCGACGATCTCTACCACCTGATGGGCGAAACCACCCGCCGTGCCGTCAAGGCGCTGGCCGATGAAGACATCACCCACCCGCTGTTCAACCGGCTGTTCAATGTCTATCACGGCCTCATGGACGCACTGGGTGTGTGCGACCTGACCTTGGCGAAGATCGTCTATGAAGCGCGCGAGCTGGGCCACGCCGCCAAAATCAGCGGCTCCGGTCTGGGCGACTGCGTGCTCGCCCTGGGTGAAGTCAAACTGCCCGGCTATGAATGCCTGACGGTGGACATCACTGAAGACGGTGCCGAATGGTGGGCGGACGCATGAACCGGCAGACGTTTGTCGCCCAACTGGTTCCGCACTGCACCGGTGAACCGGGTCAGCAGGGCGAAGCCTGGGCACCGGTGAATATCGCACTGGCCAAATACTGGGGCAAGCGCGATGCCGAGCTCAACCTGCCGCAGAACAGCAGCCTCTCCATCAGCCTGCCGGAGCTGGGCACCCATACCTGTCTGACGCTCAAGGAGGGCGCGGACACCATTACGCTCAATGGCGCCCCCGCCACCGAAAACTTCGCGCGCCGGCTGAGCCGTTTTCTCGACCTGTTTCGTCCCGATGGCCTGGGCTTTACGGTGGAGACCACCAATACCGTTCCCACGGCTGCCGGTCTGGCCAGCTCCGCCTCCGGTTTTGCCGCGCTGGTCAAGGCGCTGGATGCCCTGTTCGACTGGCAACTGGACCGCAAGACCCTCTCCATGCTGGCACGCATCGGCTCCGGCTCGGCCAGCCGTTCCCTGTATGATGGCTTCGCCCTCTGGCATCGGGGCGAGCGTGACGACGGCATGGACAGCTACGCCGAAGGCCTGTCCGAGACCTGGCCCGAGCTGCGCATCGGCCTGGTAGAAGTGGACACCTCGCAAAAGCCCATCGGCTCCACCGCCGGCATGCAGCAGACTGTCAACAGTTGCCCGCTGTATGCCGCCTGGCCGGCATTTGCCGAACAGAGCGTGCAGACCCAATTGGCGGCCATCCACGACCGCGACATGGAAAAACTGGGCGACAGCGCCGAGCACAATGCGTTGACCATGCACGCCACCATGATTGCAACCCGGCCCACTATCCTTTACTGGACACCCGAGGCCGTGGAAGCGATTCGCACGGTGCAGCAGCTGCGTGCCAGCGGCACGCCGGTGTGGTTCACCATGGACGCCGGCCCCAATCTTAAACTGCTGTTCCCTCACACGGCGGCAGCCGCCGTACAGGCCGTCTTCCCCGAGGTGCGTATCCTGGCACCTTTCGCGATGGCATGAGCCCACGCCTTCGTCTCACTCTGATTGCCCTGTTTCTGCTGCTGACCGCGCTGACGCTGGGCGTCGCGACACAACTGCCTGCAGTGCAGGCGCTGGACACTGTTGTGTCGCACTGGGCACGCGACAATGCCGCCCAGCATGCGCTGCCTGTGTGGATTGCCGTCACCCAGCTGGGTTATCGAGTGCCTGCCCTGTTCTGGCTGGCATTTCTCTCCTGGTTTTTCTGGCAACAGCACCGGCATCTGGTATGGCATCTCTGGTGCGCCACCCTGAGCAGTGCACTGGTGGTAGAAGGACTCAAGTTGCTGTTTGCACGCCCTCGACCAGACGGCATGCTCTACGACGTCAGCGGGTTCAGTTATCCGTCCGGGCACGCCGCTGTTGCCATTACCCTGTATGCCTTCAGCGGCTGGCTGCTGTGGCGTATCCACAAGCACCTTGTGGCGGTGATGCTGGGCGTGCTGGCGCTTCTTATCAGCGCCAGTCGCGTTATACTCAATGTGCATTATCTGAGTGATGTGATCGGCGGTGCGCTGATTGGCCTTGCCGCGATTGCATGCGCCCGCGCGTTGATTCCGGAGCCCAGGCTGCCATGAAAAACCGTCCCTTTCCGCAACGTCTCCGCCACGCCCTGCACGGCGGCTGGTACGCGTTCCAGCGAGAAAACAGCCTGCGCACCCAGGTGCTGCTGGTGGGTGCGGGAAGTCTGTGGCTGCTGGGCTGGCAGGCCAATGCGACACACTGGCTGCTGTTTGCGCTGGCCAACGCGCTCATGCTGGCGGCAGAACTCTTCAACAGCGCCATCGAAGCCCTGTGCGACCATCTTCACCCCGAACGCCACCCTACCATTGGTCGCGTCAAGGACATGGCCGCGGCTGCGGTGCTGATCACCACGCTCCCCTTCGTGCTCAGCCTGCTGGCACCGCTGTGGGCCTATCTTGCGTCATGAAAGGGCTTTCCCGCTGGCTCGGACAGAAAAAGGAACAGGATGCCAAACACTGGCTTGAGCGTCAGGGGATCGACATCGTGGCGGGAAATTATGCCTGTCGTGGCGGCGAGCTGGATCTGGTAGGCTGGGACGGCAGCACCCTCATCTGTTTTGAAGTGCGCTACCGCAAAAACCGCGAACGCGGTTCAGCTGCCGAAAGCGTCACCCCGCAGAAGCTGCAGCGGCTGATGCGCTGCTTTCAACGCTTTGTGCAGCAGCACCCGCGCTATGCAAACGCCAACTTGCGCATCGACGTCATCGCCTGGGACGGCGATGCGAGCACCCCGCAGTGGCTAAAAAATGTCACCGGATAAGCGCCGAGGGGCAAATGCTGCATTCTCGAGGTGCGACGGCGTATGCCTTGGACAGTGGGCATGCCTGCTTTCCGGTTTAAAAAGATTGGCCGTTTTCGCCATGAGTGCGGCATAAAAGGACGCAAGACGAACCGGGCAACACAAAGGCTCAATGCTTGCCGGGCACCTCTTTTTGCCGACGCTGCAGGTGCACTGGTGGCGGCCCCACCTTTTCCAGCTCCTGCACAAAACTGCGCCAGCGGCTGATGGTGCCCAGCCACTTCAGCATCTGCCGCGGCTGCGGGGGCGCCGCAAGCACATGACGCACCTCTTCCACCGCCTGCCACGCGGCTTCACGGGCTGGGGGTGCCAGCACCGCCACCGGTGTTTCCCCCAGCACCGGGTTAATGCGCAGGGCCGCGCGCCAGCGGGGCAGCATGGCCTCAGCCAGCGGCTCGTCGATCAGGATGGCCAGATAGACCCGTTGCGTGCCGAGCAGGCGCTTTTCGATCTCGGCTTCGATCGCCGCGGCACTATCCAGCAGCGTCACCTCAACACCATAGCGACGCAGAAAGCCGGCCAGCTCGTCCCGCAGCAATGCATCTTCACTGGCCACCACCATCTTGCGGCCATAGAGGGTGCGCAGTCCTTCGGCAAAACGGTTCACAGGTCGATAGGTGTCCGCGTGGTGTTTTGACTACAATACCATAATCAAACGTACCGAGGGACACTCATGAGCTGCAAGGAAAACCACCGTTATACCACGTTCTGTCGCGCGCCCAACGACGCGCTCAAGGAGCCCATGTTCTTTGGTCAGAACGTCAATGTGGCCCGCTACGACCAGCAGAAACACCCCATTTTCGAAAAGCTGATCGAACGGCAGCTGAGCTTCTTCTGGCGGCCGGAAGAAATTGACCTTACCAAGGACCGCGCCGACTACACCAAGCTGCCCGATCACGAGCGCCACATTTTCCTCTCCAATCTGAAATATCAGACGCTGCTCGACTCGGTACAGGGCCGCTCGCCCAACGTGGCGCTGCTGCCGCTGGTGTCCATTCCGGAGCTGGAAACCTGGATCGAAACCTGGTCCTTCTCCGAGACCATTCACAGCCGCTCCTATACACATATCATCCGCAATATCGTCACCGATCCGTCCAAGGTGTTCGACGACATCGTCACCAACCAGGCGATCATCGAGCGGGCCATCTCCGTCACCGAGCACTACGACCACCTTATCTACCTCACCAACAAGATGTACGCGGACGAGATCGATCTGGACAGCAACGACGCGTTTCGCCGCGAAATCAAGAAAGCACTGTTCCTCACGCTGGTGTCGGTCAATGTACTGGAAGCGATCCGCTTCTACGTCTCCTTCGCCTGCGCCTTCAGCTTTGCCGAGCGTTCGCTGATGGAAGGCAACGCCAAGATCATCAAGCTCATCGCCCGCGACGAGGCGCTGCACCTGTCCGGCACCCAGCACATGATCAACATCATCCGCGAGGGCAAGGACGATGCGGAACTGGCGGAAATCGCCCACGAACTGGACGAGGACGTGCGCCGCATCTTCCTCGAAGCCGCCGAGCAGGAGAAGCGCTGGGCTGACTACCTGTTCAAGGACGGCTCCATGATCGGCCTGAACGCCTCCATCCTCAAGGATTACGTGGAATACATCACCAACATCCGCATCCGCGCCCTTAACATGGAGCCGCTGTTCCCGAAGCGCTCCAACCCGTTGCCGTGGATGAACAACTGGCTGGTGTCCGACAACGTACAGGTGGCCCCGCAGGAGTCCGAAATCACCTCCTATCTGGTCGGTCAGGTGGACAGCGACGTGGATGTGGAAGACTTCAAGGACTTTGACCTGTAAGGAGCGCCGCCATGAGCCGCAAGCCGCAGATTTTCGAGCACGAGTCCCTGCAGGACGCCGACAATCTGGCGGCCTTCCTCAAGGCGATCGCCAAGGGCATCAAAAAGGGCGAAATCACCTTTACCGACGAAGACGATACCCTGACCCTGCGCCCCAAGGCGCTGGGCCGCTTCCGCGTCAAGGTGGAAAAGTCCCCCAAGAGCCAATCGCTGCGCCTCAAGATCACCTGGCAGGGTGACGCCGCCAGCGACACCGACGACACGCCGCTGTTTATCGAAACCCGATGAAACCCACCACGCCGCTGGCGCCCCTGCACTTCAGCTTTGCCGCCCTGCATCGGCAGCTGGAGGCGCTGGGGCGCTGGTGTCTGCATCAGGACGATCCGAGCCGCGCCCTGCAGCAGGCACGTCTGGAGCTGGACGCCCAGCAGGTGGCGCTGTGGGATTTGCTGGCCAATGAACTCAAGGACGACAGCCGCTGCATGGCCGCATTGGGCCTGATTCAGCTGCAGCTGGGGCTGCGTGCCTGCGGCCTTCAACTAACCGAACTATCCCTGCTCATTGAACGTGGCAAGCTGCTCAAGAGCGTACGCAAGCGTCTGCCCGCCTTTTTCGCCCCCCTGCAGCACCTGTTGCGCCGCCTCGAAGAGGGCGTGGAGCAGAGCCTCTCCCCCGAGGAACTCAATGCAGCCCTGCAGGCCCTCACGCCCCCGCTGCAGACACTGCACCGTCTGCTGGACAAACGTTTCAGAAGTGGCCAGAACGCGCCTTTTCTGCTGCGTCAGTATCAGTGGCTGTGGCAGCTGGAAGCCCTCGATAGTCCATTGACCACAGCCATCGAAGGCCTCATGACCTGGCAGCTGGGCAGCCCGCAGCGGCTTGAGGCTGCCGTGCTGCTCAAGCCACTGACCGAACAGATGAGCGGCGAACTGCACTTCGAGCCCATCCCCCATACCCGTTCCGGGGCGCTGGTGCATGAAGTCGCCAGTGGCGAACAGAACATCATCGTCAAGCAGGGCACGCCGGAAAAACTGGCGCAGGAACACAAGCGCCTGCGGCAGTGGGCCAGGCGCTGGCCCGAACGCGTGCCCCGGGTGCTGTCCTTTGAACAGACCCGCAACCAGGCCGTCATGGCGCTGGCGAGTGCGCCGGGTGAAACCCTCGAACACTGGCTGCTGGCTGATGACGAAGCGGCACTGTACAGTGGGCTGAATGCCCTCTTTGCCGCGCTGGAGGAGATGTGGCAACCTGGCACAAAACGTGCCGAGCCGCCACGCTTCATGGCGCAGCTGCGCCGGCGTCTGCCCGACATCTACCGGGTGCACCCCGAGTTCAAAAAGGGTCTCCAAGGCATTGGCGAAGCCAGCGTGCCCACGCTGGAGAAACTGATCGAGCGCTGCGAACGGCTGGAAAAAAAACTGGCCTCAGCGCTGGCGGTACCCATCCACGGCGACCTCAATATCGACAATGTGCTTTACGATCCCGACAGCGACACCCTGACGCTCATCGACCTCAATCGTGCCACCCAGGGCGACTACATTCAGGATCTGGCCATTCTCATGGCCTCCTTCTACCGCACGCCCAATTATCAGCGCACGGTGCGGCGCCGCATTGTCAACGCCATGTCCCGCGTGCATCGCTTCGCCCATCGAGTCGGCCCCAGGCTGGAGGACCCTGCCATTGACGCCCGTCTTGCACTGGGGCTGGCCCGCGGCCTGATCACCAGCACCCGTTTCGTATATGAACCCTGGCACGCCCAGCGCCTGCTGGAGCTGGGACAGGTGCTGCTCGCCAGTCTGGCGCGCCTGAAGCCAAAAGAGCTGCCACGCTATACCCTTGATGAGGCCCTGTTCCATGAGCACCCCTAAGATCGCCGTCGTCGGCCTGCCCGGCAAATGGTCCACCGAAGCCCTCGCAGACGCGCTGGAAGCCCGCACCGGCTTCCGGGCCATTCTCGATCCGGCGCACCTGCGCGTGGAGCTGGACGGCCGCGTCATCCACAGCGACCGCCACGACCTGTGCAAACTGGACGGCATCGTCATCAAGAAGATCGGCCCGCAATACAGCCCGCTCATGCTCGACCGGCTGGAAATGCTTCAGTTTGTGGAAGTCTGCGGCGTGCCCGTCTTCTCCCGTCCTGAGCGCATCGCCCGGCTGGTGGACCGCCTCAGCGGCACGCTCACTCTGCGCCGCGGACAGATTCCCATGCCGCCCACCGTCATTACCGAGCAGGTGGACGAAGCCATCGACGTGGTAAATCAGTTCGGCAGCGTCATCCTCAAGCCCCTCTACTCCACCAAGGCCAAGGGCATGGTGGTACTGGAGGCCGGCAAGCTGAAGAAAAAGCAGCTCATGAGCCGCCTCGCCGCCTACAAGAGTCAGCACGGCATCCTCTATCTGCAGAAAAAGCTGGAGCTGCCCGGTCAGGACATGGGGCTGGTATTTCTCGGCGGCGAATATCAGGGCGCCTACGCGCGCGTGAAGGGCGAGCAGTGGCACACCAGCACCAGCGGCGGCGGCAAGTATGCCGAAGCCCATCCCTCCGAGGAGACCATCGAAATCGCCCGTCGGGCGCAGGCACTGTTCGGGCTGGACTTTACCACTGTGGACATGGCGGAAACCGCCGACGGGCCCGTCTGCTTTGAAGTGAGCGCCTTTGGGGGCTTCCGCGGCGCGCTGGAAGGATTGGAGCTCAATATGGCGGAAAAGTATGCCGATTACGTGCTGGCACGCATCGACGCGCAGCGCGCAAAAAAGTGACCCGGAAAAAGTCGGGGACCCCCCTTATTCTTGCGCTTCTCCGACACGCAGGATACGCCAGAAAGTCCGATCACGGTGATTTGGAACCGTTCGCTCATTCAATCATGCAGAGAGCCTCACGTGGGGGCGTGACAATCCTTTGACCACAACGTATCAGCCACGCAGGCACAAAAAAACCGCCTCGCGGCGGTTTTATGCTGAGACCCAAAAGGCAATCAGCCGTTATTGCGTACGGCTGCAGCGGCCAGAAAGGCCTGATCCCGTGTCAGCGTGCGCTGCTGCTGTTCGGCCTGCTGATCTTCCACCTGTGACTTGGCCAAGGTCGCCTTCTGCGCCAGGGCGCGGTAATCCTCCACCGGCTTGCTCTCCTGCGCCTGCTGCGTCTGCCCCAGCGACACCTTCACGCTTTCCGGTTCCTGCTCCACCTTCTGCTGGGCCGGCGCTTCACGCGCCTCTTCATTTTTGGGAGCCACACTCTGCAGTGCAGACTGCAAGCCATCATTAATGCCATTGATCATTGTTTTACCCCTCCATTTTGCGGGTCAATTTCATTATAGCCCGTTTTCAAAGACTTACCCGACAAAACCCGATCCAGCCCCCACACCACCGCAGCGCTGAACAGCACCAGTGCCCACAGCAGGTAGAGCCACACCAGCAGCAGCGGCACCGCCGCCAGCGCGCCATAGATGACCTTGTAGGTAGGCACCCACTGGGCATACAGGCTGAAGCCGAACTTGAGCAGCCCCAGTAACACCGTCGCCAGCAACGCGCCCAGCAGCGCGGCTCGTGGCTTGACCGGCACCGGCGGGGCATATCGGTAAAAGAGGTAAAAACCGGCCACAGTCAGCAGCGTCGGCACGCCCTTGAGCAGCTGATAGCGGGCCTGACTGATCAGGTCGGAATCGGTCAACCACGGCAGCGCCAGCAGCCAGGAACTGATGGCAAGACTCGCCACCAGCAGAACCGGCCCCAGCAGGCTCACCCCCAGATAGTGCAGCACACGCACCCACCAGCGGGAACGCTCGGCCTCCAGCCAGATGGCTGCCACTTTCTTGTAAACCGCATCCAGCAGAAACACCACCGTCACCGCCAGAAAGAGCAGGCTTGGACCTTTCAGCGCCGCCGCCTGACGGGAAAAGCTCACTAGCGCCGTTTCCACCTTCTGCAGTGCATCCGGCGACAGCATGCGCACGAATGCATGCACGATCTCTTCGCGCCAGGCATCAAACCAGTGGCTTACCGACAGCACGCTCAGTATCAGTGCAATCAGCGGCACCAGCCCCAGCAGCGTGGTGTAGGCCAACGCAGCGGCGCTGTCCAGCCCGCCAGCCTGCACAAAACGCGCCCACACGGCCCGCCAGAAGGCGCGCTGAAACACGATTGGCCATAGATTGGTGCTTGTATCCGAAATGGGCATGGCGTTATCTTACCGCCCCGAGAACACAGGGAGGAGGCAGTTATAATGCGCCCATGACCGAGAACAACGCTCTGCTGCGCCGCATTACGCTCGCCTCATTCCTCACCGCGCTGCTGCTGGTGAGCGTCAAGGCGGTCGTCTGGTATGTGACCGGCTCGGTCAGCCTGCTGGCCTCCCTGCTCGACTCCGGCATGGATGCCATCGCCTCGCTTATCATTCTGCTGGCGGTGCGCTATGCCTTGCTCCCCGCCGACGAGGACCACCGCTTCGGCCACGGCAAGGCGGAGCCGCTGGCGGCGCTGGCACAGAGCGTATTTATTCTTGGCTCGGCCATTTTTTTCCTCCTGCACGCGCTCGACCGCCTGCTGCACCCGCAGCCGCTGCAGCACGATGAGTGGGCCATCGCCGTAATGTGGTTCTCCCTCGCCGTAACGCTCGTCCTCGTCAGCTTTCAGCGCCATGTGGCCAGCAAAACCGGCTCGACTGCGGTGGCCGCCGACACAGTGCATTACGCCAGCGACATTGCCAGTAATCTGGTGATCCTCGGCGCCCTTTATCTGACACACTTCGGCTGGACGCGGGCGGACGTGTGGCTCGGCCTGCTGGTGGGCCTGTGGATCGGCTACAGCGCCCTCGAAGTGAGCCGAGAAGCACTGGATCAACTCTTGGACAGGCAGCTGCCGGACGAAACGGTCGAGCAGATTCGCAGGATTGTTCTCAGCCACCCCAAGGTGTGGGGCTTCAACGACCTGCGCACTTTCCGCTCCGGCCCCACCCTGCACATTCAGCTGGATCTGGAACTGGACGATCATCTGCCGCTGGTAGAGGCGCACCGGATTGCCGAAGAAGTCACCCAGGCACTGGAAAAGGCCTTTCCACAGGCCGATGTGATGATTCATCAGGAGCCGGTGAGCAGCCGCACCGATGCGGCTCATCACCGCTGGCAGGGCGCACGGAAAGGGGACGGCTGATGGGCACATGGCAGTTCTGGATTGACCGCGGCGGCACCTTCACCGACATTGTCGCGCTGGATCCAACCGGGCGCATTCACACCCACAAGCTGCTGTCGGAAAACCCGGAGCACTATGCCGACGCCGCCATCGCCGGCATCCGTCAGCTGCTCGGTCTGCCCGACGACGCGCCCATCCCGCTGGAGCAGGTGGCACAGGTACGCATGGGCACCACGGTGGCCACCAATGCGCTGCTGGAACACAAGGGCGTGCCGGTGGCGCTGATTACCCACAAGGGTTTCCGCGATGCCCTGCAGATCGGCTATCAGCACCGCCCCGACATCTTTGCCCTGAACATCTGCCTGCCCCAGCCCATCTACACCACCGTGGTGGAAATCGACGGCCGTCTGGACGCCGAAGGCCGAGAAATCGAACCGCTCGATGAAGCCGCCACCCGCGCGCAACTGCAACAGCTCAAGGCGCAGGGCTATGACGCTGTGGCCATTGCTCTGCTGCACAGCGACCGCAATCCCGAGCACGAGCGACAGGTGGCCCAATGGGCGCAGGAAATCGGATTCAGCCAGATCAGTGCTTCCCATGCGGTCAGCGGCCTGCCCCGCTTTATCGCCCGCGGTCGCACGGCCGTGGTGGATGCCTATCTGGATCCGGTGCTGCAGCACTATGTGGCACAGGTGCGCGAGGCGCTGGCAGACATCCCCCTGCAGTTCATGCAGTCCCACGGCGGGCTGACACCGGCCGAGCACTTTCACGCCCGCAACGCCATTCTTTCCGGGCCTGCCGGCGGCATCGTCGGCATGGTTCGCGCCGGTGAAGGGACCGGCTTTCACAAGCTGATCGGCTTCGACATGGGCGGCACCTCCACCGACGTGTCCCACTACGCCGGCCAGCTGGAACGGGTGCTGGAAACCGAAATTACCAATGTGGCCCTGCAGGTGCCCATGCTCGCCATCCATACCGTGGCGGCCGGCGGCGGCTCCATCGTCCAGTTTGAACACGGCCGCCTGCGCGTGGGGCCGGAATCCGCAGGCGCCAATCCGGGCCCGGCCTGCTACCGCCGTGACGGTCCGCTCACCATTACCGACTGCAACGTTCTGCTGGGGCGCATTCAGCCACAGCATTTCCCCACCGTGTTCGGCCCCGACGCTGATCAGCCACTGGATGTGGAGGCCACCCGCCGCGGTTTCGAGGCGCTGGCCGCTCAGACCGGCCTGTCGCTGGAAGAAACCGCCGAAGGCGCGCTGGCCATCGCCGTGGAAAACATGGCCAACGCCATTGCCGACATTACCACCCGCAAGGGCTTTGTGCTGAACGACTACACGCTGGTCAGCTTTGGCGGTGCCGGCGGCCAGCACGCCTGCGCTGTGGCGGAAAAACTGGGCGTGCGCCGTGTGCTGCTGCACCCCTACTCCGGCGTATTGTCGGCGTGGGGCATCGGACAGGCGGCGCCCAGCGTGCTGCGCACCCACGCCATCGAAGCGCCGCTTAAAGCCTGGCCCCAGTGGCAGACGCAGGCACGCGCCTGGCTGCAGGCGGCCGAGGCAGAACTGGCGGCACAGGGCGAAACCCCGGCGCGCCACACAACCACCTTCCACCTGCACTATGCCGGCGCCCAGACGCTGCTGGACATTGTCGCCCCACTTGACAGCGACCCCAATACGCTGGCGGAATCCTTTACCCGCCTGCATCAGCAGCAGTTCGGCTTCGTGCAGGATGACACCCCCATTCAACTGCACAGCCTCACACTGGAGGTCGCCGGCACAGCCCCCGATCTGCCGCCCCTGCCGGTGCGCCACGGCCCGCCCGCCAACCCGCTGGAGCAGGTGCCTCTCTACTGCGAAGGCCGCTGGCAGACGGTGCCCGTCTATGAACGGGCGGCACTGGCGGCAGGCCAGACGCTTGCCGGACCGGCGCTGGTGCTGGAACCCACGGGCACGCTTTATCTAGCCCCGGGCTGGCGGGGCACGCTGCAGAACGATGGCAATCTACTGTTTGAACAGACGCAGGCGCGGACGACGGCTCGCCCGCCACTGGAACAGGCCGATCCCGTGTGGCTGGAGCTGTTCAACAACCGCTTCATGCACATCGCCGAGCAGATGGGTGTGGTGCTGGCGCGCACTGCCCATTCGGTCAATATCAAGGAGCGACTGGATTTCTCCTGCGCCCTGTTTAACGCTGAGGGCGAGCTGATCGCCAATGCACCGCACGTGCCGGTGCATCTCGGCAGCATGGGCGAATCGGTGCGTGCCGTGCGCGACAAGGTGGGACACCTTCTCGCCCCCGGCGATGCCTGGGTGCTCAACGATCCCTACGTCGGCGGCACCCACCTGCCCGACATCACCGTGGTGTCGCCGGTGTTTGTGGACGATCGTCTGGCTTTCTTCGTCGCCAGCCGCGGCCACCACGCCGATGTGGGCGGCACCACGCCGGGCTCCATGCCGGCTAACTCCAGCCATATCGAGGAAGAAGGCGTGCTACTGGACTGCGTGCCGCTGATGCGCGGTGGCGTGCTGCAGGAAAAAACCATAACGGATGCACTCACGCAGGCGCGCTGGCCGGTGCGTAATCTGTCGCAGAATCTGGCGGACCTGAAGGCGCAGCTGGCCGCCAACCAGCGCGGCATTCAGGCCCTGCAGGCGCTGTGCGTTGAGATGGGCGTGGAAACGGTGCAGCGCTACATGGATTTCGTACTGCAGTTTTCCGAACAGGCCGTGCACGCACTCCTGCCCACGCTGCAGGGCGGCCGGTTTGAATACGCCACCGACCATGGCTACACGCTCGCCGTGACCGTTACCCCGCAGTCCGACCGGTTGGTGATCGACTTTAGCGGCACCAGCGAGCAGCAGCCCAACAACTTCAATGCGCCCCGCGCCATTACCCGCGCCGCCACCCTGTATGTGTTGCGCTGCCTGATTCAGCATCCCATCGCCCTCAACGAGGGCTTTCTGCGTCCGGTGGAACTGATCGTGCCCGAGGGGTCGGTGCTGGCGCCGCGTTACCCTGCGGCCGTGGTGGCCGGCAATGTGGAAACCAGCCAGCAGATTACCGATACGCTTCTGGGGGCGCTGCAGGTAGTGGCCGCCAGTCAGGGCACCATGAACAACCTCACCTTTGGTGATGGCACCCATCAGTATTATGAAACCCTGTGTGGTGGTGCGGGGGCCGGCCCCGGTTTTAATGGCGCCAGCGGCGTGCATACCCACATGACCAATTCGCGCCTCACCGATCCGGAAATCCTCGAGCGTCGCTATCCGGTGCGGCTGCGCCGCTTCCAACTGCGGCGAGACAGCGGCGGCGACGGCTGCTGGCGCGGCGGCGACGGGGTGGAACGCTGCATCGAGTTCCTCGCCCCCATGCAGCTCTCCCTGCTCACCTCACGACGCCGCACCCGTCCCTATGGACTGGCTGCAGGCCTGCCGGGACAAGCGGGCCGGCAGACCCTGCAGCGGGCTGATGGCCGCGAAGAAGTGTTGCCGCCCTGCGCCTGTGTCGCCGTGCAGCCGGGCGACCGCCTGCTGTTACAAACGCCGGGTGGCGGCGGTTACGGTTTCAAGGGACTATGCGAAAACTGACGCTGCTCCTGTGTGCGTGCTGCCTGCCGCTGACCCTCCATGCGGCAGAGCGCGGCTGGCTCAACCGCTCGCATGCACGCATGACCGTGTGGGTCAGCGAACTGGGGCGCTGGGTGGATGCCCGCCTCTCCGGTGAAACCGTGCCGGAAAACAACCCTTCCCGCCTCAAGCTGGGTTATGGCGTCACCCTGTCCCGGCTGGACAAGCCAGAGTGGAAACCGCGTATCGGCCTCGACCTGCGTCTGCCCGTGAGCGAACGCAAGCTCAAGCTGTTTGTCACCCGCCAGCTCAATGATAGCGGTCGCACGCCACGTCCGGAACAGATCGGCGGCCATGCCTCCAACACCACCACCAATGACCAGACTTTCATAGGCATCCGCAGTCTGGAAAAACGCAGCGCCCGCATTCTGCGCACGCTGGATTTCGGTGCCAACTTTCACGGCATTACCCCGAGTGTGTTCGTGCGCTGGCGCAACCGCGACCGCCAGCCCCTGACCCCCAGCTGGCAGTGGACGACCTATCTGCAGTGGCTGTGGGAAAGCGACCGCGGCCTCAGCGGGCGCTACGCCTGGGTCTTCGACCGCGCGCTGGACAGCCGCCGCCTGTGGCGTCAGCGGCTGCAGCTCGACGGCTATCTGGATTCGGAGACGCTGGACCTGACCGCCAGTGAGGATCTGTTCGTGTGGCTGAAAAAGGCGCGTGCGCTGAATGGGCATTTCACCGCCCAGTGGAGCAGCCAGCCGCAGGTGGAACTGGTATGGTGGGGCACCGGTATCGACTACAGCCGTCCGGTGGTGCGCCACTGGCTGCTACTGAGTGTCTCGCCTGAGATCGCCTTTGAACGCCAGCACGATTATATGGCCAATCCGCGCCTCAGCCTGCAGCTGACGGCGCAGTTTGGACACTGACTGGAACGCTCAAAGGTTCATGCTACCCCTGCGCCGCCAGCTGCTCGGCCGCCGCCAGCGCAGCGGCCGGAATTTCGGGCCCGCGGGCAATAAAGAAGGGATTGAGCAGCTCTTCGCTCTGCACATACCGCAATGGCTGGCCGTGCATGTCCACGATCTCCCCGCCCGCGGCCCGCAGCACCGCATGCCCCGCGGCAGTGTCCCAATAGGAGGTCGGTCCAAAACGGGGATAGTAATCCGCCTCGCCCGCGGCCACCAGACAGGTCTTCAGCGCCGACCCCATGTGCACCGAGGTGGTGGGCACGGCCAGTGCCTCCGCAAAGGCATCGGCACGCTTGCCATGACGGCGGCTCATGGCCACCCGCGCCGGGGCTTCAAGGGTATGGCGCGCCCGAATGAGCGTCGTCTCCCCATCACGCCGCCGCCATGCACCCAGCAACGGTCCGCCAAAATAGAACGTGTCCAGACAGGGGCCATACACCACGCCCAGCACCGGGGCGCCATCCACCACCAGACCGATATTGACGCTGAACTCATCCGTGCGGGCAAGAAATTCGCGCGTGCCATCCAGCGGGTCCACCAGCCAGTAGGTGCGCCAGTCGCGGCGGCGCGCGAAAGGAATCTCCGCCAGCGTTTCCTCGGTCACGATAGGAATATCAGGCGTCAATGCCTGCAGGCCGGCAATAATGATGGCATCGGCTGCCTTGTCGGCCGTGGTAACCGGCGAGCCATCCGTCTTGCGCGTGGTGTCATAGTCCTGGTTGCGGTAGATTTCGAGAATGCAGGCACCCGCCTGCTGCGCCAGCGCGCACAGCTGCGGCAGCCACAGGCGCAAATCGATTGTATTCACAGGATCTCCTTGTGCAGCAATGCGCGCAAGAGGGCGGCGTAGGCGCGACCTTCACTGAATTCCGGCTCTTCCAGCAGCGCCTTCCAATCCTGCAACGGCCAGTGAATCACCTCCAGCGGTTCCGGCTCGTCACCGGGTAGCGTGGCCGGCACCAGCGCCTCGGCCGCTACCAGATGGGTGACGTGGTTCATATAGCCAGCCGAGAGCGACACCGTATCCAGCAACGTCACCTGCCCGGGGCGGTAACCCACCTCTTCCATGCATTCGCGCACGCTGGCGTCGCGCCAGCCTTCGCCGTCGTCCACCTTGCCCTTGGGGAAGCCCAGCTCGTAGCGCCCCAGCCCGGCAGCATATTCGCGGATCAGCACCAGCTGATTGTCATCGGTAATGGGCACAATCAGCACCGCGCCGTTGAGACCACTCTGCAGCCGCTCGAACACCACTTCCGTGCCATTGGCAAAACGCAGCTCGAGGGCTTCGACGGTAAAGATGCGCGAGCGCGCCACCACGCGCTGGGATAGAATCTGCGGCAAGGTTTTCATGGGGTCATTCTACGATGGCAAAGCTGCCTTGGGAAGCAATCGATACCGTGCTGCTGGACATGGACGGCACGCTGCTGGACCTCTACTTCGATTGGCACTTCTGGATGGACTACCTGCCCCGGCTGGTGGCGGAAAAAGAGGGCCTGCCACTGGAACAGGCGCAGGAAAAGGTGCGCCGCGCCATCGAAGCCAAACAGGGCACGCTGGCGTGGTATTGCACCGACTACTGGTCGCAGGTATTTAACCTGCCCGTGGCCCGGCACAAGCATGACCTGAAGCACATGATCCGCCCCCACCCCGGGGTGGAAGCCTTTCTGCAGCGCCTGCGCGCGCTGGGCAAGCGGCTGGCGCTGGTCACCAACGCCCACCGCGACAGCCTGATGCTCAAGCTGGAACAAACCGCCATCGGCAAGTATTTCGACGCTATTCTCTGCGCGCACGACTATGGCATGCCCAAGGAAGATGGGCGCATCTGGGCGGCCATTCATCAGGACTTTGAATACGAGCCCGCACGCACGCTGCTCATTGATGACAATATCCGCGCCCTGCAGACGGCGCAGCAGTATGGCATCCGCTACCTGCTGGCCGCGAGCCATGTGAGCCCGCACATGCCGCCGGTGGATCCACAGGGCTTTCCCGGCTTCCACACTTTCGAAGAAATCATGCCGCCTGCCCCGAAATAGAGAGGGGGGCCCCGACTTGGCACCTCCGCAAAACCTCTGAATGCGCTCGCGTTGCAGGCACGATGGCAGCAGATTCAAGGCGCACGGCGCAGCCTTTGGTGGCGCCAAAGGCAAGACGTGCAACACAGAAGGTGCTGCCATCCCGCCGCAACCCGAAGGGACAGGGCGATTCCGACCCAATGCGGTGTTGCACCTCACTCGCATGGAATGACCATGCCACGTTCGGTGCGCCTTGCCTTGAACCGGAATCGCCACTGTCGCGACCGTTCAGAGGCTTTGCGGAGGTGCCTTTACAGCGGCAATTTTTGCCGCGCACAGCGGGCAAGCACAAAATAGCCCAAGCAAGGGCCCCTACCAAGTCATCCGTGAACAACCTTTAACCCATTGAAATATGTTAGCAACAAATAGAACTGTCCGGTTTTGTAGCACATAAACTGTCCGCTTT
>CAYYIL010000003.1:79024-131704 GCA_964471975.1 uncultured Piscirickettsiaceae bacterium | reverse complement strand
AAGCCGGTGGGCACGGCACGCTCCACCAACGCGCCATCCGGGATACGCCCGACACTGGGAACGTTCACGGTAATGCGCGATCCATCCGCACCGCTGGCATCCAGCCCACTGACCACCAGACTGCCCTGCGCAATGGCATACACATTGCCATCAATCCCTCTCAATGGCGTCATCAGCAGCGTGCCACCGCGCAAGCTCTTGGCATTGCCCAGCGAAGAGACGGTGACATCAATCTTATCCCCCGGCTTGGCAAAGGCCGGCAGCTCGGCATGCACAGCCACCGCCGCAATATTCTTGGAATTGGTCTTCAAGCCGGGTGGAATGTGAATGCCAAACTTGTTGAGCATGGACTTGAGGCTCTGCTCGGCAAAGGGCGTCTTGTCACCGCTGCCGTTAAGCCCCACTACCAGACCGTAGCCCACCAGCATGTTGGGGCGCACACCGGTGACAAAGGCCAGATCCTTGATGCGCTCGGCCCAGGCCGTACTGGCCGAGATCAGCAACAGTGCAAGAAAGATGAGTTTTCTGGTCATGGGTAAGTTCCTTTGTGTGTCAGCAACTGTCGGCTTTTTGTCTCTGTCATCGACAGAAAAGCAGAAGGCATGCCAAAAAGGCTAAAGAAAAGCGAGAAACGGCCGAAACAGGCGTTGGGGTGATTTGCAGGCATAAAAAAAACCGGCCTGCCAAAAAGGAGATCAGAAAAAACAGGCCGGTGTGGAAACAATTTTCCCAAATTTTGGATCATTCAGTCAAATTATGGCACCTCCGCAAGCCCTCTGAAAAGTCGCAGCGGTACCTCTGCATCAAAGCGGCCAGTATTTGGTAAACCACTTGTTGACGGCGCTGGGGCGCGTCACGTCGCCCGCATAGCCGGTATCCTTGTAGATCAGGCGCACATCGGCTACCTTGGTGGAGTCGATGGTATTGTCCGGCTGAATGTCCTGCGGACGGATAATACCGGCAAAACGCACCACCTCTTCCCCGTCAGATACCGTAATCCATTTCTCACCACGCACCACCAGATTGCCATTGGGCAGCACTTCGGTGACCATCACGGCAATCTTGCCGGTAATGCTGGAATCCTGCTTTACGTCGCTCTTGCCATTGAATGCAGTCTTGGACCCGGAAATGGAGAGCGGATTGAACAGCCCGGTCGCCTGTTTCAGAATCTGACCATCGGTGCGCCCGAACAATTTTACGGTACCGCCATTGTAGTCATTATTGCGGTTGTACTTCGCCTCATCCTTTTTCTTGGCCTTGAAGCTTTCGATAAGGTTGATGGTAATGATGTCGCCCACATTGTGCGCACTGGCATCGTCAAACAGCGTCATCGCCTGGTGGGCCTGATAGAGCGAGCCATTCTTCGGTGATGTTTTCTTGACGACACCCGGCGGGTAATAGGGCTCGTAGCTGAATTTCTGCATGCGCTCCGGCGCAGTAGAGCACCCCACCAAAGTGGCGGTGGCGGTCAGCACGAGCAACATTCGAAAGGCATTCATGACTTACTCCTCATTACACGGTATTATTGAGGAACTTGAGCATGCCGTTAGCGGCGGCAATGGTCTTGGCATTCATCTCATAGGTACGTTGTGCTTCGATCATGTTGACCAGCTCCTCCGCCGTATTCACATTCGAGGCTTCCAGCGTCCCCTGAAGCACCGTACCGGCCTCCTCCGTACCCGGGTTGTTCACTGTCGGCGCACCGGATGCCTGAGTTTCGCGGTAGAAATTCTGGCCGATATTTTCCAGACCGGCCGGGTTAATAAAGGTGGCCAGCTGAATCTGACCGATTACGGACGGGGCCGTATTTCCTGCGATCTGGGCAGAAACCACGCCATCCTGAGAAATCGTAATGCTCTTTGCGTTTTGCGGCACATTGATATTGGGTTCGAGCAGATAGCCGGAGCTGGTGACGATGTCGCCGTTCTGATTCAGCTGAAACGAGCCGTCACGGGTGTACATGATCTGCCCGTTCTGATCGAGCACCTGGAAGAAACCCTTGCCATTGATGGCAATATCCAGCTGTTGATTGGTTGTAATCAGATTGCCCTGCGTATGCAGCTTCTGTACCCCCACCGTCTTGACGCCCGTGCCCAGCTGCAGACCGGACGGCAGCGTATTGGCCTCGTCCTGTGTGCTCTGCGCACCGGGCTGGCGCACGTTCTGATAAAGCAGATCCTCGAACTCGGCCCGTCCCGCCTTGTAGCCGTAAGTGTTGGCGTTGGCCAGGTTGTTGGAAATGGCGGCCAGTCGGGTCTGCTGGGCTTCAAGACCGGTTTTGGCGACATACATTGCACGAATCATGGCTTGCTCTCCTTAAACCAGGCGCAGCAGCTTGTCCGACTGAGCGGCGTGCTGCTTGGCCGTCTGCATCATCTTTACCTGCATCTCGTATTTGCGCGACAGCGCCAGCATGGTGGTCAGCGCTTCGGCCACATTGACATTGGAACCTTCCAGCGCCCCCTTGATCACATGCAGATCACCACGGACCAACCCTTCCTGCCCCTGCAGCGCGCCTGGCTTGAGGCGGATATAGCCATCCAGCCCCTTCTCCAGATCCTTCACACTGGGGGCCACCAGTCGCAGCTGATCCACTACGACAGGATTATTATTGGGAGCATCCGCCGGCACGATGGAAAGGGTGCCGTCCTGCCCGATATCGATCTTGCGATAGGGCGGCAGGAAAATGGGTGCACCGGTGATATTGAGAATGGGGTTGCCGTGCGCATCCACCAGATCACCGTTCTCCAGCACACTCATGCTGGCGGTGCGGGTGTAGGCTTCGGTGCCGTCCGGGGCCTGAATGGCGAGAAAACCATTGGGCACCACCACGTCCAGATCGCGGCCAGTGACCTTGACCGGCCCCGGCGTGAAGTCAGTGGCCGGGCGCTCGTCGAGCGCATAGGCGCGGTCATTCCAGCCCGGCCCTTCCACATGCATGGCGCGGAACTGATTGAAGTCCTTCTTGAAGCCGTCGGTGGTGGCATTGGCCAGGTTGTTGGCGTTGTTGGCCTGCGCCAGCATCACCTCCTTGGCCCCGCTCATGGCAATGTAGACCATTCTGTCCATGGTCACGTCCCTTTGTGTAACACTTTTCTGGTGTGGATAAAACCGGGTGGCTTCGCACCACCCGGGACACCCCCTATTTATGATTTCGTTCCCTTGTGTGTCAGCGGCTTGACGCCTGACAGTGGTGTCGATGAGTTCATAGCGAATAGCGTGCCAACTTTTGCTAAAGATTCACGAAAAGCGGCCGATAAAGGATGTGGCAAATTTTGCCACAAAAAAGCCGGCAAAAATTGCCGGCAACCGACCAGAAAAATTAATTGGTTAGATATCAGAGATGAAGAATGGTCTGCGTCAGCTGTTTGGAGGTGGAAATGACCTGCGCGCTGGCCTGATACATGCGCTGGGTCTGGATCATGTTCACCAGCTCCTGGGCCACGTCCACATTGGAGTATTCCAGCGCGCCGGAAACAATGGAGCCGAACCCGTTCTTCTGCGGCACGCTCAGGCTCGGCGTGCCGGATTGATAGCTTTCGGCATAAATCTGGGAGCCCAGCTTCTCCAGAGCATTCTTGTCGGTAAAGTTGGCCAGTGCAAGCTGCGCCACGGGCACAGAACGGCCATTTGAATAGCGTGCATTAAGCACCCCATCATGGCCGATGGACAGCCCGACCAGATCCCCCACCTTGTAACCATCCTGTGTGACACCCCGTACACTGAAGGTCCCGGCATACATGGTTGTCTTCTGATAATCCATATTGATGGAAAGGGTCAACGGATTCCCCAACGGATCCGTGGCCCCCGTCAGCGGATTGTCCACAATCCAGCTGATCTGCGGCTGGGTACCGACAGAGGTCCAGTTGGCTGCAGGCAGTTCTGAATTGGGTGTACTCTGCCCCACAGGTGTGGAATTGTTGTTAGGTGCCCGCACATCCACCAGATTGCCATTGGTGTCAAATCGGAGCTCATAGATAATGCCAGAATCCGCTGTTGCCGAATTGGTCGTGGTGTCATAACGGTGCCCACTAGTCACCCATTGCCCCGTATTGGGATCCTTGTCTTCTAGCGTATACTGAGCGATCCAGCTGGTGTATTTGTCATTGTTACCATCACCATTAGTATCCAAATTAGAATTGCCTGCCGTCACTACATCCCGCTTGTAGTAGTTAACGGTCAGACGGTGCTCGCCTCCCAGCGAGTCATAGATGATCTTGTTGGTGGAGAAATCCGGGAAGCCGCCATAACTGCCGGCAACTGGATTCACCAGTTTTTTCAGATTTCCCACTGCCTGATCAGCGACAGATTTGCCATTGTTGTCCACATTGTTACGCGCCTGCCCATCCAGGTTAACGTCATACTTCATCTCCTGCGTTGCATTCGGGCGCTTATTCAGCGAAGCCATGTCAATCGGCGACAGTGTGGTCTGGAACACCGGCTTATTCGGCGTGGACAGAGCATCGTTTCTCACATATCCCAGAACGTTATTCCCCTCCTGCGTGGTCAGAAAACCGTTCTTGTCCACTTTAAAGGAGCCGTTTCGCGTATAAAGCTGGGGATATTTGCCGGTCTTGTCTTCCAGAATGAAGAAGCCATCCCCATCAATGGCCATGTCCAGTTCACGCCCCGTGGTATTAATGGTGCCCTGGGCGAAATCCTGTGTAATGGCTGCCGTGCGCACACCACGCCCGGCACTCCCCTGCGCACCGGAAAAAATATCCGCAAATTCGATTCTGGAAGCCTTGAATGCGAAAGTCTGTGAATTGGCCAGGTTGTTGGCGATGACGGCGAGCCCCTGTGAGGCGCCTGACACGCCGCTTAATGCGTTCAAGTCATATGCAGCTGACATGGTCTTCTCCTTTTACTAATGCTACCCATGAATGCCTTACTGTGAAATTTCCCGGATGCTGTTCATATCGACCACTTCACCCGTTGCCAGGGTGAGCTTGAGAGTGCCGCCCTGCTTGATAGCAACACTGGTGACTCGGGTAGGCAGAATGGTATCGATACTCTTTACATTCCCATTTTCATCCGTGCCATAGGCAATGATCTTGTACTGACCCGCCGGCACCTCCTGCCCCAGCGAATCGGTGCCATCCCAGTTGATCACCTTTTCACCTGTATTGAGTGTGCCAAGCGTGATCTGCTTGACCACGCCACTGCCATCACTGACCACCAGTTTGGCATCCTGCAGCGGCGTGGTGATATTCAGCTTGATCTGCTCCGGCTGACCTGCAGTATGCTCGATTGATTCAGCCTTAACCCTGACATGCTTGCCGATCAGGCTGGCTGCCTGCATGGTCTGCAGATTGGCAAACCCCTGAACCAGTGCTGACATCGATTTATCAAGCTTAAGGGTCGCCTCCAACTGGTTAAATCCGGTCAGGTTCGTCACCATGTCCTTGGGGTCCATCGGCTTGGTGGGATCCTGCGTTCGCAGCTGCGTCGTCAGCAGCCGCAGAAAATCGGTCTGTCCCAGAACTTTCTGATGACTTTTCAGCTTCGCGGGATCGGCAGGTGCATTGAGCGCAGCCAGCAGCTCCTCAGGCGTGGGCTGCGAATTCGGTAAAGGCAGCGTTGCCGGTGTATTGATATTCATGGGTCACTCCTCTTATTTACCCAACTGGATGGTGCGCAGCATGAGCTGCTTGGAGGTATTCATTACCTCGATATTCGTCTGATAGGAACGGGATGCCGACAGCATGTCCGCCATCTCCTCCACCACATTCACATTGGGGCGAAAAATGTAACCGTCCTTGTTTGCCATGGGATGGTTGGGGTTGTATTCCATCTTTAGCGGTGCCCTGGATTCCACAATCTCCTTGACGCGCACCCCCCCAACAGGGTCCATGCCGTTTTCCACCTGCGATGCCAGGATGGTCTGGAACACAGGCTTTTTGGCCCGATAGGTGTCCTTGGCATTGGAGCTGACCGAGTCGGCATTGGCCAGGTTGGAGGCCGTCGTGTTCAGTCGCACGGTCTGCGCGTGCATGCCGGTGGCGGAAATATCGAGAATGTCAAACATGCTCATGATTCATCCTCCCTACTGCCCTTTCAGGGCGTTGCGAATCCCCTTGATCCGTCCATTGAGAAACGTGAGTGTCGCCTGATACTGAATGGCGTTCTCCGTGAACTGAGCCTTTTCGATATGGGGTTCTACGGTATTGCCATCCAGCGACGGCTGGGTCGGCATGCGGTATTTGACAAAGCTGTCACCCTCCATCGGCTCACCCTTGGCATCGATGTGCCGTGGATTGGTACGCGCCAGATGGAGCGGCGGCGAACTCTTCAGCCCTTCGCGTGCCTGCTTCAGTGCCGCACGCCAGTCAATGTCCTTTGCCTTGTAGTTGGGCGTATCTTCATTGGCCAGGTTCTGCGCCAGCAGCTTTGCGCGCTCGGCACGAATCTGCAGGGCCTGCTCATGAATGCCAAACAGTGACTTCGTCATTTTTTCCAACACTCCCTTCTTCTGCGAAGGGATCAAGCAAGGCCAGTGCCAAGATGAACAAAAAATGGATTTTTTGCTAAAGTCGGCAAAAACTTGCCGCTATCGGCAGCAGGCGGCAAAACTTTAAAACTTTAGGGTATAAGGCACCTCCGCAAAACCTCTGAACGGTCGCGATTATCCCTTCGGGTTGCGGCGGGATGGCGGCATCTGCATCGTTGCTCGCCTTGTATTTGGCACCACCAAACCCTGCGGCTCGCGTCTTGCATCTGCCACCATCGCGCCGGCAACGCGAGCGCATTCAGAGGTTTTGCGGAGGTGCCTAAATACAAAAAAACGCGCCGGAGCGCGTTTCATCAAGAAAGGAAGGAGGACGGGCTGCCGCCTACCAGCTGCGTATCCAGTCCCCCACGGTCAGTGGCGCTTTCTCCGCCACCACGTCGGCAATGGCGAAACGGTCCAGCACACGCACCACGCGTACGAAACCGGCCGGCACTTCATCTGCGCCAAGGCCGTGAGACCCAAGGTGCACCTCACCGCCCCGGCTGTGATAGGCCGTCAGCTGATCGCCCTTGCGCAGGCCGCTTTCGGGGGTAGCAAAGAAAATGATCTGCTTTTTGCCCTGGTCGTGACGCACTTCCAGAATCCGGCTTTCCAGCACGGCACACTTGAGGGGTGTCATGGCCTGCTCGCTTTCGGCATGCAACGCGGCCATCAGTGCCCGGCCGGTCGGCGTGACTGCAAAGGCACCGCTGCCAAAAATCTTGTCCCGACTGACACGTACCTGGCCGCGGGCCACGCGGTCGATCTGTCCCTGACGCACCACGCGGCCGTGGTTCAGATCCACCAGATACCAGTTGATGGAGAGGGTCCGGACATTGGGTGCTTCATCGAGGGTGTAGCTGCGGGCGATCGCATGCCCGATCTGCTCCACACTGTCGGGAATGTAGGGGTTGTCCGGCTGGTGCTGCATGGACAGGTCACGGAAAACGGTCAGCAGGGCAAACTGGGCGCCGGTGTCTTCCTGCAGACGTTCCAGCACGGCAGGATCCAGATTGGGATGGATCTGGACGCCCGGAAACAGGCCGGCATCAACATCGTCGGTGGTGACATTTCGATAACCCTGCGCACGGAAACGGGCTTCCAGCTCACTCACCCAGCCGGGCAGCAGCTCGCGCAGATCACGGGCCTGATAGGGATCGATAATGGCCGGTGTCAGAATGACAACACGCGGGCGGTAATCCGCCGCCATGGGATTGGCGCAGTCAGACTGGGCCGGCGCCAGACACGCCTTGACGCGCACCTTGTAGAGATGGGCATCAGGGTCGGCATCTTCGTCAAGAATATTGAACCCCCGCACCACCGCGCGACTGCGCACGCTCACCTGAGAATGAGTAAGCTGGAAGTTTTCCGCCTGCTGATGGCTGCTGACCACCGCATTGCAGTGCAGGGCGGCATTTTCCAGTGCCCGGCGCAACGCCATCTGCCGCGCCCATGTCCTGTTCTGCCCTGAAAAACTGGCCGTGCCCTCTGAAATCACACAGCCACGCCCTCCCTGCTGCTCACAGGTGGAGGCGGCAAATGCCGGCATCTGGAGCATGATTAGCCACAGCAGGCCAATGAGTGGAGGATAAAAAAACCTCAGCATCTCAGTGGGCAGCCTGGACCTTCTGCGTCTCCATCTCCTCAAGCCGATCCATCACCAGCTGGGCCAGTTCGTCAGAATGCCACTTGGAGAGGAAACGGTTGGCGCCCACCTTGCTGGTCATATGCTCATTGAAACCACCGGAAAGCGAACTGTTGAGCACGATAAACAGGTCCTTGAGGCGCTCGTCTTCACGCACCTTACGTGTCAGCGTGTAACCGTCCATTTCCGGCATCTCGATATCGGACACCAGCATCAGCACCCGTTGAGAAACCGGCGGCGCCATGCCATCTTCCGCATCCTTGGCCCACTTCTCCAGCAACTCATAGGCCTTGCGGCCGTTATCGACGATCTTGTAGTTGAGCCCGAGGCTTTCGAAAACACTGCGCAACTGCTGACGCGCCACCGCAGAGTCATCGGCGGCCAGCACAAAGTAGTTGCGCGCCGCCTCGCCAATACGTTCCTTGGCGCGAGCGATCGTCTCTTCCGTGACCACATCTTCCAGACCGGATACTTCTGACAGGATTTTTTCCACATCCAGTATTTCGATGATCTTACTCTCAAACCGGGTGACGGCCGTCAGATAGGTGACATGCGCCAGCGTATCCGGCGGCGGCATGATATCTTCCCAGCGCAGGTGCACGATCCGATCCACGGCCCGCACCAGAAAACCCTGGATGGCCGAATTGAACTCCGTCACGATGGTGAGCGAATGCTCCAGGTCATCGATCGGTGTCAGGCCCAGCGCCTTGGGCAGATCGATAATGGGCATCGTCTGCCCCCGTATATCCGCGACTCCGACAATGCGGTCATCCGCCTTGGGAACCGGCGACACCCTGGGTGTCTGGATCACCTCGCGCACCTTGAATACGTTGATGCCAAACAGCTGCGGACCATCCAGCTGGAACATGAGCAGTTCCATGCGGTTCATGCCCGCCAGCGAGGTGCGCATATCCACGCTTTTCAGAAAATTAATCGACATGGCCTACCTCGTCCTACCCTAAAATAAAGTCAAATCCATCTTAACCGGCCCGGCGCCCAATGCAACCCATGCGAGCTTTCTCATTCCTGCTCCTGCTGATTCTGGCATGGCCTGCTGCAGGTGCTCCCACGCACTTTCAGGACTGGTCACCGGTCTACAAACAGCTTGCCGCCATGGTCAAGCAAAAAGTCGGCCAAAATATCATTAATGCCAAAATTTCTATCCAACCGCTTGGAGAACGTACTCGCCTGCCCACCTGCAGGCATACCCCCCAGATCCAGTTACCCCACGCTTCGCTCAGGCCAACAGGACGCTTCACGGCACTGGTGCGCTGCACGCAACCCCACTGGAAAGTATTCATCAGCTATCGCGTCACCGGACAGCGGCCGGTGATGGTGAGCACCACCCTCATTCCCCGCATGGCCACCATCAAGGCCGATATGGTGGCACAGCGGCTGATTGATGCCAGTCAGGTGCCCCGCCAGGCTGCCACGCAGCCCGACCAGGTGATCGGCAAGCGCGCACGGCGATCCATTGCCGCAGGACAGATCATCACGGCACAGATGTTGCTGCCGCCCTACTGGGTGTTTCGCAACAAGCCTGTCATTCTGATGACACGCATTGGCGCCATCGAAATCCGCACCAAGGGCGTCGCCCTGCGGGATGCCGTGGAAAATGAGGTGGTTGAAGTGCGCAATCTGCGTTCCGGTCGCAAGGTCCGCGGTGTGGTCGTAGCCCCCAATACAGTGCTGGTGCCATAAAGGTCCTTCAGAGAGCACCAAGGGGTCCGCAAAATACCCAACGGCAGCTAAAGTTTCTGCGTGCCATGCCGATAAACCATGTGAACGCGGAAAAAACAATAAGAACATGAATTTCCGCTAAAATTTATTTGAAGGCGGCCGATAACAAAGACAAGACAGACGTGCCGACCAGAAAACAGGGAACGAACGATGGATATCAAGCAAATCACTACAGTCCTGCAGAATACCCGTCAGAGCGAGAGCCCGCGCAGAGCTGACGATGTGCGCAGCAAGAGTGCCGAAGCGCGTACGCCTCAGGCAGAAGCCAAGGCTGCAGAGCGGGTCTCGGTAACGGATGCATCCCGCCAGGCCCAGGCGCTGAATGAAAAGGCGCGTGACGTGCAGGTGGACAATCGTAAAAAGATCGAAGCGCTCAAGCAGGCCATTGAGGAAGGCCGCTACGATGTGGATGTGCAGGCGGTTGCCAAAAAACTGCTGCAGACGGAAGCATTATTCAGTACGCTGTAAGGCATGAGCGATGCACACACTGCAACGACAAACCGACTGTTTGGCGTAATAAAAGAACTGCTCCCCCTGCTGGAGCAGTTTTTGTCTGTGCTGGAGCAGGAAAGGGATGCCCTTGCCAGCATGGACGCCGAGGCCATCATGACCCTGAGTGAACAGAAAAGCCGCCTGATCGACCGCATCACCCCTCTGACCCAATCCCTGCAGGAGCATCTGCCCGATGGGGCCTCCCTGCAGAGCCATCTCAAGGCGCATGCCCGCTCCGACGACACGCTGCAGACGCTGAAACGCTTTATCGAGGTAAGCGAAGCGGCGCAGACCCTTCATCTGGAAAATGGTCTGACCCTCACACGCCTGGCGCAGATCAATGAAGGCTTTCTTGCCCTGCTGACTGGGCGGCACAGTGATCCCACCTATGCCGAAAAGCTGGGCCGAAAACCCGGCCGCAGCAACCAGGGCGACATTCTCGGCAAAGCCTGAAAAGCTTCATATCAGACAGTCCCCCTTCTGCTGTTTTTCTTTACCAGAGCTTGCGACCCTCGGCATGCCACTGCTGCACCGCCTGCTGAAAGGCGGGCGGCCCCCAGGCATAGAGCAGCTGCTCCTTCTGCAGCTCGTCATTCTCTTCGATACACTCTGCCCAGATCAGCGGGCGCATTTCCCGTTCGGCAAACGCCTTGAGCCAGTTGAGCGCACGCGGCGGAATCCGTTTACCCACCGGCAATGCCACATCCACGGGCAGGCCCTGCCAGCTCAGCTTGGCAAACAGCACCATCACCTTCGCCTCATCCGGCTTCATCCAGTCCGGCAAGGGACTATTGGGAAGCATCCAGCCGCACCAGAACTGCCGGCAGGGATCGTCCGGGCGGTTTTCATAGATGGCACAGCCGCTGCGGTGCTGTGTGGACACGGATGCCCCGGCCAGGCTTCCTGACCATCGATGGTAATGCGCACCCACCCATCGCAACAGGCGGTACACCCATCGCAGGCGCGTTCGCTGCGTTTCTTGCGTTTCTTGGCCATCAGTGCTCCCGCGTCGCGACAAATTGCAGCTCCGGCCAGCGTTCTTCCATCAGCTGCAGATTTACACGGCTGGGCGCAAGATAGACCAGCTGGTCCGCCGCATCGTAGGCCACATGCTCCTGCACCCTGGCCTTGAAGCGCTCGATTTCCTTTTCCGGACCGATGACCCAGCGCGCCGTATTCACCGACACCGGCTCGAAGTCACACGCCACCTTGTACTCGTCCTTGAGCCGTTGTGCCACCACTTCAAACTGCAGCACGCCCACGGCGCCCAGTATGAGGTCATTATTCATCACCGGGCGGAACAGCTGTGTCGCCCCCTCTTCGGACAACTGCTGCAGGCCCTTCTGCAGCGCCTTCATTTTCATGGGGTCTTTCAGGCGGGCACGGCGGAACAGCTCCGGGGCAAAATTGGGAATGCCGGTAAACTTGAGCGTTTCGCCCTCGGTGAAGGTATCCCCGATCTGGATGGTGCCATGGTTGTGCAGCCCGATGATGTCCCCCGCCACGGCCGTTTCCGCCTGCTCGCGCTCGTTGGCCAGAAAGGTCAGCGCCTTGGCGATCTTGATATCCTTGCCGATGCGCACATGCCGCACCGTCATGCCCTTGCGATACTGGCCAGAGACGATACGCGTGAAGGCGATGCGGTCACGGTGCTTGGGATCCATGTTCGCCTGAATCTTGAAGACAAACCCGGTCAGCTGCGGCTCATCCGGGCAGACGGTGCGCTCGCGCGCCTCGCGACACTGTGGCGGCGGGGCATACTCGGCAAAGGCATCCAGCAGCTCCTGCAGGCCAAAGTTGTTGATGGCGGAACCAAAGAATACGGGCGTCAGGCGGCCCTCAAGAAACGCTTCGAGATCAAATTCATGGCTGGCGCCGCGCACCAGCTCGATCTCTTCGCGCAACTCTTCCGCCTGATCGCCCAGCAGTTCATCCAGACGTGGGTTATCCAGCCCCTCGATCACCTCGCCCTGCGCCGCGGTGTCATTGTCCACCTGCTCGAAAATGCGCACCTGATCGTTGTACAGATGATAAATGCCGCGGAAGCGCTTGCCCATGCCGATGGGCCAGGTCATTGGGGCACACTGTATCTTGAGGATCTCCTCGATTTCGTCCAGCAGGTCGATGGGGTCGCGCCCTTCCCGGTCCAGCTTGTTGATGAAGCTGAGGATCGGTGTATCCCGCAGACGGCACACATCCATCAGCTTGATGGTGCGCTCCTCCACGCCCTTGGCAGCATCGATAACCATCAGCGCCGAGTCCACCGCCGTCAACGTACGGTAGGTGTCTTCGGAAAAGTCCTCGTGCCCCGGCGTATCGAGCAAATTCATGACCACGTTCCTGTAGGGAAACTGCATTACCGACGAGGTGACGGAAATGCCCCGCTCCTGCTCCATCTGCATCCAGTCGGAGGTGGCGTGCCGATCCGCCTTGCGTCCCTTGACGGCACCCGCCAACTGAATGGCACCACCATACAGCAGCAGCTTTTCCGTGACCGTGGTTTTACCCGCGTCCGGGTGAGAAATGATGGCGAATGTGCGCCGTTTATTGATTTCTTCGATCAGATCGCTCATTTTGGCCTGCATATCCTGCAAAACAGCACGCGCGCAAAAATGCGCGCGTGAAAAAGTCGGGGACCCCCTCTCTGCGGGGCGGTTCAGGAACGGTTGCGCTGCGCTTCCGCTTCCAGAAACGCCTGCTGCATCTCCTTCTCCAGCGCCTCGCGGTCCACCTCATTCTTGGGCGGTGCCATCAGGTCTTCCTTGCTCACTCCCAGCATCAGCGCCAGGGCCGAGGCAATGTAAATGGAAGAGTAGGTCCCGACACCGATCCCCACGATCAGCGCCAGGGCAAAATTGTGAATGATTTCGCCGCCCAGGAAATAGAGCGCGAACACCACCAGCAGGGTGGTCAGTGAAGTCATGATGGTGCGCGACAGGGTCTGGTTGATGGAGATATTCATCACCTCTTCCGGCGTCTTGTCGCGCAGGATGCGGAAGTTCTCGCGAATGCGGTCGAACACAACAATGGTATCATTGAGGGAGTAACCGATGACCGCCAGTACCGCCGCCAGCACCGTCAGATCAAACTGCGCCTGCGTCCAGGCAAATACGCCCAGCGTAATGATGACATCGTGCACCAGCGCTGCAATGGAGCCCAGCGCAAAGCGAAACTCGAAACGCAGCGCCACGTAGATCAGAATGCCAATCAGGGCATAGAGCACCGCCAGCACACCATCCTCGGTCAGCTCATCCCCCACCTGCGGCCCCACATACTCCACGCGACGCAGCTCCACATCGGGATGTTGCTTTTTCAACAGGTCGAGTACCTTGTTGCTCACCTGCGCACTGGTCATGCCCTCGCGCGGCTGAATGCGGATGAGCACGTCGGTGGCGGAACCGAAGTGCTGCACAATTGCCTTGTCAAAGCCCCCCTTGCGCAGCACATCACGCACCTCGTTCAGGGCCACCGGCTTCTCGTAGGCCACCTCGATGACCGTTCCGCCGGTAAAGTCGATGCCGAAATTGAAGCCCTTGAAGACCATGCCCACAATGGAGAGCACGATCAGGGTGGCAGAAAACAGCAGCGCCCACGTGCGCTGCTTCATGAAGTCAATCCGCTTGTCGCCCAGGTCAAACATGGTCATTCCTCAAATGGAGAGCTTTTCGACGCGCTTGCCGCCGTAGCGCCAGTTCACGATGGCACGGGTCACCATGATGGCGGTGAACATGGAGGTGACGATACCGATGGAGAGTGTCACCGCAAAGCCCTTGATCGGCCCGGTGCCAAAGCTGAACAGCACGATCGCCGCCAGCAGTGTGGTGATATTGGCATCGGCAATGGTCATGAACGCCTTTTCGTAACCGGCATGAATGGCGGTCTGAATCGACTGCCCATTGCGCAGCTCTTCCTTGATACGCTCATAGATAAGCACGTTGGCATCCACCGCCATCCCCACGGTCAGGACGATACCGGCAATGCCCGGCAGCGTCAGGGTTGCCTGCAGCAGCGACAGCACCGCCACGATGATGATCAGGTTCAGCGCCAGCGCAATATCGGCAATCACGCCGAACACCTTGTAGCGCCATACCATGAACACCAGCACCAGCAGGAAGCCCACTACCACGGACATGAAGCCCTGCTTGATGTTGTCCGCGCCAAGGCTTGGGCCGATGGTGCGCTCTTCCACGATTTCCATCGGTGCGGCCAGGGCACCGGCACGCAGCAGCAGCGCCAGATTCTGCGCTTCCTGCGGACTGTCGAGCCCGGTAATCTGGAAGCGGTTGGCAAACTGATCGCGGATCACCGCTGCATTGATCACATCCTTGTTGACGCTGTGTTTCTTGATCTTGCGTCCGTCCGGTCCGGTGATGGTTTCCACCTTGTTTTCGATATACACCACCGCCATGCGCTTGCCCACGTTCTTCTTGGTGGTGGCCAGCATCTTGCGTCCGCCAGCGGCATCCAGCGTCACCGACACCATGGGTGTTCCGGTCTGCTGTTCAAGGCCGGACTGGGCATTAATGACGTTTTCACCCGAAACGATGACGCGATCCTTCAACAGAATGGGACGGCCGTCGCGGAAGTGATAGAGACGGCTGCCCGGCGGCACACGGCCGGTGCGAGCAGCCTGCTCGGGATCATGACGCTCGTCCACCAGACGGAACTCCAGCGTGGCGGTCGCCCCCAGAATCTCCTTGGCACGGGCCGTATCCTGCACTCCGGGCAGCTGCACCACAATGCGACGATCCCCCTGCTGCTGCACGATGGGCTCGGCGACGCCCAGCTCGTTGATACGGTTGCGTAGCGTGGTAATGTTCTGCTTCAGCGCATAGGCCTTGGTCGCCTTGAGCGTCTTCGGTGTGAGGCGGTAAACCAGATGGGTGGCGTCGGAGGCCTTTTCGTCCAGCTGCAAGTCCTGACCATAGTGATCATGAATCAGCGCTTTGGCCTGCTCGGCATCGGACGGCTTGCGGAAGCCCACCACCAGACGATCCTTCTGCGGCTTGATTATGCCGTAACGCACCTTGTTTTCACGCAGCAGGGTGCGGATTTCCTCGCCAAAGCGGCGGTAGGCCTTTTCAATGGCCGCTTCCATGTCCACATCCAGCAGGAAGTGCACGCCGCCACGCAGATCCAGACCCAGATACATGGGTTTGGCGCCGATGGCTGCCAGCCAGCCCGGGGTGGACGGTGCCAGGTTGAGCGCCACCACCGCCTTGCGCCCCAGCAGCTGTTTGATGATGGACTTGGCCTTCAGCTGATCTTCCGGACTGTCGAAGCGGATCAGCAGCTGCTTGCCGTCGAAGGTCACCTGTTTGGGCTTGAGGCCCTGCTGCTGCAGAGCCTGCTCGATGCTCTGTACGGTTTTCTGGTCGAAGGTCACCATCTTGGCCGGCTGCACCTGCACGGCCGGGTCTTCACCAAACAGGTTGGGCAATGCATAAAGCGTGCTGATCACGATCACAAAGGCGATCAGCAGGTATTTCCATAATGGATAGCGATTGGCGACGGTCTGGGTATTTGTCTGAAACATGCGAGACTCTTAGCTGTTGGCACAAACGCGGAAAGGGGCCTTTCGCCCCTTTCCCTGTAAACGCGCCGTGTTTATTCGGCTGCCTTGCCCTTGAGCGTGCCCTTCGGCAGCAGACGTGCTACCTGCTGACGCTCCACCTTGACAATAATGCCGTCGGCAATTTCCATGTCGATAAAGTTGTCATCCAGATCACGGATCTTGCCAACGATACCACCGTAGGTCACGACCTCATCTCCTTTCTTCAGAGATTCCACCAGCGCCTTGTGTTCCTTGACCTTTTTCTGCTGCGGACGGATCAGCAGGAAATAGAAGATCACAAACAGAATCAGCAGCGGGATCAGACCTTCCCAGCCACCGGCCTGTGCCTGCGCGGCACCGGCAGCCCCTTCGGCCCAGGCTTCATTGATAAACAGACTCATGGACATCTCCTTCAATTCAAAACGAAAAATCGGCGCTATTGTGGCACAAAGGCCGCACTTATGCCAGCGGCGGCACCGGCAGGCCGCGCGCGGCATAAAACTGCTCCACAAACGTCTCGAATGTCCCGGTTTCGATCGCCTCGCGCATCTGCCGCATCAACGCCTGATAGTAGTGCAAATTGTGGATGGTGTTCAGCCGCGCACCGAGGATTTCGCCGCACCGATCCAGATGATGCAGATAGGCCCGCGTATAGTTGCGGCAGGTATAGCAGCCGCAGTGAGGATCAAGGGGTTCGGTGCTGTGCTTGTGCACCGCATTGCGAATCTTGACGACGCCGGTGGAGGTGAAAAGAAAGCCGTTGCGGGCATTGCGTGTGGGGATGACACAGTCGAACATGTCCATGCCGCGTCGTACCGACTCCACCAGATCTTCCGGCTTGCCCACCCCCATCAGGTAGCGGGGGCGATCCTGCGGCAACTCGGGGGCGGTGAAATCCAGCACCTTCATCATCTCGTCCTTGGGCTCACCCACAGACAGGCCGCCAATGGCGTAGCCATCAAAGCCGATCTCCTGCAACGCCTCAGCCGAGCGCTTGCGCAAATCCTCATACATGCCCCCCTGCACGATACCGAACAGCGCGGCGGGATTATCAGCGTGCGCCCGCTTGCTGCGCTCGGCCCAGCGCAGCGACAGCTCCATGGACAGGCGCGCCGTTTCGTGGTCGGCCGGATACGGCGTGCATTCGTCAAAGATCATGACGATGTCCGAGCCCAGCTCCCGCTGAATCTGCATGGACTCTTCCGGCCCCATGAAAATCTTCGCGCCATTGATGGGGCTGCGGAAGGTCACCCCCTCCTCGCCGATCTTGCGCATTTCGCCCAGACTGAATACCTGAAAGCCGCCGGAATCGGTCAGAATGGGGCCATCCCAGTGCATGAAATCGTGCAGATCGCCGTGGGCGCGGATGATCTCGGTGCCGGGGCGCAAGGCCAGATGGAAGGTATTGCCGAGGATGATCTGTGCACCGATGCCCTTGAGTTCTTCCGGCGTCATCGCCTTGACAGTGCCATAGGTCCCTACCGGCATGAACGCCGGCGTCTCCACCACACCGCGATCAAATATCAGTCGCCCGCGACGAGCCGCGCCATCCGTTTTCAGCAGTTCAAATTTCATCAGGATCCTCTTTGGGATAGACCAGCATGGCATCGCCATAGCTGAAAAAGCGGTACTTCTCCGCCACAGCGTGACGATAGGCATTCATGGTGCGTTCATAGCCGGCAAAGGCACTGACCAACATGATCAGCGTGGATTCGGGCAGGTGAAAGTTGGTAATCAGCAGATCCACTTGCTGGAAGCGGTAGCCAGGGGTAATGAAGATGTCCGTCTCCCCCTGCATCGGCTGCAGGCGTCCATCAACACTGGCACTTTCCAGGCAGCGCACCGCGGTGGTACCGACCGCCACCACGCGACCGCCCCGGGCCCGTGTGGCCGCCACCTGCGCTACCAGTTCCGGCGACACCTCGATCCACTCGCTGTGCATGCGGTGCGCACGAATGTCGTCCACCTGCACCGGCTTGAATGTCCCGGCGCCTACATGCAGGGTCACAAAGCCCTGTTCAATGCCTTTTTCTTTTAATCGCGCCAATAAGGCCTCGTCAAAATGCAGCCCTGCGGTCGGCGCAGCCACGGCGCCTTCCCTGCGGGCATATACGGTCTGGTAGCGTTCATGGTCAAACGCCTCATCATCGCGCTCGATATAGGGCGGTAGGGGAATATGGCCATGGGCCGCCATGACGCCTTTCCAGTCCCCGTCCGTCAGTTGCAGGCGAAACAGTTCGGCCTCCCGTCCGAGCACGGTGACCGGCACTCGCCCTTCGATCAGCAGCTCGCTGCCAGGCCTGGGGCTGCGGCTGGCACGCACATGGGCCAGCGCATCACGCTCACTGAGCACCCGCTCAATCAGCATCTCCACCTTGCCGCCGGTCGCCTTCTGCCCATACAGGCGTGCCGGCATCACCCGCGTATCGTTAAAAACCAGCAGGTCGCCGGGACGCAGATAGGCCTCGATGTCCCGGAAGGTGCGATCTTCCAGACCATCGGGACCCAACACCAGCAGGCGACTGGCCGGACGTTCCGCCGTCGGCTGCTGCGCGATCAGGGTTTCGGGCAGGTCAAAATCAAAGTCCTGACGTTTAAACGTTTTCATGGCGCGCATTATACCGGCCCGAAACTTTTCGGCCCGCACCACTTGGAAACGACCCGGTTATCCCCACAAAACAGCTCGAAGGACAAAAACGTGGAATAAAAGGAGCACACCATGCTGATCAAGAAACCTCACGCTGAAAAACTGCTTCACCTGATCAAAAGTGGCGAAGAACCCGTATCTGTTGAAGGTTTGAACGACGACGCACTGCAGGAACTGCAGATGGCGGGCATTGTTGCCATGCCCACGCCTGCAACCGTGCATTTGACCTATGCCGGCAATATGCTCGCCCATGTGCTGGACGAAGCCATCCAGAAAGGACTGACCAAGCCCGTGAGCGAATGGAAGGACGGCTATCGCTGGCTGGGCTCAGAAGTCATCGCCATGCTGGATGCCGGCATGACCGCCGGCAAGGTCTCGGATGCAGCCTGGGACGCCCTGCATGAGCGTGGGCTGGCCAGCGAAGTGAAGGACGACGAAACCAAGGTGGTCAAAAAGGCCGTGAACGAAGCCGGCCAGGCCGTGCTGGAAGTCTATTTCATGCTGGAGCCCGAGCTGTCCATCAACAAGGAACTGGCGGAATACATTAACAAGGCGCCGGAAGGCCCCACCGAAGCCATCAACCTGCCGGTGGAAGGCAACATGAAGGAACAGCTGGAAGCCATGCGCCTGATCGCCTACTCCGTACCCAACGGCGAAGTGGTGACCTTTACCGGTCTGGGTCAGGCCGTGAAAGAAGTGCTGCGCATGGGCGTCACCCGTGAAGACGGCGACATCATTACCGCCTCCATTCTGGAAAATGTGGCGCGTGTGGCCGATGGCGAAGAGATCGCCCCTGAAGCGCTGGTGGCGCTGGAAGAGCTCAACCTGGTCTTCAACGGTGAAGAGCTGACCCCGGCCGGCGAGGCCGCACTGGAGGCGTGGCGCATTTACAGAGATCAGAGCGAGCAGAACCTGCACACCATCGCCCTGAGCGAAGAAGAGGTGGAGCTGCTGCTCACCATCGACCACCTGCATGAAAAATACACCAACGATCCCAATCGTCTGGTGGACATGGAGGAAATCCACCGCGAACTGGTGGAGCGTCAGGTCGCCAAGTTCAAGAAGTTCGCTGAAGAGTATGGTCGCTACATGGAGACCATGCCGAAGCGCAAGAGCCGCGTGCTGAAGGCCTTCATGGAAACCAAGGACAAGATGCGCTGGTTCGAGGAAAACTACAACCTGCGCGAAATGCTCTATGCACTGGAGGCATTTGACCTCATCAGCGAAGGTGTCAGCGACAACGGGCATGCCGTCTTTGAACTGACCGACTTCGGCCGTCAGGTGGTGGAAGATCAGAAGCAGGATACACGCGGCATCAGCTCCACGGCGCTAAAATCGCTTATGCACGCCAACGAGCTGTTCCTTGCCCCCAATATCGAATGGGTGCAGACAGCGCGTGCCGAAAAGCTGCTGGGCGACTTCGAGCCCACCAAGTCCGGCCGCTTCTACGAAGACCTGGCAGACAACATCGAGCGCCTGCCGCTGATGACCGCCTTTGCAGCGGAAATCTTCAAGAAGATCGGCGCCAATGGCACCACGGTAGATGAGCTGCTCGCGCTGTATGACGATCCGCTGCACAAGGAAGAGGTCAAATGGGCCCTCGAGCAGCTGGAAGCCTTTGGCTGGGTAGAAGTGCTCGCTGACGGCAACATCGTGGAAACCCCGGCCGGTGAGCTGGTGGACATGGCCATCAGCGGTGTGCCCAGCGGCTTCGGCGCCCCGCTCAACCCGACCATTTATCGGGTGATCAAGGCCATTTCCGAAGTGGGCACCCTGTATGTGAAGGAACGCAAGATTCGCATGCAGCCCAAGAACATTCAGGAGGCCATCAGGCGTTCCGGCCTGTCTGCAGAGGCTTTCAACAAGGCCTATACCGCGGCGCGTGAAGCCCACTACGTTGGCAAGAACAGTGTCAACGAAGCCGGACTGCATATCCTCGAAGCCGTGGAAATGCTGAACCAGTAAACCTGGATTTCCTATCCGTGACAAAGGCGCCTTCGGGCGCCTTTTTTGTTAGTGGAATTGAGTCATATCAATTTGGTCGAAACCCTTTTGAGGGTATGATCTGAACAACACACTTTTTTCGAGGGAAAACGACATGGAACGATCCCGGACTTTCGTCGGACTCAGCAGTGAGGAGGCACGCAAGCGCCTGGAACAATACGGTCCCAATGAAATTCGTGAAAAGTCCGTGCCCGGCTGGCTGCGCTTGCTCAAGCGCTTCTGGGGCCCTATTCCATGGATGATCGAAACCGCCGCCATTCTCTCCGCCGCCGTGCAGCGCTGGGAGGACTTCACCATCATCATGGTGCTGCTGTTCGTCAACGCCTTCGTGGATTTCTATCAGGAGTCCAAGGCGCTCAATGCTGTCGAAACCCTCAAGAAAAAACTCGCCCGCACCGCCACAGTGCTGCGAGACGGCGAATGGAAAACGCTCCCGGCACGGGAACTGGTCCCGGACGACATCGTCAAGCTGCGCATCGGCGATATTGTGCCCGCCGACGTCAAGCTGCTCGACGGCGACTTTCTGCTGGTGGATCAGTCCGCGCTGACAGGCGAATCCCTGCCTGTGGAAAAGCACCCTGGCGATACCGTTTATGCCAACTCCATCATCAAACAGGGTGAGATGATCGCGCAGGTCACCGCCACGGGCGTGAATACCTATTTCGGCAAAACGGTGGGACTGGTCGCCAAGGCGGAACGGGAGCAACGCAGTCATTTCCAGAAAATGGTGATTCGTGTCGGCAACTTCCTGATCGCCGTCACCCTTGTGATGATCGCCATCATTCTGATCGTGGGCCTGCAGCGCCACGAGTCTCCCATCGAGCTGACCATCTTTTCTCTCGTCCTGACCATCTCTGCCATTCCCGTTGCCCTGCCCGCCGTGCTCACGGTCACCATGGCGGTCGGTGCCATGGCACTGGCGCGCAAGCAGGCGATTGTCAGCCGACTGGCTGCCATCGAAGAGCTGGCGGGTATGGATATCCTCTGCTCCGACAAGACCGGCACCCTCACCCAGAACCGCATGAGTCTCGCCGAGCCTTGGCTGCTGGGACAAACCTCACCGGAAGACCTTTTTATCTACGCTGCGCTGGCAAGCCGACGCGAAAACAACGACCCCATCGAAGCCCCCATTTTTGAATGGGTCGAGCAGCATGGCCTCGGAGAGAAACTGCAGCACGCCAAACTTGAAAAATTCATCCCCTTCGATCCGGTTCGCAAGCGCACCGAAGCGCTGGTGTGGTTTGAAGGGCGCGTTATCAGCGTCATCAAGGGGGCTCCACAGGTGATTGCCAGCCTCAGCGCCCTGACGCTGGAAGAGAAGCAGGCTGTCGAAAACGCCATTGAAGCATTTGCGCAAAAGGGTTTCCGCACCCTGGGCGTCGCCTGGAAGGAAACCCACGAGGACAATTACCACTTCCTCGGCCTTATCCCGCTGTTCGATCCGCCGCGCCCCGATTCAAAACAGGCCATCCAGGAAGCCAAGGGCAAGGGCGTCGAAGTCAAGATGGTGACGGGGGACAATCTCGCCGTGGCCAAATACATTGCGCGACAACTGGACATCGGGGACAGGATTCTCGATGTGCGCGAGCTGCGCGGCCAGTCCATGCAGGAATACATCGCGCTGTCGGAAATTCTTGCGCGCGCCATGACCCGCGTGCTGGAGCCGGATGCAGACCGCAGCCTGATAGAACACCAGGTCCGCGAGATTGTCGAACGGGTCAAGGATGAACTGCACCACCGTCCGCTGCCCACCGGCTCCGTCAAGCGGCACGAATCCGAAATCATCGCCATGATCGAACAGGCCAACGGCTTTGCTCAGGTCTTCCCGGAAGACAAGTATTTCATTGTGGATGAACTGCAGAAGGCCGACCATATCGTCGGCATGACCGGGGATGGGGTCAACGATGCGCCAGCATTGAAAAAGGCGGACTGTGGCATTGCCGTATCCGGTGCCACCGATGCCGCCCGGGCCGCTGCGGACATCGTGCTCACCCAGCCGGGCCTGAGCGTGATTGTGGATGCCATCGAGCAGGCACGCATCACCTTCGAGCGCATGAAGAGTTACACCATTTTCCGCATTGCGGAAACCATCCGCATCATCGTATTCATGACCCTGGCGATCACGATCTTTGAGTTTTATCCTGTCACGGCCATCATGATTATCGTGCTGGCGTTGCTAAACGATATCCCCATCCTCGCCATTGCCTATGACAACACCAAAATACGGCAAAAGCCGGTACGCTGGGACATGCACGAAATGCTTGTGCTCTCCTCATGGCTCGGCATTGCCGGTGTGCTTTCATCGTTCCTGCTGTTTTATGTGGCCATGGTCTGGCTGCAGCAGCACCCCGATACGCTGAGCTTTCTGCCCAGTATCCCGGAATGGGTCAATACGCACGATACAAAAGCCTATGAAGCCTTTGTACAGGCACTCTTTTTTGCCAAGCTGGTGATTGCCGGACACGGCACCATCTACAACACCCGTATTGACGACTGGTTCTGGAAACGTCCCTTGCCCAGTCTCATTCTCTTTGGCGCCACCTTTTCCACGCGCGTCATCGGAACCATCATCGCCGTCTATGGCTTTGGCCTGATGACCCCCATTGGCTGGGAGTGGGGCATTGCCATGTGGGTGTATGCCCTGACATGGTTTGTCTTCAATGACGCCGTCAAAGTCGCAGTTTTACGCTACTACCGCCGCAAAAAGGGGATTGAAGTCCTATGAGTGCTCGTTATATCCGCTGGTTCAGGGAAATTTCCATCAAGGATGTACCGCTGGTGGGCGGCAAGAATGCCAACCTGGGTGAAATGTACCGGGCGCTCACGCCTCTTGGCGTGCGCGTACCCAACGGCTTCGCCGTCACCAGCGAGGCCTACAGGTACCTGCTGACCGCCAATCAGGCTTGGGACAAGCTGCACGAGATTCTCGATGGCCTCGATCCCGATGACGTGGCCGATCTGCAGCGCCGCGGCAAGGCGGCTCGCAAACTGATCCGCTCGCTCACCATTCCGGATGATCTTAAAGAAGAAATCCTCGCAGGGTACGATGCGCTAAAAGCCGAATACGGCGAAGATGTTTCCCTGGCGGTGCGCTCCTCTGCTACGGCGGAAGACTCACCCGGCGCCTCCTTTGCCGGACAGAACGACACCTATCTGAATATCCGCGGAGAACAGGCGCTACTGGACGCCTACCTGCGCTGCATGGCATCACTGTTTACCGACCGCTCCATTCACTACAAGATCGATCATGGCTTCGATCAGTTCAAGGTCTATAACTCCGCCGTGGTGATGAAAATGGTGCGCTCCGATATCGGCGCCAGCGGCGTCATGTTCTCGCTGGATACGGAAACCGGTTTCCGCGACGTGGTCTTCATCAATGCTGCCTACGGCCTCGGCGAGAACGTGGTGCAGGGCGCCGTGGATCCGGACGTGTTCTACGTGCACAAACCCACTTTCGAGAAGGGCCACCGCGCCGTACTCAAGCGTCGTCTGGGCAGCAAGAAGATCAAGATGATCTTTTCCGATGAGCTCAATGTCGACAACATTGCGGTGGAATATACCCGCAATGTGCCCACCACTGCCGACGAGCGCAGCCATTACGCCATCAGCGATGAAGATGTCATGGTGCTGGCCGACTATGCCATCAAGGTAGAACGCCACTATCAGCAGATCCACGGGGATGACAATCATCCCATGGACATGGAGTGGGCCAAGGATGGCGAGGATGGACAGCTATACATGGTGCAGGCCCGCCCGGAAACCGTCCACTCCCAGCAGAAGGGCACAGTGCTCGAACGCTATATCCTGCTGGATCATGGCAAACCGCTGGTCAGCGGCCAGGCCGTCGGCACCAAAATCGCTGCCGGCCGCGTGCGGGTCATCAACGATGTCAGCGAACTACCCACCTTTCAGGACGGTGAAGTGCTGGTTTCGGACACCACCACACCCGACTGGGAACCGGTCATGCGCCGGGCGAGTGCCATCGTCACCAACAGCGGCGGACGCACCTGCCATGCCGCCATTGTTGCGCGGGAAATCGGTCTGCCCGCCATCGTCGGCACCGGCAATGCCACTGAATGTCTGACCACGGGTGAAGTGGTCACCGTTTCCTGCGCTGAAGGAGAAATCGGCCACGTCTATCCGGGCAAGCTGAACTGGAAAGTGGAACGCATCGACCTGAGCAATCTGCCACGCCCCAAAACCGAGCTGATGATCAATCTGGGCAATCCGGATCAGGCCTTTTCCAATGCGGCACTGCCCGCCGATGGCGTCGGCCTGGCGCGCATGGAATTCATCATCAACAACGCCATTCAGGCCCACCCCCGTGCCCTGCTGGAACCGGACGTGCTGGACGAAAGCGAGCGTGCGCAGATTGCCGAACTGACCCGCCCCTTTGACGGCGATGGTCGCCGCTTTTTCGTCACTACCCTGTCTGAAGGGATCGCCACCATCGCAGCGGCAGTATGGCCCAAACCGTGCGTGGTGCGCACCTCCGACTTCAAGTCCAATGAGTATGCCCGCCTGATCGGTGGCCGCCATTTCGAACCGCAGGAGGACAACCCCATGCTCGGCTTCCGCGGCGCCGCCCGCTACAGCCATCCTGACTATGTGGAGGCCTTTGCGCTGGAGTGCGCCGCCATCAAGCGAGCACGGGAAACCATCGGCATGGATAACATCATTCCCATGATTCCCTTCTGCCGCCGGGTGAGTGAGGTGGAGCGTACCCTGCAAACCCTCGCTGCAAACGGCCTTGAGCGCGGCAAGGACGGGCTCAGGGTGTACATGATGTGCGAAATTCCCAACAACGTGATACAGGCCGATGCCTTTGCGCAGCACTTTGACGGTTTTTCCATCGGATCCAACGACCTCACCCAGTTGACCCTGGGGGTGGATCGCGACTCCGACAAGGTGGCTTTTGACTATGACGAACGCGACCCCGGGGTGCTGGAAATGATGAGACTTGCGGTGGAGGCCTGCAGGCGCAATGGCATCCACAGCAGCATCTGTGGACAGGGAACATCGGACTATCCGGAAGTAGCCGAGTTTCTGGTGCGTCATGGCATCGACACCCTCAGCCTGAACCCGGACGCCCTGCTCAGCACCTGGCTGAAGGTGGTGGAGATTGAAAAATCCCTGCAGCAGGACTGAAACAGGGTTGAAACCTGGACGCGGCGCTCCTATAATACGCCTCGTTCCAATGACGCGGGATGGAGCAGTCTGGTAGCTCGTCGGGCTCATAACCCGAAGGTCGCAGGTTCAAATCCTGCTCCCGCAACCAACCCTTGAAAAAGCCGGCTTCCTGCCGGCTTTTCTTTTTTCTGGGTACATATTCTTTACTACCTGCTCCGCTCATTTTCTGCATAATTCCAAATGGTTTACTGCAGGAGCACTCCCATGAAGAAACAGGATGGCTTTACCCTGGTAGAAATTGCCATTGTTCTGGTGATTATTGGCCTTATTCTCGGTGCTGTCTTCAAAGGCTGGGCCCTTGTCGAACGGGCAAAATTCAAAACAACCCATGCCAGGCTGGAGGAACTGACGGCCAGCATCTATACCTTTCTGGATAAGTATGGCCAGTATCCAGGGGATGCAGCAGGCATCGACTTTAATGGCGATGGCACGCCGGATAATGCCAGCCATCCTCGCGACGGACAGATTAACAACAGTGATTTCTGGAGGCAGATGCACCTTTCCGGCTTTATTCTCGGAAATGGCTCCGAACCGCTCATGAGCCCGTTCAATACGCCCTTTGCTGCCAAATATAACGCTGCTGGATTCGGCGATAATGCCGTGTGTGTCAAGCTTCCCCAAGAACTGGCCATCGAAATGGACAGCCGTTACGATGACGGCAATGGCAATACCGGCCAGTTACGGGCTGCACGTAATATCGGCGGCAACGCAAATGAACCCATGGCTCGCTCCAAGGCCTACAATCCCAACCGACCCGATGAACCCGTATGGCTCTGCATGCAACATGCGACCAAGGCCATTACCGCAGGTCAGTGATACTGTAAGTTTTTTTTACTCTGCAGCGCGCCCCTCCTTTCGCATAATGAATTCGCCCCATGTAAAAACTCATCAACAAGGAGACGTCACCATGACACACCTGAAACATCAGAAACAAGCCGGTTTTACACTGGTGGAAATCGCCATCGTACTGGTTATTATCGGTCTGCTGCTGGGCGCGGTCTTTAAGGGACAGGAGCTGATTGCTCAGACACAGATCAAAAATGTGGTCAAGAAATTCGATGAAATTCGCGCTGCGGCATACACGTATCTGGATAAGAAAAATCAGTTGCCTGGAGACAGTAACAAGGACGGTGTCATTGCCGATGGCACGACCGATAAAAACGTTGACTTCTGGACTGCACTGCAAACTGAAGGATTGATTCCGGGCAGCGGCGGTACAGCGCCGACAACACCCTATGGCACTGCATTCCAGGTTGCCAATGGCGTTGCTGGCTTCAGCGGAAATGTTGTATGCGCACTGGTTCCGGCTGACGTTGCCACCCAGATTGATACCAAATACGATGACGGTGACGGCACCAAAGGCAGCTACAGAAGTGGTGGAACAGGCACCTCCCCAGGCACCAACGCTGCTTATGATGCAACCAAATCAAACTGGGTTTGCACCAAGCTGTAAGCGCTGCAAACTTCTATAGATTCAAAAAGCCCGCATCCGCGGGCTTTTTTGTAACAGCGGATTCCTGTTCAGATCAACGCATCTAACCCCTGCGCCAGATCGTCCTTGATGTCATCGACAGCTTCCAGCCCAACCGAAATGCGCAGCAGATTGTCGGTGATGCCGGCTGCAAGACGCGCCTCGGGCTCCACTCGTGAATGGGTCGTGGTCGCGGGATGGGTAATCAGCGTCTTGGTATCGCCCAAGTTGGCGGTAATGTGAATCATCTCCAGGCTGTCCACCACTTTCCAGGCCTCCTCTCGTCCGCCCTTGATGCGGAAACTGACCAGTCCGCCACCCGCTTTCTGCTGACGCATGGCCAGTTCGTGCTGCGGATGCGACGGCAGCCCCGGATAAAACACCTGCTCCACTGCGGGATGGTCGCTGAGCCACTGCGCCAGTGCCAGTGCATTGGCTGAATGGGCCTGCATGCGGATATGCAGCGTTTCCAGCCCCTTGAAGAACACCCAGGCATTGAACGGACTCATGCTGGGCCCACAGGTGCGCAGGAAACCGCGCACGTGTTCCTCGACCAGCGCTTCCGGGCCCACGACCGCGCCGCCGACACAGCGCCCCTGCCCATCCAGAAACTTGGTGGCAGAATGGATGACAAGATCCGCGCCCAGCTTGAGCGGCTGCTGCAGCGCCGGCGTGCAGAAACAGTTGTCCACTACCAGCAGGCAGTCATGGGCGTGCGCAATGTCCGCCAGGCGCTGGATATCGGCCACGTCCGTCATGGGGTTGGAGGGCGTTTCCAGAAACAGCATTCGGGTTTCGGGGCGGATGGCGGCAGCCCACGCATCGTAGTCGGTCAACGGCACATAGGTGGTGTCGATACCCAGCTTGCCGAGGTACTTGGAAAACAGCACCTTGGTGGTACCAAAAATGCTCTGGGACGAGACAATGTGATCGCCGCTTTCCAGCATGCCGAGCATGAGCGACAGAATCGCGCTCATGCCGGAGGCCGTGCCCACGCAGGCTTCACCCCCTTCCATGGCCGCAAGCCGTTGCTCGAAAGTGCGCACGGTGGGATTGGTGAAACGTGAATAGATATTGCCCGGCTCCTCACCACTGAAACGAGCCGCAGCCTGCGCAGCGGATTCAAAGGCAAAGCTGGACGTTGGGAAAATGGCTTCGCTGTTTTCCCCTTCCGGCGTGCGCCGGTAGCCGCCGTGAATCGCAAAGGTTTCTTCGGACCAGGTCATTTTATTCTCCCACATTGGTCATGCCGACCGGCTCGTCACCCACCGGCTGGTTGCCGTGGCGGCTGCGCTCCAGCTCCGCCAGATACTCGGGCGTAATGTCGCCGGTGACATATTCGCCACTGAAGCAAGAGGTGTCAAAACAAGGAATCACCTTGTTGCCCTCACGGACCGCGTCCACCAGATCATCCAGGTCCTGATAGATGAGACGATCAGCGCCAATAAATTCGGCGATCTCCTCCACGGTCCGGCCATTGGCGATCAGCTCGGAGGCGGCTGGCATGTCGATGCCATACACATAGGGGTAGCGCACCGGCGGTGCAGCCGAAGCAAAATAAACCTTGTTGGCACCGGCATCCCGCGCCATCTGCACGATCTCGCCGGAGGTGGTGCCGCGCACGATGGAGTCATCCACCAGCAGCACGTTCTTGCCCTCGAACTCCAGCCCCACCGGGTTGAGTTTCTGCCGAACCGATTTCTTGCGCTGCTGCTGGCCGGGCATGATAAAGGTGCGCCCAATATAGCGGTTCTTGATAAAGCCTTCGCGATAGGGCTTGCCGAGGGTTTCCGCCAACTGCAGGGCACTGGTACGGCTGGTGTCCGGAATGGGAATGACCACATCGATGTCGTTGTCCGGCCATTCGCGCAGAATCTTTTCGCCCAGCTTGCGCCCCATGCGCAAGCGTGCCTTGTAGACGGAAATGCCGTCGATCATGGAATCCGGACGGGCGAAGTAAACGAACTCGAAAATGCAGGGGGCATAGTGCGGATCATCGTGGCACTGCTCAAACAGCAGCTGCCCATCCTGCGTCATCACCACCGCCTCGCCCGGAGCCACATCGCGCACCACCCTGAACCCCAGCCCATCCAACGCCACGCTTTCGGACGCCACGATATAGTCCTTCTTGCCCTGCCCATTTTCACGCTCGCCCACAATCAGCGGACGCAGGCCATAGGGATCGCGGAAGGCGAATACGCCCACATCGGCAATCATCCCGACAGTGGCATAGCCCCCACGTACGCGCTGATGCACTCGGCGGATGGCGTCAAAGATATCCGTCGGCTCCGGCTTGAGCTTGCGCTGCTGCATCAGCTCGTGGGCAAACACATTGAGCAGCACCTCAGAATCGGAATTGGTATTCAGGTGACGCAGATCCTGCGTATAGATCTCCTTGCGCAGGGGCTGAGCATTGGTCAGGTTGCCGTTGTGACCCATGGCAATCCCATAGGGTGCATTGACGTAAAAGGGCTGGGCCTCGGCACTGGAGGACGTCCCCGCCGTGGGATACCGCACATGGCCGATGCCCATGCGGCCGATCAGCTCGCGCATGTGGCGCGTGCGGAAGACATCCTTGACCAGGCCGTTGTCCTTGCGCTGAAAAAAGCGTCCGTCATGGCAGGTGACGATCCCCGCCGCATCCTGACCGCGGTGCTGCAGGATGGTCAGGCCGTCATAGATGGACTGGTTGACCAGGGTTTCGTCGGTGTGGACGATGCCGATAACTCCGCACATGCTCCGTTTCCTATGATTGAGGTGGTAAGGGTTCAATAATACTGTTGGTATGGAAGCGCCTGTCCATGATCCGCTTCAGGCGCTGTGCTTCAGCCTTGGAGGCCACTGGCGCGAGACGGACGGAATAGACCATCTGTCCCCTTGCATTTTTGAATCTCCTGAACTTTGCAGCATACCCCAGCTTCTTCAGTTTAGCCACCAGATGGCGTGCCTGCTGCACAGTAAAGTAGGCCGCCACCTTCACCAGCCAGCGTTGCGAGCGCGCAGATGCCTTCTGGGTTCGCTTCGCAGGGTGCGATACACGCTTTTGGACCCCTGAAGAGAGAGTGTCCCCGACTTTTTCAGGTGGCATTTTTTTGGGGGTAGCGGCAGGCACGGCTTTTACCACTTTCTTAGCCGTTTCAGACGCTTGCGGGGGCTTTTGAACGGCCTTTTTCTCCCCTGAACCCTTGGGTGCCGCATGGGTTTCAACTACCACCGACTGTTTCTCAACGGCCGGTTGTCCTGACGGCTCAGCGTTGGCCACACGTAGGGGTTGATCAACGATCACCGCCTTGTACGCCTGCGGGGCAGCCGGCACCGCACCATCAGGATCAAAATCCACCGGATGGCTGTACCAGTGCCCCACCACCACGATCAGCAGCACGAACCAGATGATCGCCCCGGTCAGTTGATTGCGTAGCTTCTCATCCATGCTCAATCTGCTTCAGGGCCTCGCCTACCGTAATAAAGGAACCAGTCACCAATACGGGCGATGTCTGCTGTTGTGCGGCCGCCACCGCTGCTAGCATGCTGTCATGGTATTGAATGGCGGATTCCGGCACACCCTGCTGCATCAGCTGCTGGCCCAGCGCTTGCGGCGACAACGCCCGCTCACCGGGTAGCGGGGGCAGATGCCACGTGACCGCCAGTGGCGCAAGCACGCGCAACGTGTCTGCAATGGCCTTATCTGCCATCATACCCAAAATCACCTGCAGAGGGCGCTGCGGCGCCAGATAGGCAACCACCTCGGCCATGGCCTGCGGATTATGCGCCACGTCGAACCACCAGGACCGCCCCTTCACCTCACACTGTTCCAGCCGCCCGGGATTGCGCACCTGCGTCAGTCCCCTTTCGATCAGGCGGCGGGGCAGATAGAAATAGGCGGGCAGCTGTTCCAGTACGGCGAGGACACCCGCCGCGTTCTGCAGCTGAAAGTCCCCCCGCAGCGCCGGTCGCGGCAGATGTTCCAGCGTGGCTGCGCCGTGGTAATCCCAGCCTGTCCCGTGAGTGCGATAGCAAAAATCCTCCCCCAGCCGCTTGAGGTGGACGCCCAGTTCCGCAGCATGATCCAGCACACTTTTGGATGGGTTTGGATCTGAGACAACAGCTTTCTGTTGCGGACGAAAGATACCTGCCTTCTCGCGCCCAATGGCTTCGCGGTCATGCCCCAGCCACTCTGCATGATCCACATCAATGGCGGTGATGAGCGCAATGTCCGCATCGACGATATTGGCGGCATCGAGACGTCCGCCCAGCCCGACTTCGAGCACGATCAGGTCAAGATGCTGCGTCGAAAAGATGGACAGCGCGGCCAGAGTGCCATACTCAAAAAAGGTCAGAGGAATGTCCCCGCGGGCATTTTCGATGCGGTTGAACGCCGCAATGAGGGTGTCATCATCCACCGGCTCGCCTGACAGGCGTATACGTTCGTTATAGCGCAGCAGATGCGGAGAGGTATAGGTGCCGATACGGTAGGCACCGGCGAGAATGGCTTCCAGCATGGCCACACTGGAGCCCTTGCCATTGGTACCCGCGACCGTCACCACGGGCGCCTTGAGCGTCAGCAGTCCCATGCGCTCGGCCACGGTGCGCACACGCTCCAGGCCCAGCTCGATGGCATTGGGATGCACCCGCTGCTGGTAATCCAGCCACTGCGTCAGCGACCAGTCCTTGTGCGGGTGCATGCTGAACGGATCAGGCCGGCTGATTGAGGAACATGCGGCACATGAGCGCCAGCTCGTGCTTCATGTCACGCCGATCAATAATGCGGTCGATGGCGCCGTGCTCCAGCAGGAACTCGCTGCGCTGGAAGCCTTCGGGCAGCTTTTCGCGCACGGTCTGCTCGATGACGCGCGGCCCGGCAAAACCGATCAGCGCCTTGGGTTCGGCCACGTTAATGTCACCCAGCATGGCAAAGCTGGCGGAGACGCCACCCATGGTGGGATCGGTGAGCACGGACACGAACGGCAGCCCCTTTTCGCGCAGCTTGCCCAGCGCCGCCGAGGTCTTCGCCATCTGCATCAGCGAGAACAGGGACTCCTGCATGCGCGCGCCGCCCGAGGCAGCGAAGACGATCAGGGGCACATCCAGCTCGATGGCCTTGTTGACGGCACGAACGAATTTCTCGCCCACCACCGAGCCCATGGAGCCGCCCATGAACTTGAATTCAAAGGCCGCAGCCACGACGCGCAATTTTTCAATTTCGCCCACCATGGTCACCAGCGCATCGTTTTCACCGGTGCTCTTCTGCGCGGCAGCAAGCCGATCCTTGTAGCGCTTCTGATCCTTGAATCCAAGAATATCGATGGGCTTTACGTCCTGCGCGAACTCCTGCGCAGTGTTCTCGTCAAAGAAGTAATTCAGGCGCTGGCGCGCGCTGATGCGCATGTGATGACCACACTTGGGACACACATACTGGTTGCGCTCCAGTTCCGCCCTGTAGAGCACGCTATCACATGCCGGACACTTGATCCAGAGCCCTTCCGGAACGGACTTCTTGCGCTGTGTCACACTCTTGATGCTGGGCAGAATGCGCTCAAACCAGTTCATGCCTGTTTCTCCTTGTCTGCACGGTCCACCCCGGCTCTGAACGGCGCCATGGCCGCACGCAGACGCTCGATCACCGTCGCCTTGTCTGCGTGCTGAACCGCTTCAATTTCGTTCACCAGCGCCGAGCCTACAATGACGGCATCGCCCAGACGCGCCATGGCCTCGGCCCGTTCGCCATTGCGAATGCCAAAACCGATGCCCACTGGCAGGGAAACATGCTGGCGCAATTGCTGCACATGCTCGGCCACATCATCGACATCCAGCTGATCTGCACCGGTAACGCCCTTCAGGGACACATAGTAGACAAAGCCGCTGCCCATGCGTTCGATCTGCGCCAGACGCGACACCGGTGTAGTGGGTGCCGCCAGAAAAACACGATCCAGTCCTTCCGACGCCAGTGCCTCATAGTAGCCGTCCTCGGCCTCTTCCGGTGGCATGTCCACGGTCAGCACGCCATCCACGCCCACCTCGCGGGCACGCATCGCAAACGGTACAGTGCCCATGGCTTCGATGGGGTTGGCATACCCCATCAGAATCACCGGCGTTGTCTCATCCTGCTGACGGAACTGCTCGACCATGTCCAGCACCTGCACCAGACTGGTGCCATGCGCCAGCGCGCGCTCGGTGGCCTTCTGAATCACCGGGCCGTCAGCCATAGGATCGGAGAATGGCACACCCAGCTCCAGCATATCGGCACCTCCGTCCACCAGTGCATGCATCATGTCCACGGTGTAATCGGGGTGCGGATCGCCCGCGGTGATATAGGGCACCAGTGCCGTGCGTCCGGCAGCATTCAGGCGGTCAAAAGTCTGTCCAATGCGGCTCATCAGTATTCAAACCCCTCGATGCGGGCCAGCGTGGCCATGTCCTTGTCCCCTCGGCCCGACAGGTTCACAATCATGATCTTGTCTTTGCCCAGCTCAGGCGCCAGTTTTTTCGCATAGGCCAGCGCATGACTGGACTCCAGCGCCGGCAGAATGCCCTCCAGACGGGTCAGATCGCGGCATGCGTCCAGTGCCTCCTCGTCGGTCACCGCCACATAGTTGGCACGACCGATATCCTTGAGCCAGGCATGCTCCGGCCCCACGCCGGGATAGTCCAGCCCGGCGGAAATGGAATGGGTGCCGATAATCTCGCCGTTTTCATCCTGCATCAGATAGGTGCGGTTGCCATGCAGCACGCCCGGCTTGCCGGCACACAGCGGTGCGGCGTGCTCGCCGGTTTCCAAGCCGCGACCAGCCGCCTCGACACCATAGATGGCCACATCCTCGTCGGGCAGAAACTCGTAGAACAGCCCGATGGCGTTGGAGCCGCCGCCCACGCACGCCACCAGCGCATCCGGCAGACGACCAGCCTTGTCGAGAATCTGGGCGCGGGCTTCGCGGCCAATGATGGCCTGAAAGTCGCGCACCATCTCCGGATAGGGATGCGGACCTGCGACCGTCCCAATGATGTAGAAGGTGTCATCCACATTGGTGACCCAGTCGCGCATGGCCTCGTTGAGCGCATCCTTGAGGGTGCGCGTTCCGGAGGTAACCGGCACCACTTCCGCGCCCAGCATCTTCATGCGCGCCACATTGGGTGCCTGGCGCGCCACGTCCTCCGCACCCATGTAAACCACGCACTCCAGTCCGAGGCGGGCGGCCACGGTAGCCGAAGCCACACCATGCTGTCCTGCGCCGGTCTCGGCGATAATGCGCGTCTTGCCCAGCTTCTTGGCCAGCAGGGCCTGGCCGATGGTGTTGTTGATCTTGTGAGCACCGGTATGGTTCAGGTCTTCCCGCTTGAGGTAGATTTTGGCGCCGCCATAGGCTTCGGTCAGACGCTCGGCCAGATAGAGCGGCGAGGGACGCCCTACATAATCGGCCAGGTCGGCATCCAGTTCGGCCCAGAAAGCGGGATCGGCCTTCAGGCTGTAATACTGCTGCTTGAGTTCTTCCAGCGCCGCCATAAGGGTTTCCGGGGCGAAAATGCCACCGTAGGGGCCAAAATGGCCGCGCGCGTCGGGAAACTTGCTGTAATCGATGGTCATTGATCTGCTGCTTTGACGGCTGCCATAAAGGCGTTAATTTTACTCGAATCCTTGAGGCCCTTTTCCTTTTCCACGCCGCCGCTTACATCCACGGCCCAAGGCTGCACCTGCGCAATGGCATCTGCCACATTATCCGGCGTCAAACCACCGGCGAGGATGATCGGCTTGTCGCACGGCTGCTGGGCCAGCGACCAGTCAAAGGCCTCGCCGGTGCCGCCGGGCACACCGGGACGATAGGTATCCAGCAGCAGGCCCTGCGCATCGGCATAGCGTTTGGCAATGGTGGCCAGGTCGGTATCGGGCCGCATGCGGATTGCCTTGATATAGGGGTGGGCAAACTGCTCACAGTCTTCCGGTGATTCGTTGCCATGAAACTGCAGGACATCCAACGGCACCTCCACCAGAATCTCCTCGATCCACTCCGGCTCGGCATCCACGAACAGACCCACCGTTGTCACGAAAGGCGGCAGCACCTCGAGGATTTCCCACGCGGTGGCAATGTCGATGGCCCGCGGGCTGTCCGGATAGAACACCAGCCCGATGGCATCCGCTCCGGCATTCGCAGCAGCCAGCGCATCCTCGGGGCGGGTAATGCCGCAGATTTTCACACGGGTCATGCACACCTCCATACCACGCAGTCAGGTTCACGTTCTGGAATGGCCAACGCCGGTGGATAGACTGCGGTTACAAAGTAGAGACCAGCCGCCGGTGCCGTTTCCGCCGCCTGGGTGCGGTCCTTGAGCGCAAGCAATTCAGCGATCCATTCCATTGGGCGTTCGCCCTGCCCCACCTTGAGCAGGCTGCCGACAATATTGCGCACCATGTGGTGCAAAAAGGCATTGGCCTGAATGTCCACAAACACCATGTCGCCCTGACGGTGCACGCTAACCCACTGCACCTCACGCATGGGGTGGCGGGCCTGACAACCGGCAGCGCGAAAGCTGGTAAAGTCCTGCTCCCCCACCAGTGCCTGCGCGGCCTTGTCCATGGCCGCCGCATCCAGCGGTTCACGAACCCAGGTCACACGCTGGCGCAAGAGCGCCGAGCGGGTGGGTGCGTTATGAATCACATAGCGATAGCGGCGTGCCACTGCGCTGAAACGGGCGTCAAAATCGTCTGCCACGGGCTTGGCCCAATGGATACGAATGGCATCGGGCAGACGGGTATTCACCCCTTCCACCCAAGCCCGCAGCGGGCGTTGTGCCGTGGTGTCAAAATGCACCACCTGATTCAGGGCATGTACCCCGGTATCGGTGCGTCCGGCACAGGCCACTTCTACGGGATGATCGGCCACATAGGAGAGCGCCGCCTCCACGTGGGTCTGCATCGCGTCACAGTGGTCCTGATGCTGCCAGCCGCAGTAGGCACTGCCATCGTATTCGATGCCCAGCGCAATGCGCATGGCGGAATCAGATGTATTTTTCAATCAGCAACTCGGCGATCTGCACGGTATTGGTAGCCGCGCCCTTGCGCACATTGTCGGCCACCACCCACAGGTTGAGCCCACGCGGATGGGAAATATCCTCGCGAATGCGGCCCACATAGACCGGATCCGTATCGGCCGCATCAATGGCGGTGGGATAGCCGCCGTCCTTGCGCTCGTCCATCAGCACGATGCCGGGCGCTTTCGCCAGTATCTCGCGCGCCTGCTCGGCGGTAATCTTTTCCTTGGTTTCGATATGCACGGCTTCGCTGTGACCATAGAACACGGGTACGCGTACCGCAGTGGGGTTCACCACAATGCTGTCGTCGCCCATGATCTTTTTGGTCTCCCACACCATTTTCATCTCTTCCTTGGTGTAGCCGTTGTCCATGAACACATCGATCTGCGGAATGCAATTAAAGGCGATCTGCTTGGGATAGACATTGCACTCGATGGGCTTGAGGTTGAGCAGATTCGCTGTCTGCGTCGCCAGCTCCTCGATGGCGTCCTTGCCGGAGCCGGACACCGCCTGATAGGTGGCCACATTGATGCGTTCGATGCCCACGGCATCGTAAATGGGCTTCAGCGCCACCAGCATCTGAATAGTGGAGCAGTTGGGGTTGGCGATAATGCCGCGGTTTTTATAACCTGCCACTGCCTCGGGGTTGACTTCGGGCACAACCAGCGGGATGTCGTCGTCATAGCGGAACTGGGACGTGTTGTCCACCACGACGCAACCCGCTGCGGCCGCCTTGGGCGCATAGACCTTGGAGACGCTGGCACCGGGCGAGAACAGACCGATCTGCACCTTGGAGAAGTCGAAGGTTTCCAGGTCCTGGACTTCCACCCACTGACCGTTGAACTCGATCTTCTTGCCGGCCGAGCGGCTAGAGGCCAGGGGATAGAGATTGCGCACGGGAAATTTTCGTTCTTCCAATACGCGCATGATGGTCTCGCCCACCGCACCGGTCGCACCGACAACTGCGACATCATACCCTTCAGGTCTCATTTCACTTCATCCTTCTGTTTGGTTTCACTGAGTTCAAGAGCAGGCTCCGGGGCAGCTGCAGCAGGCTCCAGCGCCACCTGCACCACATTGATCTGCGCCTGCTCCCCCTGATCGAAACTCTGACCGATGAAACGGCCACCCTGCTCGATGGTAAAGGTCGGCGCAATCACCGTACCCTGCACGCTTCCGGACGCCATAATGTCCAGCTGCTCGCATACCACATCCCCCTCAAAACAGCCGTTAACCACCATCTGTCGCGCGCGTACCGTCCCGACCACCTTCCCCTTGGGACCGATCACCACTTCGGCACTGGACTCAATGCGCCCTTCCACCATGCCTTCGATGTATAACGGTGCATTCAGGCCGCTCAGTTCGCCCTTGAGGTGGACGTCGCCGGCGATGATGGTGGCACCACCGCCCGCATGTAATGTTTTGCCCTTTTTACTAAAGAGTCCCATGGCACATGCCTCGCCTTTTTAAAAATAAAGTCGTAACGCTTCAACCCCCACCCGACAAAAGGGGCCGGATTAAGCGCTCGCTGGATGAACGAGATCTCATAATGCAGGTGCGGCCCGGTGGACAGACCGGTATTGCCCATCAGGGCAATGACATCACCCTTCTTGACCACCTGGCCGTTTTTAACCAGTACCTTTTTCAGGTGACCATACAGGGTACGAAAGCCAAAGGCATGATCAATCAGCACCATATTGCCGTAGCCGCTGCTCTTGTGGTAGCCGGCGTACTCCACCACACCATCCGCAGTGGCAACGATCTTGTCACCAGGCTCGCCGCGGTAGTCGATGCCCTTGTGAAACTCGCGCTTGCCGGTCACCGGATGTATACGCCAGCCAAAACCTGAGCTCACTCCCTTAAAGACCTTCACAGGCCGACCGGAAGGGATAACCTGCAGAAGATAGCGCTTCTCACGCATGGAAAGCTTGAGATTTTCCACCCGCTGCTCAAGCGGTGCGGTTTCCGTTTCCGGCTCGGCACCCAGCATGGCCTCCAGCGCAGCCACGGCTGCATCCAGATTTTCCAGATGCTGCCCCTTGGCATCCAGTTCCTGCTGCAGCTTTTGCGTGGCAGCCTGATAGGCAGACAGCTCTCTTGCCCGTTGCTCGAGCAGCTGTTCGTACTGAGCCATCGCTTCTGAACGCTTTTGCTGCAGCAGCTGCACTTCCTCACGCAGTCCCCAGATCAGTGCCAGTGAAATGGCGGCCAAAATCACCAGCCCCATCACCACCCACCAGAAGAATCGTCTGACCAGCTGGTTAAAGGTGTAGTGACGCACGCCATGGACGTCACTGATGGTGATGGTAAAACGGTTTTTCATGGTCAAATCAGCCGCTGAACACTGGGGTCCCCGACTTTTTCAAAGTCGGGTTCACAGCGCCGCGACAACGGCATCGCCCATGGCGCTGCAGGAGACCTTCTGCGTGCCTTCTGTCCAGATATCTGCTGTACGCAGCCCCTGATCGAGCACCTTGCTGACCGCCTGCTCGATACGCACCGCCTGGTCCTCGGCACCGAGCGAGTAGCGCAACATCATGGCGGCAGACAGAATGGTCGCCAGCGGGTTGGCGATATCCTGCCCGGCGATGTCCGGCGCGGAGCCGTGGGACGGCTCGTACATGCCCTTGTTTTCTTCATTCAGGGACGCAGAGGGCAGCATGCCAATTGAGCCAGTCAGCATGGAGGCCTCATCCGAGAGGATGTCGCCAAACATGTTGCCGGTGAGCATCACATCAAACTGCTTGGGCCAGCGCACCAGCTGCATGGCGGCATTGTCCACCAGCATGTGCTCCAGCGTGACATCCGGATAGTCCTTGGCCACCTCGGTCACCACTTCCTTCCACAGCTCGGTCACTTCCAGCACGTTGGACTTGTCGATGGAGGTGACCTTTTTATTGCGCTTCTGCGCCGCCTGGAAGGCCACATGGGCAATTCGTTTGATTTCGGATTCGGAATAGACGTAAGTATTGAAACCTTCACGCTCGCCGTTTTCCAGCGTGCGGATGCCGCGCGGCTGACCGAAATAGATGCCCCCGGTCAATTCGCGCACGATGAGGATATCCAGTCCGCTGACCACTTCAGGCTTGAGCGAGGAAGCGTGCGCCAGCTGCGGATAGAGCATGGCTGGGCGCAGGTTGGCAAACAGCCCCAGCCCGGAACGCAGCCCCAGCAGGCCCTTTTCCGGGCGCTTGTCCCGCGGCAGGTTGTCATACTGCGGGCCACCCACGGCACCCAACAGGACGGCATCAGCCTCGCGCGCCAGCTGCATGGTGGATTCCGGCAGCGGCGAACCCTCGGCATCATAGGCAGCACCGCCCACCAGCGCCTCTTCCATTTCGATATCGATGGCACCCTCGTCATTCAGGCGCTTGAGCACCTTGACGGCCTGTTCGGTAATTTCAGGACCAATGCCGTCACCCGGCAGAATCAGAACCTTCTTGCTCATGGTCATTCCTCAAATCTGGTCAAATTTTTCCGCAATTTCGCGCAGGTGCTAAAGGCACCTCAGCAAACCCTCTGAACGGTCGCGACAGTGGCGATTCCGGTTGAAGGCAAGACGTGGCGAGCGCAGCATGGTTATTCCATGTAAGCGAGCCACAACGCAGCATTGGGCCGGAATCGCCCTGTCCCTTCGGGTTGCGGCGGGATGGTGGCATCTGCTGCGTTGCTCACCTTGGATTTGGCCCCACCAAACCCTACGGCTCACGCCTTGCATCTGCCGCCATCTCGTCTGCAACGCGAGCACATTCACAGGGTTTACTGAGGTGCCTAAACAGCCAGGGGGCTTCCTGCTTGCGGCGTTCTTCATAGGCGCGGATTTCGTCCGCGTGCTGCAGTGTCAGGCCGATATCATCCAGCCCCTGCAGCAGACAGTGACGGCGGAACGGATCCACCTCAAAACGAATCACCTCGCCATTGGGCTTGGTGATGGTCTGCGCCTCCAGGTCCACTGTCAGCTGATAGCCTTCCTGCGCTTCCACCTCCTTGAACAGCTGATCGACGGTCGCTTCGTCCAGCACGATGGGCAAAATGCCATTCTTGAAGCTGTTATTGAAGAAGATTTCCGCAAAACTGGGCGCGATAATGACATCAAAGCCGTAGTCCTTCAGCGCCCAGGGGGCGTGCTCACGGCTGGAGCCGCAGCCAAAGTTCTCCCGCGCCAGCAGAATCTTGGCGCCCTGATAGCGTGGCTGATTGAGCACAAAATCGGGATTGACCGGACGGTTGCTGCAATCCTGCCCCGGCTGGCCCACATCCAGATAGCGCCACTCATCGAACAGATAGGGCCCGAAGCCGGTGCGCTGAATGGACTTCAAAAACTGCTTTGGAATAATCGCGTCGGTATCCACATTGGCGCGGTCCAATGGCGCCACGATGGCGGTCAAGCGTCCAAATTGTTCCATCTGCCGCCCTCCTTACAGAAATTCTCGAACATCAACAAAGTGCCCGGCAATGGCTGCCGCGGCCGCCATCTGCGGGCTGACCAGATGCGTGCGCCCGCCGGCGCCCTGCCGCCCCTCGAAGTTGCGGTTCGAGGTGGACGCGCAGTGCTTTTTCGGCGGCAGACGGTCGGCATTCATGGCCAGACACATGGAGCAGCCCGGGTTGCGCCACTCAAAGCCGGCTTCCTTAAAAATCCTGTCCAGCCCCTCCTTTTCCGCCTGCAGCTTCACCAGCCCGGAACCAGGCACAACCAGCGCCTGCTCCACGCGGTCGGACACCTTGCGCCCCTTGACGATTTCCGCCGCGGCACGCAGATCTTCGATACGCGAGTTAGTGCAGGATCCAATAAAGACGTAATCCACCGGAATTTCGCTGGCAGGCATGTCCGCTTCCAGCCCCATATACTCCAGCGCCCGGCGCATGCCGGCTTCACGCACCGGATCGGTTTCATAATCGGGATTGGGCACTTTGCCGGTAATGGGAATCACCATTTCCGGGGATGTCCCCCAGGTCACCTGCGGCTCGATCTGACTGCCATCAAACTCCAGCACCACATCGAAGTCGGCATCCGGATCGGAGTGCAGCGTCTTCCAGTGCTCAACCGCACGGTCCCACAGCTCGCCGGTAGGGGCAAACGGGCGCCCCTTCACGTAATCGATGGTTTTGTCATCCACGGCCACCATACCGGCGCGGGCGCCCGCTTCGATGGCCATATTGCACACCGTCATGCGCCCTTCGATGGACATGTCGCGGAATACCTGCCCGCCGAACTCGATGGCGTAGCCGGTCCCACCGGCAGTACCGATCTGCCCGATGATGTAAAGGATCACGTCCTTGGGCCCCACGCCCGGCTGCAGCTGCCCGTCCACCTTGATGAGCATGTTCTTCATCTTTTTCTGGATCAGGCACTGGGTGGCCAGCACATGCTCCACTTCCGAGGTGCCGATACCGTGCGCCAGACAGCCGAGTGCACCGTGGGTGGAGGTGTGGGAATCGCCACAGACCACGGTCATACCGGGCAGCGTTGCCCCCTCTTCCGGCCCCACCACATGCACGATGCCCTGACGGGGGTCACCCATCGGGAACTCGAGAATGCCAAATTCCTGCGCGTTCCTGTCCAGCGTCAGCACCTGAATGCGCGAAACGGGATCTTCGATGTTCTCCGGACCACCGTCCACTTCGGTGGTGGGCACGTTGTGATCCGGGGTACACAGGTTGGCATCCACGCGCCACGGCTTGCGCCCGGCCAAGCGCAGGCCTTCAAACGCCTGTGGCGAGGTTACTTCGTGCAACAGGTGGCGGTCGATATAGATTAATGCGGTGCCATCCTCGTCCTGACGCACCACATGCTCGTCCCAGAGCTTGTCGTAGAGGGTTTTTCCTGCCATGATCCGCTCGTCGATATCCGATAGAAATAATCTTGCCATTATAGCAGTAAGGCACCTCCGCAAATCCTTTGAATGCGCTCGCGTTGCAGGCGCGATGGCAGCAGATTCAAGGCGCGCGGCGCAGCCTTTGGTGGGGCCAAAGGCAAGACGTGCAACACAGAAGGTGCTGCCATCCCGCCGCAGCCCGAAGGGACAGGGCGATTCCGGTCCAATGCGGTGTTGCACCTCACTCGCATGGAATGACCATGCCACGTTCGGTGCGCCTTGCCTTGAACCGGAATCGTCCCTGTCGCGACCGTTCAGAGGTTTTGCGGAGGTACCGTAAAATACCCTTTTTAATTTCGGACACCGCCCATGGCCTACCGCATCAAGGAAGTCTTCTATTCACTGCAGGGCGAAGGAGCCCATAGCGGCCGTCCCGCCATTTTCTGCCGCTTCAGTCACTGCAACCTGTGGACGGGCAAGGAGGAAGATCGTGCCACTGCGGTGTGCCGCTTCTGTGATACCGATTTCGTGGGCACCGACGGACAAAACGGTGGCCGTTTCGACACGGCCGAGGTGCTGGTTGAACACCTCATTCGCTTCTGGCCCGATGTGGACGTGCGCCCTTTTGTCGTGCTGACCGGCGGCGAACCGCTATTGCAGGTGGACACCACACTGCTTAAGGCGCTCAAGCGAGAACGTTTTGAGATCGCCGTGGAAACCAACGGCACCCTTGAAGCACCAGGCGGCATCGACTGGCTGACCGTCAGTCCCAAGGCGGGCGCCCCCTTGGTGCAGACCTGGGGCGACGAACTGAAACTGGTGTATCCGCAGACTGATCTGCCACCGGAAAAGGTGGCACATCTGGAATTCAAGCTGTTCTATCTGCAGCCCATGGACGGTCCGGAGCGAGCACTCAATGTGCGCAAGGCGCTCGACTACTGCCTCAAGCACCCGCAGTGGCGCCTGAGCCTGCAGACCCACAAGCTGCTGGGAATTGATTGACCCCCCACACGCCAATAGAGATGGCCAAAAGAAGGCGGCAGCGTAATCGCTGCCGCCCTTGACAGCCCTTCCCTACCCCCACACCGCAAATCGGGCAGGCACGCTCAAAATGCAGACAGGCAGAGATAAAAAAGCCCCGCAAGGAGGAGGGGGAACCTTGCGGGGCCGGGAGGTGTATGGCGCGCTCGGGAGGACTCGAACCTCCAACCGCCTGGTTCGTAGCCAGGTACTCTATCCAGTTGAGCTACGAGCGCTGAATTTGATGGGTGCGAATTATGCGGATCGGCTGGTGCCTTGTCAAATAAATTTCACACCAAAATAAAAAATGGCGGTGAAGGAGGGATTCGAACCCTCGATGGGCTTTTGGCCCATACTCCCTTAGCAGGGGAGCGCCTTCAGCCTCTCGGCCACTTCACCGCGTTGAGGCCGGTATTATACGAAAACGGACTGGCTTGTAAAGCGCGAGGCCGGCCTATCTGCGGCTACTTGCGCCCAAAGGGAAGTCCGCCGCCACCCAGTCCGGGCAGACCACCCAGACCTCCGGCGCCACCGGGTCCACCCATGCCGCCCGGCAGCTTGCCGCCCAGCCCGCGCATGAGGTTTTTCATGCCGCCCTTGGAGAGCTTTTTCATCATCTTCTGCATCTGCTCAAACTGCTTGAGCAGGCGGTTCACATCCTGCACCTGCACCCCCGCTCCTTTGGCGATGCGACGCTTGCGTGACCCCTTGATAATGGAAGGATGGCGACGCTCCTGCGGCGTCATGGAGTTGATGATCGCCTCCATGCGCTTGAACTCCTTTTCCGCCACGGCGGGATCCACCTGATTGGCCAGCCCGCCCATGCCGGGCAACTTGCCCATCAGGCCGCCAATGCCGCCCATGCGGTGGATCTGCCCCAGCTGCTCGCGGAAGTCCTCCAGATCGAACTGGCCGGTCTTCTGCACCTTCCTGGCGAACTTTTCCGCCTTTTTCCTGTCGATCTTGGCTTCGGCTTCCTCAATGAGGGAGAGCACGTCCCCCATGCCGAGGATGCGGCTGGCCATGCGATCCGGGTGAAACGGCTCCAGCCCGTCCAGCTTTTCGCCGGTACCGATGAACTTGATCGGCTTACCGGTGATTTCACGGATGGAAAGCGCCGCACCCCCGCGAGCGTCCCCATCCGCCTTGGTAAGCACCACGCCCGTCAGCGGTAGGGCCTCATGAAAGGCGCGGGCGGTATTGGCGGCATCCTGACCGGTCATGGCGTCCACCACAAACAGGGTTTCCGCCGGGTTGAGCGCCGTATGCAGACGCTTGATCTCGGCCATCATCTCGTCGTCCACATGCAGACGGCCGGCGGTGTCCACGATCAGCACATCGGCAAACGCCTTGCGCGCTGCCGCCACCGCCTGCTGTGCAATCTCAACGGGATCCTGCTCCGGTGAGCTGGGAAAGAAGTCCACACCCACCTGCCCGGCGAGTGTTTCCAGCTGCTTGATGGCCGCGGGGCGATAGACATCCGCCGACACCACCATGATCTTTTTCTTTTCCCGCTCCTTGAGCCACTTGGCCAGCTTGCCGACGGTGGTGGTCTTGCCCGCCCCCTGCAAACCGGCCATGAGGATGACCGCGGGCGGCTCCACATTCAGATTGAGCGGCTCAGCCGCGCCACCCATGACTTCGGTCAGTGTCTCATTGACGATCTTGATAAAGGCCTGACCCGGGTTGAGCGCTGAACTGACCTCCTGACCAATGGCGCGTTCACGCACACGATCGATGAACTGCTTGACCACCGGCAGCGCAACGTCTGCCTCGAGCAGGGCACGGCGCACGTCGCGCAGCGCGTCCTGAATATTGCTTTCGGTCAGCTTGCCCTGCCCGGTCAGACTGCGCAGGGTTTTGTTCAATCGATCCGTTAAATTCTCAAACATGCCTTGCTCCATTTCAGGCGATTTTGCGCTATTATAGCGACTTTGAAACTATGACCTTTTGCCCATGTCCGGCTTTGGCTTTGCAAGCCTGATCGCATTCATTCTCTATCTGAACAACTGGCTGATCGTTGTCGCACGGCTGCGTTTCGATCTGCAAGCCGGTTACCGCCGCACGCAGCTGATTCTCTATACCTTTATCGGGCTTGTCGCCCATGCCAGCAGCATTGCGCTGGCCATGCACCAGCAGGATCAGTGGGTGTTTGGCTTCGGCATCGCCCTGTCGCTCATTGGCTGGAGCGCCGCAGCGGCCCTGTGGATCGGCATGCTCACCAAGCCCACGGAAATGCTGGGGCTGATCATCTTTCCCTTTGCGGCACTGCTGACTCTGGCGCCGCTGGTGATTACGCATACGCATCCCCTGCCGATGGAATATGGCGCGCACATCGTGCTGGCCATTCTGGCCTATGGGCTGTTTTTCCTCGCAGCCACGCAGGCCATTCTGTTTCTCATTCAGGAAAAGCGCTTCCGTGCCCACCAGCTGGGCCGGCTGTTCGGTGCCCTGCCACCGCTGCAGCTGATGGAAAAAACCCTCTACCAGCTACTCATTCTGGGCTTTATCACCCTGACCTTCGCGCTCATCACCGGCTTTTTCTTCGTGGATGACCTTTTCGCCCAGCACCTGGTGCACAAGACCTTCTTTTCGCTGCTGGCCTGGCTGCTCTATGGCCTGCTGCTGTGGGGGCATTTCCGCCGCGGCTGGCGGGGTCGCAAGGCGGCGCGCCTCACCCTGTGGGCCTTTGTCCTGCTGATGCTCGGCTATGTTGGCTCCACCTTCGTGCTTGAATTTCTGCTGCACCGCCCCTAATCAGCCTTTTCCGTATCCGCATATTTCCAACATGGAGAACCAACCTCAATGAACGCCATGCCGCTGTCCCTGCTGTTTGCCATTCTGGGATTGCTTCTGCTCATGTCCGCCATCTTCTCCGGTTCGGAAACCGGCATGATGGCACTCAACCGCTACCGCCTCAAGGCGCTGGCCAAGGAGGGCTACAAGCCGGCCATCCGCGCCCTGCGCCTACTGGAGCAGCCGGACCGCCTGCTGGGCGTCATCCTGCTGGGCAACAACTTCGTCAATATCCTCGCCTCCTCCATCGCCACCATCATTGCCATGCGCATTGCCGGCGAACCGGGCATCGCTATCGGTGCCGGCATCCTGACCCTGGTGGTGCTTATCTTCTCTGAAGTGGCGCCGAAAACGCTCGCAGCCATGTATCCGGAAAAGATCGCCTTTCCGGCCACCTATTTCCTCGAGCCGCTGCTCAAGGCGCTGTCGCCGCTGGTCATGATGGTCAACTTTTTTGCCAACAACTTCCTGCGCCTGCTCGGCGTCAAGCTGGTGAAAAACGACAGCGACCCCCTTACCCCGCAGGAACTGGAAGCCATTATTGAAAGCTCGCCGCAGATCCCGAAACAGTATCGCGACATGCTCAAGAGCATCCTGCGGCTGGAAGAGGTGACGGTCGAAGACGTTATCATGCCCAAGTCCGACATCTATGCCATCGATGTGGACGACCCCATCGAGCGCATCCTCGAAGCCATCAAGAAATCTCCCTATACTCGCATCCCGCTTTATCGCGGTTCGCTGGATGAAGACCTGATCGGCATTATCAATATCCGCCGCGCCCTGCCGCTGCTGATGGGCTGCCATGAAATCACCCTGAAGGACATTATCAAGCAGTCCCGCCCGGCCTATTTCGTGCCCAACACCACCCCGCTGAACAAACAGCTGGCGGAATTTCGCAAGCACCGCCGCCGCATGGCGCTGGTAGTGGATGAGTATGGCGACCTGATCGGCCTGCTGACCATGGAAGACCTGCTGGAAGAGATCGTCGGCGAGCTGACTCACGACAAGCGCGGCAGCCATCAGGAGCGCAACAGCGTTATCCAGACCGAAGGCGGCGAACTGCTGGTGGAAGGAGGCGCCTTTATCCGCGACCTGAACAAGGAGTATGGCCTTGATCTGCCCACGGACGGGCCGAAGACCATCAACGGTCTGATTCAGGAGGTACTGGAGACCATGCCCCAGCCAGGCACCACCCTCAAGATCGGCCACTGGATTCTGGAAGTGGTCGCCACCAGCGAAAACGCCATCGAACAGGTAAAAATCATGCCGGCACCCGATGCGGAAGCTGCACGCACCGAAGACTGAGGAGACGGCACATGCATCCCACACCCTACACATCCGATGCCGACTGGCAGCTGCTGCAGGATGAACTGCGCCGCCTGGCGCAGGCGGAACTGCTGCCCCGCTTTCGCCATGTCAGCGCCGAAAAGAAAGCCGATGGCTCACTGCTCACAGAAGCAGACGACGCCATGCAGCAGGCCTGCCAGCGTTTCCTGCACGACAACTGGCCCCAGCTGGCCTTCCTGGGCGAAGAATCCACGCCCGAGGCGCAGCAGGCGGCCCTGCAGTCCGATAGCGGCTGCTGGGTGCTGGATCCTTTGGACGGCACCACCAATTTCGCCCACGGCTGCCCGCTGTTCGCCACCTCGCTGGCGCTGATTCAAAAAGGGGAAATCGTACTGGGACTGGTGTATGACCCGGTGCGGGATGAACTGTTCGCCGCACGCAAGGGGCACGGCGCCACACTCAATGGCGTGCCGCTGTGCGTCAATGACCGCGTCGCAACGCTTGCCGACGCACTGGCCCTTATCGACTTCAAGCGCCTGCCCAAACCACTGGCCGCCCGCCTCGCCACCGAAGCGCCCTACGCCTCGCAGCGCAATATCGGTGCAGTGGTGCTGGACTGGTGCTGGATCGCTGCTGGGCGCGGCGAGCTTTACGCCCACGGCGGTCAGGGCCTGTGGGACTATGCCGCTGGGCAGCTCATTCTGCACGAAGCGGGTGGCGTCTCCTCCACCCTTGAGGGCGAGCCCGTCTTCGACGGCACCCTGCAGAAACGCAGTGCCGTCGCTGCGGCCACGCCCCAATTACTGCAGCAGTTCATGGCGTTTACGGCAGATGCCCAATAGACGGGCGCAGAGGCTTGCGTACGATTGGACACACTCGGTGATGACGTTAGAATAAGCGTGACAGAAATACCTAAACAGCCCCATATCCCCGACACAACCCATGTTGGGGTGGCACACCCAGGGTCATGTCGGTGAAAGAATAACAAAATATAGAAAGGAAAACCTATGCTGTGGAACACGCGCGAAAGCTATGGAATGGTCACTCGCAACCTGCACTGGGGCATCGCCCTGCTGGTATTTGTCCTGTTTTTCGTCGGCCTCTACATGGGCGAGCTGGACAAGAGCGACCCCCTGCGCAGGCAGCTGTTTGCCCTGCACCAGTCCTTCGGCATGCTGGTCTTCCTGCTTACCCTGATCCGTATTCCGCTCAATGTGCTTCAACCGGAACCGGTCCCGCCTGCCCACATGGGGCCCTGGGAAGTGCAGATTGCCAACGGGGTGAAAAAAGGCATGAACCTGCTGCTCCTGCTCATTCCCATTGCCGGCTACCTCACCATTACCACCAAGGGGCTCCATCCCGTCTTCTTTGGCATTGAAATGCCCATTCTGATCGGCGAAAACGAAGAGCTGCACGAGTTTTTTGAAGAAACCCACGAAGTGCTGGCCTGGACACTGATGGGTATCGTGGTGGTGCACATGGCGGCGGCATGGAAGCACCACTTTATCGACAGGGATGACGTGCTGCTGCGCATGCTGGGACGAAAACGCCCTGAATAAGCCTGTCTTAACGCCCTGAGAGGCTCAATGCCCCGGTTTTTTCCGGGGCAATTTTTCGGTCTGCAAAAAGTCGGGGACCCCCTCTTCTCACGCAGACGAATGGCCACCGAGCCCCGCATTCAGGGATTGACCCAGCGGGAAAGGTCGACCGTATGCACGCGCCGCGTGCGGCCGCCGCTCTCGTGCAGCGGCACTGCCTCCCACCGCCACTGTTCCACCGCCTCAGGCGGCGTTACCCCCCACCAGGGATCAATCTCGTCCACAAGCCGTCCGCTGCGATCCAGCGTTTCGATGTGCCGATCGGCGATCAGCAGCACCTGCGCGGCAGGAAAAGACCGCAAATAATCAAGGTGTGCGCGCAGCAATGCACGCCCATAGGCATCGATGCGGCTATCCTCCACACCGCCTTTGAGCAGGTATTGGGCAGGCAGCAGCGGCAGCTGCGTGGCCAGATTGAGCGACACTACCGTGTCATAGCCCGCGTCAATGCCCCAGGCCGGGACAAGGGGCGTCAGATCGCCCTGCACCAGCCGGCGCAGATGCTCGGTCACATCCCGCTCGATCAGCCGCACGCTCTCAAGCCCTCGTGCACGCCGTCGGGCACTGCGCAGGAAGACAATGTCCACCACATCCACCTGCACGCCCTGCTGGACCAACCACTCAAGGGGAATATCCTCAAGCAGGCCACCACCAAGGATCAGCCATCGCGCTCCGGGGCGCACGGCCAGCTGCTCGATGGCAGTGCGACAGCGGGCATAATGATCGCTCCACGCCGCAGCACAGCGCCGCCGCCGTGCCTGCAGGGCGATGGCTTCATACAGGTAGCCCAGCGTGCGGGCCTGCGGGACCGCTGGCCAGGTGGTCCAGTACTGCAGCCACTCGGCCAGCATCTATTCGATTCCCAGCTGCTGCAGCTTGCGGGTCAGGGTATTGCGCCCCCACCCCAGACGCCTGGCGGCCTTCTGCTTGTGGTAGAAGGACGCTTTCAGCGCCTCTTCGATGAGCACCTTTTCCATTTCCCGTTCCACCACATCGTGCAGATCATTGCCCCCTTCTGCCAGATAGGCGGCCGCCCAGCGTCGCAGGGCAGTCGTCCAGTCATCCCCAGCCTCCGCGCCATCGCTGACAACCGCCGTGTCCTCGCGCAGCTCCAGCGGCAGGTCCTCTTCATGAACGACCTTGCCTGGCGCCATAATGGTGAGCCAGGTACAGAGGCTGGAGAGCTGGCGCACATTGCCTGGCCAGGGCAACTGCGTCAGATAGCGCTCCACCATGGGATCGAGCGTCTTTTCCTCCAGTCCGAGCTTGCGGGCCTCTTCGGCCAGATAGTGGCGCAGCAGCAGGGGAATGTCCTCGCGGCGCTCCCGCAGCGGCGGCACCTTGATGCGGATGACATTGAGACGGTAGAGCAGGTCTTCCCGGAAACGGCCCTGCCGCACCAGCTCTTCCATGTTCTGGTGGGTGGCGGCGATGATGCGCACATCCACGGAGATGGGGTCACGGCCGCCGACGCGAAAAAAGGTGCCATCGTTGAGCACCCGCAGCAGACGCGTCTGCAGGTCCACCGGCATGTCGCCGATTTCGTCAAGAAACAGGGTGCCACCATGGGCCTGCTCAAACCGGCCAATGCGGGTGGCCACCGCACCGGTAAAGGCCCCCTTTTCATGGCCGAACAGTTCCGATTCCAGCAGTTCGCGGGGGATCGCCGCGGTGTTAAGAGCCACAAACGGCTTGTCTGCCCGCGGACTGAGCGCATGCAGCGCCCGCGCCACCAGCTCCTTGCCCGTGCCCGTTTCACCGTTGATCAGTACGGTGACATCCAGCTTGGACACCCGCCCGATAATGCGGAATACCTCTTGCATGGCCGGGGCCTGACCGATGATCTGCACCGGCAGCTGTGCCTCACCCGCTCCCTTGCTGTGGCCGCTGCGGCGACGGCGGCCACCGGACAACGTCTTGCGCACGGCCCGATCCACCAGTGCCACCACTTCATCCACCTCAAACGGCTTGGGCACATATTCAAAGGCTTCGTAGGCGAAAGCATTGACGGCCGTATCCAGATCGGCATGGGCGGTCATGACGATGACCGGCAGCGACGGCGCCCGTTCGTGCAGCGCCTCCATAAAGGTGAGCCCATCCATGCCGGGCATGCGCACATCGGTGAGCACCACCGTGGGCGGCGAGCTCTCCCAGCGTGCCAGCGCCTCTTCAGGTGACTCGAAAGTGCGGATTTCGTAAGGCAACGCCTCCAGCGCCTCGCTCAATACCCAGCGGATGGAGGCATCATCATCCACCACCCAGACAACGGGCTGATCGGTTTCATGTGTCATGGACTTTTCGCTCCCTTGGCAGGGGCAGAATCACGCTGAAACAGGTGTGCCCCGGCTCGCTTTCCGTGGTAATCAGACCGCCATGCTGGCGCACCACCGCCTGGGAGACCGGCAGGCCCAGCCCCGTGCCGTCCGGCTTGCTGGTCACCATGGGATAGAAAATGGCATCCGCCAGTTCAGGTGGAATGCCCTCCCCTTCGTCAATGACCTCAACCACCACCACCTGCGGCAGCAGCTTCTGCCCAAGGGTAAAGCGGTGCTCCACGCGCGTGCGCAGCGTCAGCACGCCGCCATGGGCCCGCATGGCCTGAAAGGCGTTGCGCACCAGGTTGATAAATGCCTGCACCAGCTGCTCGAAATCCATGGGAAATTCGGGAATGCTGGGGTCATAGTCCAGCTTGACGGAGATAGTGGCCGGGCGCTCCCCTTCGAGCACGTCCAGCACATAGGCGAGCACATCGTGAATATTGTGAGGCGCCAGCTCAAGCGGCTTGCGCGGGCCCAGCATGCGATCCACCAGATGCTGCAGCCGCTTGACCTCGTCGCGAATCACCGTCAGGGCCTTTTTTGCCTGGGGTGTTTCCGGCAGCTGGGGCTGAAGCAGCTGGGTGGCTCCATAAATGCCGGCCAGCGGGTTCTTGATTTCGTGCGCCAGCGTTTTCACCAGCTGGGTACCGGCCTCATACTGGTGCCAGCGCTCTTCCTCTTCCAGAATGCGCCGCTCCCGCAGGGTCTCGTTCACCTCCACCAGCCAGCCATTCTCGCCCTGAATGTCATAGGATGAAATGACCAGACGCCCTTCCAGCTGCTGGCCATCCTCGCGCTCGAGCACCTGCTCGTGCAGCGTCATGCGCATGTGCTCACAGGCCGCCCAGTCGATCCGGGTCTTGGGAAAAAATCGGCTGAAAGGCCGCCCGCGCGCCTTGTTGAGACCGCAGAAAAAGAGCTCGGAAGCGGGCAGATTCATCCACTGCAGGGTGCGCTCGGCGTCAAACCACATCACCGCGGTGGTCAGACCGCCAAGCAGTTCCTGTGCGACTTGAGGGGGGATTTTGTACATTTAACGTATTCTGCACCGTAAAGATGCAGTATAAAGGGCTGACGTCTTCGGCTCAATGGGCTTGTGTGCCTTGCTGTGGTGCAGATTGCCCCGCAGGGGGGTGAGCAGGAAAGGCAAAGACGAACATGATGGCAAACAGCACCAGAATCACCTGTCGCGTCAGGCCGGTAAAGCGCAGGCCCGGATGAGCAACAATGGCAAAGCCCGCTGCTGCGGCTGCTGCACTCCAGGCACCCAGCAGCGCAGACAGGGCGGCCGCCAGGACACCAATGGCCATGGCGAAATAATGCCAGGTAAAGGGTTGTTTACGGGGCGTGTTTTTCACGGGCAGGGTCCGTTGCTGCAAACGAAAAAGGCCCTGTGCAGGGCCCTTGATAATAATGGTGGGTCGTGAAGGATTCGAACCTTCGACCAACTGGTTAAAAGCCAGCTGCTCTACCAACTGAGCTAACGACCCAAAAGGGGTGGAACACCGCGTGTGCCATGTTCCGGAATTCTGTATGGTGGGTCGTGAAGGATTCGAACCTTCGACCAACTGGTTAAAAGCCAGCTGCT
>CAYYIL010000003.1:18950-78924 GCA_964471975.1 uncultured Piscirickettsiaceae bacterium | reverse complement strand
CTTCGACCAACTGGTTAAAAGCCAGCTGCTCTACCAACTGAGCTAACGACCCAAATCAATGAGGCGGTATTATACGAATCGACCCGCCGAATGCAACTCAATTTTGATAGCGTGTCGGATCCGCGATGCCTGCCTCTGCAAAGCCCTTGCGACGCAGGCGACAGCTGTCGCACACGCCACAGGCACGCCCCATCTCATCGGCCTGATAGCAGGAAACGGTCAGGCTGTAATCCACGCCCAGTCGCTCGCCCGTGCGAATAATCTCTGCCTTGGTCAGATGAATCAACGGAGTATGAATGTGGAACGGGCGCCCTTCCACACCCGCCTTGGTGCCCAGATTGGCCGCCCGCTCGAAGGCCTCGATAAATTCAGGCCGACAGTCGGGATAGCCGGAATAATCCACCGCATTGACACCGATAAAGATATCCTGCGCGTCCAGCACTTCCCCCAGCCCCACCGCAAAGGACAGAAAGGTCATGTTGCGCGCGGGCACATAGGTAATGGGAATGGACTCGCCGACGCCATCGGTGGGTACCGCCAGCGCATCATCCGTCAGTGCGGAGCCGCCGATGGTGCCCAGATCGATGCGCACCACCCGATGACTGACCGCCCCCAGGGCCCCGGAAATCCGTTCAGCCGCGTCCAGTTCAGCCCGGTGGCGTTGGCCATAGTCAAAGCTGAGGGTATGGCAGGCATACCCCTCATGCCGGGCAATGGCCAGCACCGTGGCCGAGTCCAGCCCGCCGGACAGCAGGACGACGGCAGGACGCGTCACCCCTTGCCTCCTGCCTGAAGTTTCTTCAGCAGCGCCTTGGCCTTGGGCGTGACGGCATCGCCTGGATAGGCCTTGATTTCACGCTGCAGCAGCCTGATCGCGTCCTTTTTGCGCCCCAGCTTCACCAGCGCAGCAGCACCGCGATAGAGGGCCGCCGGCGTCTTGCTGTTGTCCGGATACTGCGTGATCACCTGCTCAAAGCGCTTCCAGGCCGCCTTGTAATCCAGCAGCACCATGTAGGCCTCACCCGCCCAGTAGGCAGCATTGGGAGCCAGCATGGAGCGTGGATGTTTCTTCAGAAAGGCATCGAATGCCTTGGCAGCCTTGGCATACTGCCCTTTCTGTAACAGGGTAAAGGCGGCACTATAGGCGGACTGGGTCACGGTATCGGCGGGCTTCAGGCCGTTTTCCGAGGGCTTTTTCTCTGCTGGGGCCGCTTCAACTGCTTCAGCCGACGCCTGTTCACCGTGCTGGGGCGCCGCCTTCACTTGTTCTTCCAAAGCATCAATGCGCGCCTGCAGGGCCTCAAGACGGCGCTTCTCATCCGCCTTCTGCTGGCGCAGGCGATACTCCAGCCGATCGACGCGGTCCTGCAGCGCCTGAATTTCCCGCTGCTGCTCTGCCAGACGGTCGCTCAACTGCAACAGCACGGGGTTTTCCATCATGCGCTCCAGTCGGCTGACACGCTTTTCCAGATCGTGCTCGCTGACCACCACCGGCGCCGCCACGGCCGCGCCCGTGAACAGAATAGTGCTGAATGTCACCAGCCGTTTCATCGGATAAACACCATTTCTACACGACGGTTTTTCGCCCACGCCGCTTCGTCATGCCCCTCCACGGCCGGTTTGGTTTCGCCGTAGCTGACAATATCGATACGATCAGGGGTTACGCCATAGAGCTCGAGAATCTGGGCAACGGCCCTGGCACGACGTTCGCCCAGCGCCAGGTTGTATTCGGGCGAACCGCGCTCGTCGGTATGCCCTTCCAGACGCACGCGCACATCGGGCTCATCCAGCAGCTTCTCTGCGTAATACTTGATGGTTTCGCGCCCCTTTTCGTCCACCTGATCAGAATCGAAGCCAAAGTAGATTACCGGCGCTTCCGGTGCAGCTGCCTGGTCCTGCTGGCCTGTGCCGGCCTGCATTTCATCAGGGCTCAGGCCACCGCCCACCGCCTCACCGGTATCCTGCTGGATGGGCACCACTTCCACGCCACCTGCCTGTTCACTGGACTGAACCGGCAGCCCGCTGCGCTCGCCCTGCGCCTTTTCCGCCTGGGAGACAGGCTCGACCGGTGCACTTTCAGGCTGGGTCTGCTGCCCGGCACAGCCCGCCAGGGCGCCTGCCAGCGCCGCAGCGGCCCAAAATTTTCTGAATGGGATCATTTGGCTTCTCCTTCGATTTTATCCATATAGGGCCCCCAATCCGGCTCGCGGACCTCACCCGCCTTCACCTTGAGAATCTGCGAGGCCCCACCGTCAATGGACACCACTGCCAGCATGCCACGATTGTTCTTGTTCATGGCATAGATCAGCATGTCGCCGTTGGGCGCAAAGCTGGGGGACTCATCCAGAAAAGTGTTGGTGAGAATGCGGAATTCGTTGCTGTACAGGTCCAGCAGGCCGATATGAAAGCCTTCGCCCGGCACACTGGTCACCATGGCCAGATAGCGTCCGTCCGGCGTAATCGTCGGGGTAGCGTTATAGGTGCCTTCAAAGGTCACGCGGCGCGTCTCTCCCGTATCGAGAAACACCTGAAAGATCTGCGGCTTGCCGCGACGATCGGACGTGAAGTAGATGGAACGGCCGTTGGGCGCCCAGCAGGGCTCGGTATCGATGGCTGGATTACGGGTCAGGCGACGCAATGTATGCGTGGCAAGGTCGAGAATGTAGATTTCCGCATTCCCATCCCTGGACGTGGCAAAGGCGAGCTTGCGGCCATCCGGTGACCACGCCGGCGCACCGTTGATCCCCTTAAAGCTGGCGACCTTTTGACGCTTGCCGGTGTAAAGATCCTGCACATAGACTTCAGAACGGCCGTTTTCAAACGACACATAGGCCAGCTTGCGACCATCCGGTGACCAGTCGGGCGACATGATCGCCTCGTAGGAACGCAGCACCGTCTGCTCGTTATGGCCGTCGGAGTCAGCCACATTGAGCATGAAACGGCGCGCCTTGCCCATGCCCTGCTTGACCACATAGGCGATGCGGGTGTCGAAAGCACCACGAATGCCGGTCAATTCCTCATACATGCGATCGCTGATCTGATGGGCGACACGCCGCAACAATTTGCTCTTGACCTGCGGCCACACGCGCGCAAACAGCACACTGCGGCGCAGCAGGTCCACCAGCGTGGCCTCCACCCGCCAGCTACCATCGGCGTTGTGTTCGATCCGCCCCATCAGCAGGACGTCACTGCCGCTGTCGCGCCATTGGTCGAAATGAATCTGCCCCGGCGCCAAGGGCAGCTCGGGCAGCTGATCCACCGGGAGGGCACGGAACTTGCCGCTGCGCAGCATGTCAAAGCCCACGATTTCCGACAGCTTCTGCGGTGCCGCCGCTTCGCCCTGAAACGGCAGAATGGCCACCGGCGTAGCCTGCGTTTCCGCCTCGTTGATCTCGATGGTCAGCACGGCGTGCGCCTGCCAGGACAGCATCAGCAGCACAAACGTGAATACAGCGCGCTTCAACATGAAGCCTCCTCAGGGTTTGAATACGAAACGGATGGTGCGCTCAAACAGCGCCGGGTCAGGCGGTGCCGGCAGGGTGCCGGTGCGCCACACGGCACGCTCTGCTGCATCACGAAACACCTTGCCCGCCTTGGCGTTGCAGTTGAGCACCTGCACATCAAGAATCTTGCCTTTTTTATCCTGCTGGATTTGCAGCTCGCACTGAGCGGTTGGATCTACCTTGGCCGGGGTGCGCCAGTTCTCCTTGACTTTGGCGGCAATCTGGCTGATATAGAGCTGCTTCAGCTTTTTAAGCCGCGCAGCGCGCTCGACCGCCTGCCGACGCTTTTCCTCTTCCAATAGCTGCTGCTGCAAAAGTGCGGCCTGCTGCTGACGTTCCTTCTCCAGGCGGGCCTTGCGGGCGGCTTCTTCAAGTTTTTTCTTCTCTTCCAGTTTCTTCTTCAGTTCCACCTCGAGGCGCTTTTTCTTTTCCAGCTCGGCCTTGCGCTTCGCTTCCGCCTCGGCCAGCAGCCGTTTGGCCTTCTCTTCCGCCTCACGGCGCTTTTTCGCGGCCAGTTCGGCCTGCTTCTTCAGCGCTTCGGCCTTGCGCTTCGCCTCGGCCAGACGCTTCTGCTCCGCAAGCTGTTTCCTGCGCAGCTCTTCGGCCTGCTGGCGCGCACGGCGCGCCTGTTCCGCCGCCTGCTTCTTGCGCCGCTCAATCTCGGCCAGGCGGCGTTTTTCCGCCTCGGCCTTCGCCTTCAGGCGCCGGGCTTCCTCACGGCGGCGCTGCTGCTCGGCGCGCACCTTTTCGATCTGCTGCTGCACCAGCTGGGCATCCACGGTAAAGGTCTTCAGAGGCGGCAGGGTTTTCACCGGCGCAGTTTTTGCCGGCTGCACAGCGGGGCGCGCATCCGCCGTGCGGGCTGCCGCCGCGGTCTGCGGCTGTGCCTGCCACACACCAAACAGCAGCGCCAGCAGCATCACATGCACCACGATGGATGCCAGCGTCGCCAGCGGGTGCTGCAGTACGAAGCGGATCACTGTGCCTCCTCCGGCTGGGTCAGCAGTGCGACATTCTTCACCCCATTGGCACGCAGAATCACGAACAGCTTCACCACCTTGCCATACGGAGCGTTCTTGTCCCCCTGAATATAGACCGGCTGTTTCATCACCTGCGCCCGCGCCACGGTTTCGGCTACCAGGCGGGCCAGATCCTGCTGCGCCAGCACGCGGTCTGGTTCGGAACTGGTGCGATAAAGCCCGTCCTTGGTAACGGTAATGACAAACGGCTCAATGGTTGCGGACGCGGTTTTTGACTTCACCTTGGGCGTTGCGGGCAGATCCACCCACACGGCCTGCTGCACGATAGGCGCGGTGACCATGAAGATGATCAGCAGCACCAGCGTGACATCCACATAGGGCACCACGTTGATGTCCGCAATCAGCGGATTCTTGCGCAGGTGGCCGCGGCGTTTGCGCGCCATCTCAGCGTCCCTCGCCGTCCAGTTCCAGTTTGCGCGCCTGACGGTGGACGCGGGTCATGATCAGCTCTGCCAGCGCCTCCCACTCGCTTTCCAGCCGGTTGGCCCGGGCCGACAGGCGGTTGTAGGCGATCACCGCCGGAATGGCGGCAAACAGCCCCACCGCCGTGGCGATGAGGGCTTCGGCAATGCCAGGCGCCACCACCGACAGGGTGGCATTCTTGACACCGGCCAGCCCGGCAAAGGCGTGCATCACGCCCCAAACGGTGCCGAACAGACCGATATAGGGCGCCGAAGACCCCACAATGGCAAGCGTCGGCAGCATTTGCACGAGGGCGGGCTGGCCCGCGCGCAGGGCAGCCTCCTGGGCCCGTTCAGCCCCCTCAACCAGTGCCTGTGGGTTGCACACACCCATTTTGTCCAGTTTCACCAGCTCCTCCACCGGCGCAGAAAAGATGGGCGTTACGGGGCTGTCGGCGTAGGGTTTGGCGCCGATGCTGTTATAGAGCTGCAGGCCGGGGCTCTTTTCGAAGTCCTCACGCAATTCCCGGGTGTGACGGGCAAGACGCCCCAGTTGTGCCCGCTTGGCAAAGCCCACGGCCCACGCTGCCACCGACATGAACAGCAGCAGTGCAATGACAGCCTGCACTACCGGCGAAGCGGTCAAAACCAGATGTAGAAGTTCTTTTGCATCCATAGCGTCTCTTTTTCTCGCTTTTTACCGGCCCGGCGCTGCGGGCAAAAAATCCGCTTTCAAAAAGTCGGGGACCCCCCTTCCAATCACTCTCGTGGCGTCAGCCCCAGGTGCCCATATGCCTGATCAGTGGCACTGCGGCCCCGGGGCGTCCGCACGATAAACCCCTGCTGCACCAGATAGGGCTCGATCACCTCTTCGATAGTCCCCTTCTCTTCACCCAGTGCACTGGCGAGGCTATCGATACCCACCGGTCCGCCATCAAACTGCGTGATGATGACCTCCAGCAGGCGACGGTCCATTTTATCCAAACCGCAGGGATCCACTTCCAACAGATTAAGGGCGGCATCCGCCAGGTCTGCAGTGATCACACCATCGCCCTTGACCTGGGCAAAATCGCGCACCCGCTTGAGCAGGCGGTTGGCGATCCGCGGCGTGCCGCGGGCCCGGCGGGCAATCTCCGCCGCACCGGTCGGCTCGATATCGACACCCAGTATATGCGCCGCACGGGTGACGATCTGTGACAATTCCTCGACGGAATAGAACTCGAGACGATGGACAATGCCAAAGCGGTCCATCAGCGGCATGGTGAGCAGCCCGGCACGGGTGGTGGCGCCCACGAGGGTAAAGGGTGGAATATCCAGCTGCACGCTCTGCGCCGCGGGGCCCTCGCCAATGACGATGTCGATGCGGAAATCCTCCATGGCGGGATAGAGCACCTCTTCCACCGCGGGCGACAGACGGTGAATCTCGTCGATAAAGAGGACATCGAAGGGCTCGAGGCGTGTGAGAATGGCGGCCAGATCGCCGGCCCGCTCCAGCGCGGGCCCCGAGGTCTGGCGCAGATTGGCCCCCATTTCATGGGCGATAATATTCGCCAGCGTGGTCTTGCCCAGTCCGGGGGGGCCATACAGCAGCACGTGATCCAACGCTTCCTGCCGCTGACGTGCCGCCTCAATGAACATGGTCAGCTGCTCGCGCACACCCTGCTGGCCCACATACTCGTTCAGCGCCTGCGGACGGATACGCGGCGGCAGGTAGATGTCGTCTTCCTGCGCCTGATTGCCGATAATGCGGTCGGTCTCGATCATCGCTGCTGTGCCTGTCTCAATGCGGCCTTGATCAGTTCAGGCGTCTCGAGGGTGTCTGCATCCGGCACCTGCTCCAGCAGCTTCTGCGCTTCAGCAGGCTTGTAGCCAAGGCTCTCCAGTGCCTGCAGGGCAACGGCCATGCTGTTTTCCGCCAAGGGCAACGTCGCTCCACCGCTCGAAACGCTATCCGTCGGGGCCTCGACACCCAACTGCTTGAGCTTGTGTTTCATTTCCACCAGCAGTCGTTCGGCGGTCTTTTTGCCCACGCCCGGAATCTGGGTCAGGGCCTTGAGGTTTTCCTGCGACACGATGGCGACCAAGTCACTGACGGACCAGGTGGAGAGGATGGCCAGCCCCATTTTGGCGCCGACACCGTTGATTTTCAGCAGTGTACGAAAAACATCACGCGTAGCCTGGTCGGCAAAGCCATACAGCTGCATCTGGTCTTCGCGTACGATCATGTGGGTATAGAACCGCTGTGGCGCGCCATCCAGCTGCACGGGGGTATTCATGGGCAGGTGCAGCTCGTAGCCCACCCCCTGCACGTCCAACAGCAGCACCGGCGGCTGCCAGCTGATGATCTGTCCTGTCAGTGCGCCAATCAAAAGCGTGCCCCCTTGTTGAGGATGGAAAGGTCCACGCCCAGTGCCGCCAGCCGGCCATGGCACAGGGCGCAGGCCAGTGCATCCGCCGCATCCTCCTGCGGCGTCTCCGACAGGCGCAGCAGCTGACGAACCATGAACTGCACCTGTTCCTTGCGGGCGTGACCCTTGCCGACGATGGTGCCCTTGATGCGCGTGGGCGTATATTCGTAAATGGGCAGATCGGACAGCGCCGCCGCGCACAGCACGACCCCGCGTGCCTGCCCCAGCTTGATGGCGGCCACTGGATCCTTGTGCACGAACACCTTTTCTACCGCCACCTGATGCGGTGCATACTGCGCGACCAGCTGGCCAAAGGCTTCGAAAATGCGCTTGAGCCGCTCGGGGGCTGAATACTTCTCGACGCGAATGACCCCGCTGGCCACATACACCGGCTGCTGACGCACCATGTCGATGATGCCGAAACCGGTCTTGCGGGAGCCGGGGTCAATGCCGAGAATGCGCAAGGGTTTCAGGCGATCTTCTCCATGACCTCGTCGGGAATATCCACATTGGAATAGACCCGCTGCACGTCGTCCAGATCCTCCAGCGCGTCGATCAGCGCCATCACCTTCTGCGCCTGCTCCGGATCGGTGATTTCCGCCTTCACGTCCGCTTCCATGGAAATGTCCGCCTGCACCGGCTTGAAGCCGGCGTCTTCCAGCGCAGTGAGCACATCCATGTAGTCTTCCGGTGCGGTGATGACATCCACACTGCCGTCGTCGTTGACGATGACATCGTCCGCCCCAGCCTCGATGGCCGCTTCCATCAGCGCATCTTCATCCACACCGGGCTCGAAGGAGATCAGCCCCACCCGCTTGAACAGGTAGGCCACGGAACCATCTGTGCCCAGATTGCCACCGCGCTTGCTGAAGGCATGACGCACTTCGGAGACGGTGCGCTGGCGATTGTCAGTCAGGCAGTCCACCATAATGGCCACGCCGCCCGGGCCATAGCCCTCATAGCGGATCTCTTCGTAGTTGTCCGCCTCGTCCTGACCGGCACCGCGGGCGATAGCCTTTTCGATGGTGTCCTTTTTCATATTGTTGCGCAGCGCCTTGTCCACGGCGGCACGCAAACGCGGGTTATCCTCGATGACGGGGCCGCCCATCTTGGCAGCCACCACCAGTTCACGGATCAGCTTGGTAAAGATCTTGCCCCGCTTGGCGTCCTGTGCCGCCTTGCGGTGCTTGATATTGGCCCATTTACTGTGTCCAGCCATAATCGCTCCTATTTCACCAGACCCTGCTCACGGGAAAAGGCCAGCATCCGCTCGATGGGCTGCACGGCACGCTCCCGCAGTTCAGGGTCGATCACAATTTCCTGATCTTCCGTTTCCAGTACGCGCTTGAGGTTGACCAGCGAGTTCATCGCCATCCACGGGCAGTGGGCACAGCTGGTGCACTGACGCTCGCGGCTGCCTGTCGGTGCCACGATCAGCTCCTTGTCGGGCGCCACCTGCTGCATCTTGTAGAAGATGCCATAGTCCGTGGCCACGATAAACTGCCTGTCCGGCAACGTACGCACTGCATCGATCAGCACGCGGGTGGACCCCACCACATCGGCCAGCGCGATGACATTCTCCGGCGATTCCGGGTGCACCAGCACTTTCGCCTCGGGGTGCTCGGCCTTGAGCTTTTCCAGTTCGTAGGCCATGAACTCATCATGCACCACGCAGTGCCCCTGCCACACCAGCATGTCCACACCGGTTTCCTTTTCGATCCAGTGACCCAAGTGGCGGTCAGGGGCCCAGATGATGCGCTCACCCTGTTTCTTCAGGTGGCGCACGATGTGCAACGCGTTTCCGGACGTCACCGTCCAGTCCGCCAGCGCTTTCACCTCGACACTGGTGTTGGCATAAACCACCACCGTATGATCGGGGTGCTCATCGATAAAGGCCTTGAACGCATCCGGAGGACAACTGAGGTCCAGCGAACAGGTCGCCTCCAGCGTGGGCATGAGCACCTTTTTTTCCGGGCTCAGCAATTTGGCCGTCTCGCCCATGAAACGGACACCGCACACCACGAGGATATCCGCGTCGGATTTGGCACCAAAGTTGGCCATTTCCAGCGAGTCGGCCACGACGCCGCCCGTCTCTTCCGCCAGCGCCTGCAGCTCGGCATCCACGTAGTAATGAGCCACCAGCTGGGCATTCTTTTCCTTCAGCAGCGCCTTGATGTCGCTTTTCAGCGCGGCTGTCTGCTCAGGCGACAGAATGGGCCCCGCCGGTGCCTGCTGAGCCAGCTGCTCAATGCGCTGCTGAAGATCCTGCGGAAGCCGCGTGGTATCGGTCATGATTACTTGACAGCCTCGCGGAAGCGCAGACCCAGTTCGCGCAGCTGCTCCGGCGCCACTTCGCCCGGCGCCTCAGTGAGCAGACAGGCCGCCGACTGGGTTTTCGGGAAGGCAATAACATCACGAATGGTCTCGCAACCGGCCATGAGCATCACCAGACGGTCCAGACCAAAGGCCATACCGGCATGAGGCGGCGCACCGTACCTGAGCGCCTCGAGGAAGAAGCCGAACTTCTCCTGCGCCTCCTCGTCGGAGATGCCCAGCAGCTTGAACACTTCCGCCTGCATGGCCGAATCGTGAATACGCACAGAGCCACCGCCCACTTCGATGCCGTTAATAACCAGATCATAGGCGCGGGACAGCAGCTGGTGCTTCTGCTCCTGCTCCAGCGCCTTGAGCTCTTCCGTGGTCGCCTTGGGCTGGGTGAAGGGGTGATGAATGGCGGTCAGGCGTGCGGTCTTCTCGTCCTCTTCGAACATGGGGAAGTCCACGATCCACACCGGTGCCCACTCGCCTTCCAGCATGCCCAGGTCCTCACCCAGCTTGACGCGCAGCGCACCCAGGGACTCGTTGACCACCTTGGCCTTGTCCGCACCGAAGAAGACGATATCGCCATCCTGCGCGCCGACGCGCGCCATGATTTCCATCACCTGCTCCGGGAAGAACTTGACGATGGGCGACTGCAGCCCCTCAATGCCCTTGGACAGATCGTTGACCTTGATCCAGGCCAAGCCCTTGGCACCGTAAATGCCCACGAACTTGGTGTACTCGTCGATCTCCTTGCGCGTCAGCTTGGCGCCGCCGGGCACTTTCAGTGCAGCGACGCGGCCTTTTGGATCCTTGGCCGGACCGGCGAACACCTTGAAGTCGATATCCTGCAGCAGATCGGCCACATCCACCAGCTCCAGTGGAATGCGCAGGTCAGGGCGATCCACCCCATACTTGCGGATCGCTTCGGCGTAGGTCATGCGCGGGAAATCTTCAGTAAACTCGACGCCAATACCGTCCTTGAAGATATGCTTCACCAGCCCTTCCATCAGCGCCATCACGCCCTCTTCGGTGAGGAAGCTGGTTTCCAGATCCAGCTGAGTGAACTCGGGCTGGCGATCGGCGCGCAGGTCCTCGTCGCGGAAGCAGCGGGTGATCTGAAAATAGCGATCAAAGCCGGACATCATCAGCAACTGCTTGAACAGCTGCGGTGACTGCGGCAGGGCAAAGAACTTGTGGGGATGGGTGCGGCTGGGCACCAGATAGTCGCGCGCACCTTCCGGGGTGGACTTGGTCAGCATGGGGGTTTCAATTTCCATGAAGCCGTTGGCGTCCAGATAGTTGCGCATGGCGCGGGTGACCTGATAACGCAGCTTGAGGTTGCGCTGCATGTCGTCCCGGCGCAGATCGATGTAGCGATACTTCAGGCGCACGTCCTCGCCCACCTTCTCGTCCAGCTGGAACGGGATGGGCTCGGCCATGCTCAGCACCTGCAGATCCTTGGCGAGAATCTCGATCTGACCGGTGGGCAGATTGGGGTTGGTCGTCCCTTCCGGGCGGGCGCGCACGCGACCGGTCACCTGAATAACGCATTCGGCCCGCAAGCGTTCCGCTGCGGCAAAGGCCTCGGGTGTGTCCGGATCCACCACCACCTGCACCAGACCGCTGCTGTCGCGCAGATCAATAAAGATCACGCCACCGTGGTCGCGACGGCGGTGCACCCAGCCGGCGACCGTCACCGTCTGGTCCATCAGGGCTTCGGTTACCGTGCCACAGTAGTGGCTGCGGTAGGCATGTTCAGTTGTCATGGTTTTGGATTCTCCGATTTTTTATAGTCCGTAGCGGCCGCAGGCGTTTCTTCGTCAGCCTGCGCCCGTTCATTGTTCTGTTCACACTCCAGCGGCGGCACCACCACCCCGCCGGAAATCACCATCTTCAGTGCCTCGTCCACCCCCAGATCCAGCTCGATGATGTCCTTGCGGTCGGCGATAATGAAAAAGCCGGACGTAGGGTTGGGCGTGGTGGGCACAAACAGGTTGACCACATCCTCCACCCCGGTTTTGCACTGGGCTTCGCCGCGGGTGGTACTGGTCTGAAACCCCAGCGTCCACAGGCCGCGGCGCGGGTATTCCAACAGAAAGACCTTCTGAAAGCTCTGATCACCGGTACCCAGCACCGCTTCGGTCAGCTGCTTGACCGCCGAGTAGATGCCCCGCACCAGCGGAATACGCTCCAGGAAGGTTTCCCACAGGCGCATGAGCCGGTTGCCGAGGAAATTGGCCACCAGCATGCCGGTCACCAGAATCAGGGTGAGGGAAACGATAATGCCGAAACCCGGAATCTTGAAGCCGAGCCAGTATTCCGGCCGCCAGTGCTGCGGCAGCAGCAGCAGGCTCTTGTCAAACAGATTGACCAGAAAGATAAGTGCCGCGATGGTCACACCCAAGGGCAGCCACACCAGCAGACCGGCGATGAGATAGCGTTTCAGCACGGACAGCATGCGCACCCTCTTGAGCGTAGCGGATTCAGGAAACGCATATTATACGAGACCGCCTCGCCATGATGTGGGCGTGCGCACGCCAAACGAACCGGAATCAGCTGCCCTTGCGTATGGCCTGCTGCGCCGCCTCCAGATCCGGCACGGAAAAGCCTTCTTCGATGGCGCGACGCTTGCAGTAGTCCACCGCGAAGTTAAGCAGCTCGACCACAGCGTTGTTGCGGAACTTGTGCTTCTGGCGCACATGCGAGAAGGGACGCGTCAGCGGCGGGTTGAGTGGAACCGCCTTCAGTGTACCCAGCTTGAGCTCCTTGCGCAGCGTGGTACGCGAAACGATGGCGATGCCCACCCCCGCTTCAATGGCCATCTTGATGGCCTCGGGACTGCCCAGCTCCAGCACCACATCCAGATCACTGTAGCTCAGCCCCTGCTCCTTGAGATACTGGTCGATCACCGCACGGGTACCAGACCCTTCCTCGCGGGTAATGTATTCGTAGCGGCGGATCTCTTCAACGGAAACCTCCCTGCGCGAGGCCAGCGGATGATCCGGCGGAACGGCCAGCACCATCTCGTCGATGCGGCACACTTCCACTTCCAGGTTCTTGTTGTACACCGGCGCTTCCACCAGCCCCAGATCCACCAGGTTGTTTTCCACCATGGTGACAATGGCATCGGTATTGCCCACCTGCAGGCGGATATTCACTTCCGGGAACTGCTGCTTGAAGGCCCCCAGCAGACAGGGCAGCATGTATTCGGCAATGGTGGTGGAGGCGCCGATCAGCAGCGAACCGGACACCTCGCCGGTAATTTCCAGCACCTCGTTGTACATGCGCTCATAGAGCTCGAGAATGTTTTCGGCGTAGCCATAGACGATCCTGCCCGCCTCGGTCAGAGAGATCTTGTTGTGCGTGCGGTCAAACAGGCGGGTGTTGAACTGCTCCTCCAGCTGCTTGACCTGAAAGGTCACAGCAGGCTGCGTCATGTGCAGCGTTTCAGCCGCCTTGGTAAAGCTCAACACCTTGGCAACGGTATAAAAAACCTGCAACCGGCGATCCACTATGGCCATTTGGGGCCTCCCTCTGCCGAAAATTCAATTTATTTTTTTGATTGCCCTATGAGCAAAAATCATAACAGTTAATCCTAATCGACCCTGCCATATTTTTGCAATACTTTCAGGGAATCTTCTTTTCCTCAATCAGCTTGTGCAGCCGTCCCACTGCACTTTCCACCCGAGCAATGTCAGCGCCCAATTTCTCCACCTCGCGTCGGCCGACCTCATCCCCCAACCTTGCCAGCATGCGTGCCTGATTGCGGGCCAGCCCCTCAATATCCCGCGCCAGCTGCTCAACGCTCTTCTCCAGTCGCTCGGCACTGTGCACCTCGATGGTTTCCAGACGCTGCAACACCGCATCCACATGACGAGCCAGCGCCTGCTCCTGCGCAATGACCCGCCCGTTGGTGTCCCGCACGGTATGCAGGATTTCCTTCTCGATCCGCGACTGTTCCTCACCGACAAGGAAGGCGGAGATATTCGCCGTAACCAGCGAGAACAGGACAACGCCAACCAGAATCATGGCACCACCGAACATCCGCCCGTATTCGGTATGGGGAACCACATCGCCATAACCGACCGTCGTCACTGTCACCAGTGCCCACCAGATACCATCACCAATGGAACGGTGCTCAAGATGAGCAAACAGCGCGCCAGCGAACACCACCAGCAATGCTGCCACACCCAACACAAGGCCAAAGCGATTACGGCGCAGAATCTCCAGAGCGGTATCAAAAAAATGCACCGTGAACCGAAAAATCAGCGCCAAACGCAGCGACTGAAAGACAACCGCATAGGCCTCACCCCACGGCAAGTATGGAAAGGCCAGAAATACGATCAGAGCATTCATCCAGTTGTAGCGGACATAACGCCAGCGATCATCCACCAGGCGAAGCGCACCAAAAAACTCCACCGCAAAGACCAGCCAGATAAGAAAGTCGATAAAGCGGAATTCGGCTGTGACACCAAAGACCTGGGCAAACACCTGAAAAAACACCAATGCAAGAGCAAGGAGCACCGCTGTTTCCATCAGTTCGCCAAAGCGGCGGGCACGCGCATTCTCGCTGGCGGGCACACCGCCCACGCCCAGTACCGCGCGCATGTTGATGCTTTTTTTCAATGTCTTAATCGGCATTTCAGTAACTTCCCGGTCGTGCATCCAGCGCCAGACGCGTCAAGGTCTGGGCCGCCGGCCGCTGGCGCCCGGCCAGCATCACCAGCTGCCGCAGCGGCCGCTTCCACGGCAGATCGTGAGCGAACAACCACTCAAAACCATCCATGGCGCGCTGCACCGCCAGATTATCCATATAGCGGCGGCGCTGATAACGGCTTAACACAGCCGAGGCCCAGAAAGGAGCACCGGCTTCCACGGCAGCCAGCAACTCCTCGCACAGCACCTGCGCATCCAGAAAGCCCAGATTTACACCCTGCCCCGCTTGCGGGTGGATGGTATGGGCGGCATCGCCCACCAGCACCACCCGCTCGGCATGGTAGCGCCGGGCATGCCTCCGCACCAGCGGAAAGCCGGCACGCTCACCGACCCATTCGATGCGGCCCAGGCACCTGCCGCTGGCCTCGGTCAACGCATCGGCAAACGCCTCATCATCCAGCGACAGCGCCCAGTCGAGCTTGTGCTGCGGCAGATACCAAGCCAGCGAGGAGAGATTATCCTGCATGGCCAGAAATGCCACCGGCCCCTCTGCTGTATAGCGCTGCCAGCAGGCGTCCTGATGTGACTGCTCGGTGCGGACACAGCCGACAATGGCCGCTTCGCCATACTCGTGACTGTCCATGGGGATGGCCGCCAGCGTGCGCACCCGAGACAGGGCGCCATCCGCGCCCACCAGCAGGCGGCCATGCAATGTGGCGCCGCCCTCCAGCACCGCATGAATCCCGGACGCATCCGTTTCCATTTCATGCAGGCTGTCAAAACAGGTGGTCACATTGTCATGGTCGGCAAGACGCGCCCACAGGGCTGCCTGAATCAAGCGGTTGGGCACCACATGCCCCAGATCGGCTTCACCCACCGATGCGGCATCGAAGACCACTTCGCCAGAGACATCATCCGCCCACACGTGCATGGCGCGAAAAGGGTGCGCCCCGTGATGCAGCACCGTTAGCAAGACGCCCAGTTGCGCCAGCCACTGTTCGGAGGCATGCGTCAGGGCACTTACGCGTACCTCGCACGGTGCCACCGCATCCGGCGCAGGTGGGCGCGCCCGCTCCACCACCGCCACCTGCAGGCCGGCATCCGCCAGGCGCAGCACCACCGATGCGCCCACCATGCCGCCGCCAACCACGATCACATCAACAATCCGGCTCATGACTCCAACCCCATGGAAAAGCGTGCCAGCCGTCGTTTCAGCCCTGGCACCAGCTGTGTCGCCACCAGCCCCGCACCGCGCAGGTGTCCGGCGCCGGGCAGACGGCACTGAAAGATATTCACCAGCGAGTCGGTCATGCGCATCACCGCCTGATGATCCGCCTGCCGTTTTGTCTCATAGGCCTGCGCCCATTGCGCGCTGCCCCAGGCGTCTCGCTGCTGCAACGCATCCAGATAGTCGGCCACGTCGCGCAGCCCCAGATTGAGCCCCTGTGCCGCCACCGGATGCTGCGTGTGCGAGGCGTTGCCCAGCAGGGCCACCCGCCCTTCTGCCACCCGCGGCACATAGGCTTCCTTCAGAGGATAGGCCAGCCGCGGGCTGACCGCATCAAAGCCGCCCAGCCGCGGCCCCATGCGCGCGGTAAAGGCTGCGAGCCAGCCATGATCATCCAGCGCCATCACCGCGTCCAGCTGCGCATTGGGGCAGACATACACCGCCTTGTGATGGTGCGTGCGGTGCGGCAGCAGCGCCACGGGGCCGTCAGGGGTGAAGCGTTCGAACGACCAGCCATGGTGGGGCTGGCGGGTTTTCACCTGCGCCAGCACCGCATGGGCGCCATAATCCTTTTCCTGCAACGGCCACCCCATCGCCTCCCGCACGCGGGAATGAGTACCGTCTGCGCCCGCCAGCAGTGCGCCCTCAATGGACGTGCCGTCCTGCAGCTGCACCCGCACGTTTGTCTCCTCAAGCGCCACATCCACGACCTGCTCCGGGCGCAGCACTTGCACCCCGGCGCGTTCGGCTTCTGCCCACAGGACACGGCCCAGGTCAGCGCCGAGTACACTGTAGCCCAGCGCCGGCACGCCCATTTCCTCGGCGTGCATCAGCGTCAGGCCGAAATGCCCCTGCTGCGATACATGCACATGCTCAATGGGCGTGGCAAACGGGGCCAGTTCGTTCCAGATGCCAATGCGTTCCAGCAGCTGCTGGCTGGCCACATTGAGCGCCAGCATGCGCCCATCGAACGAGGTGCCCTCAGCTTGAGCCGGCGCACTGCGCTCTACCAGCAGCGTTTTGATGCCCTGACACCGGGCACCAATCGCCAGCGCCAGTCCAACAGGACCGCCGCCAACCACAATCAGTTCCGCTTGCCGGACTACGCCATCCACGCCTCGATCTCCTCCGGAGTACGCGGCAGGCCATGAGTGAGAATTTCGTGGCCGTCGGCGGTAACGCACACATCGTCCTCAATGCGGATGCCGATGCCTCGCCAGCGCGCCTCCACGCTGTCATCATCCGGGGCCACATACAGCCCCGGCTCCACGGTGAGCACCATGTTCTCTTCCAGCGGGCGCCAGGCGCCATTGACACGGTAGGCGCCCACGTCGTGCACATCCAGCCCGAGCCAGTGGCCGGTCTTGTGCATGTAGAAGCGGTTATAGGCCTTTTCTTCAATTAGCGTGTCCACCTCGCCCTGCAGCAGTCCCAGATCCACCAGCCCTTCGGTGAGCACGCGCACAGCCGCCTGGTGATGACGGTCGTAGGTGATACCAGGACGCACCTGCTCCAAGGCGGCCTGCTGTGCCGCCAGCACCACCTCATAAAGGGCTTTCTGTTCGGCCGAAAAGCGGCCACTGGCCGGAAAGGTCGTAGTAATGTCACCGGCGTAAAAGGCCTTTTCCGCGCCCGCATCCACCAGCAGCAGTGCGTTGTGATCGAGTGGCGCACCGTTTTCGGTATAGTGCAGCACACAGGCATTGGCACCGGATGCCACGATGGGGTTGAACGACAGGTCATCCCCGCCTGCCTCGTAGAAGGCACACGCCAGCGCCCGCTGAACCTCACGTTCCGTCTGTGCGCGTGGGGTCGCCTGCATGGCGGCAAGGTGTCCCTTCACACTGATCTGCGCTGCTTCGCGCAAACGCGCCAGCTCCCAGGGCTGCTTGATGAGGCGCTGCTCATGCAGGACACGATCCAGATCTTGCAGCGCCTGTGGCGGTTCGATGCCTTCACGAATGTGCTTTTTCAGGCCCGCAAAAACCGGCTGCAGCACCGGCCACCAGTAGGCGCTTTCGCTAAAGCTGACATGCACCTGCTGCACGCCCTTGAGCAGCTCGACCAGCTGTGCATCTCGTTCCTCACTGCTGTATGCGGCATCCACGCCCAGTACGTCCGGAGCACGCTCCACACCCAGGCGACGGCCGGTCCAGATTTCCGCCTTTTCGTCGCGGGGGCGCACAAACGCCACACTGTGCGTGCTGCCGTCCTTGGCATGAATCAGCAGCAGCGTGCTGTCCGGCTCGGTAAACCCGGTCAGATAGTAAAAATCGCTGTGCACACGGAAGGGGTAGTCCACGTCCCGGTTGCGAAACTGCTCTCGGCCTGAAAAGACCAGTGCGGCACTGCCCGGTGGCAGTGCCTCGAGCAGCCGTGCACGGTGGTCCTTGAAAGGGGTCATGTCCATTTACTGCACGGTCTTGTGGGTGGGTTCGGGAATGGTGTCCAGCTCAATGGGCTTGCGCTCGGCCGGGTGCAGGTTCTCGTACACGGCAATGGCACCAATGCGGATAAACTCGATGATCTCTTCCAGCTGCGCATTCATCTGCTCGTCCTCAACACCCTTCAGCGCTTCGCTGTCGATGTCGGCCACATCCTGCAACGTCTCCAGGTACTCCTTTACCTCTTCACCCAACTTCGCGCGACCCGGATGGGTCAGGCCAAAGCCATAGAGAAACCCTTCGCACCACTGGCCCACGGCCCGGGCGCGTTCAATCAGAGGGCGCTCTTCGTCCGGCAGACACAACTCCAGGCTGAAATCGCTGCTGGTAAGCCCCTTCAGGGTTTCATCGTAGAGCACGTAGAGCGTCTGCAGCACCCGCTCCTTGACCGATTCGGCCCCGATCTCCTGCAGCAGCCCCTTGATGAAATCGCCCACCTCCAGCTTTTCGGCCCCGCACAACTCACCCGTGAGCATGCCGTGCAGAAAAGCCGGCGACTCCAGTTCGGGCCATTCGCGCACGATGCGCTCCACGGTTGGACAAATTTCTTTCATGCCGGACCTCTGTTTCTTTTATCATCAAATCTTACACCATCGCTGCACAGGACTCATGCCCATGAGCCAGAAAACGCTGGATATCACCCTCAACAATCACACCTTCCGCGTGCCGGTCGCACCCGAGGACGAAGCACGCCTCATCGAAGCGGCCACACTGGTGGACAGAAAACTTCAGGAAGCCCCGGGGCGCACCGGAGAACTGCGCGCACTGACCGTGGCACTGAACCTGGCCTATGATCTGCTGCTGGTCAAGGAACGCAGCCGTGCCACCACACGGCAGGTGGACAAGACCCTGGAACAGGTCATGCAGCAGCTTTCCATGTCGCTGGATGTGCCCGACACGCCGGAAAGCCGCAGCGATAGCGCTTGAACGGCCTTCCAAAGGGCCTATAATGAAAGTGCAGATCGGTTCGTCCAAGTGCCCCTGTGCCGATGATCGATGATCTAGGGGTCAGAGGCATGGGTGGTGAGCCGCCCGCATTGGTCCGGGCAGCCTAAGCCCATGTTCGAGACCGCCACCTGAACCTGTGGGTTCAGGGACCAAGGGCGACCGATCTGCCCCCCTTTCCCTCCTCATGAGTCTCGTCGTGAATGCATCTAACCTGCGCACATTGCGCCAGACCTTGCGCAAGCAGCGCAACATGCTCTCCTCCAGACAGCGTTTCGAAGCCGCAAAACGTGCAACCCATCATCTACTGCGCGCCCCCTGGCTGCAACGCAAGGCGCATGTAGGCGTTTTCTTTTCCAGTGATGGCGAGCTGCCCACCGAACCGCTGATTGCAGCGCTGCATGCCCGCGGCCATCCCCTCTATCTGCCCGTGTTGGCGCAGCCGCTCCCCCACCCCATGCTATTTGCGCCCTGGACACCCGATGAACCGCTCAAGCCCAACCGATACGGCATTCTCGAGCCCATAGGCCGCCATTACCGCCACGGGTGTCAGCTGGATGCAGTGATCACACCGCTGGTAGCCTTCGATGCCCAGGGGCACCGTCTGGGCATGGGGGGTGGCTACTACGACCGCACCTTTGCATGCCGAAAAAATGGCGCACGAAAAAAATCGGGCCCCCCCCTTCTGGTGGGCTGGGCCTACGCCTTTCAGCAGGTGGATGCACTGCCGGCGCAGCCGTGGGATGTGCCATTGGATGGTGTGGTGACGGAAAACGGGGTGCAGCACTTTACGCGCAAAAACTGAACCAGTCCTCACCGCTTTGCGGACATCTCATACCCTGCCAATCACCAGAAGATTTTCAGAAATGGCTCATGGCATGCAGAGGCCACCCTTTCAGGCTCAAGCCGTGCCCTACCACGGAGGGACTGGGCAGACACATGTAGCCTGAAATAAAAAAGATTCGGCAAGCCAGGAAACAGGAAAGGCCCTTTCCGACTGATTGGAGCTACGACGCCAACACGCTCAGTGCAGCACACTGGAGCCGGTCTGATCTCGCGGGCATGGCTCTCTACTGAGGAACCCAGCAAGCAAATCAGTCGGTCGGGCGCAGGAACAGCTGATAACCGGGGTTATTCTGTTCATTGACGAACGGGTAGCCCAGGCTTTCCAGATACATCTCGAAATCCTGTCGCTGTTCGGGCGGCACCTGCACACCCACCAGCACGCGGCCATAGGCCGAGCCGTGGTTGCGGTAGTGGAACAGACTGATATTCCACTCCTCGCTCATGTGGCTGAGGAACTGCAGCAATGCGCCCGGGCGCTCCGGAAACTCGAAGCGATACACCACCTCATGCGCCACGCCGTGGGCGTGACCACCCACCATGTGACGCAGGTGCAGTTTGGCCATCTCGTTGTCGGACATATCCACCACCGGGTAGTCGTGGGCCTGCAGCTGCTGAATAATCTCTTCCTTTTCCTCTTCGCCCTGCTCGGTGCGCACCCCCACAAACACCACCGCCTGCTGCGGGTCGGCATAGCGGTAGTTGAACTCGGTGATCATGCGCCGCGGCCCCAGCAGTTCGCAGAAGCGCTTGAAGCTGCCCGGCCGCTCGTCAATGGTGACGGCAAAGATAGCTTCCTTCTTCTCGCCCAGCTCGGTGCGCTCGGAAATATGACGCAGGCGGTCGAAGTTCATGTTGGCACCACTGACAATGGCGGAGAGCTGCATGCCCTGGCGAGACTCATCCTGCTGCACCCACTTTTTCAAACCGGCCAGCGCCAGCGCCCCTGCCGGCTCGGCAATGGCGCGAGTATCTTCAAAAATGTCCTTGATGGCGGCGCAGATCTCGTCGGTATTCACGGTCACCATCTCATCCACGCACTGCTGCGCGAACTGAAACGGCAATTCGCCCACCTGCGCCACCGCCACGCCATCGGCGAACAGCCCCACCTGATCCAGCACCACCCGCTCGCCGGCCTTGAGCGCTTCGGTCAGACAGGCGGCATCCTCCGGCTCCACACCAATAATGCGCGTGTGGGGACACACCTGCTTGAATACGGCCGCCACGCCGGCGATCAAGCCACCTCCGCCCACCGGAATGAACACCGCATCCAGCGGACTGCGCTTCTGACGCAGCATCTCCAACCCGATGGTGCCCTGTCCGGCAATCACGTCCAGATCGTCATAGGGATGAATAAAGGTATAGCCGTTATCCTCGGCCAGCTGGCGCGCATGGGCCGCGGCCTCGTCGTAGGTATCGCCGGCCAGCACAACATTCCCGCCCAAGCGGCGCACGGCATTCACCTTGATCGGTGGTGTGGTGCGCGGCATGACGATCACCGCATCAATGCCCATCCTGCTCGCCGCCAGCGCCACGCCCTGCGCATGGTTGCCGGCCGACGCCGCAATCACACCCGCCTCCTTCTGCGCGTCGGTCAGGTGCACCATCTTGTTGTAGGCGCCGCGCAGCTTGAAGGAAAACACCGGCTGCAGATCTTCGCGCTTGAGCCATACATCATTCTTGAGCCGACGGCTCAGCAGCGGCGCCCGCTCAAAGGGCGTTTCCGTGGCCACATCGTAAACGGGAACGGAGAGTACGCGGCGCAACAATTCCTGAGGCATGAATTCTTCCAGTCGGTCGTGTGAAACTGCCCGCATTTTACCGCGGGCGTAAGGGTTTCGTAAGGATTCGCCCCGTTTCTCAAGACTTGCGTCAAGGTTTCATTTCCTCTTTTGCTTAAAGTAAGGGGATACATCACTTCCAAGGAGTCCAACCATGTATCGCAAGACGCTCATTGCTGCCGCACTAACCGCCACCCTGCCCCTCCATGCCGAAACTCTGCCCCCCATTCAGGTGGAAGACACCGCTGCGACGGCCGCAAGCCTGCCCGCCGAGCTGCTGACCGACAGTGCCCGGGGTGAAACAGGCGATCTGCTGCGCCAGCTTCCCGGTGTGGAGGGCAGCCGCATGGGTGGCCACGGCATCGATCCGGTGGTACATGGTCAGAAGGCCAGCCGTGTGCGTGTCAGTCTCGATGGCGCGGAAATCGCCTCCGGCTGCCCCAACCGCATGGATCCGGCCACCAGCTATAGGGATCTGGACACCACCGACACCGTCACCGCCCTGCTGGGCATCACCACCCTCACCCGGCCGGTGGACAACGCCAGCGGCGGCACACTGCTGCTGGAACGGCACCTCGACTGGACGCCCGGCGTGCACGGCCGTGCCAGTGTTAAAAAATCAAATCTTATTAACCACAGCGAAGCGCTTGACGTCAAAGCCGCCGGTGACCGGGCTGCCCTGCGCGTCTTTGGCAGCCATACACAGGCCAATAACTACACCGATGGCAACGGTGATACCGTCAAGGCGGAATACGAGAGCAAAAGCTTCGGCGCCAAGGCCGGCGTGCGCATGGGGCCGGGCATAGCGACGGTCAGCGCCGAACGCAGCCGCATCGAGGATGCGCTTTATCCCGGTGCCAAGATGGATTCCCCCTACTCCGAAGCCAATCGTATCAGCGCGGGCTATCTCTGGAACGGTGGCAAGATCGAGCTGTACCACACCAGCGTGGATCACCTGATGGATAACTACTCCCTGCGCCCTGCCGGCATGATGAAGCGCCGCACCCCAACCGATACCGATACCACCGGCGGCACCCTGACCCTGCACAGCCAGTTCGGGCCTGCCCAGCTCACCTATGGTGTGGATGCCCGCTATGAAAAGAAAAATGCCACCTTTGAAAATGCCACCAACGGGGCAGCGCTCTCGCTCATGTGGCCGGATACCCGCTACGAACGCCGCAGTGCCTTTGCGGAAATGACGCACCCCTTCTCTGCCGGCACGCTCAAGCTCGGTGCCCGCGTGGATCAGATCCATACCGATGCCCGCGCTGCAGACAAAACCGTGGCTAGCGGAACACCTCGCTCACTCTATCAAAGCACCTATGGCACCACACCAGACATCAAGCACGACGACACCTACACCAACCTGCTGGCAGGCTGGCAGCACCGTCTGGGCAGCTGGACCAGCCAGTGGACCCTGTCCAGCACCTGGCGTGCACCGGACGCCACCGAGCGCTATATGGCCAAAAATGCCGGCGCCAACTCATGGGTGGGCAACCCGAACCTTAAGGCGGAAAACCACCGTCAGATTCAGTGGGATCTGTCCGGCAAGGCGCTGGCCGCCTACTGGCAGGCACATCTGTGGGCCGACTGGGTGGACGACTATATCCTCAAGGACAAGGCTCAGAACCAGAGCAGCGTGAGCGCCAATGATGGCCGCGTCATTTATATCAATAAAAATGCTCAACTGCGCGGTGCCACGCTGAGCGGCGACTGGGCGCTGGACAGCCGCACCGACCTGACCCTTAGTGCCACCTATACCTACGGCTACAACGACAGCGACCACCGCAATCTGGCCGGTATCGCACCGTGGCACGGCTTTGCGGAACTCTCCCGCGAGCAGGGGTCATGGCGCTATGGTGCCCGGGTCAACTGGGCGACAGACAAGTCGGACATCGATGCGCTTTCGCCGGATGAAACCGGCAAGACGCCCGGCTGGGCTACCCTCGACCTGTATGCCGACTGGCGCATCAACCGCACCTGGGCGCTGGCCGCAGGCGTGGACAATGTATTCAATCACGCCTATGCCGACTACCTGAACCGCAAGATGGATCCCACGCAGGGCACCAGCTACCAGGTGAACGAACCCGGCCGCAGCGCATGGGCTAAAATCAGTGCCAGATTCTAAGGGATTTCACCATGCGTAAAAGTGTCTGGGCCATTCTCGTCGTGTTGCTGGCGGCTGTTGCAGCCGGCTTCTTTGCCTGGCAGCACAGGCAGAAGGCTGGCCATGCCGTGCTGTCCGGGCCGCCGCCCGGCGGCGACTTCACCCTGCAGAGCGCCAATGGCCCGGTGAGCCTGCACGACTTCAAGGGCAAGATCGTGCTGCTCTACTTCGGCTACACCTTCTGCCCGGACATCTGCCCCACCAACCTGGGCAACCTCTCCGTGGCATGGCGCAATCTGCCGCCTGAAATCCGCGACAAGACCCAGATCATTTTTGTCTCCATCGATCCCGAGCGGGATACGCCGGATCGCCTGAAAGCCTACACGGACTTTTTCAATGCGCACATAATCGGTTTGACCGGCGACCCCAAAACACTGGAGGCGATCGCCCATCGCTATGGTGCCGTGTACAAGAAGGTACCGGTCAAGGAAGCCGCCATCGGCTATCTGGTGGATCACTCTGCCTTTACCTACCTGATCGACCCGGATGGCAAGCTGGTCACCCAACTGCCCCACGGCACCTCACCGAAAGCCTTCCAGCAGGCCATTACCGACCTGTATTACAAGACCCTGAAAGGAGCCACACCATGAACCTGAAGACCCTGTTTGGCGCCAGCATGCTGGCCACCGCCTTTCTGTTCGCGCAGGCGCACGCCGCCGATGCCGATCATGTAAAGGTCATCAATCCCTATGCCCGCGCTGTTCCACCCACAGCACCGGCCAGTGCTGCCTTTATGGTGCTGAAAAACACCAGCGACCATGACACCGCGCTGATGGGTGCCGATTCGGACGTAGCCAAGGTGACCGAACTGCACACGCACATTCACAAGAACGGCATGATGATGATGCGCCCGGTAGAAAAAATTGACCTGCCGGCCCACAAGGCTACCCCGCTGCAGCCCGGCGGCTACCACATCATGCTTATCAACCTGAAGCACCCGCTCAAGCCGGGTGACACCGTTCGCCTGACACTGACATTCAAGGACGACAGCACCAAGCAGGTGACGGCACCGGTGAAAATGATTCACGCCGGCATGGACATGAAAATGCATCACCACTAGGCACAAAAGCCTTAATGGACAAGGGGGTCCCCGACTTTTTCGGCGACCCTTTTTTGCGCGCTGCAAAAACGTGGGGAAAAACGCCGTTCAGACGGCAAATTGGCGGCGGAAACGCCACGCGCCGAAGGAAAACAGCACTAAACCGATGGCAAACAGCGCCAGCAGGTGGGTTTTCAGTTCCGCCAGGGTCGCCGCCTTGAACAGGATGCTGTTGCCGATAATGTTGAAGTGATACAGCGGCGTGAACGCCATAAGCGTCTGCTCCCACTGCGGCATGGCCTCTGGCGGCGTCCACGCCCCGCTTAGCAGCAGCATGGGCAGAATCAGCATGAAGGTGAGCAGCATCACCTGCCCAAGATTGCGCGCCAGTGTGGAAATAAACAGCCCCACCCCACAGATGCTGAAAGCATACAGCGCCACACTGGCATAAAACAGCCCCAGATCGCCCCGTAGCGGCGCGCCGATCAGCGGCACAATCACCCAGAATAAGCTAATGGTCACCCCGAACAGAATCACCAGAATGACGGCGAAGATCTTGGCGAGCATGATCTGCGTCGTATCCAGGGGGGTCACCAGCAGCTGCTCGATGGTGCCGCGCTCCTTTTCGCGCACCGCCAGCGCCGCCGGCAGCAGCATGCCCAGCACAGTGATCACCATGAACAGCTCCGTCACCGACATGAACCAGCTGTCTTCATTGTTTTCGTTGAAGCGCAGGCGGATGCGGTTGTCCACCTGGGGCACAGGCAATGGCTGCGCGGCACTGCGGTGCAGTTTTTCCAGCATCTGCTCGGTGTTGTAGCGCGCATGAATCTGCTGGGTATAACTGGCCATCAGACTGCCGAGGGTCACATTGCTGCCGTCCATGAAAACCTGAATGGCCACCGGCTGTCCACGCCGCAGGGCTTCCTCCAGGCGCGGCGGCAGATCTGCCACCTGCATCAGCTCCCCGGAATCCAGCAGCGCCTGCCCCGTTTGCATGTCGGAGACCGATCCCCGCACATCGAACCACGGTCGATGAAACGCCGCTACCCACTCGCGCGCCGGGGCGCTGCTCTCTTCCATGACCACGCCCATGGGCGCCTTGTTGAGTTCCAGGCGAATGCCGGTGCCGGCGATGTAGATCTCAGCGGTAAAGAACCAGATCATCGCCAGCAGCAGAAAGGGGTCGCGGTAGAGCGTGCGCAGCTCCTTGAACCACAGTGCCACCAGCTGACGCCACCACATCATCGCTTAACCCGCTTGTGAAACAGGACCCACGCCAGCGTCAGAACCACCCCGGCGTAAAGACCGATCAGGGTCACCTGCGGCCAGAGAAAGTCCCAGCCCTGTCCTTTCAGAAACACGCCCCACACCACCTCAAGATCGTGCATGGCAGGGAACAGATGTGCTTCGCGCTGCGCTTCGGGGCTCATGGAATTGATGGGCATCATCAGCCCGGAGAACATGAACCCCGGGATCATGGTGCCCAGCATGGTTATCAGCGCTGCCGCAGCCTGACTGCGCACCAGCACGGACACCAGCAGGCCAATCCCGCCGGCCGCGAAAATGTACAGCAGGCTGGCCACTGCATACACGCTCACGCTGCCCTTGAAGGGCGCCCCATACACCCACAAAGCCATGGCGGTAAGCACCAGCAGGTTGATCGCGGAGATGGCCACATAAGGCAGCAGCTTGCCGATAAGAAAATCCTCACGGCGCACGTTGGAGGCGTAGAAATTGAAGATGGAGCCGCTCTCCTTTTCACGCACCACGCCCAGCGCGGTCAGCAGGGCGGGTGCCATGAGCATGATCAGCATGATCAAACCGGGTGCGATGGACCACTCACTCTTGAGTGCCTGATTGTAAAGGTAGCGCACTTCCAGCTTCACCGGGCTCAGCTGCTGCTGAACCCGTTCCGGCGGCAGCCCCTCCCGTCGTGCCAGCCAGTCCTGAATGCGATCCTGATTGAAGCGCACCGTAATGGCCTGGACATAGCCGCTGGCAACGCGGGCGTGGTAGGTAAACTGGCCGTCTATCAGCGTCTGCACCGGCGCCGTCAGGCCACGGGACAACCGCTCGGAAAAATGCGGCGGCACGATGAGCACAAAGCGTACATCGCCGCGCTTGAGCGCCTGCTCCACGGCCTGATCACCCGTGAGTTCACCACGATAGTCAAAATACTCGCTGAGACGAAAGCGATCCACGAAATCGCGACTCAGTGGCCCCTTGTCCTGATTCCACACCGCCATGGGCACATGGCGTACCTCCAGCACCAGTCCGTGACCCAGCACAACCATCATCAGGACGGGCACCAGAAAGGCCAGCGCCAGATAAATGCGATCGCGCAGAATCTCGCGGGACTCTTTCAGCGCCACGGCGCGAATATGGCGCAGGTTCATGCCGTTCCCTCGATCATGCTCACGAACACCTCTTCCATGGTGGGTTCCACGCGTTCAATGGCACTGATCACACACCCTGCCTCGGCCAATTGGGCCTTGAGCCGGCCAAGGGATGCGTCATCCCCGGCCACAAACACGTGCACCTCGCGCCCCTGGGCAAACGCCAGCCAGCCCCGTTGCCGCAATGTCGCCAGCGCCCGAGCGGTATCGTCCACACGCAGGGCATACACCTCCCCGAAGCGGCTGCGCACCGCGCTGCGCAGTTGCCGGGGCGAACCGCTGGCGACCACCCTGCCCTGGCGCATGAGGGCCAGATTGTGGCAATTTTCCGCTTCGTTCATGGCATGGGTCGTGACCAGCAGTGCGACACCCTCTTTGCGCACCAGCGTGTGCAGCAGCCCCCAGAACTGCTGCCGCCCCAAGGGATCCACGCCGGAGGTGGGCTCATCCAGAAACAGCACTTCCGGCTCATGCAGGATGGCTGCCAGCAGTGCCAGTCGCTGACGTTTTCCCAGTGGCAGGCGACCTGCCGCCTCGTTTTTATCCGTTACCAAGCCCGTCCAGTCCAGCCCCCACTCGATGCGCTGCTGCAGTTGTCTGCGGCGCAGACCATAAATGCGTCCAAACAACCGGAGGTTTTCCAGCACGGAGAGCTGCGGATAGAGCGAAAACTGCTGCGACATGTAGCCGATGCGCTGGCGGACCTGCCGGGAGGCCTTCCCCAGTGGCTGACCGGCCACCTCCCCGCTGCCTGCCGTAGGCGGCAGAATCCCCGTCAACATGCGGATGAGCGTGCTTTTGCCGGCCCCATTGGCGCCCAGCAGACCAAAGATTTCTCCAGCGCGTACCTGCAGAAAGACATGATCCACGGCGGTAAAGTCGCCAAAGCGGCGCACCAGCCCATCGGCCCGTATTTCCACTGGAGCCGACACCGACGGGGGCGGTGCCCAGTCAAAGGTCAGGTCATGGGGCGCGCCGACCGCCGCCATGAACAGGTCCTCCAGCGTGGGCGGTGTCTCCCGCAAAGGGGGGCTGTCCAGCTTCTGCACCAGTGCGTCCCGCTGCGCCTGCGGCAGCCAGGCGCGCAGTTGACCGGCATCCATGCGCAAACGCATGGCAGGAATATTCTGCAAACACGGACGCAACGTGTCACGTGCTTCGGCCGGGAACCAGAGCACCGTCGCCGCCTGACCGGCCGTGAGGGAATCGGGCGGGCCCTGCTCCAGAATCTGGCCATCATGCATGAGTGCAACCGCATCGAAGCGGGCCGCTTCATCCATGTAAGCCGTGGACACCAGTGCGGTCAAACAGCGCTCGCGCACCAGCTGATTGAGCAGCTCCCAGAAGGCCTGACGGGAGATGGGATCCACGCCGGTAGTGGGCTCGTCGAGGATAATCAGTTGGGGTTCATGGATCAGGGTGCACATCAACCCCAGCTTCTGCTTCATGCCGCCGGAGAGATGTTGCATGCGGCGATCGCGAAAGTGGGACATCTGCGTCATGGCCAGCAGCTGATCGATGCGCTGGCTGGCTACATCAGGCGGGATGGCGTGCAGATCGGCAAAGAAACGCAGGTTTTCCTCGACGCTGAGGGTGGGATACAGGTTGAGCCCCAGCCCCTGCGGCATCAGGCCCAGTTGTGCCTTGACCGCCTCGGCGCTGCGCTCGTCGCGGATGGCCACGCCATTGACGACAACCTCACCGGCATCCTGTGCGAGCACACCGGCGACAATGTGCATCATCGAGCTTTTTCCAGCCCCATCCGGGCCGATCAGCCCGAACAGCTGTCCCCGTGCCACCGTGAGGTCAACGCCTCGCAGCGCGGTTGTCTTGCGATAGCGCTTGACCACGTCCTGCAGGCGAATCATGGCAGCGGACTGCTGCGAGTCCATGGCGCCTGTCTGGCCACTCGCCATCTGTCCGACGGGCGCCGTTACGTCACTCATGCCCGCCAGCAAGCAGCACCTCGGCATCAGCCGGCATGCCCGGCAGATAACGGTGCTCAGGATTACGCTTCAGGTAAAACTTGGCCGCGAATACCTGCTTGATGCGTTCATCCGGGGTCTGGATTTCCTTGGGGGTAAACTCCGCCTGCTGATTCACGAATCGCAGCACCGCCTCTTCACTCCGTCCGGGCAGGGCATCCACCTTCACGCGGGCGATGCTGCCCAGCGGAATGCGTCCCAGCGCCTTCTCGGGGATATAGCCTTGGAAATAGAGCGCGTCCAGATCGACGATTTCATACAGCACCAAGCCGGCTGGCAGCATCTCGCCCACATGCGCGAGGCGCCGCACGATAGTGCCGTCACCGGGTGCACGAATGGTCATGTCTTCGAGTACGCTCATGGCCTCTTCCAGCGCGGCATGGGCCTGCAGCATGGCCGCATGGGCCGCGTTCACCTTTGCCTCCTCACTTCTGATGCGCTCATATCCCAGCTTGGCTTCGTTCAATGCTTTTTCCGCCTGAATCACTGCCGCCTGCGCCACCTGCCACTGGGCTCGAGCGGTCTTTTCCGTCAGCTGCGTCTTTTCCAGCGCATCGCGACTTACCTGCTTCTTGCGATACAGCACGGCAAGACGCGCCGCCTCCCGCTTGGCCTGATCGAGCTGCGCCTTTGCTGCGCTGGCCTGCGCCTCGGCATGGCTCAATGCGGCCTGCGCCGTTTCCACCTGAAGGGGCACGGTTTTTTTCAATACCTCAAGGGCGGTCTGCGCCGCCGTGTACTGCGCCTGTGCGGCATGCCACGCCGACGCCGCCTGCGTCACCCGGCTGCGAATCTGACTGTCGTCCAGCCGCGCCAGCACATCGCCTTTCTTGACCGCTTCGCCTTCCTGTCGGGTCAGTTCCACCACACGCCCCGGTTGCTTGGCCGCGGCCAGCAGATGATCGCCTTCGATACGACCGTTCAGCAGCAACGTGTTGTTATCCTGCTGCTCGGTGTGCAGCTGCCAGTATTGCCAGCCTGCACCAGCCAACGCGACCACAACGAGCACAATAGCCCACCAGCGTGCTTTCATAAAGCCCCCTTTATTAGTAAGGTGTTTTAAGCCAGTATACGACAGGGCCCCTGCAAACGTCCGCTCGAGAACACATGGGACGGTCGCAACAGAAGGTTATACTCGGAAACGGGGCGCGATCAGGTTGAGGGTGATTTCGCCAGGGTGCCGTACAGACGCCAGTAGGTGCCCTGCTGACGCAGCAGGGCTGCGTGGTCGCCCTGCTCCACGATTCGACCGTCTTCAAACACGATAATGCGCTCGGCCTGCAGCACGGAGGTGAGACGATGGGCGACGATGAGCGCCGTGCGACTTTCGAGCCACGGCACCAGCGCATCGTAGAGATGACGCTCGGTTTGCGCATCCAGTGCGGAGGTGGCCTCGTCCATGATGACCACGGCCGGGTCCTGCAGTATCATGCGGGCAATGGCAATGCGCTGGCGCTGTCCTCCAGACAGGGTAATGCCATTGCGGCCCACGCGGGTTTCCAGCCCGTCCGGCAGTTCACGCACGAAGTCAGCCGCCTGCGCCATTTCCAGCGCCCGCCACAGCTGCTCGTCCGGTAGCTCCTCGCCCAGCGTAAGATTGAAACGTACCGTTTCATCGAACAGCACCGGCTGCTGCAGAACCACCGCCACCTTCTGGCGCAGCAGCTGACGGTCGATGCGCGCCAGTGGCACCTCGTTGTAACAGATGCAGCCGCACTGGGGGGTGTAGAAACCAAGCATCAGATTGACCAGTGTCGTCTTGCCGCCGCCCGATGCGCCCACAAACGCCACCTTTTCCCCAGCTGCAATGGCAAAACTGAGATCCTTGAGCACCGGCTCGTTGTCGCCATAGGCGAAAGTCAGGTTCTCCACGCGGATACCGACCGGCAACCGCTCGAAGGGATTTTCATGCCCCTCCGGTTCCGGCTCCTGTTCCAGCGCCAGCACGCTGTTGATGCGCTGCAGAGCGCCGGATGCCGCCGCATGAGCGTACTGGATGGAAAGGATTTCCTGCACCGGCCCCATCATGAACCACAGGTAGCCGAAGATGGCCATCATCTCGCCAATGGTGAGATCCGACCACAGCACCATCAGCATGCCGAGCATGCGAAACAGGTCAAAGCCGATCAAAAACACCATGAAAGACAGCCGGCTGGCCGCATCGGACTTCCACACGAACTGCCCGGCGGAGTCGCGCACCTGGCGGGCCAGCAGCGTCAGGCGGTCAAAAAAGCGCTGTTCCTTGCCCGCTGCGCGAATCTGCTGCAGCGCATCCAGGGTTTCGGTCACGGCCTGCTGAAACAGCTCCAGCGCGGTGTTTTCGCGCTTTTTTAGCTCGCGCACCTTGCGCCCCAAAGCAATGGTGAAATAGATCACCACCGGGTTCAACAGCAGAATGAACAGCGCCAGCTGCCAGTTGAGCCACAGCAGCACCACCGAGACGCCGACGAGTGAGAGCACCGCCACGATCAGCTTGCTGATGGTGGTGCTGATAAAGTCGTCCAGCGTATTGACGTCGTTCACCAGCGTGGCGCTGACGGAACCGGAGCCCAACCGCGTATAGGCATCCATGGAGACGTGCCGCAGGCGTGCCAGCAGATCCTGACGAATCTTCCAGGTGACATCCTTGCCGATCAAGGTGAAGTTGCGATTCTGCCAGATGCCCAGCACCAACCCGCCCAACCGCAATGCAATGGTCACTAGGGTTATAAAACCGATGTACAGCACCGGCCCGTGCCATTCAGGGGGGAACAGCTGATTCATCCAGCCCACCAGGGTGCCGGGCTGATTCAGCAGCACCTCGTCCACCAGCAGCGGAATGAGCAGTGGAACCGGCACCGCCGCCAGCGCCGCCGCCAGCGCAATGACATTGGCAATGATCAGCTCACGCCGGTGCGACTTGACCAGCTGCCAGATGCGCGACCAGGTGTAGGGTTTCATTCACTCAAACCAAACAGGGTATTGAAGTTCTGCCACGTCTGCTCGGCAATGGCTTCCGCCGGCTCACCCCGCAGCTCGGCCAGTTTTTCCACCACATGGCGAGTGTAGCCGGGCAGGTTGACCTTGCCGCGATAGGGCACCGGCGCCAGATAGGGGCTGTCGGTTTCCACCAGCAAACGCTCTGCCGGGATCTCTTTCGCCACCGCCTGCAGGTCCTTTGCGCTGTTGAAAGTGAGGATGCCGGAAAAGGAAATATAGAAGCCCATCTCCATGGCCCGCTGTGCGGTGGCTAGATCCTCCACGAAACAGTGCATGATGCCACCCACGGCATCCGCACCCTCCTCTTCCATAATGTCGAGCAGGTCGGGCGTGGATTCACGCGTATGGATGATAATGGGCAGTTCAACTTCCTTAGCCAGCCGGATCTGCTGGCGGAAGCGTTCGTGCTGCCAGCTCAGATCCTCCTTTTCCGGCCTGAAGTGAAAGTAATCCAGCCCAATTTCACCCACGCCGATCACCTTGGGATGGGCAGCCAGCTCGCGAAAACGGGTTTCGTCCAGCTGCACCGCCGGGTCGGTGGTCGGGTGAATGCCCACGGTGGCATAAACGTTGTCGAATCGCTCGGCGATGTCGATCACTTCATCCCAGCGCGCCGGCTCAATGGCGACGCAGAGCATGCGTGTCACATCCAGCTCGGCTGCCTGGGCAATGATTTCGTCCACCGTCCCGGCCTTTTTGGGAATGGTGTTCAGATGACAATGACTGTCGGTAATTCTCATGCGTCCACCTCTTGCGGATACAGGTAGTGAATGAGCACACGCTCAAGCGTCAGCTGCACATTGGCGTTTTCTGCCAAAGCCGTGCGCGCCTCCTGAATGGCAATATAGAGCCCGTGCAGCGCCATGTCGTGCGGGCGGGCGTGCAGCTGGCGCGTGCACCACATTTCAAAATAATCCAGTGCCTGTTGCAGCACATCCCATTTGGACCAGGCCTCGGCCACCTCCACCAGCGTCTTCTGACCACGGCGCAGACCGTTCATCTGCTCCCGCCACGCCTGATAGCTTTTCCAGCCCTCGTTTTCCAGCCATGCCCGGGCGGCCAATGGCATGCCGTGGTGAATTGCCAGCGCCGTCTGCAGCTGCTCGACCTCCGCCTGCGGCATCGCCTGCTGCAGCCAGGCAAGCGCTGTCGCCGCATCCGGACGGGGCAGGCGCCACAGCTGGCAGCGGCTGCGAATAGTAGGCAGCAGCGCGCCCAGCTGGTGAGTCAGCAGAATGAAATGGGTATCCTGCGGGGGTTCTTCAAGCGTCTTCAGCAATGCATTGGCGGCCGAGCGATTCATGGCTTCGGCCGGCCACAGCAGCACCACCTTGGCACCACCCTGATGCGGTGCTTCATACACCCAGGTGTTCAGATCGCGAATGGTTTCAACGCGAATGTCCTTCTTGCCCTGCTCCGGGGTGCAGCGCAGGAGATCGGGGTGGGTGCCGGCGTCAAGCATGGCACAGGCCGGGCACGTGCCACAGCTGCCCTGCGAACACAGCAGCCGGCGCGCCATCGCCTCCATCAACTCAATCCCGCCCATGCCGGCTGGACCGTGCAGAAGCGTATTCTGCGGGGCCGGCTGCACCGCCTGCCACTGGGCAAGAATGGGCTCAAGCCACGGCAGGTTCACAGCAGTCTCTCCAGAACCGCTACAAGCTGTGCCTGCACGTCCTCCACGGGCTGACTGGCATCGATAATGGCATAACGCTCTTGTGCCAGCGCTGCGCGCTGCAGGTAGGCTTCGCGCACGCGCTCAAAGAAATCCAGCTTTTCCCGCTCAAAACGGTCGTGGCCTTCGCCACGGGCGGCTACGCGCGCCAGCCCCACTTCCGGCGGCAGGTCAAAGATAAAGGTCATGTCGGCATGGAAGCCCTGCAGGGTCCACTCCGCCAGGGCATCAAGCCGCTCGAAGGGCATGCCGCGCCCTACGCCCTGATAGGCATAGCTGGCGTCCACAAAGCGGTCCGACACCACCCACTGCCCGGCCGCCAGCGCCGGCTTGATCTTTTCGGCCACATGCTGGGCGCGGGCAGCGAACATGAGCAGCGCTTCCGTATCCACCGTCATGGCCGCATTGGCCGGGTCCAGTAGAATGGCGCGGATCTGCTCGCCGATGGGCGTGCCGCCGGGCTCGCGGGTGGTCAGCACCGCCTTGCCACGGGCGCGCAGCCAGTCCGCAATGAACTGCTGCGCGGTGGACTTGCCCGCACCTTCGACGCCTTCAAGAACAAGAAAACGACTCAATGATGTCTCCTCTTCAGCTGATAGCGGCGCACGGCACGGGTATGCTGCGCGAGTGTTTCAGAAAATTCATGACTGCCATCCCCCCTGGCGACAAAATAGAGCGCCTTGCCGGGGGCAGGATGCAGCACGGCATCGATGCTGGCCTTGCTGGCCAGACAGATGGGCGTTGGCGGCAGCCCCTTGATGCGGTAGGTATTGTAAGGAGTTTTGCGGCGCAGATCGGCGCGGGTCAGGTTGCCGTCAAACGCCTCGCCCAGTCCATAGATGGTGGTTGGGTCCGACTGCAGGCGCATGCCCTTTTTCAGGCGACGCACGAACACCCCGGCGATCTTGGGGCGCTCGTCGGCACGCCCCGTTTCCTTTTCCACAATGGAGGCCAGAATCAGTGCTTCATAAGGCGTTTTCAGCGGCAGATCCGGATCCCGTTTCGGCCATGCCTCGTTCAGATACCGCCACAGCGCCTCGTACGCCCGCTTGACCAGCTCGAAATCGCTGGTCCCGGCGGTATAGAAATAGGTTTCCGGCAACAGCTGTCCTTCCATGGACTTGTCAGTCCCCAGCCGCTGGGGCAGCGCTGCGATGGCTTTCGCATCCGTGAGTGTCACCTTGACCTTCTTGGCCTGCTGGATGGCCTGCAGGGCTTCGCGGAAGCGCATGCCGGGAACTAGTGTCACCCGATACTGGACGCGGGGGCCATTGACCAGCGCCTGCGCCAGCTGCGCCATGGTCCAGTGACTGTCAAGACGGATCTCCCCGGACTGAATGCGGCGATCCAGCCCCTGCCCGCTGAGATAGAGTCGGAAAAGCGTCGGGCTGCGCAACCCGGCGTCGTGCAGACGTTTTAATGTTCCCTGCACGGTCGGTGCGATTTCGAGCACGGTCCCCTGTGCACTGGCGGCAAGGGGATGCTGATACAGGTCATGCAGCCGCCACGTTCCAACCACTACCAGCAGAACGGCAACAAGCATCAACCCCCAGACGGCTTTTTTGCCCCAGTTCTGCATAAATCAACTGCCATCCCATGCGGTTTCAGCCATGACCTCTTGCAGACTCTCCGAGATTGGTGCCCAAGCGTCCGTTTCAAAATCGATATCAATGCGCCCCTGCAACCGACGTACAGGTTGGACCAGTCTGACTGCATTCATCAGGGCAAGACTGTCCATATGCATGAGTTTCCCCAATGGTAGCGGTATGGTCTGCACTTGATAGCCCAGCACCTGAGCACACTGGCGCAATGCAAATACCGCCGTACTTTCCACACCCGCTTCGCTCAAGTCCGGCAAGTAGATTGTCCGCCCAAGTCTGGCAACCACAGCCGAGGCAACACCGCTCACCACATTCTGTTTCGCATCCAGCATCAGCGCTTCCGGCGTATTTTCTGGCAGAACACGCAAAGCCTCCACTTGCGCAAGACGATTCAGGTGCTTGATGCCCGGATAGACATCAGGCGTCGGCCAGAACACGGAGCTGATTGTCAGGGTCAAAGGCTCAGCCGCGGGTTGCGGCAAACCGGAACGAAACAACACAATACGACGGAGCTTGGGCGCTTGCGGGGGCCGGTATCCCTGGACACTCATTTCCCCCCGGGTCATCACGCACTTGAGAATACCAGTCGCTTTTTTCAGTTGCGGCAGGATTGATTTCAAATCCCGCTCGAGCCACGTGGCATGCTGAGCTGGCATACCAAGCGCATGCAGAGATTGACGGATCCGCTGCTGATGTGCCGGCCAGTTCAGTAAGCGCCCCTCCTCTACGCGTATCGTGGTAAAAAAGCCATCACCGTAATGCAGTCCCCGATCCCAGACACTGAACTGAGACGCCTTTCTTCCGTCAATCCACGCTTCTGTCATCGCAATGCCCTCAACAGTCCTTCCGCCTTGTGGCGGGTTTCCTTGAGTTCCAGCGGGGCCTGCGCATCGGCCACAATGCCGGCCCCGGCGCGAAAGTGAAGCGTCCTGCCGCGGCGCTCCATGGTGCGTATGAGGATATTCAGATCCATGCGCCCATCCCAGCTGATATACCCGAGACTGCCAGTATAGGCCTGCCGGGGTGCCGCTTCCAGCTCGGCGATAATCTCCATGCAGCGTACCTTGGGACAGCCGGTAATGGTGCCGCCCGGGAACAGCGCCTCGATCTGCTGCAGCGGGTTCAATCCCGGGCGGGGGCGCCCGCGCACATTGGAGACGATGTGGTGCACGTGCTGATAGCTCTCCAGCACCATCAGCTCGTTCACCTCAACCGTCCCGGGTTCGCAGATGCGCCCCAGATCATTGCGTTCCAGATCGATCAGCATGATGTGTTCGGCGCGTTCCTTGACCGTTTCCAGCAGCTCGGCTTTCAGACGCGCATCCGCATCGGGCGTGCCGCCGCGCTTGCGTGTGCCGGCAATGGGGCGGGTCTCCAGCCAGGTGCCGTCAAAGCGCAGCAGCCGCTCCGGCGAGGAGCTGATCACCTGCCAGTCGCCGAAATCCGCCAACGCCGCAAACGGCGCCGGATTGGCACGGCGCAGATGGTCGTAGAGGTCTGCGGGATCAGCGTCTACGCGGGCCTGCCAGGCCCGCGACAGATTGACCTGAAACACATCACCGGCCAGGATGTAATCGCGTATCCGCTCCACCCCGGCAAGAAAACGCGCAGGCGGCTCCTCTACCACATCGCCGATGTCAAAGGCCATGTCGCTCGACCGGGGCCGCTCCAGTGCCGCTGCAATATCCGCCTGCATGCTATCCAGCAGCGTTTCTGCCCCCGGCTCGGCCACAAGGATCAGCGAGGCCGTGGCGTGATCCACGATCACCGCTGCCGGACAGTGCACCAGCTGCGCCAGAGGGCCCTTCCCGCGCGGCAACTGCAGCGTCGGTTCCACCACGCGGGCGTATTCATAGGCAAAAAAGGCAAAAAAACCGCCCAGAAAGGGAATATCCGCCTCAGGGGACAGCTGCGGGCGCTTTTCCCAGCGCTGCAAAAATTCGTCCCTGAAAAAGTCGGGGCCCCCCTCTTCCGCAAGGGTCAGCGTATCCTGAGGAAAGGCAAACAGAATGTCATAGCGCCCCAACGGGCCCTTGGCGACACTCTCCAGCAGAAACGGATACCGCGCCGGATTGGCGCGGTAGAGATTCAGCAGATCAAGCTGTTCAGGCCATGCCTGACGAACAATGGCCGGCTGCATGAAAACCCGTCAGACTTTGCCCAGAACCAGCGTGCCGTTGGTGCCACCAAAGCCGAAAGAGTTGTTCAGCGCATAGCGGATATCGGCCTGACGGGCCTCGTTGGGCACATAGTCCAAGTCACAGCCATCATCCGGGTTGTCCAGATTGATGGTGGGCGGCAGCACGCCTTCGTGCAAAGCCAGTGCCGTAAAGATGGTTTCCAGTGCACCAGCCGCACCCAGTGCATGGCCGGTCATGGACTTGGTCGAGCTGACCGCGAGCTTGTAGGCATGGTCGCCAAAAACGCTTTTGACGGCGTCGGTCTCGGCCAGATCGCCCGCTGGTGTGGAGGTGCCGTGGGCATTGACGTAATCGATATCTTCAGGATTGAGGCCGGCATCGCGCAGAGCATTTTTCATGCAGCGTGCAGCACCTTCGCCGCCCTTGGCGGGCAAGGTCATGTGATACGCATCGCCGCTCATGCCAAACCCGAGCACCTCTGCATAGATGGTGGCGCCCCGCGCCTTGGCGTGTTCATACTCTTCCAGCACCACCGCGCCGGCACCGTCGGCCAGCACGAAGCCATCGCGATCCCTGTCCCAGGGACGGGACGCCCTTTCCGGTTCGTCGTTACGTGTGGAAAGCGCCCGTGCCGCGGCAAAACCGGCCAGCCCAAGGGGGTTGGCCGCCTGCTCTGAACCGCCAGCGATCATCACGTCCGCATCGCCGTACATGATCAGGCGCGCTGCATCGCCAATGGCGTGTGTACCGGTGGCGCAGGCCGTGACCATGGCCAGGTTCGGTCCCTTGAGGCCGTACTTGATGGACAGGTTGCCGGAAGTCATATTGATGATGGCGCTGGGCACGAAGAACGGGGAAATGCGCCGCGGCCCATTCTCCAGCAGAATCTCGTGCTGGCGGGAAATGGTGTCGATGCCGCCAATGCCGGCCCCCATGTGCACACCGATGCGCTCGGCGTTTTCCTCTGTGACTTCGATGCCGGCATCTTCAAACGCCTGAATGCCCGCCGCCATGCCGTAGTGGATGAACGGATCCATCTTCTTGGCTTCCTTGGGTGCGATGTACTGACTGACGTCAAAATCGCGAATCAGGCCGCCGAACTTGACGGAAAAGGCGCTGACATCAAAGGTGTCAATGGTGCTGATGCCGCTGCGGCCTGCTTTGATTCCGTCCCAGCTGGACTTCACCGTATTGCCCAGCGGGGAGACCATGCCCAGACCTGTAATGACGACGCGACGCTTGCTCAAGGCTTTCACTCCTGTAACTCGTATCCATCCTGACGGCCTCGGCCGTTTTCAGGACGCACTTACAAAAAGAGCCGTATGAAAACGGCTCTTGCATGGGTATTCAAACGCAGGGCATTACTTCTCGCAATGCTCTTCGATGTAGGCTACAGCCTGACCCAGTGTCTGAATGTTTTCGGCTTCTTCGTCTGGAATTTCACAGTCGAATTCTTCTTCCAGTGCCATGACCAGCTCAACGGTATCCAGGGAATCAGCGCCCAGATCGTCAACGAAAGATGCGTCAGGAGTTACCTGATCTTCTTCCACACCCAGCTGTTCTACTACGATCTTCTTGACGCGTTCTTCAATGCTGCTCATTGAAAGTCTCCAGTTGTTGTTAAGGAAAAATCTTTTGCTATTTTCTGCGGATTGCGTGCGCTTTGCAAGCACCAATCAACACATAACCATACCACCGTTGACGCTGAGCGTCTGTCCGGTAATGTAAGCGGCATCGTCGCTGGCCAGGAAAGCCACCGCCTTGGCAATGTCTTCCGGCTCGCCCAGACGCTGCAGAGGAATCTGACTGGTCAGCGTGGCACGCTGATCTTCGCCCAGTGCGCGCGTCATGTCAGTATCAATAAAACCGGGCGCCACCACGTTGACGGTAATGCCACGCGGCCCAACTTCACGGGCCAGCGACTTGGAAAAGCCCATGATGCCGGCCTTGGCGGCGGCATAGTTGGTCTGGCCTGCATTCCCCATCAGCCCCACCACAGAGGCAATGCTGATGATGCGCCCTTCCCGGGCCTTCATCATGCCGCGCAGGACCGCCTTGCTCATGCGGTACACGGAGGTAAGGTTGGTCTGAATAATGGCTTCCCACTCCTCATCCTTCATGCGCATAAGCAGGTTGTCGCGGGTAATGCCGGCGTTATTGACCAGGATGGTGGGTACGCCCACTTCTGCATTAACCCAGCTGACCAGTTCATCGATCTGCTCGGGCTGAGTGACATCCAGTACCTTGCCGTAGCCTTCCAGACCTGCATCCTTGAAATAAAGGGAAATGGCTTCCGCGCCCGCTTCCGAGGTGGCGGTGCCCACTACGGTAGCGCCCTTTGCGGCCAGCTCAAGGGCGATAGCCTTGCCAATACCGCGACTTGCGCCCGTGACCAGAGCAACTTTTCCTGCAAACATCTTCATGACTCCATGGCTTCAATGGCGGCCTCAACCGAGGCGGGATCCATGACGGCCGCAATCGGGAAGCGGCGGTCGATGCGGCGGTTCAGGCCGGTAAGCACCTTGCCCGGACCGAACTCGAACAGCTGCTCCACGCCCTGCGCCTTGAGCGCCTCGATGGTTTTCACCCATTGTACCGGCTTGTAAAGCTGCTGTACCAGCGCGTTGCGCAGCGCATCCACGTCCGCATGACTCTGCACATCCACATTGTGCAGCACGGGGAAACGCGGCGCACTCAAGTTCATGTCCGCCAGCTTTTCTGCCAACTTTTCCGCCGCTGGCTTCATCAGTGAACAGTGTGACGGTGCGCTTACGGCGAGTGGTACGACGCGCTTGGCACCCTTTTCTTCCGCCAGCGCCATGGCGCGCTCGACGGCCTCGGCATCACCGGCAATCACCACCTGCCCGGGCGAATTGAAGTTCACCGCCTCACAGACTTGTCCCTGTGCCGCTTCGGCACACAGGGCGATCACGTCCTCATCGCTCAGACCGAGAATGGCGGCCATCTTGCCCGCCCCTTCCGGAACGGCATGCTGCATCAGCTCACCGCGCAGGGCCACCAGCTGCACAGCATCGGCCAGTGACCAGACCTCGGCTGCGGTTAATGCGGTATATTCACCCAGTGAATGCCCTGCCAGAGCAGCGGGGGTCAGTTCAACCTGACTGTCCAGCACGCGCCACACCGCCATGCCGGCTGTCAACATGGCCGGCTGGGTAATATGGGTCTTGTTCAGTTCACTTTCGGGACCCTTCTGCGTCACCGCCCACAGGTCATACCCGAGGGCGTCCGAAGCTTCTTCAAAGGTCTGCTGCACCTGCGGATAGACCGCTGCCAGCTTGGACAGCATACCCACCGACTGCGCGCCCTGCCCGGGAAAAACGATTGCATAGTTCATCATCAATTGGATACTCCCTTAAAAACGCACCAGCGCGGACCCCCAGGTGAAGCCGCCCCCGAATGCCTCCATCAGGATCAGCTGACCCGGCTGAATACGCCCGTCACGCACCGCCTCGTGCAGCGCCAGCGGCACCGAAGCGGCGGATGTATTGGCATGACGGTTGACCGTCAGCACCACTTGTTCCGGCTTCATTTTCAGCTTGCGCGCGGTGGCGTCGATAATGCGCTTGTTGGCCTGGTGCGGCACCAGCCAGTCCAGCTCTTCCGGCGCCACGCCATTGCGTGCCAGGGTTTCAGTGGCCACCTGACTGAGGGTATTGACCGCCACCTTGAACACTTCGCTGCCGCGCATGTGCATGCTGCGCTCGGAGATGCTGTCGGTCATGGGTTTTTTGGATACACCGGACGGCACGTGCAGCAGGTTCTCATACTGGCCGTCGGCATGGATATGGGTATTGATCACGCCGGGCGCTTCGCTGGCTTCCAGCACCACTGCACCGGCGCCGTCACCGAACAGCACGCAGGTATTGCGGTCTGACCAATCAATAATACGCGACAGGGTTTCTGCCCCCACCACTAGAGCATTACGCACCATGCCGGAGCGGATGAACTGATCCGCCACACTCAGAGCATAGATAAAGCCGGCACAGACCGCCTGCACATCGAATGCCGGTGCACCGTGATTACCGAGGCGCTGCTGCAGGAGACATGCGGTACTGGGAAACACCTTGTCGGGTGTTGTGGTCGCCACCACGATCAGCTGCAGATCCTCTGCAGCCAGGCCCGCCATCTCCAGCGCCTGACGGGCGGCCTGCTCGGCCAGATCCGAAGTGGTCTGATCGTCGGCAGCGATATGACGCTGTTCGATGCCAGTGCGTTCGCGGATCCAGGCATCAGAGGTGTCCACCATCTGTTCCAGATCCGCATTGGTGAGGATTTTTTCCGGCAGGTATCCGCCGGTGCCGATGATGCGACTAAACTGCTTGCTGTTCTGATTCATGAACGGTGTCTTGTTGCTCCAGCGTGGTCATCAGCTGCGCCAGCTGCTCGCTGATCATCTGCGGAATCGCCTTCTGCACTTCAAGGCGCGCCTGACCAATCGCATGGAAGTAGGCAAATTCATCTGCGCCGCCGTGACTCTTGATAACGATCTTGCGCAGCCCCAACAGGCTGGCACCATTATACCGGCGCGGATCGATGGTCTGCTGAAGATGACGCAGCACGGGCAGCGCCACCAGACCGGCAAGTTTGGTGAACAGATTGCGCCCGAACGCCTTCTTGAGGTGGAAGCTGATCATCTTGGCCACACCTTCCGAAGCCTTGAGGGCGATATTGCCGTCGAAGCCGTCGCACACCACCACTTCGGTGTCGCCCTTGAAGATATCATCCCCTTCCACGTAGCCCACATAGTTGAGCGGGGTCTGCAGCAACAGGCGATGGGCATGACGGATACGCTCCGGCCCCTTGATCTCTTCTTCACCAATATTGAGCAGGCCGACAGTGGGCGCCGGATTATCATCCAGCTGACTGACCAGTACGGAGCCCATGAGCGCAAACTGCAGCAGGTTCTCGCCATCCACGCCCACATTGGCGCCCAGGTCCAGCATATGCACATGCCCTTTCATGGTGGGCATGGCAGTACAGATGGCCGGCCGCTCAATGCCAGGCAGGGTCTTGAGCACAAACTTGGACATGGCCATCAGCGCGCCGGTGTTGCCGGCACTGACGCAGGCTTCCGCCTGGTCGTCCTTGACCAGATTCAGGGCGACACGCATGGACGACTGCCGTTTCTGGCGCAGCGCCTTGGACGGCAGATCATCCATCTCCACCACCTGCTCGGCATGCACAATCTGCAGCCGCTCGCCCGGTGTTGCCTTGTACTCAGCCAGCGCGTCGAGAATCTCCGGCTCACGGCCGACCAGTACCAGGGTGATGTCCGACCAGGTTTGCAGAGCCTTAAGCGCCGCGGGGATCGTGACCCGAAGGCCGTGATCCCCGCTCATGGCGTCGATGGCAATGGTTGCGTGGGACGCAGCCATTACTTCTCGATGACTTTCTTGCCCTTGTAGTAGCCATCCGCAGTCACGTGATGACGACGGTGCAGTTCACCGGTAGTGGGATCCGTGCTCAGCTTGGGGCCGGAAATCGCATCGTGTGAACGACGCATGCCACGCTTGGAAGGGGTTTTACGGTTCTGTTGAACAGCCATGATCAGCTCCTTTTCAGTGTTTTTTCATCAAGTCTTTCAGTGCGGCGAAAGGATTTTCATCCGCTTCGGCCGCGTCTTCACCATCCAGCCACACCAGCGGTTCACCCGGCTTGCGGGGGACCTGCGGAATGGCCAGCAGCAATTCGTCTTCTATCATCTGCCACGGATTCAGCCGGGGCGCCTCCAGCTGCCAGGCATCATACTGCTCCGGCACCAGTTTCGCCTTGGCCGCATCATTGACGACCACGGCAGTATAGGTCTCATCCACCGGCTCGTCGTAGGCTTCCAGCGTGCGCTGACACTGGAGCGACAGCGGCGTTTTCAGGGTCAGCGTAAAGGCGGGATAGCCGGTTTCCGGCTCTTCGAAAAAATCGAGCGCCACATCCACCATGCGCGCCCCGTCATCCTGAAGCATCTCCATCAGGCGCGGAAAGCGTGACTGCGCCACACTGAAGCGGTAGCGCTGCCCGTTTCGTGCCGCCTGACTCGGCTCGATCAGATCAGGTAATCGCTTGCTCACGCCCAAGCCCTGAATTTTGTTAAGCTTTTAATTATAACAGGAATATGGAATGATCGCAGATGCTTATTTTGGCCTCCACCTCACCCTACCGGCGCATGCTGCTGCAAAAGCTGCAACTCCCCTTTGAATGCATGGCGCCCGAGGTGAACGAAACTCCCCGTGCAGACGAACCCCTTGAAACCATGGTGCAGCGCCTGAGCGAAGCCAAGGCACGGGCCATTGCTGCCCAGTACCCGCACGCCTGGGTGATCGGCTCGGATCAGAGTGCAGCCGTGGATGGCCAACAGCTTACCAAACCCGGCACGCGGGAACGTGCCCGCCGGCAACTTCAGCTGCTATCTGGGCAGCGCGTGGCCTTTCATACCGGCCTGAGCGTGTGTCATGGTGATCATTGCCAGACCACATTGGATACTACCTGGACACAGTTCCGCACCCTCGACGATGCTCTGATCGATTACTACCTGGCGCATGAGCAGCCATGGAACTGTGCCGGCGCCATCAAGTCGGAAGGACTGGGCATTATCCTGATGAAGTCCATCGAAAGCGATGACCCCAATGCGCTTATCGGCCTGCCACTGATCAAGCTGATCGATCTGTTGAGCGCGCTAAACTATCCCTTTCCGTGGCAGGCGAACAAAGACGCGGCAACAGCCACGCCTTGAGGCTGTCCAGATCGTGCAAATGCGCGACGGGGCTGTAACGGTCCAGCTCGGCGCTGTCGTGCACCCCATGACTCAGCGCAATGCGATCCATGCCGATGTGTTGTGCCATCTCCATGTCAAAGGTGGTGTCGCCCACCATAACAGCCTGCGATACCGGCACGCCGATCTCTTCAAGGATGCGCTGCAACATGAGCGGATCCGGCTTTGAGGCCGACTCTTCCGGCGTGCAGGTCAGGTCAAAATAGCGTGCCAGACCACTCTCCTTCAGCACCTGATTGAGGCCGCGGCGACTCTTGCCCGTGGCAATGGCCACGATGGTGCCTGCCGCCTTGAGGGCGCGCAGCAACGCCTCGGCCCCTGCAAACGGCACCATGGGCACCAGCGAGTCATTGAGGAAATGGTGCGAATAGGCTTCTGCCATGCGTCGCACCTGCGCCTCATCCGCCTCGGGATAGAGGGTTTGAATTGCCTTCGTCAGACTCAACCCGATAATGCTGGCACTGGTGCGTTCATCCCGTACAGGCAGCCCGGTTTTTCGAGCTGCCTGCTGGATCGCATCCACAATGCGCCCCTGCGAGTTCATCAGGGTACCGTCCCAGTCAAAGATGACCAGCCGATAGCAACGTGAGGTGTCCGACGCTTCAGTCATTGGGATCCCTTTTGCACAAGCACGTTAATGTCTGGGCAAACATGTCGGGCAGAGGCGCCTCCACCTCCATGGCCTTCTCGGTCACCGGATGGACAAAACCCAGCCGCCACGCATGCAGCGCCAGACGCTTCAGACCACACCGGCGTGCCAGTTGATTGGCCATCCGGTCGCCGTACTTTTCGTCACCCAGGAGCGGATGACCGCTGGCCTGTGCATGCACACGAATTTGATGGGTGCGACCTGTCTTCAGACTGACTTCCACATCCGATGCCCGCTCGCAGCCCTGCACGACGCGGAAATAACTCAATGACGGCTTGCCATCATCAGCAACCACCACCATGCGCTCGCCCGACTTGAGCGTATTCTTGCGCAGCGCCAGCGCCACCTTGCGGCGCTTGGCAGGCCACAGACCAGCCACCAGCGCACGATAGCGCTTGGTCATGCGCTGCGCTCGAACCTGTTCATGGAGCGCCTTGAGCACCGACGCCTTCTTGGCCAGCAGCAGCACGCCCGAGGTATCCCGATCCAGCCGATGCACCAGCTCCAGCCGCCGCGCCTGAGGGCGGGCAGCCCGGGCCAGCTCGATTACCCCCCAGCTGAGACCACTGCCGCCATGTACCGCCATGCCGGACGGCTTGTTGAGCACTAGAATGTGCGCATCTTCATACAGTACCAGCGCTTCAAAACGCGCCACCGCATCATCTCGAAAGACCGGCCTGTCCTCCACCGCGGGCAGCCGTATCGGCGGAATGCGCACTTCATCCCCGGTCTGCACCCGATCACTCACCTTGGCGCGCCGTCCATTGATGCGCACCTCGCCCTTGCGCACAATCCGGTAGATGAGCGCGCGCGGTGCCTTGCGCAGACGGCGCATGAGAAAATTGTCCAGCCGCTGCCCGGCATCCTCTTCGCCGACACGCACTTTCTGGACCTGACGGTAGGCCATAGAACAGTTTCCACTCATTGCGTTGGCGCCTATTGTAGCGGGAATGCCTACACCACATCCTGCCATGCCCGCGCCCGAAATGAGACACGCCTGCCTTGCAATCACATCTTTACATTGTCAAGGCTGCAAGCGCGTGATATATTTCACCGGAAACATGGGTCAAATGCGATCAGAACGATCAGACCCCGGGTCGATCAATATGGATTTGCCCGAAACAGGGCAGTGGCCCGATCAGACAAGATAGATTTGAAGACCGTACAACGATCTGCAGACATGCGATCCCGAGTTCCCCGGAACTCACCGGCGCACCCGCTCACAATCACCGGGATAAGACGCTGGCCGAAGCAGAACTTAAAAACTACCGAATACAAGCTGAGAGCTGGACCGAAAGCGCGTCCAGCTTGAGAAAAAGGATAAGGTTTGACCACCACGCGCATTCATTTCAGACATCTGACCACCCATTGCTGCTTACCGCCACCCGGCAAGCGACTGTTGGGCGGCGTGTCGCTGCGCGACTGAAACCTTATCAAGACGCTGACCCAACCTTTTAAGTCCTGCTGTGGAACGCCTGTCCGCAGTGTCGGTGTACGCCGTTTAACCGACAGATAACAGGACATTCACCATGAAACGAATGCTCATCAATGCCACGCAGCCGGAGGAGATCCGCGTTGCGCTGGTCGATGGCCAGAAGCTTTACGATCTGGACATCGAAACCACCCAACACCAGAAGAAAAAGGCCAACATCTACAAGGGCAAGGTGACCCGCATCGAGCCCAGCCTCGAAGCCGCCTTCGTTGACTACGGCGCAGAACGCCATGGCTTTCTGCCCTTCAAGGAAGTGGCCGAGGAATACTACCCTGAAGACCGCAAGGATGGCCGTCTTTCCATCAGCGACGTGCTCAAGGAAGGTCAGGAAATCATCGTTCAGGTGCAGAAGGAAGAGCGCGGCAACAAGGGTGCAGCACTCACCACGCAGATCACCCTCGCCGGCCCCTATGTGGTCATGATGCCCAATAATCCCCGCGCCGGGGGTATTTCCCGCCGCATCGAAGGGGAAGAGCGCGCCGAACTGCGCGATGCCCTCAACGGCGTGGACATCCCCGAAGGCATGGGCCTGATCGTGCGCACCGCCGGGATCGGCAAGAGCAGCGAGGAGCTGCAGTGGAATGTCAACTATCTGGTGCAGCTGTGGGACGCCATCAAAAAGGCCGCCGAAAGCAAGCCGGCACCCTTCCTGATCTATCAGGAATCCGACATCATCACCCGCGCCATCCGCGATCACCTGCGTCAGGATATCGGCGAAGTGCTCATCGACGACATGGAAGCCTTCTACCGCGCGCGTGATTTCGTCCAGCACGTCATGCCGCAGTTCGTCGGCCGCATCAAGCCCTATCAGGACAAGATCCCCCTGTTTACCCGCTTCCAGATCGAATCCCAGATCGAAACCGCCTATCAGCGGGAGGTCACCCTCCCCTCCGGCGGCGTGATCGTTATCGACATTACCGAAGCGCTGACCGCCATCGACATCAACTCCTCCCGCGCCACCAAGGGCGGCGATATCGAGGAGACCGCCTTCAACACCAACATGGAAGCAGCGGTGGAGATCGCGCGCCAGCTGCGCCTGCGTGACCTGGGGGGTCTGATCGTCATCGACTTTATCGACATGCATTCCAACAAGCATCAGCGCGAAGTGGAAAATGCCCTGCGCGAAGCGGTGAAGAGCGACCGCGCCCGCGTGCAGATCGGCCGCATCTCCCGCTTTGGTCTGCTGGAAATGTCCCGTCAGCGCCTGCGCCCCTCCATCGAGGAATCTACCCAGATCGTCTGTCCACGCTGCAAGGGCGTCGGCGTGATCCGCGGGGTGGAATCCATGGCACTCTCCATTCTGCGCTTGCTGGAAGAAGAGGCAATGAAGGAAAACACCAAGCGGGTCACCGTGCAGTTGCCCGTGGATGTGGCCACCTTCCTCCTCAACGAGAAGCGCAATCACCTCACCCGCATCGAGGATCGCCACAATCTGCACATTCTTATCGTGCCCAACGAGCACCTGCAGACCCCGGACTATCTGATGGAGCGCGTGCGCTACAACGAAGAGGAAGTGCAGAGCGCCAGCTATGCGCAGAAGACCGAGAAAACGCCGGAAATTCCGGCCGTGGAAGCGCCCACAGCCGAAACTATCGCCAAGGAAACACCGGTGGTGCAGCAGATTCAGCCCAGCGAACCGCCACCTCCGCCGGCACCCAAGGCAGAAGCCCCCAAACCTGGTCTGCTCACTCGCCTGTGGCAGGCCCTGTTTGCCCCGGCGCCGGCACAGGAAGAGGCGCGGAAGCCAGCGCGTAGCCGCAACAACAACCGCCGTCGCAACAACAATCGTCGTCGCAACAACAACCGTCGCCGCAACAATAATCGGCCGCTGGACGAACGCGCCAGCAGCGCCGATCTCAATGCACAGACGTCGGATACTCAGACGGATCAGCCGGCACAGCCGGGCACTTCCGGCAACAGCGAAAACGGCAATGGGCGCAATCGCAACCGCAGCCGCAACAGAAACCGCAATCGCAACCGTTCAAGCCGCACACAGGAGACGGTCAGCGAAACCGTTGAAACCACAGCGGAAGCCGTCGCTGAAACCGCGACGACTGCCAAAGAGGCCGCCCCTGCAGTGGCAGAAGCTGCCGCGGTGACGGACAAAGCCGCCGACACGGCTGCCGACGCCGTACAGGCCCCTGTGGCAGCGGCGGAAGCAGTGGTTGAAACAGCCTCGACAGAAGCTGAACCGCCCAAAGCGGAAGCCCCGGCTGACGAGGCGCCCCGCACCCTCAACAAGCGCCGCACCTATCAGCGTCAGGGCCGCTATGCCGTGCGCCGTCGCCGTGCACCGCAGGACGCTGCCAGCCTTACCGTCGAGGATGTGCTGGCTCAGGCCGCTGAAGAACCGGCGCCTGCCACACCCGAACCGGTGCGCGTGCCCATGATCACCGATGCAGAAACAGGTGCCCCGACCTCGGCTCCGCAGCCCAGCGAACCGTCCGCACAGGCTGAGGCTGATGCACCGGCTGCAGTGCCTGCAAGCACTGACGCAGACACCCCATCCGCAGCAGTGCCAGTAGAAAATGCTGCAGCAGAAACCCCCGAGCCGACAGCTGACACGACCATGCCGGCAGAGCCGGCCGACAGTGGAGTGGCGGATACCACGAAGGACGCGCCCGACGCAACCGCTGCCGTACCTGCAACTGAAGTGACACAGGCGGCAGAAGCCGCAAAAGCGTCTGCAGAAACAAACGCCGATGCCGCCGACGCAGCGCATACAAGTGAAGCGGACAGCGCACCGGCTGAGGCCGAACCTCCCAAGACGGCCAGCGGCAGCTAACCGCCTGACCTGCTGGCATAAAAAACCCGCCGCGGCAGCTGCCACGGCGGGTTTTCTTTTGGCCGGCTTTCAGTGTCCGGTTAAAGCGCGTCAGCCAATACGCTATTGAGCCGCTTGACGAACCCGGCCGGATCCTCCGGCTGCACCCCTTCGGCCAGCTCGGCTTGATCCAGCAGAATTTCACCCCACAGCTTCAGCTTCTCTTCATCGCTGATATTTTCCAGCTTCTTGATCAGCGGATGCGTGGGGTTGATCTCCAGCACCGGTTTCTGCTTCGGCGGCTCCTGCCCCATCTGCTTGAGCATCTGGATCATGTGCGGGCTCAGACCATTTTCAGGCGGCACCACACAGGCGGGCGAATCGGTCAGGCGCGCCGTGGTACGCACCGCTTCCACACGCTCAGTCAGTACCTTCTGCAGACGCTCTGTCAGGGCATCGGCGGCCTTCTTCTCCTCTTCGGAAATTTCATCTTCCGGCGGCTCAATATCAGCCTGCGTGACGGACTTCAGCGGCTTGCCGGCATATTCATGCAAGTGCGTCACCAGCCACTCATCGATGCGATCGACCATCAGCAGCACTTCGATACCCTTCTTGCGGAAGATTTCCAGGTGTGGGCTGTTTTTCGCCGCCTGATAGCTGTCGGCCACAATGTAGTAGATGTCTTCCTGATCCGGCTGCATGCGTTCAATGTAGTCGTCCAGACTGACCCGCTGCTCGGGAGTATCGTTGTGAGTGGAGGCAAAGCGCAGCAGGGAGGCGATCTTCTCCCGGTTGCTGAAGTCCTCGACCACCCCTTCCTTGAGCACATTGCCAAAGGCATCCCAGAAGGTGGCGTACTTGTCCGCATCCTCCTTGGCCAACTTGCTCAAGTGGTCAAGAATGCGCTTGGTGGAGGCACTGCGAATCTTGCGCACCACCTGATTGTCCTGCAGGATCTCCCGGGAAACGTTCAGCGGCAGGTCGTTGGAGTCAATGATGCCGCGCACAAAACGCAGGTAGGTGGGCAGCAGGTGCTCAGCATCGTCCATGATAAAGACGCGCTTTACATACAGCTTGACGCCGTAGCGACGTTCGCGGTCGTACAGGTCAAACGGCGGCACCTTGGGGATATAGAACAGGCTGGTGTACTCCAGCGTGCCTTCCACGCGGTTGTGCAGCCAGGTCAGCGGGTCTTCGAAGTCGTGGAAGGTCTGCTTGTAGAAATTGATGTAATCCTCGTCCTTCAGCTTGGAACGGGGTTCCAGCCACAGCGCCGTGGCCTTGTTCACCTGCTCCCACTCGTCGGTAATAGCCGGCTTGCCGTCCTTGAACTCCTCCTTGGACATGAGGATGGGGAAGGCAATGTGATCCGAATAGGTATGGATGATCTGGCGCAGCTTGTGGCCGTCGAGGAATTCCTGGGCATCCTCTTTCAAGTGCAGGGTAATGCGCGTGCCCTTGTCTGCCTTCTCGATGGTCTCCAGCGTGTACTCCCCCTGCCCGTCGGATTCCCAGCGCACCCCTTCTTCTTTCGGCGCGCCGGCACGGCGGGTTTCCAGCGTCACCCTGTCCGCCACGATAAAGGCAGAATAAAAGCCCACACCAAACTGACCGATCAGGGCGCTGTCCCTCGCCTGATCGCCACTGAGCTGTTCGAGAAACTTTTTGGTACCGGAGTTGGCGATGGTGCCGATATTCTCGATCACTTCATCGCGGGACATGCCAATACCGTTGTCTTCCACGGTAATGGTGCGCGCCTCCGGATCGTAGCTGACGCGGATCGCCAGCGCCTTGTCCCCTTCGTAAAGCGCATCATTGGAGAGCGCCTCAAAGCGCAGCTTGTCCAGCGCATCCGAGGCGTTGGAAATGAGTTCGCGCAGAAAGATATCGCGATTGCTGTACAGGGCATGAATCACCAGATGCAGCAACTGCTTCACTTCGGTCTGAAACGCATGCTTTTCCGCTTGCGCCATAAACAGTCTCCTTTCTGATGTCTGTGCAAACAGAAAAGATAGGGTCCAAAGGCCGTTTTTAAAGGGGGGTCCCCGACTTTTTAAAGATCCATTTTTCTGGCAGGCACGAAAAAGGCGCCCGCAGGCGCCTTTTCTGGATCTGATGAGCGTTTTTAGCGATTAGAAGCCATTCTCGTCATCACCGGCATGCCCCATGGGGTCGGCCACGTCTTCCAGCGTGGTTTCGATGTCATCCGGTGTGCGCATGATCTTCATGAACTCGCCCATGGGCAGGCCCGGCCAGCTGATGGCAATGCGGAACTTGCCGTTGAGTGCCACCGCCTGCTTGCCATCCAGCAGCAGCTCATAAGGCAGATGGGCCGCATGGCTGTGCGCACCATGGTCGATATTGTCGAGCACATACTTGCCCGCGGCAGCGCTCTGGGTAAAGCCCACGCCCCATACGGTCATCTCGGTGCCCGGGATGTCGATACGATAGACCTTGAGCGCACCATCCACCCGCTTGGCCAGGTTCTTCTCGATGACATCGATGCCCTGCTGATGAGAGTCGTACTCTTCCAGCTCATCCACATCGGTGAAATAGGGCATCATGAACTTGTAGTGATAGTCGCGCAGCTCATCCGCACTCAGGCCCGGTTCAGTGCCAAAGGCTCCGGCATTGCCCAGCGCCTTTTCCATGGCCGCCTGCACCGGCTTGATGTCCCCGCTCATGCGGTAGGCGTTCCACCAGTATGTCGGGTTGGTATAGCTGACTTCCAGCGCACCATTGTGCTTCACCACCGCCACGCGCCCCATGGCACCGAAGCCGCCGCGCTTGCTTTTTGCCGCCAGATTCTTCAGTGCATCATTCGTGACCACGATGACATGGGTTTCACTTTTGGGGTCATATTCACCAACCACGGTAAAGCCCGCACTCGACAGCGCGCTTTTGGCCTTGGAAACGCCTTCATCGAGGCTGGCGGGCTTGAGTGTGCTGAGAATAAAGGGCTTGAGATCACCGGCCAGGGCGGCAGCCGAGGCCAGCCAGGCAAAAACCAGTGTGATCCAGTGCATGCGTTTCATGGCGTATCGTCCTCTGTTGCGTACAAATGAGCAAAATGCTCCGTTATTGTGGGGATATCAGTGCATTATGAACAGCTGAAGTTTTTTATTTGAAAATCGAAGCGGCTTATTTCAGCAGATAAGAAAATGCTGAAGAAATCAGCGCCGCGCCGCAAAAAATGCCTGCAGGAGCGCCCGACTTTCCTCGACCAGCACGCCCCCCGTCAGCTGCAGCTGATGGTTGAGCAGTGGCGAACGACACAGGTTGAACAGCGAACCACAGGCACCGGCACGGGGATCGGTGGCAGCAAAAACGACGCGCGACACCCGGGCGTGTACCAGTGCGCCTGCACACATGGGGCAAGGCTCCAGTGTCACGTACAGGGTGGTATCGAGCAGACGGTAGTTGTTCAGCACCTGCGCGCCTGTACGCAGGGCGACCACTTCTGCATGGGCCGACGGATCCCGGTCGGTAATGACCCGGTTCCAGCCGCAGGCAATGCGCTGCCCGCCCTGCACCAGCACGGCGCCCACCGGCACTTCCCCCTGAGACTGGGCGAATTCGGCCAGCGCCAGCGCCTGGCGCATCCAGAAGACATCCGCCTGCGCTGCAGACAAATCTGCCGGCGCAGTGGCCGGCAGATTCATGACTTCAGCGGGACAATCACTCCCACTCGATGGTGGCAGGAGGTTTACTGGAGATGTCATAGACAACGCGGGATATGCGCGGAATCTCGTTGATAATGCGGGTAGAGACCCGTTCGAGGAAGTCATACGGCAGGTGTGCCCAGCGCGCGGTCATGAAGTCGATGGTCTCCACCGCGCGCAATGCCACCACATAGTCGTAGCGACGCGCGTCGCCCACCACACCCACCGACTTGATGGGCAGGAACACGGCAAACGCCTGCGAGGTCTTGTCGTAAAGATCGGCTGCGCGTAGTTCTTCGATAAAGATATGGTCGGCCAGACGAAGAATGTCGGCATACTCCTTCTTCACCTCGCCGAGAATGCGCACCCCAAGCCCCGGGCCCGGGAACGGATGGCGATAGACCATTTCGTAGGGCAGGCCCAGCTCCACACCCAACTTGCGCACTTCGTCCTTGAACAGTTCGCGCAGGGGTTCCAGCAGCTTCAGGTTCATCTCTTCCGGCAGGCCGCCCACATTGTGGTGCGACTTGATCACTTTCGCCTTGCCAGTCTTGGAGCCTGCCGATTCGATCACGTCCGGATAGATGGTGCCCTGTGCCAGCCACTTCACATTGGTGAGCTTGCTCGCCTCCTCATCGAACACTTCGATAAAGGTGTGACCAATGATCTTGCGCTTCTCCTCCGGATCGGTGACACCTTTCAGGCGCCCGAAGAACAGGTCCTGCGCATCCACACGAATCACCTTAATGCCCATGTGGCGGGCGAACATGGCCATCACCTGATCGCCTTCGCCGTAACGCAGCAGGCCGTGGTCCACAAAAACACAGGTGAGCTGATCGCCAATCGCCTTGTGCAGCAGCGCCGCCACCACGGACGAATCCACCCCGCCGGACAGACCCAGCAGCACTTCATCATCGCCCACCTGCTCGCGGATACGCTGCACACTGTCTTCGATAATGTTTTCCGTCGTCCACAGCTTTTCGCAGCCGGCGATATCCACCACGAAGCGCTCGAGAATGCGCTTGCCCTGCTTGGTATGGGTCACTTCAGGATGGAACTGCACGCCGTACCAGTGCTTGTCCACATTGGCCATGCCGGCGATGGGGCAGGTTTCATTGCTGCACATGAGGATAAAGCCCGGCGGCATCTCCGCCACGCGGTCGCCGTGGGACATCCATACATCGAGAATGCCATAACCTTCCGGGGTGACATGATCTTCAATATCCTTCAACAGGGGGGTGTGGCCGTGCGCCCGCACCTGAGCAAAGCCGTATTCATGGGTATCGGCGTGAATCACCTTGCCCCCCAGCTGCTCCGCCATGGTCTGCATGCCATAGCAGATGCCCAGCAGCGGCACCCCCAGCTCGAAGACCGCTTCCGGCGCGCGCGGTGCGTCCTCGCCCGTGGCACTCTCCGGCCCGCCCGAAAGGATGATGGCCTTGGCGCCGTAATTGCGCACGAAATCATCACCGATATCCCACGGCACGATTTCACAGAAAACGCCGATCTCGCGGATGCGTCGGCCGATCAGCTGCGTGTACTGCGAGCCAAAGTCCAGAATCAGAACCTTGTCCTGATGAATGTCGTGGGCGGGGGTGTGGGTCATGGCAACTCCTCGGTTTTCAAGCAAAACGGGGGCACAGCGCCCCCGTCGTATTCTTCAGCAGGTTGCGCCGTCAGACACGGTAGTTGGGCGCTTCCTTGGTAATGGTGACATCGTGCACGTGGCTTTCGGTGATGCCGGCGTTGGTGATGCGCACGAACACCGGCTTGGTGCGCATCGCTTCAATATTGGCACAGCCGGTATAGCCCATACTGGCACGCAAACCGCCCGCCAGCTGGTGCACGATCGCGCCCATGGGGCCCTTGTAGTCCACACGCCCTTCGATGCCTTCCGGCACCAGCTTGTCCACCGCGTTGGTGGACTGGAAGTAGCGGTCGCTGGAGCCCTGCGTCTGCGCCATGGCGCCCAGTGAGCCCATGCCGCGGTAGGACTTGTAGGCGCGGCCCTGGTAATATTCCACCTCGCCCGGTGCCTCTTCGGTGCCGGCGAACATGCTGCCCAGCATGACCGCATAGGCCCCGGCCGCGATCGCCTTGGCGATGTCGCCGGAGAAGCGGATGCCCCCATCGGCAATCAGCGGCACGCCGCTGTCCTGCAGCGCCTCGGCCACATTGGCGATGGCGGTCAGCTGCGGCACACCCACACCCGCCACGATACGCGTGGTGCAGATGGAGCCCGGACCGATGCCCACCTTGACCGCATCCGCCCCGGCTTCCACCAGGTCCAGCGCAGCCTGGGCGGTGGCGATGTTGCCGCCGATGACGTCCACCTCGGGGAAGTGATCCTTGACCCAGCGCACACGATCGAGCACGCCCTGAGAGTGGCCGTGAGCGGTATCCACCACGATCACGTCTGCACCGGCTTCCACCAGCGCTTCCACACGCGCCTCGGTGCCTTCGCCAGTGCCGACGGCCGCGCCCACGCGCAGACGCCCTTCTTCATCCTTGCAGGCGTTGGGATGCTCGCTCTCCTTAAGCATGTCGGTGAGGGTAATCATGCCTTTCAGGTTGAAATCATCGTCCACCACCAGCACGCGCTCGATGCGATGCTCGTGCATCAGCTTGCGGATTTCGCCTTTGGAGGCGCCTTCCTTCACGGTCACCAGCTTGTCGCGGGGCGTCATGACGGTGGTAATGGGGGCGTGCACATCCTTGACGAAACGCAGGTCACGGCTGGTGACCAGCCCATACAGCTTGCCATCCTTCATTACCGGCACGCTGGAAATATTGTGCTGGCGCGTCAGATTCAGCACCTCTTCAATGGTGGCATCGGCATTGACGGTGATGGGGTCGGTAATCACGCCATGCTCGTATTTTTTCACCTTGCGCACTTCGTCCGCCTGCTGCTGCACGGTCATGTTCTTGTGAATAATGCCGATGCCGCCTTCCTGCGCAATGGCGATGGCAAGGCGCGACTCGGTCACCGTATCCATGGCGGCGGAAACGAACGGCAGGTTGAGGCGAATGTTGCGCGTCAGCTGCGTGCTCAGATCCACATCCTTCGGCAGCACGGTGGAATGGGCCGGCACCAGCAGGACATCGTCAAAGGTATAGGCTTCTTCAATAATTCGTAGCATGGCGGGTTCCTAAATGGGTTTTTTATGGCCTGATCAGTTTTTTCAATTGTTGAAATTCGGCCACCCGAACGGCCTCTAACACATTGAATTTCAATCGGTTGCACCCGAAAAAACCAGGCGACCGGCGCCCTGAACAGGCATTGAGTGAATTTGAGCGTCATTATAAGGATTGACACAGGGCCGGTAAACTTTATAGTGTTATGCAACCGGCCAAACAATAACCCAGCCGGGTTCAGGATGGCAGCGACCATCCAGGCAAAGCTCTCAATCAGGAGGAAAACCGGAATGAAAAAAATCATCGTCACTGCAGCTGTCGCCGCGTCCCTGTCTCTGGGCGCCTGCTCCATGGGCACCAAGTCAGAGCCGAAGACCTATGCAGAAATCACCGCTGCAGCCAAGGCCGCACACGCTGAGGCCAAGAAGCTGAAGAACGTGTGGAAGCAGAAGAAGATGAAAAAGGCCTACGTAGATTACTACCTGGCCAAGGCTGAAGCCGCCAAGAAGAAAGGCGATGAAGCCGCTGCCATGAAGAACGCCAAGCTGGCACTGCGCGTTGCCCGCGCAGAAGTTGACCAGATCAACCGCTACAAGAACGAAAAGCCGATGTGGGAAAAGTAATCCCCTTCGACCGTTCGATGAAAAAAACCGGCTACGCGCCGGTTTTTTTGTGCCTGCCACTCGACCTTCCGGGCTAGAACAGCTGGTTCTTCTTCCCGATAACCGCCTACACATTTCGCCTGACAGCAAGACGTGGGAAAGATCGCCTTGCGGAGCCCTTTACTTGCCCTTGAGGTAGTGCTCGTCGGTAAAGGTGGCGATCCACTCCGGCTTGAACATCACCAGAAAGCCCATCAGCATGCCGTTTATGAAAGCTTCCGGCGCCGCCAGCAGCGGAATATAGGGCATGAAGCTGTGGCCCACCTTGGCCGCCGTCTGCACCTCGGCGCCGATCAGCACCCAGCCGGTGAGCAGCAACGCCACAAACGTGCTGATCCCCGCCGCCAGAAAGGCGTTGAAAAAGACGTAGACAAAAAAGTGGTGCGGCAGCCAGCGCCATGCCAGCTTGAGCAGCCACCACGTGATCAGTGCGGGCACCACGCCCATCAGCAACCAGTTGAGCGCCAGCGCATCCCAGCCGGTGACACCAAAGGCACTGAGCACAATCAGCGCTAGCAGCGCTGCCAGCACGGCAAACTGCCAGCCGAACATGAGCGTCACCGAGGTCATCATCAGAAAATGAAAGGTCAATCCATCGGCGATAGAGGCGGAAAACTTCCACAGCAAGGCCAGGGCAAGCGCCACGCCGAAAAAGACATGCTGGGCATGGCTGTCCCCATGCACCTTGTGCCAGGGAGCGGTTTTCAGCGCCCAGGCCAGTATCAGCAGCGCCAGCAGCGCCGATCCCACCACCCATGAAAATGGCAGAACATCAGCAGGCAGGTTCATGACAGGCCTCTTCATTGCATCATTGAAAGGTCCATATTATATTGAGCGTTTCGCTCATGCCGATAACAGCCCCTTATGCCCTACCCCTCACCCCTGCGTATTCTGGCTGCCGCCCTCTATGATGCCGTAATCCTGCTGGTCATTTTGTTTGTGGCGGCCATTCCATTTCCCCTGCTGTTTGGTGCCGGCTTTGAGCTCAACCCCATGACTCGCGTCGCCTTTCAGTTTTACCTGCTGGCCGTCGCCTATGCCTGGTTTGCCTGGCACTGGCGCCAGGGGTATCCGACCCCCGGGCAGAAGATCTGGCAGCTGTGCCTCATCGGTGCCCAAGGGCGCACCTTGAGCTGGCCGGAAATCAACCTGCGCTTTGGCAGCGCCCTGCTGTCGCTGGCCCTGCTTGGCGGCGGCTGGCTGTGGGCGTTTTTCCGCGGCCAGACTTTGCACGACCAGCTGGCGGGCACTACAATCGTCGCCTGTTCTGACAAGGAGGGCTGACATGGCCACCATCATCGTTCACTCCAATGCGCTCAACTTCGATCAGGTGACCACCCTGACGCGCACGCTGGGCAAGCCTGAAAAGCGCCCCAGCCACTACCGTATCGAGCGTGCCAGCGCCCCCGACCGCGAGACACTGGATGCCCTGCGTGAAACCCTGCAGCTGGATATCAATGTCCTGCCGGAGGACTTTGACCCCAGCGCGGTCAAGCTGCTCATTTCCGACATGGACTCCACCCTGATCGCCATCGAGTGCGTGGACGAGATCGCCGACCGTGTAGGCATCAAGGACGAAGTGGCCGCCATCACCGAAGCCGCCATGCGCGGCGAGCTGGACTTTGAAAGTTCGCTGAAAAAGCGTGTCGGTCTGCTGGAAGGCCTGCCCACCCGGGAACTGGAGTGTGTTTATGAAGAGCGTCTCGAACTCAATCCCGGGGCAGAAACCCTGATTGCCGGGCTCAAGCAGAAAGGTATCAAGTTCGCGCTGGTTTCCGGTGGTTTCACCTTCTTTACCGAGCGGCTGAAGGCGGAGCTGGGGCTGGACTTTGCCCGCGCCAACGTGCTCGCGGTGGCAGACGACAAGCTCACCGGCACCATCGACGGCGACATCGTCGCCGCCCACACCAAGGCGGAGTATCTGCTGGAAGTGTGCGACCAATTGGACATCACGCCCCAACAGGCCATTGCCGTGGGCGATGGCGCCAACGATCTGGAAATGATGAAACTGGCCGGCCTCTCCGTGGCCTATCACGCCAAGCCCGCCGTGCGCGCCCAGGCCGACACCCAGCTCAATATTCGCGGGCTGGACGCCATTCTCGACTTTCTTGAAAACTGAAAACCCTTCAGTGATTGGCGAGGCACCTCCGCAACACCCTGTCGGAGCAGGGGGCAGCCTGCCTTGAATGAGGTCAGGGTTTCTCCAGTTTCTGCGCCAGCGGGATTTTTATAATGAGGACGTTTGATCAGACGGGGATAACACCATGGCGTGGCTCATTCACTGGCTTGACCCACTCATCTTCGGAACGCTGGGCACCATGGGTTTTGTGGTGTTGTGGCTGTCGCTGGAGCGCTGGCTCTACTTTCGTCAGGCCGATCCTGCCGGTTTCGACTCCCCTGAAGCGGCCCGCATCGAGACTACCCGCAACCTGACACTGATCGCCAGTCTGGCCGCCAATGCGCCCTATGTGGGGTTGCTGGGCACGGTGCTGGCCATTATGCTCACCTTCTGGCAGATCGGCGAGGCCGGCAACCTTTCCACCCAGGCAATCATGCTGGGGCTGGCGATGGCCCTCAAGGCCACGGCGGCCGGCATTCTAGTGGCCATTCCCGGCACTTTGCTCTATAACGCACTGCTGCGCAAGGCGGAAGTCATCCAGCTGCAGGTGCAGGCCCGTGCGCAGAATTGACCAGATCAACGTCATCCCCCTGATCGACGTCATGCTGGTGCTGCTGGCGGTAGTGCTGGTCACCGCCACCTTTATCGTGCACGACAAGCTGGACATCCACCTGCCGCAGACCCAGCAGGCCAGCAGCGCCACGCCCTTACCCGAGGCCCGTCATCTGGCGATCGATGCCCAGGGACGCCTTTACCTGGAGGCCCGACCCATTGAACTGTCGCAGTTGAGCGCTATGCTGCATGCCGACCCTAAGCGTCCCTTGGAGCTGCGCGTGGACCGTCGCACCCCCTTTGGTGACTTTGTCGCCGTGGTGGAACGCATCAAAAGCCTCAATCCGCCTCCGCCGCTGACAATTCTTACCGAGCATGTCCAGCCGTAAGCGCCACCTGCTCGCCCTCCTGCTGACCATGGCCCTGCTGCTGCCGCTCGTCGGCCTGATGGTGGTGAGCCTCAGCCAACCCGACACGCTTGCGGAAAGCCCGCGGCAGGTGGTGCCGGTGACACTGGCTGAGTTTGCCCAGCCCAAACCACAGCCCAAACCACAGCCCAAACCACAGCCCAAACCACAGCCCAAACCACAGCCCA
>CAYYIL010000003.1:0-18850 GCA_964471975.1 uncultured Piscirickettsiaceae bacterium | reverse complement strand
CAGCCCAAACCACAGCCCAAACCACAGCCCAAACCACAGCCCAAACCACAGCCCAAGCCGCAGCCCAAGCCGCAGCCCAAGCCGCAGCCCAAGCCGCAGCCCAGATCATCCGCGACAGTGGCGCCTGCATCGGCCAATGTTTCAAAGCCTGACCCGGCAGACAATGCTGCGCGCGAAGCGTATCTGGCTGCCCTGCGTCAGGCCATTGCCACCGCGGCCGCCGACACCTACCCCTACCGTGCGCGCCGTCGCGGCCTTGAAGGCGACGTGCTGCTGCACTTCCGCATTCATCCCGACGGGCGCATCGATGCCATCCATGTCCGTCACAGCAGCGGCTACGCCATCCTGGATGGGGCGGCGCTGGCTGTCATTCAGGAAGAGCTCAACCAGCACTTTCGTCCCTTTCCGCCTGCCATGGGACGGCAGCCTCTCTGGGTAGATGTGCCCATTCGCTACCGCCTGCGTTAAACTACCGCCCACGACGGAGAAGGAGAGCAGATCATGGACTACACCGTCCCGGAAAAAAGCATTGAAGACGTTCAGCGCGAGCTGGTGGACATGTTCAGCCGCTATGACAACTGGAAGGACCGCTACAAGCTGCTGATCGACATGGGCAAGAAACTGCAGGATATGCCCGAGGAATACAAGACGGAAGCCAACCGCATCCATGGCTGCCAGTCACAGGTGTGGCTGCACACGGAAGAACACGACGGCCGCCTGTTCTTTCAGGGCATGAGCGACGCGGCCATTGTCTCAGGGCTGGTGGCCATGCTGCTGCGCGTCTATAACGGCCGCACACCAGAAGAGATCCTCAAGGCACCGTTGGACTTTCTCAAGGAGATGGGCCTGCTGCAACACCTCTCGCCTAACCGCGCCAATGGCCTCTATCACATGATCAAGCGCATTCAGAAAGAAGCCAAGGAAGCGCTCATCCGTCAGATCAAGGCCAAGCAGCAGGCTCACTGAGGGGGTCCCCGACTTTTTGCAAACAGCATTTTTCGCCGCCACAAAAAAAGCCCGTTCTGGCGAGCCAGAGCGGGCCTTTTTATTGAATGGGTGTCGGTTTTATCAGCTCAAACCGAGTCCCAGCTTCAGCTGACGCTCATCAGCGTGCATCAGATACTCGATGCGCTTCTCCAGCGGCGGATGGCTGGCAAACAGCGCCATCAGCCTTTCGCCGGCTGACTCATTGATCCCGAAAGCAGCCAGCTGTTCCGGCAAGTGAGCCGGCTCGTGGATGGTCATCAGCCGCTTCAGTGCGGCGATCATCTTGTCACGGCCCACCAGATAGGCACCGCCTGCATCGGCGCGGAACTCGCGCTTGCGGCTATACCACATGACGATCATGCTGGCGAGGATGCCGAACAGGATCTCGAAGATGAAGCTCGTGATGTAAAAGCCGATGCCGGGCGCATCATCCTCGTTGCGGAACACCACGCGGTCCACAAAATAGCCGAGAATGCGGGCAAAGAAGATGACGAAGGTGTTGACCACGCCCTGCAGCAGCGCCATGGTAATCATGTCACCGTTGGCAATGTGCGACACTTCATGGGCCAGCACGGCTTCAATCTCGTCCTGCGTCATGTTTTCCAGCAGGCCGGTGGACACGGCCACGAGGGCACTGTTGCGGTTCCAGCCGGTGGCAAAGGCGTTAGGCGCCGGATCGGGATAAATGGCTACGTCAGGATGCCCGATGCCCGCCTTGTCCGCCAGACGGTGCACGGTCTGCACCAGCCAGGCTTCTGCCTGGTTGCGCGGGTGCTGCGGGTCGATCACTTCGGCCCCGATCATCTGCAACGCCATCCACTTGGAGAGGAACAGCGACACAAACGAACCGGCAAAGCCGAACACCACTGCAAAGGCGAGCAGATTACCCAGATCCAGTCCATACTGGTTCACATAGCCGCCCACACCCAGCAGGCTGAGCGAGATGGACGCCACCGCAATGACCGCGATGTTGGTCAGCAGAAACAGGAATATGCCCTTCAAGCTCATGGAAACCTCCTTGTAATGAGCAATTGCACAGAAGCAATATAAGGATTATTTATGACAAATCAACCCTTCATCTATACGTAAAATACTTCGCCATCAATCATACCGGGACCCATGCCATGATCCGCCGCCTTTTTCTCTGCGCCCTCCTGCTGATCCAGCCCGTTCACGCCGCCGCCCTTTCGCTGTCTGAGCTCCAGAGCGCGGCTCAACACGGCGACAGGGATGCCATGCTTGCGCTGGCACTGGCTTACCGGGATGGCGCCTTGGGCCTCCAGCGGGACCCGCGTCAGGCCCGTGCCTGGCTTGAGCGTGCCTTAGCAAAGGGCAGCCAGGCTGCGCAACTGCTGCGCGCCCAGTTTCCACCAGCCACACAGCAGGCCAAGGGGGCAACGCACGCGTCTGCAGGCGCCTCACAATCTGGGTCTGCCGCAAAATCACCGGTCGCCTCGCCCACTCGGATCGAACCGCCACTGCGTCTTGCCGTCACTTTTAATACGCTGGTGGACACGGCACAGCGCCCACTGCGACGCATCAAATCCGATGACGAAGGGCTCGGGCTCTATCCCTACCGCAGCAACTATTTCATCCCCTATGCCCACGACTTCCACGCCAAACCGGACCGCAAGGCGGACGAAGCCAAGTTTCAGCTCAGCCTGATGAAGCCTCTGGTGTACAACCTGTTCGGCCTAGGCGAAACCTTTTTTGCCGCCTACACGCAGCAGTCCCACTGGCAGATCTACGCCAGCTCCGCCCCCTTCCGAGAAACCAACTACGAGCCGGAACTATTTGTCACCCTGCCGTTCAAGTGGGGGAACTTCCCGCTGCGCGCTCTCAAGGTGGGGCTCAACCATCAATCCAATGGCCAGGGGGGCGCCCGCTCGCGCTCGTGGAACCGTCTTTATGCCGCCGGCCTGTTTCAGCTGGACGACATCTTCGTCAGCCTGCGTGGCTGGTGGCGCATTCCCGAACCGCGCAGCAGCGATGACAACCCGGATATCGAACAGTATCTGGGCTACGGCGACCTGCGCGCCGCCTGGCCCATCGGGCGCAATCTGCTCAGCCTGACGCTGCGCAACAATCTGGACACCGCTCACAATCGCGGCGCCGTGCAACTGGACTGGTCCTTCCCCATCAAGGAATTCCGTCACACCTTCGGCTACGTGCAGCTGTTCAGCGGCTATGGCGAAAGCCTGATCGACTACGACCGCAGCGTGGACAAGATCGGCCTCGGTATCCAGTGGAGCCGCTGAGAAAGCGCTACACATAAAAAAACCCGCCAGAAGCCTTTCTGGCGGGGTTTTGCACGGGGTCGAAAAAAACGGCCTTGAAAAAGTCGGGGACCCCCGTCAACCGTCCAGTTTCTTGCGCAGCAGCTCGTTGACCTGCTTCGGATTGGCCTTGCCCTGGGTGGCTTTCATGACCTGACCGACAAAGAAGCCAAACAGCTTGTCCTTGCCGCCGCGGTACTGTTCCACCTGCGCCGGGTTGTTGGCTATCACCTCGTCGATAATGGCCTCGATGGCACCGGTGTCGGTGATCTGCTTGAGCCCTTTCGTTTCGATGATTTCGTCGGCGCGCCCCTCACCGGCCCACATGGCTTCGAACACCTCCTTGGCGATCTTGCCGGAGATGGTGTTGTCCACGATGCGGGTCAGCAGCTCGCCGAGCATCGCCGCCGTAATGGGCGATTCAGACAGCAGCAGGTTCTCCTTGTTGAGCGCCCCCAGCAGTTCCACCATCACCCAGTTGGCGCACAGCTTGGGCTCGCCGCCCACGGTAGCGACCACCTCCTCGTAGTAGTCGGCCAGTGCACGTGAACCGGTCAGGACGCCGGCGTCATAGCTGGGCAGTCCATACTGCTCCATGAAACGCTTGCGCTTGGCATCCGGCAGTTCCGGCAGGGTTTTGGCCACCGCGGCGATCATCTCGTCGGTGATCACCAGCGGCAGCAGATCCGGATCCGGGAAGTAGCGGTAGTCGTTCGCCTCTTCCTTTTCGCGCATGGAGCGGGTTTCGTCCTTGACGGAATCGTACAGACGTGTTTCCTGCACAATGCTGCCGCCGGATTCGAGGATGTCCATGTGGCGCTCGATCTCATACTGCAGCGCCTTTTCCAGGAACTTGAACGAGTTGATATTCTTCAGCTCGGTGCGTGTGCCCAGCGGCTCGCCGGGGCGACGGATGGAGACGTTGGCATCCACGCGGAAGGAGCCTTCCTGCATGTTGCCGTCGCAGATCTCCAAATACTGCACCAGCTCGTGAATCTTCTTGGCGTAAGCAATGGCCTCCGCCACGGAACGCATGTCCGGCTCGGAGACGATCTCCAGCAGCGGTGTGCCGGCGCGGTTGAGGTCGATGCCGGTCATGCCGGCGAAGTCCTCGTGCAGGGACTTGCCTGCATCCTCTTCCAAGTGGGCCCGGGTGACGCCGATAGTCTTGGTTTCGCCGTCCACCTCGATCTCCACCTGTCCCTTGCCGATGACCGGCAGCTCGTACTGGGAGATCTGATAGCCCTTGGGCAGGTCCGGATAAAAATAGTGCTTGCGCGCAAACACGCTGCGGCGGGTAATTTCGGCGTCGATGGCGAGGCCAAACTTGATCGCCATATCGACGGCGGCCCTGTTCAACACCGGCAGCGTGCCCGGCAGGGCGATATCCACCGCACAGGCCTGCGTGTTGGGCAGGGCGCCGAATGCCGTGGACGCACCGGAGAAGATTTTCGATTTGGTGGCCAGCTGTGCGTGGATTTCCAGGCCGATAACAATTTCCCAATTCATGCTGCGTGCTCCTTAACCCAGTTCCGGTGTACGTGTGTGCCAGTCGGTGTGCTGCTGGAATTGATGGCCGATGTTCAGCAGCTTCGCTTCGCTGAAATACGGCCCCACCAGATGCAGCCCCACCGGGCGCCCCTTGGCAAAGCCTGCCGGCACGCTCATGCCGGGCAGGCCGGCCAGGTTCACCGGAATGGTGTACAGGTCGGCCAGATACATGCTCACCGGATCGTCGGATTTCTCGCCCAGATTCCACGCCACCGTCGGCGCTACCGGTCCGGCGATCACGTCGCACTGCTCAAAGGCACGCACGAAGTCGTCGCGCACCATGCGGCGCAGCTGCTGCGCCTTGAGGTAATAGGCGTCGTAATACCCCGCAGACAGGGCATAGGCACCGATCATGATGCGGCGCTTCACCTCGTCGCCGAAGCCTTCCGCACGGGAGCGGGTGTACATGTCCTTCAGATCCTTCGGATCCTCACAGCGGTGGCCGTAGCGCACGCCGTCGTAGCGAGCCAGGTTGGAGGAGGCCTCCGCCGGGGCCAGCACGTAATAGGCCGGCACGGCCAGATCCTTGTTGGGCAGGCTCACCTCCACCACGGTGGCGCCCAGCTTTTCCAGCTCCTTGATGGCCGCCTCGATCACCTGCGCCACCTCGTCATCCAGCCCCTCGCCAAAGTACTCCTTCGGCAGGCCGATACGCAGCCCGTCGAGACTGTCGTTCAGGCTGGCAGTAAAGTCGGGCAGCTCGCGCTCCAGCGAGGTGGAGTCACGCTTGTCAAAGCCGGCCATGGCGTTGAGCAGCCAGGCGGCATCCTCGGCACTGCGGGTCATGGGGCCACCCTGGTCGAAGCTGGACGCGTAGGCGATCATGCCGTAGCGAGATACCAGTCCATAGGTGGGCTTGATGCCGGTAATGCCGCAAAAGCTGGCGGGCTGACGGATGGAACCGCCGGTGTCCGAGCCGGTAGCTGCGGGCGCCAGACCGGCCGCCACCGCGACGGCCGAACCACCGGATGATCCGCCAGGCACTGCATCCCTGTCCCAAGGGTTGCGTACCGGACCGTAGTAGCTGGTTTCGTTGGACGACCCCATGGCGAATTCATCCATGTTGGTCTTGCCCAGAATCGGCATGCCCGCCTGCTTGAGCTGCTCCACCACATGGGCGTCGTAGGGCGCAATGAAATTGTCCAGCATGCGGCTGCCGCAGCTGGTGCGGATGCCGTCGGTGGTGAACAGGTCCTTGTGCGCCACCGGAATGCCGGTCAGTGGGCCGGCACTGCCTTCGGCGATGGCCGCATCGGCCATTTTCGCCATTTCGAGCGCCACCTCGGGCGTGACGGTAATGAAACTGTTGAGCTCGGGATCCAGCTTTTCGATGCGGTCCAGAAAATATTGCGTCAGCTCGACGCTGGAAATCTCACGGCGATGGAGCTTGTCGCTCAGTTCGCGCAGGCTTAGCGTATGCATGGTTCAACCCTATGAAAATGTGTAATGTTCGGAAGGACGGCGGTCACTCGATGACCTGCGGCACCAGATAGAGCCCCGCTTCCACCTTGGGCGCGATGGCCTGGAACTTTTCGTGCTGGTCGTGCTCGGTCACTTCATCCTCGCGCAGGCGCTGGGTCAACTCCAGCGGGTGCGCCATGGGCTCTATTCCAGTGGTATCCACGGCAGCCATTTGTGCAAACAGATCCAGCACCTTGCTCAGACGCTCGGCGTACTCGCCCTTCTCATCTTCTTCCACGCGAATCGCCGCCAGGGCAGCGATCTTGTTTACCTCTTCAGTCGTCAATGCCACCACGGGCCTCCTGATCACTTTTCTTCAGCGAAATAAGCGCGTATTTTAACCCCATTGGCATGGGGATATGGATATCCTCCCAAACCCATCAAATCGGGGTAAAATAGCCGGCAATTTTTATACGATTACTTCAGGGCATCTGCACACCATGTTTCGTAAACTTTTCGGCATCTTTTCCGACGACCTCTCCATCGACCTGGGTACCGCCAACACGCTGATCTATGTGCGCGGCAAGGGGATCGTGCTCAACGAGCCCTCCGTGGTGGCCATCCGCGACAACGGCCGCGGCAACCGCAGCATCGTCGCCGTAGGCGAAGAGGCCAAGCGCATGCTGGGACGCACCCCGGGCAATATCGAAGCCGTGCGCCCGCTGAAGGATGGCGTAATTGCCGACTTTTCCGTCACCGAAAAAATGCTGCAGCATTTCATCAAGAAGGTGCATGCAGCCCGTTTCTTCCAGCCCAGCCCACGCGTGCTGGTGTGCGTGCCCTGCGGCTCCACTCAGGTGGAACGCCGCGCCATTCGTGAATCGGCTGCCGGGGCCGGTGCCCGCGAAGTCTATCTGATCGAGGAACCCATGGCTGCCGCCATCGGCGCTGGCATGCCGGTGAGCGACCCGGCCGGCTCCATGGTGGTGGATATCGGCGGCGGCACCACCGAAGTGGCCACCATCGCCCTGAACGGCATTGTCTATTCCGACTCCATCAAGGTGGGCGGTGACCACTTTGATGACGCCATCATCAAGTACGTGCGTCGCAACTACGGCATGCTGATCGGCCCGGCCAGCGCCGAACGCATCAAGCACGAGATTGCCACCGCCTACCACGAAAGCGAGCCACGCTCCATCGAAGTACGCGGCCGCAATCTGGCCGAAGGGGTGCCGCGCAGCTTCACCCTCAACAGCAACGAAATTCTCGAAGCCCTGCAGGATCCGCTGGCGGCCATTGTCAGCGCCGTGCGCACCGCGCTGGAGCGCACACCGCCGGAACTGGGCGCCGACATCTCCGAACAGGGGATCGTCCTTACCGGTGGCGGCGCCCTGCTGCGCAATCTGGACGTCCTGCTCAGCGAGGAAACCGGCATTCCGGTGATCGTGGCCGACGACCCCATGACCTGTGTGGCCCGTGGCGGTGGCCGTGCACTGGAGCTGATGGACGAACGCGGCATGGACGTCTTCTCCCATGAATAACCGTTAGGAGCCGCGTCATCGCTCTCGCAGCCACCTCTGCCCGCACGGATGGACGTCACTTTGTGGCGGCTTTCGTTTTTTCCGTCCTTCTCATGGTAGGGGATCACTACACCCATCTGATGGACGACGTACGCGCCGCCCTGCTGCAGCTGCTGCAGCCGGTCGAATACCTGGCCACCGCACCACGTTTGCTCTACCAGAGCTATACCGAAAGTCAGACCGACGAAGCCGTGCTCCGGCGCCGTCTTGCCGCAGCAGAGGCCGAAAACCTGCTACTGCGTGCAAAACTGCTGCAGATGGAAGACCTGAAGGCTGAAAACCGCCGCCTGCGTCTGCTGCTGGACGCCAGTGGGCGTCTGCCGGTGGAAAAGACCGACCTGATGATCGCCACGGTGCTGCGCTACGGCAGCGGTCCATTTGAAAACTATGCCGTCATCAACAAGGGCGCGCTGGACGGCGTGCACCTCAACAGCCCGGTTATCGACCCGGCCGGAGTATTCGGTCTGGTGACGGAGACGAGCGCACTCACCAGCCGGGTGCGGCTGCTCACCGACCCCAACCTGGCCATTCCGGTGCGGATCGAACGCACCGGCCAGCGGGCCATTACGCAGGGACTGGGGCACGGGCGCGTGCTGGTACGTTTTATCCGCAAGGGGGCCGACCTGCAGGTGGGCGACCTGCTGGTGACCAGTGGCCTGGGCAATATCTACCCACCCGGCTATCCCGTGGCACGCATCAGCACCATCGACTACCAGAGCGATGCAGTATTCCTGCGCGTGATCGCGCAGCCGACCAGCCAGCTCTACAATAACGACGAAGTTCTCGTCCTGAAGATGCACCATGCCGACAGCGCCACACCCTAATCAGGCTTTCTGGCTGATTCTGTTCAGCTATGTGGCGGCGCTCATCCTCAATGCGCTGCCCCTGCCGCAGCCGTGGGGACTGCTGATGCCACCCATGGGGCTGCTGGTGCTGTTCTACTGGGCCATGCGTCAGCTGGACCGCACCCACTTCCTTGCTGCCGTGCTGCTCGGTCTGCTCTATGATGCCTTGGAAGGAACCCTGCTCGGCGGCCATGCCCTGCTCTTTTCCGTGCTGCTGTTTATCGTGCTGCGCCTGCGCCTGCGCCTGCGCCTGGCCCATCCCCTGCAGCAGAGCCTGCTGTTTGTGGTCCTGCTGTATCTCTACGAAGCGCTGGGCTGGTTTATTCTGCGCCCCAATCTGGATGCGACCACTCGGCCCATCTGGCTGCTGATGCCACTGACCGTGGTGGCTGTCTGGCCGCTGATTTATGCCACACTGCAGTTTCTGACCCGCCCCCCTGCCACCCGATGAAACCGAGCGACGCATCCCGGCTGTTCCGACGGCGCATTCTCTGGGCGGCGCTGGCCGTTCTGATCGGCTTCGGCGTGCTGCTGGGGCGCATGGCCTATCTGCAGATCACCCTGTATGACCGCTATGCCAGCCTGGCAGAAGGCAACCGCATTTCTGTCGAGGTATTGCCGCCTCGACGCGGGCGTATTTTCGACCACAATCATGTGGTGCTGGCCGATAACCGTCCTGTCTTCGTCATCAGCGTCACCCCTGAACGGACACACAACCTGCATCAGGCGCTATGGGCGCTGTCCCAACTATTTCCCTACAAGTTCGATCGCGAGGCCGCCGACCGCTTTTACGAGTATCTGCGCGTACGCAAGCGCTTCAAGCACTATCCCCTGCCTTTCGATCTGGATGAAACCGAAGCCGCCCGCTTTGCTGCACTTAGCTACCAGTGGCCGGGATTTGAGCTGACCACACGGCTGAAACGGATTTACCCCTACGGCAGCATCACCGCCCACGTGGTGGGCTATGTGGGCAAGATCAACGAAACGGAACTCAAGCGTCTGGATGGCAGGCGCTATCAGGAGACCTACACCATCGGCAAGTCCGGGATCGAGAAACAGTATGAAGACCTGCTCATGGGGTATCCCGGCTACCGCGAAGTGGAGCGCAACGCCCAGGGCCGCATTGTGCGGGTACTGAAAACCGTTCCGCCCAAAGACGGGCAGGACATTACCCTGACGCTGGACATCGGCCTGCAGCAGAAGGCCTATGAACTGCTGCGGGACCGCCCGGGCGCCATCGTCGCCCTCAAGCCGGACGATGGCAGCGTGCTGGCCATCGCCAGTGCGCCCGGCTTTGACGCCAACCTGTTTGTGGACGGCATCGATGCCACCACCTACCGCACTCTGCTCAACGACTGGCGCAAGCCGCTGATCAACCGCCCCATCGCCGGCCTCTATCCGCCGGGCTCCACCATCAAGCCGTTCGTGGGCCTGATCGCGCTGGAACACGGCATCGTCTCACCGGGCTTCAGCATCTACGATCCGGGCTATTTCGAATATCAGGGCCACACCTATCGCGACTGGAAGCGCTGGGGACATGGCCGCGTGGATCTGTATCGCGCCATCATGGAATCGTGCGACACCTATTTTTATCAGGTGGGGCTGAAGATGGGTATCGACCTGATTCACGACGGTCTGCTGCAGTTCGGTTTGGGCCGCAAGACGGGCATCGACCTGCCGGGTGAGCGCAGCGGCCTGATCCCCAACAAGGCGTGGAAACGGGCCATGCGCGGCAAGCCGTGGTACAACGGGGAGACCGTCATCGCCTCCATCGGCCAGGGGTATGACCTCGCCACCCCCATTCAGCTGGCACGCGCCACTGCCATCCTCGCCAACCGCGGCACGCAGGTGGTGCCGCACTTGCGCGATGTGCCCGTGCCACCGGAAGGCCACATTCCCATTAAAGACCGCAAGCACTGGGAGTTGGTCATCCGCGGCATGGTGGGCGTGCTCAAGAATCCCCGCCACGGCACCGCACGGCGTGCCGGACGCATGATTCCCATCCCCATGGCAGGAAAGACCGGCACCGCGCAGGTCAAGGGGCTGCGCGCCGAAGAAGAGTATGACGAGACGAAAATACCGCTCAAGGAGCGCGACCACGCCCTGTTCATCGGTTTTGCGCCGGTGGACAAGCCCGAAATCGCCGTCTCCGTCATTGTGGAGCACGGCGGCGGCGGCAGCAAGGCGGCCGCACCGCTGGCGGTGCAACTGGTCAACACTTATCTGGGCTTCACGCCCTCTACCCAACGGAACGGGAAGGCCAAACCATGAAACAGGAAGCAAGCCTGCTCTACCGCCTCCACCTCGACGGCTGGCTGCTGCTGGGTGTCCTGCTGCTGCTGACCACCAGTACGCTGGTGGTTTACAGTGCCTCCGGAGGAGACTGGGCCGTGGTGCAGCGCCACCTGATGCGTATCGGCGTGGCCTTTGCGCTGATGCTGGCGTTTGCCCAGATCCCGCCTCGCCAGCTCATGCTGTGGGCCCCCTGGCTGTTTCTGCTGGGCATCGTGCTGCTGGTGGCGGTACTGGTGGCCGGCAAGATCGGCAAGGGCGCGCAGCGTTGGCTCGACCTGGGCGTAGTGCGCTTTCAACCCTCCGAACTGATGAAGCTGGCCCTGCCCATGTTCCTCGCCTGGCTGTATGCCTGGAGCCCCATGCCGCCCAGCTGGCCGCGGCTGGCGGTCGGCTTCGGCGCCATTGCGCTGACCGCCGGTCTGATTGTGGTGCAGCCGGACCTGGGGACCGCCCTGCTCATCGCCAGCAGCGGACTGTTCGTGCTCTTTTTCGTTGGCCTGCCGTGGAAGGTCATTCTGGGTGCGCTGGTCGCCGCCGTCGCGGCGGCACCCGTGGTGTGGCATTTCATGTACGACTACCAGAAGCAGCGCGTGCTCACCTTCCTTAACCCGGAGTCGGATCCCCTCGGGGCCGGCTACCATATCATTCAGTCCAAGATCGCCATTGGCTCCGGCGGCCTATGGGGCAAGGGCTTCATGGGCAGCACCCAGGCGCATCTGGAGTTTCTGCCGGAGAGCACCACCGATTTCATCTTTTCCGTCTTCTCGGAAGAGTTTGGTCTCTGGGGCGTCGCCCTGCTGCTGGCTGGCTATACCTTCGTCATTTTCCGCGGCCTATATATCGCGCTGACCGCTGACGACAACTTTGGCCGCCTGCTGGCCGCCGCCCTGTCCATGACACTGTTCACCTATGCCTTCGTCAATATCGGCATGGTCAGCGGCCTGCTGCCGGTGGTGGGGCTGCCCCTGCCGCTGATCAGCTATGGCGGCAGCGCCCTGGTCACGCTGATGATCGGCTTCGGCGTGCTCATGTCCATCCGCACTAACCGCCGCTTCATGGGCGCGGGCAGCACCTGAAGGCACCTTGAACGCACCTGCCCGGCGTGTTAGATTAGCCCGCTAAAATCCCACTGGAACTCAAACGCTCATGTCCATGAAAAAACTGCTTGCTGTCCTGTTATTTCCGCTTCTACTCCTGACCGCACAGACCGGCTGGAGTGCGCCAATACCTGTGCCGACGCCCAAACCGGCTGCACCAGATGCCTCGCTGGTACCGGCGCCACCCTCCATTGCGGCCAAGGCCTATCTGCTGATCGACTATGACAGTGGCACCGTGCTGGCGGCCAAGAATCCGGACCAGCGCGTGGAACCGGCCAGCCTTACCAAGATGATGACAAGCTACATCGTTGCCCACGAACTGGATGCGGGCAAGATCCATCTGGACGACAAGGTCACCATCAGTGAAAAGGCATGGAAAATGCCCGGCTCCAAGATGTTCATCGAAGTGGGCAAGAAGGTGCCGGTGCACGACCTGATCAAGGGCATGATCGTTCAGTCCGGCAATGATGCCACCGTGGCACTTGCCGAGTATGTAGCCGGCAGCGAAGAGGTATTTGCCCAGCTGATGAACCAGTATGCCAAGAAACTGGGCATGACCCACACGCACTTTGCCAATGCCACCGGCCTGCCCAATCCGGACCACTACACGACGGCACGGGATCTGGCCACGCTGGCACGGGCACTGATCCGTGACTTCCCCGATCACTACGAGTGGTACAAGGAAAAGGTCTTTACCTACAACGGTATCACCCAGTACAACCGCAACAAGCTGCTGTGGCAGGATCCCCGCGTGGATGGCATCAAGACCGGGCATACCCAGTCTGCCGGCTACTGCCTGGTGGCATCTGCCAAGCGGGACGGCATGCGCCTGATCAGTGTAGTGCTGGGCACCGACTCCGACCGCAAGCGCATCAGCGAGAGCCGCAAGCTTCTCAACTATGGCTTCCGTTTCTATGAAACCCACCCGCTATACAAGGCCAATCAACGCCTGACCGACCGCAAGGTGTGGGAAGGCGCAACGGATCTGGTGGCCATCGGCACGCCGGAAGACGTTTACATCACCATTCCCCGCGGTGAATACAAGAATGTGCAGCCGATGATGGAAATTCCCAAGGAATTGCATGCGCCCATTCAAAAGGGCCAGCAGCTGGGGACCCTCAAGGTCATGCTGCACGACAAGGTGCTGGTGGAAAAACCGCTCATCGCACTCAATGACGTACAGGAAGGTGGCTTCTTCAAGAAGCTGATGGATCAGGTGAAGCTGCTGTTCGCCCACATGATGGAGAGCCTGGGACTGTGAACACACAAACCGCCTGGCTGAACGGCGAATGGATTGCACTGGACGAGGCACGCGTCTCGCCACTGGACCGCGGCTTTCTGTTTGGCGACGGTGTGTATGAAGTCATTCCGGTCTATAACCGCCGCGTCTTTGCCTTTGAGCCGCACCTGGACCGCCTGAAACACAGCCTGAACGCCACCGGCATTCCCAACCCCCATACAGACGAAGAGTGGCGAGGACTCTTTCAGGGGCTGGTGGAGCGGCACCCGTGGACAGATCAGTATCTCTACATCCAGGTGACTCGAGGCGTGCAGCCGAAGCGGGATCATCTGCCGCAGGCGTGCATTGTGCCTACCGTATTCGCCTACACCAGTGAGCTGAAGCCAATGGATGAGGCGACGCTGCAACGGGGCATCCGCTGCATCACCACCCAGGATATCCGCTGGCACCGCTGTGACATCAAGGCCATTACCCTGCTGGCCAACGTAATGATGAAGCTGGAGGCCCAGCAGGCCGGCGCCGACGACGCTATCCTGATCCGCGATGGCGTCGTATCCGAAGGGACGGCCAGCAACGTCATGATCGTGGAAGGCAATACCTTGGTCACCCCGCCGCTGGATCACCACCTCCTGGGCGGCATTACCCGCCAGATTCTGCTGCGTTGCGCACCGGCCATCGGGCTGCTGCCGCTGGAAGAGCCCATCGGGCTGCAGCGCCTCTATCAGGCCGATGAAATCTGGCTCACCTCCTCCACCAAGGAATCCCTGCCCGTGGTGGAACTGGATGGCCGCCCGGTGGGAGATGGCACCCCAGGCCCCGTTTGGCAGGCGATGCGCAGCCACTATCAACAGGAAAAACAACGCCTCGTTCAACAGGGAGCGGAGACATGAGCACACACGACACGCAATCGGACACCACACCTGAAAATCCCGGCCAGCTGGAATTTCCCTGCGATATCACCGTCAAGGCCATGGGCAACAATACCGACACCTTCGCCGCCGAGATCTACGACATCTGCAAGACGCATATTCCGGAGCTGCAGGAAGGCGACATGAGCGTCAAGACCTCCAGCGGCGGCAGGTTTCAGTCCGTCAACGTCAAGATGAACGCCAAGAGCCGCGAACAGCTGGAAAAGCTCTACAAGGATCTCAACGACCATCCTGACGTCCACATGACCCTCTGATCATGGGCCGGCTGATCGTGCGTGTTCTGGGGCTGCGCCCCTATGAACCGACATGGTCGGCCATGAAAGCCTTTACTCGCGCGCGCACCGCCGATACGGCGGATGAAGTCTGGCTGGTGCAGCACCCGCCGGTTTTCACCCAGGGCCTCAATGGCAAGCCTGAACATCTCATTAAACCCGGCGAGATTCCTGTCGTGCAGACCGACCGCGGTGGCCAGGTCACCTATCACGGTCCCGGTCAGTGGATCCTCTACCCCCTTATCGACCTCCGCCGGGCCCGTCTTGAGACCCGCCACTTCGTGCACGGCCTTGAACGGGGCCTGATCGACTATCTCGCCACCCTTGGCATACACGCCCATGCCCGAGAAGACGCCCCCGGCGTTTATGTGGAAGAAGCAAAGCTGGCCTCTCTGGGCCTCAAGGTGACCCGCAAGGGGTGCTATCATGGCATTGCGCTCAATGTGGACATGGACCTGTCCCCCTTTTCCCGCATCAACCCCTGCGGGCTGATACAGCAGCCCATGACGCAGCTGGCGGCGCTTGTTCCAGTTCTGCCACCCACCGATCATCTGCTTCGGGCGTGGGTGGCCCACACACTCGCGGCCACGGGCTACACGCCTGATGCGTTGCAGTGGCTTGATGAGACGGAAAGCAAAACGCCCGCAGAAGACGCGGGCGTTTAAGCAATGACCAAATCAGGATAGGCAGCGTTACTTACGCCGCGGCTTGAACTGCACCACCTTCTCACTTCCTCCTGCGTCGCCAGCCGACGGGGCTTCGTCCGCCTTGTCTGACAGGCCTTCTGGGAGGTCCTCCGGGTAGGGTTCCGGCGGGAACGGCATGCCCTGTCCGTTTTCCTTGGCAAAAATGGCCAGCACGGCCTGGGGTGGAAAGTGCACCAGCCGCTCTTCGCCCTGAAAGCGGGCTCGAAAGGCGATCTCGTCATTCCCCAGCGTGAGATCACGGGTAGCCAGCGGGCCAATGTTCAGCACAATTACGCCGTCCTGCACGAACTGCTGCGGCACCTCCGCTCCGGGCCACTCGGCATCCACTTGCACATAGGGGGTCCAGCCGTTGTCCACGATCCACTCGTACAGGGCACGAATCAGATAGGGACGGTTTGAAATCATCAGAGAATGTCCCGCATATCCAGTTCGTCGTCGCTGAGGCTGTTCTTGAACTCAGGACGGCTCAGCAGCTTGTCGGCATAGTCCATCACCGGCTTGGCCGATTTCGGCAGTTCGATGCCCAGATACTGCAGCCGCCAGAAAATGGGCGCCATACTCAGATCCAGCAGGGTGAATTCCTCACTAAGGAAGTACGGTTGCTCGGACACGATGGGGATCAGCTGAATCAAACGCTCAAACAGGTGCTTGCGCGCGGCATTGACCGCCTTCTTGTCTTCGCTCTGGGTAATGGTGCGCACCAGCGGATACCATTCCGTTTCGATCAGGCGCAGTTGCTGCCGAATCAGCGCCTTCTGAATGGGATCCACCGGCATCATCGGCGGATGCGGGAAGCGCTCGTCCAGATACTCCAGAATCACCTGCGCATCATGGAGCACCAGATCGCGGTCCACCAGCGTTGGTATGGTGCCGTAGGGATTGAGCTCATACAGTTCTTCCGGCACGGCATCGCTGTCAACGGACACGATCTCCAGCGGCACCTCCTTTTCCACCGCTAGGAAGCGAATGCGATGGGAATTGGGGTCCTTGGGATCAGAAAACAGGGTAATGACCGCACGTTTTGCCAGAGGAAGATCGCTCATCGATCGGCTCCTTTCGTCTTGTAAGCTTGAAAGCTATTATACGGGGCCTGTCAACCCCCTTCGGCCACCGCAAAGGCCAATGCATAGTGCCGCTCGTCGCTGAGGGACAGGTGGATGGTGCGGATTCCGGCCTGCTGCGCCTGCTCCGCCGCCGCCCCCATCAGCTGCACCTGCGGCTTGCCCAGCGCATCATTGCGAATGCACACATGCTGAAAGCGCAACCCCCCGCGCAGCCCCGTGCCCAGCGCCTTGAACACCGCCTCCTTGGCGGCCCAGCGCTTGGCCAGAAAGGCCGCCGACGCATTCCGTGCCTGCCACTGTGCATATTCCGGCTCGCAGAGAATCCGCCGGGCAAATGCCGGGTGCTTTTGCTGCAGTGCCTCAATGCGCGACACTTCCACGATATCGCTGCCGATCCCGAGAATCATGTGCCTCCCGAATACAAAAAAGCCCTCGAACGAGGGCTTCATTCTAACGCAGCAGTGTGGCCTTACAGCGCGTCAACAAACGCTGCCAGCTTCTCTTTTACTGTCTCGTTCCAAGCAGCCAGCGCTGGGTTATCCAGCTGATCCACAATCGCTGGCAAATTGTAGACGCTGGCACGAATGCCACTGTCCGTCTGATGCAAAGCGATGGCACATGGCAAGAGCGCGCCAAAGTCCGCCTCTGCCTCAATCGCCGCCTTGGCCAGACCTGGATTGCACAGACCGAGAATGCGATAGGGACGGAAGTCCTCACCCAGCTTGGTGGCAATCGTGTTCTGCACATCAATGTCGAACACCACGCCCAGCTGCATGCTCTGCGCCACCTCCTGCACACGTGCGACCGCATCATCCATCTCAATTAGATCGAGTTGCTTTGAAATTGCATATTCCATTGTTTTATTTACCCTCTATTGGAATATTCAGGAAGCATAAGTGTCGCCTTTATCTTCATTTCTACGAACCAACACGATCATTACTGCAAGGAACATGGACAGAACACCCGCCCCCGTCGCAATCAACAATATTTTTTTCAGCTGTGAAGGCAAGCCGCTTTCAATATTAACTTCTGCAGATACCTGTTCATACAGTGCACCGGAACGGTCAACAAGCCGCTGAATCCGCAAAGACAGAAGGCGCTGATATATGGAAACCAGGCGCACTAACTCATCACGTGCCAATCGTATTTTGTTTTCTACTAAATTTTTCTGCATCTCAGCCAAAGCATCGCTTTTGTGGGAAGCTAAGGACTTATAGCGTTTAACCGCCCGCTCAAGCTCTTTCACCTGAGTTTTCAACTCGGCGATTTTTAGCCGCAATTTAACCTGCTTATCAAGCAGAGCCTGTCTGAATTCAGCATCCTTCTGCTTTTCGACAAGGTCTGCCACTTTGCTGAGAAAGTCTGATCCATATTGCACCATCCCGGTTTCTCCAATCTGGGCCTGGTGTGCCCCAATCTGTGCTGTCTCGCCGGAACGCTGATAAAGCTCTAATGCCGTACGGTAGACATCAGCCTGCTCACTCAAGGTTTCTATCTGATCCTCCAGCTGTTGAATTTTATTCTGTGCATAAGACAAGGCATCCGGGATGTTCCTTGCTAGACCACTTGCTGCGACCAAGGGAACAAGAGGGCGAATTATAAAACTATTCACATTATCCAATTGAGCAATCAAGTCACTTGCCCTGTATCCCGTCTCAGGATCTCTCACTTGTGCTCCCACCTGATCCTTTTTAAGAGCCTTCAAGCCATCCCCCAGAATCTCGGTACTATCCTTGAGATATTGAACGGCCTGGATATATTCATATTGGTTTATAAGATTTGGGTTGTAAAACTTTCCAGAAGGAATATTTAAATCAAGCACCCCCAGATCCTTGATGGCGATATCCGACCAGGCTTTTGGAACATCTGTAAGAACCTTATCGATCTCCGTTTTTGACAACCCAAGATCTGCAAAGGCTGTAAAATTTACCCTGGAAAACTTTAACTGCGCTGCCGAAAGCTCATCCGTATATTTCTTTTCCAAATCCTGAATTTCAGCCTGGCTCAGTTTGCGATTAGAAAGCAGTTTTTTATATTTTGCTTTGATAAATTCAATATTCGGAGCATAAGGTGTAGCTGTCAGCGCAGCGCCAAAATCACGCAGAGAGATCCCCTTCTCTTTCAGGTGATTTTGTGCATAAACACGGCTAACCACGGGAGAACTGACTATATCATTGCGCGTGAATCGCTCACCGGACGGGTAGGTCCCTTGCGCGACTGTAGGAAAGTTGAACTTAATGACCCTGTAATATGTTGACTCAGGTGGATTCATGAACAACCAGGCAACACCAGCCGCAACGACTGCCAATACTGTTACTGCAGTAAAGTAGCCAATAAATCGCTTGCCCTTTGCGATCTTGGCAAACACTTCCCCCAAGTCGATTTCATCATCCTGTACGCAGATGCCCGGTACGCCCTGAATAGCCTCTTGACTTTGTTGTTTATTCACGCCATTACTCCTGATTGTGAACATGTGCCCTGGAAGCACGATTCAACTTCACGAACATTGTGAGGCATTGTAAGGGGACAGATAAAGAAAAAACAAGAAAACAGATGGCGGTGGGGGTGGGATTCGAACCCACGGTGGGCTATCAACCCACGCCGGT
>CAYYIL010000002.1:0-142043 GCA_964471975.1 uncultured Piscirickettsiaceae bacterium | reverse complement strand
GCGAGGTGAGGGTTTCAAATTCACTGGGTCGCCCTTCCCGCTTGAGGAAACCGCCCGGGATCTTGCCAGCGGCATAGGCCTTTTCCTGATAGTTGACGGTCAGCGGAAAGAAATCCTGTCCTTCGCGCACGTCCTTCGCGGCCACCACCGTGGCCAGCACGGTGGTATCACCCATCTGCACCACAACAGCGCCGTCTGCCTGGCGCGCCATGCGGCCGGTTTCCAGCTTGACGGTCAGGTCACCGTATTGAAAGGTCTTGATCTTGGGTTCAGGTCTTGCGTAATTGTCCATGGTGTTCCTTTTTTCCATTTCGTCCGACAGGCACGCGAGGCAAAACCTGAATCCCGAAAAGGCGCGTACGCCGCTGCGGGATTCAGGCTGGTTTGGCCTCGCATCAAAAGATGGATTATACCTGCAAAAAAGCCGGGCAGTGCCCGGCTCGGTCTTTGCACAGAACGACAGTGCCTATACCTTGAAATGCCGCACCAGTTGCCGCAGCTGCTCCGCCAGCTCCGCCATGGCTCTTGCCTTTTCCTGACTGTTATCCGCAAGATTGCATATGGCATCGGCCTTTTCATATATGGCCTTGATTTCCGCCTGCACATTGGACACTTCATCCGCCTGCTGTTCGGATGAGTGCGCAATATTGGCATTTTCTTCAGCAATTTCCGCCACGACGGAGACGATCTGCTGAAGCTTCTCATTCACCTGCGCAGAATTGTCTACGCTGGTCTGCGCCTGCTGCTGCGCTTCCGTCATTACCTTGACGGCTTCCGCAGTGCCCGCCTGCAGGCGCTGAATGATCTGCTCGATCTCCTGCACGGAATTCTGCGTGCGGCTGGCCAGCGAACGCACCTCATCGGCCACCACGGCAAAGCCACGCCCGTGCTCACCGGCGCGGGCGGCTTCAATCGCCGCATTGAGCGCCAGCAGGTTGGTCTGCTCGGCAATCTCCTGAATAACGCTCAGGATGTTGTTGATGGTTTCACTCTCTTCGCGCAGACGATCGATAACCTGTGCGGCACGTAAAACATCATCCGCCAGACTATCAATGGAACGAATGGCGGTATCAAGGACTCGACTCCCTTCATGGGCTTCTGCGTCCGCCCGTTTAGCCGCATCCGCCGCCGCACGTACCTGATCCGCCACCTGCTTGGAGAAATTCACCATGCGCTGCACGGCAGTATCCACCGTCTCGATGGAACGGTGTTCCTGCTGGAGATCGTCGAAAATCTGCACGGCAGCCTGTTCAGTCTCCCGCGCCGCTTCATTGATCGTACCGCTGGCATCTACCACGCGCGCGATGCTTTCATGGACCTTCTGACGCAGCTGTTCAATCAGCTCCAGCAGTACGGCCACCTCCTGCACCACATCACGCTGCCGGAAGGGTTGACTGAGATCGCCGTCTGCAATTTTCCGCAGCGCGTTCTCCGCTTCATGGATTGGTCGCACAGTGCGATTAACCATCCAGAGAATCAGCAACGCAACCACAAGAATCAATACGATGGATTCTCCGAAAGTCATCCACCACAGCACATTGACCTTGTGCGCAAGCTTTGTCACGTCATCAATGGCCAGAAAGGCACCGATCACCCGGCCAGCCTGGTCATGCAGCGGAACCTGAACGATTTCCAGAGTTCTGTCTGCAACCCGGATCCTGTCCGCCCGCGGAGTACGCTTCGGCAGCGGTGTGGCTGCGACAGCCGCATCTCCCGGTTTAAGCGCCGACATGGTGGAAAAAATCAATCTGCCATGATCATCGCGCAGACCAAATGCGGAAACCGGTGTGGTACGCAGTTTGTTCAACATGAATGCAGCGGACTGACCCAGCGCAACCACGCCCACCGGCCGTCCCGGTTGACTGCGGTCATAAATGGGAAATGCCAGCGTGGCGTATGGCATGCCATCATTTCCTCTGACAAGTCCTTCAATGATCTTCTGTTCCCGCAACACCCGAGCCGCCAGCTGCCTGCCGTCAAAGGCGCCTGATTTCGGCAGAAACGTCAACAACCCGCCCCTTGCATCGTAAACGCCCAGGGCAGCAATGGTACGGTCCGCCTTCAGGCGCTTATAGGAATGGGCGACAACTTTGGCCGCCTTACCACCATCATGCGTACGCAGGACCGCTTTCAGCGCCGGATCGCGCGTAAAGGCAAACTGCTGGTTATACAGATTGATAAACGTGGAATCCATGCTCAGTTTGAGCAGGTCGCTGTCACGGAGTATCTGATTTTCCGTACTGATGGCTGCCTCCTGCTTATGCAGGTAATCCATCTGCCAGAAAACGACCGCCACCGCAATGATGATGCCGCTGATCGCCACCGTGATCAGGCGTCCCCTCAAGGTATTGAATATGTTCATGCCTGCCTCCTTACTCGATGGGGTTCATGGCTTTTTTCCAGTTGGGATAGCCCAGCCGGAAGTAATACACCTTGCTGTACCCCCAGCTGACTGCCTTCTGTGTGGCATGCGCACTGCGGTGGCATTTGATGCTGTTGCAGTAGAACACCACCGGTTAGTCCTGAGCCACGATTTCGGCAAGCGAATCCCGACTGAATACGTGATGCAGTTCCAAATGGTAGGCAAGCGGAATATGACCTGCCCGCCAGTCGGAATCACTGCGCACATCCACAAACTTGATGCCTTGCATGAACAGCTGCTTGGCCTGCGCCACATCGACAGTGGTTGCCCCCGGAATGGTTTTCGGCGAATCCCCATTTGCCCATGCACCGGACGCGACGGCAAAAATTGCCGCTGCACAGGCCAGTTTTCGCCATGTTTTTAATGCGACCATGTTCTGATCTCCTCTGTTCAGATCAAATTCGATGATACATATAGCCTCTGTCATCCTAGCAGGGACCATGCCAACAAAAAACCCCGCTCGATGGCGGGGTTTTTTGAGGGTTTTTGTTCGATTTTTTTACTTGCGCAGGCCGAGACGCTTGATCAGGTTGTAGTAACGGTCAGCGTCCTTGCGGTGCAGGTAGTCCAGCAGCTTGCGACGGCGCGCAACCAGCTTCAGCAGACCGGTACGGGAGTGGTTGTCCTTCTTGTGGGTCTTGAAGTGATCGGTCAGATACTGGATGCGTGCAGTCAGCAGTGCAACCTGCACTTCCGGGGAACCGGTGTCACCTTCGTGGGTTGCGTATTCGGCAATGATCTTTGCCTTATCTTCTGCAGTCAGCATAATGCATTCTCCTTGAATCGGTTGTCATTAACACGCCCTGACCGCCAACCGATAGCAGTAAGGGTGAAAGCCAAGTGATTAATTATAGAGAATCCCCGACCTTTAGACAAGGCCGGTTTCTTCGCGCAGCGCCTGAAACAACTGGCGGCTGGCCTTCTTCCCTGCTTCGGAGTCAGGTGCTGCCTTGCTCGCGGCACGGATCAGCTGTCGGAGCCGCGCACGATCAACCTGCGGCCATGCCTGCAGAAAGTCGGCCAGCGCTACATCCCCTTCCTCAAGAAGACGGGTGCGCCACTGCTCCAGGACATGAAGCTGTTGCTCCATGCGACGCCCTTCCAGCGCCAGCGTTTCGTCGGTAGCACGAATGGCGGCCAGCACGTCATCATCGCCACGCAGCAGCTTGCCCAGATACTGCTTCTGGCGCTTGTAGCCCGGTCCGGGCTTGCAGCGGCGCAGCTGCTCAATGGCGGCGAGAATGTCATCCGGCAGTGGATAGCGCGCCAGTTCGCTGGGCTTCATGCGGGCCAGACGCTCGCCCAGCTCGGTGACCTCCTGTGCCGCCAGCTTGAGCTGGGTGCGGCTCTCGAAGACCTCTTCCGTCTCCCACTTTGGCGCGCTTCGACTGCTGCGCTTCTTGTTGACGTTACGGGGTCGAACCATTGAGCATCTCCAGAAAGGTGTCTTCGTCCAGAATCGTTACACCCAGCTGTTGCGCCTTGGTGTACTTGGAGCCAGGGTTATCCCCGGCAATCACATAATCGGTCTTGCGCGACACGCTATTGGTAACATGGGCGCCGAGGCTCTGCAGCTTCGCTTTTGCCTCTTCGCGCGTCATGCTGTGCAGCGTGCCGGTGAGCACCACCGTCCTGCCGGCGAAGGGACTGTCCACATGCTCGGCCGGTTTCTGCGGTTTCGGCCAGTGAATCCCGGCGGCCAGCAGGCCGTCGATCACCTTTTTGTTGATGGGCTGCTGGAAGAAAGTCTGAATATTCTTGGCGACAATCTCGCCAATGCCTTCCACCTCCATCAGCTGCTCAGGCATGGCATTGCGGATGGCGTCGAAATCGCCGAAATGTTCGGCCAGCGCTTCCGCGGTCACCTCACCCACCTCGGGGATGCCCAGTGCAAACAGGAAGCGCGGCAGTGTGGTGTTTTTGGAGGCTTCGATGGCCGCCAGAAGCTTGCGGGCGGACTTTTCCTTGAAGCCTTCCAGCTGAATCAACTGCTCGAAGGTCAGATGGTAAAAGTCATCGGGATGCTGCACCCAGCCCTTTTCCATAAGCTTGGCGATCACTTTCGGCCCCATGCCGCGGATGTCCATCGCCTTGCGCGAGGCGAAATGCTCCAGGGTGCGCTGCCGCTGGGCCGGACAGGCCAGCCCCCCGGAGCAGCGATAGATGGACTTGTCCGGCTCCTTGATCACATCCGAGCCGCACACCGGGCATTTCTTCGGCATGACGAACTTGCGCACCTTGGCGGGATCCCGCTTGGAGAGGACAGGGCCGACGATTTCAGGGATAACATCCCCGGCGCGGCGCACAATGACGTAATCCCCAATGCGGATATCCTTGCGCTCGATTTCATCCATGTTGTGCAGTGTCGCGCTGGAAACGGTGACGCCGCCGACACGTACCGGTTGCAGCTTGGCCACAGGCGTCAACACGCCCGTGCGGCCCACCTGCACGATGATATCCAGCAGCTTGGTCCAGGCTTCCTGCGGCGGGAACTTGCGTGCAATCGCCCAGCGGGGTGCCCGTGCGGTAAAGCCAAGCCGCTGCTGATATTCAATCAGGTTTACCTTGAAGACGACGCCATCAATGTCGTAGTCGAGTTCTGGGCGCAACGCTGTCATGCGCTGGAAATAGGCCACCATCCCATCCAGCCCGTGCACCACCTCCATGAGCGGGTTGACAGGAACGCCCCATTCGCGGAATCGGTTCATGGTGGCGGTATAGGTGTCCAGCACTACGCCATCGCTCACCTCGCCCCAGCCGTAGGCATAAAAGCTGAGCTGACGCTCTGCAGTCACCCTGGGATCCAACTGACGCAGACTGCCCGCGGCAGCATTGCGCGGATTGGCAAAGGCCTTCTCGCCCTTCTCCAGCTGACGCCGGTTCAGTTCTTCAAAGGCCTGCTTGGTCATGAAGACTTCGCCGCGCACCTCCACCACATCAAACGCTGGCTCGGTCATCAGTCGCAGCGGGATGGCACGCACGGTCATGGCATTCTGGGTGACATCTTCACCCACTTCACCATCGCCCCGGGTAGAGGCGGATACCAGAATGCCGTTTTCATAGCGCAAATTGATGGCGAGGCCGTCCATCTTGGGTTCGGCACTGTATTCGACCGGCCGGGGAATATCAGGCTTACGCTCAAGGATGCGCTGCTCAAAGGCGGCCAGCTCCTCGTCGCTGAAGGCGTTGTCCAGCGACAGCATGGGCACGCGGTGACGTACCTTGGCAAAGGCGTCCAACGGCTGGCCGCCTACCCGCTGCGTGGGCGAGTCAGGCGTGATCAGATCGGGAAACTGGGCCTCAAGCTGCTTGAGCTCATTGAAGAGCTGGTCGTATTCAGCGTCGGAAATTTCAGGATTGTCCAGCACATAGTAGGCATAGTCATAGTGCCGGATGAGCCTGCGCAGTTCTTCGATTCTGCGCGCCGCGTCCTCACGCGTCATCATTCCATAGAGCCCAAAGGCTTGGAGACGTAATCCAGTGCCGCGGTCCGCATGCGCTGCAGGTCGGGCTCACGCAGGCGAGTGCGGTTGATGTCATACATGGTGGCATCCAGTTTCTGCGACAGCTTGCGCGCCAGCATGAGCATGTCTTCCATGGCGCGCGGCGCGTGCACGGTGGTGGGCAGACCCAGCACCAATGCAATGCCCGGGGTGCGGAAGCTGCCGTCGTCCTCTTCCAGCGGCGGAATGACACCCGGATTGAGGGCATTGACAATGCGCACATAGTCGTGACCGTTTTCATCCACCAGACAGTAGAAGCCGGTATTGGCATCGTAGGCAACATTGAAACTGCGCAGTGCGGAGTGAATCTCCTGCAGGGTGTATTCGTGCGTCCCCAGCAGCATGATGGAGAAGACCTGCGGTTCGGTGCGCGCCACATCCTGCTGCGCTGGTTCGGAATCGGCGGGCGTATCCGGCCTGCCGAAATGGGGCTGCACCTCAACCAGAACGAAGTCTTCCCCCGGCGCATCATCCACCAGCAGAACTCTCTTGCCGTTCTCTTCAATGACGGGGGCCGGCTCGTCAAACAGCGAGGCCTGCTGCGGGGGAACGTCGTCATTCGGCACGGGGCCCTCGTCGCGGGAATCGTCCACCACACGGCGCTCTGGTGCAGCGGCTTGATCGGAGGGAGCGGATTGTGTCTCGGCTGCATCGGTAGATCTCTTCCTTTGACCCATCCAGTAGAGTCCGCCGACAAAGGCCAGTGCCAGCACCAGCAGCGTCAGTTGCAATTCGTTCATGAGGCCTCTTCTCCGATCATTTCCATGGCAGCATCCAGATCCACCGACACCACGCGCGACACCCCCGGCTCGTTCATGGTGACCCCCAGAAGCTGCTCTGCCATCTGCATGGTGGTTTTATTGTGGGTAATCAGAATGAATTGTAATCGCTTTGCCATCCCCTTGACCAGCTCGCAGAAGCGCAGCACATTGGCATCGTCCAGCGGGGCATCCACCTCGTCGAGCACACAGAAGGGCGCGGGACGCATCTCGAAAAAGGCAAAGATCAGCGCCAGCGCGGTGAGGGTCTTTTCACCACCGGAGAGCATCTGAATACGCGTATTGCGCTTGCCCGGCGGGCGCGCCATGACCAGCAGACCGCCCTCCAGCGGATCAGCGTCGGGATCGACCCACACCAGGTCCGCCTCACCCCCGCGGAAAATACGTGGAAACATCTGCTGAAAGCGTTCGCGTGCTTCACGCCAGGTCTCACGCAGGCGCTTGCGGGAGTCCCGGTCGATGGTGCGAATGCTCGCCTCCAGCTGGGCTACAGCGGCTTCCACATCAGCCATCTGCGTCTGCAGGGCCTCAATCTTCTGTTGCAGGGCCTCCCAGGCGCTGACCGCGGTCATGTTCACCGGCCCCAGCTGGTCCAGTGCACGCCTGACCTGCTTGAGACGCCGCTCGGCGGCACTCAGGTCCACCGTTTCCTGCAGCGCCAGCTGTCGCAGCTGAGCCGCAGAGAGTCCCGCCTCCTCCTGGGCGGTCTGCACCAGGCTCTGCAACTGCTGCTGGGTCTGGGCAATGGCCAGCTCCAGTCTCGCCTGTGCCTGTTCTACACGGCTACGCGCCTGTTCGGCATCATGGCGCTGCTGATGCAGCCCCTCCAGGGCCGCCTGCGCAGCCTGCAGGGCAGATTCGGCCTGCTCCAGTGCTTCACGGGCCGCCTGCCGCTGCTGCTGGAGCGCCTCCAGCGGTGCCGGCTGCTCAGCCTGCAACTGCGCCAGCGTCGCCTCCACTTGAGCCACCATACCGGCCAGCTCGTGTTCGCGCGTTTCGAACTGTTCCAGCTCGGCGGTGATGCGCGCTGCCTCCACTGCCTGGCGCTGCTGCTGGTGCATGAGCGTGCTCAGCTGCTGTTCCAGCACGTCCGCCTCCTGCCGCAGCCCGCGCAGCTGCTGGCGCTGCTTGAGAGCTGACTGCTCTGCAGCCTGCCACTGCCGCTGCAGCGTGGTCTTCTCCGACTCAAGCCCTGCAACCTGTTCAATCACCTCGGACAATTGAGGAGCCAGCGATTCAAGCTGATCCGTCACCGTTTTCAACTGACGTTTCAGCTCCGATGCCTGCTGTGCATGACGGGCTTCGGCCTCGCGCGCCTGCAGCAACCGGGTCTGTGCCTGGTGCAGCACCTTTTGTGCCGTCTCGCGGGCCTGCTGCTGCTCACGAAGTGCTGTTTCCAGTCGCTTTCGCTCGGTCTGCAGCTGCACGAGCGCATCTTCTGCTGCATCCAGCTGGGGGCGCAGCCGGGCCACCTCACGCTGCAACGTTTCGATGTGACGCTGGCGCGCCAGTGCCCCCTCCGCGGTGCCGGAATCGGGCAAAATGCGTGCACAGGGGGTATAGAGCACGCCAGCGGGCGTTAGCACGGATTCGTGCTCGGCGAGCTCGTTTAAAAAGTCGGGGACCCCCTCCTTATCACTCAGGCGCACGAACTGCGCCTGCCGCATCACGGGCCAGGGCGCCTTGATAATCTGATGCAGACGGGGAAGGCCGTCGTCAAGGAGTTCGGCCGCCTCATCAATGCCGACCCAGGGGGCATCCACCTCTTCCGCCCCCTGCCAGTCCGGCACAATGCGCCCCTGCAGCAGTCGATCGCCCAGCCAGCGCTCCACCGCCTGCTGCCAGGCCGGATCTGTGACGCTTACCTGGTGCAGCAACGGCACGCCCGGCGAGGCCGTATCGTCCGATGCCGTTTCTTCGAGCAGGCGTGCCTGAATGGCTTCCAGCCCATCCAGTTCGGCCTGGGTGCGCTGCAGGGCCTGCCGCTGTTGCGACACCGCCTCTTCCTGAACCTGCAGCTGGTGGTGCACGGTATCCAATGCGTTCTGCAGCTGTTCGATGTGCGCGGTCTGCTCTTTCAATATCAGCTCAAGCTGGTGGATCTCCCTTTCAAGGGGGGCTGCCGGAGGGGGCGGTGACAGACTGGCGAGGCGAGCCTGAAGGCCCGCCTGCTGTTTCTGCAGGCGGGCCTGTTCCTGCTGAAGACGTTCCCGCTCCGCATTAGCCGCACGGAGCCGCTGCTTCACCCCGTCCAGTTGCCAGTGCAACTGCCGCTCGTGACGTTCAGCCGCCTGAACGGCGTCGTTCAGGGTGTGGATTTGCGCTGCCCGTTCGGTCTGGCGGGGCTTGAGGCTCTCCATCTGTTGCTGCAGGGCGTCTGCTTCCGCCTGCAGGGCAGACTGTCGGATCTGCAATTCGGCACGCTCTGCGTCCAGGCGCTGCTGCCGTTGCAGCAATGTTTCCCGCTGTTGAGTGAGTGTTTCCAGCTGCTGTTGCCACTGCGCCTGTTGCTGACGGGCCAGCTCCAACGCCTTGTCAAGACGGTGCCATTCCATCCGTGCAGTTTCTACAGCCTCGGTCAGCGCCGGCAACTGCTGCTGCTTGAGCAGCAACGCCTTTTCAACGGTTTCGACCGCCTGCTGAGTCTCCACAAAAGCCGCCTGCTGGCGCTGCAGCTCGGCTTCATCCTGCTCCAAACGTGCCATGAGCTGGGCATAGCGCCCCCGCAGGACGGTGCGGGTGAGTTGGTCACGCTCTTCGCTCAGCTGCTGGTAGCGTCGGGCGGTTTCACACTGGGCAGCCAGTGCCTCGGCCTGCTCCTGCCAGGTGGCCAGCTGGATGGTCAGCTGTGCCAGATTCTCACGGGTGGCATCAAGCCGGTTAAGGGTTTCACGGCGGCGCTGACGATAGTGACCGATGCCGGCCAGCTCCTCCAGCATCTGACGCAGCTGTTCGGGGCGGGATTCGATAATACGGCTGATGCTGCCCTGCCCGATCAGCGCATAGCTGCGCGGGCCCAGGCCGGTGCCGTCAAACAGAGCCTGAATGTCGCGCCGCCGGCAGCGCTGCTGATTGAGCAGAAAGTGAGAGCCCTGCTCGCGATGGTGCACCCGCTTCACCGACAGCGCCTCATAGCGGTTCCACGGGCCCTTGAGGCGATGGTCGCTGTTGTCGAAGACGAGCTCCACACTGCACTGACTGACGGGCTTGCGCCGCGTCGTGCCGCTGAACAGGACATCATTGAGTTCGCCGCCACGCAGTTCCTTCGCCGCGCTCTCGCCCATGACCCAGCGGATGGCGTCCAGCGTATTGGACTTGCCGCAGCCATTGGGACCGACAATGCAGACGATATTGCCCGGAAAGTCCAGCCGGGTAGGCTCGGCAAAGGATTTGAAACCGGACAGCTTGATATACTTCAGGCGCATGACGACAACGGTTCAAAATGATGAGGCATCATAGCATGAGCGCAGGCTGGATTCTGGGGCTGGACCTGGGTACCTCGGGCCTGCGGGGGGTGATTGCGGACCGTCGCGGGCACATCCATGCGCAAGCCGCCGCACCCCTTGCCGAGCAGTCGCCTGCTGCCTGGGGGGTGGCACTGCAGGCCGTGCTGACCGAACTGCGTCCCCGGCTCCCGCAGGTGCGGCACATTATCGCGGACGCCACCTCCTCCACCGTCATGCTGTGGCGGGATGGCCCCATCAGCCCGGTGCTCATGTATGACGACAACCGTGCCGCCGCCATCTACCAAACCATCCAGGCTGAGCTCCCGCCACAGAATGGCGCCCATGGCGCCACCAGCACCCTGTGCAAGGCCCTGTGGCTGCGGGCTCACCACACCACCGACCCCCCTACACGGATCGCTCACCAGATCGACTGGCTCAATGCGCAGTTTCTCGATTTCCTGCCGGCAACGGACTGGAACAACGCCCTGAAACTGGGCTATGACCCGATACGGGAACAGTGGCCTGACGTCATTGAACAGCTCCTGTCGCCTCTGTCCCCGCCGAAGGTCGTGCCATCGGGAACCCCACTGGGCTCGGTGCACGAGGCTGTGCAGGATACCTGGGGATTTCCCGCCCAATGCACGGTCCATGCCGGCACCACCGACAGCATTGCCGGCTTTCTGGCAGCGGGCGCCCACGCGCCTGGTGATGCCGTCTCCAGTCTGGGGACAACCCTGGCACTGAAAATCGTCAGTGAGCGCCCTGTTTTCTCCGCCGCTCACGGCATCTACAGCCACCGCCTCGGCAATGCCTGGCTGGCAGGCGGTGCTGCCAATGTGGGCGGCGGCAGCCTGCTTGAAGTGTTTTCATTGGATCAGGTGCGCACATTGAGCGAACTGCCACCTGGACCCAATACGGGCATTGCCTGTTATCCATTGCGTGGTATCGGAGAGCGCTTTCCCGAAGCCGATGCGAAGAAGACTGGTATCTGGCCGGATAAACACCTGCCGGAAGCGGTTCGCTTTCAGGCGATTGTGGAGGCATTGGTTGCCATCGAAAAGAAAGGCTATGAACGCCTGCAGATGCTGGGTGCACCCGCGCCGCGGAGGATTTTCTGTGTCGGTGGCGGATGCCGAAATGCAATGTGGCAGCGGCTCCGAAGAGCACAGCTGCCACATGTTGTCGCGCAGACGGTCGAACGATCGCCCGCCTGGGGGGTTACCCGACTGTTCGCTGATGAAGGTCCTTGAGAAGATCCACGGTCACGTAGGTGTGGTCACCGGCATCCCCAGCCAGTACGGTAAAGGGCTGATCCGGCTCACCGAGATGATCCAGCACCAGCGCGGCCTCGCTGAAGTCATGATCGCGGGTGTAATCGTTAATGGTGACCAGCGTCGGCAGGTTGGCGCCGCAGGCTGAACGAATGCCGTTTTCCGAGTCCTCGAACGCCATGCACTGCTCCGGGGTCAGCCCCATCTGTTCCATGGCCCAGACATAAATGTCCGGTGCTGGCTTCTTGGCCGGCACGATATCGCCTGCCGCGATCACCTCGAACCATTCAATACTGTCCGGCCCAAGCGTATTTTCCAGCAGAGCGGTCACGTTTTCCGGCGTGGTGGTGGTGGCAATCGCCAGACGCAGGCCGGCCTCGCGGGCTTCGTTGATCAGCCGTTCCACACCGGGCCGCAACGGAATGCGCCCTTCGCCCAGCAGTCGGGTGTAATGGGCCGTCTTGGCGGCATGCAGCCCCTTGACGAAGTCATCGAAATTGTCCGGCTTTTCAAAATCGGTATTGAACTGATCCAGATAGTACTTGATGCGCTCCTTGCCACCGGTCACCGCCAGCAGTTCGCCATACAGGTCTTCGTCCCAATGCCAGTCCAGTCCGGCCTCTTCAAATGCCAGATTGAAGGCGACGCGGTGGCCGTCCTTTTCCGTATCTGCAAGGGTGCCGTCCACATCAAACAGCAGTGCTTCCAGTGCCATGTCGTCATGCTCCTTCTTGAATCAATGGCGCAAATCCTACCATAACGCTCGGGAATGTCCATCGCGGGCGGTGCTTGCGCCAGACTGACTAAATTGGTATAAAGCCTCGTTGCACTGGATCACAATCAGAGGACACAGAGATGCCAGGATTTGAAGACAAGGACTTTCAGTTCATCGAGGATTACCCCAAATACGTGCCGGAGCCGGGCGAAGAGTACATGAGCCCGCGCATGCTGGAACATTTCCGCAACAAGCTGCTGGCATGGAAGGAACAGATTCTGCGCGAAGCGGAAGAAACCGTCGAGCATCTGAAAACTGACAGCGAAGCCCCGGCCGATCCCAATGACCGTGCCACGCTGGAAGAGGAATTCGCCATCGAGCTGCGCACCCGTGACCGTGAGCGCAAACTGCTGGCCAAGATCGAAGCCAGCCTGAAGGATATCGAAAATGGCGAATACGGCTACTGCAAGATGACCGGCGAAGAAATTGGGCTGGAACGCCTCGAGGCCCGCCCCACTGCCACCATGACCGTGGAAGCCAAGCGCAAACAGGAAATGCGTGAAAAGCAAGGCATCGCCTGATACCGCTTGCTATCGGGGGCGCTTTGCCCCTTCACCCAACGGGCCGCTGCATTTCGGCTCACTCATTGCGGCCACCGCCTCCTATCTTGATGCCCTCACGCACAATGGCGAATGGTGGCTGCGCATTGACGATCTCGACACGCCCCGCGTCGTTCCGGGCGCCATTGACAGCATTCTCACGACCCTGGAACACTATGGGTTCGAGTGGCACGGCGTGGTCTATCAGTCGCAGCGACAAGACATTTACGGAGCACACTTTGAACACCTGCAACAGCAGGGCCTGACCTATCCCTGCACCTGCAGCCGCAAGACCGTCTTTGTCCGCCATCCACAGGGCCTTTACAGTGGCCACTGCCGCCTGAACCCTCCGCGAGCGTTTGACAAGCCGCCTGCCTGGCGCCTGCAATTGGTACGAGACCGCGACGCTTTCCACGACCTTATTCAGGGACAACAAGTCTGCGACTGCCCCAGTGAAATCGGCGAGTTTGTGATCAAGCGCGCGGACGGCTTCTGGGGCTATCATTTTGCCTGCGCCGTGGACGAAGCCGAAATGGGCATCACCCACGTGATCCGCGGCGCCGACCTGCTGCGCAGCAGCTTTGCGCAGCGGCAGGTCTTGTTTGTGCTCGAGCGACCCACCCCGCACCATGGCCACCATCCCGTGATTACGACACCCGAGGGGATCAAGTTTTCCAAGCGGGCCCGCAGCCGTGCACTCCCACTGGAAACCCCTTCGCCTGTTCTTGCCTGTGCGTTCAGACACTTGGGCATGAATATTCCAAAGTCACTTGAATATGCATCCCTGAGCACACTTTGGGAATGGGGCAAAGCCCACTATAATCGCGCTCTGATTCCCAGCTGCCACACGATGCCCGCCCATGACTGTGCACCTCGATGACTTCTTTAATCGACCCGAACACTTCGAACACCCGATCCGGCAGCCGGTGCGCAAGATTGAAACCCACATTTCCAGCGTCTATCTGACGGGCGAGTATGCCTACAAGGTCAAAAAGCCGGTCAACTTCGGTTTTCTGGATTTCTCCACGCTGGAGCAGCGCTGTTTTTTCTGCAACGAAGAGTTGCGGCTGAACCGACGCTTTGCCCCAGAACTCTACCTGGATACGGTTTTGCTTACGGACCAGGGTGTCATCAGTCTGGCCAATGCGGACAGCCTGCCGCTGTTTTCCGACACGCACCGCTATCGCTGGCAGGAGTGTGCCGTGCGCATGCGCCAGTTTGATCCGGAACAGGTGCTGAGCCGGCTGAGTACGCGCGGTGCCCTACCCAGTGAAATGCTGCTGCGGCTGGCGGACAAGCTGGGGGCCTTTCATCTGCAGGCCGAGAGTGTGGCGGAGGATGCGCCGTGGGGCACGCCGGATAACGTCATCGAACCCATGGCCGACAACTTCCCCACCCTGTACAGCCACTTGCCCCAGCAGCGCGAGCGGCTGCAGCAGCTGGAAAGCTGGACCTGGGCGCAGCGCGATCGCCTGGCCGACCTGCTACAGTGGCGGCGGGAACATGGGGACATCCGCGCCTGTCATGGCGACCTGCATCTGGATAACATTACCCTGATCGACGGTGAACCCGTTCCCTTCGACGGCATCGAGTTCAATGATCAGTTCCGCTGGATCGACCCCATCAGCGACATGAGCTTTCTGCTGATGGATCTGGATGCCCGCAGCCTGCACCCCCAGGGCAACCGCATCCTCAACCGCTGGCTGCAGGTCACCGGTGATTATGCCAGCCTGCCGCTGTTGGACTTCTACAAGACCTACCGGGCGCTGGTGCGCGCCAAGATCGGCGGGCTGCGGGCCCTACAATTGAGCGATGAAGCGGCTGAACAGCAGTGGGCGCGAGTGCTCGACTACATTGCGCTGGCCGAACGCTACGCCTATGCCAAACCGCAGCCAGCTGTGATCATCATGCAGGGTATTTCCGGCAGCGGCAAGAGCACCTTAGCCCATCAGCTTGCTCCGGAACTGGATGCGGTGGTGATCAGCTCTGATGTAGAGCGCAAGCGCCTGGCCGGCATGGCCCTGTCCGAACGCCCGCAGGATGAACCAGCGCGCCAGCGTCTCTACAGTGCAGAGATGAGTCGACGCACCTATGCACAGCTGCTGACGCAGGCGCGGCATGTTCTGGACGCCGGGCGCCCGGTGATTCTCGACGCCACCTACCTGCGCAAAAGCCACCGCGCACCGGCACTGGCGCTGGCGGCGGAATACAACTGCCCGGCACTGGTGCTCAGCATTGATGCCGACCCGGATGTCTGCGCCCGACGCATCCGCCAGCGTCAGGCGGCAGATAACGATCCCTCTGATGCGTGCGAAAGCGTGATGCGGCGTCAGACAGAGACTCTGGAGCGACCGGACGCAACAGAGCCCCACCTGATCGTGCCCACAGACGCCCCGCTGCCGCTGCAAACCATCAAGGAATGCCTTGGCCTGCCGATACAGTCGGCATGACACGCATCCTGATTTCACTGTTCTTTCTGATCGCTGCGGGCATGGTCGAAGCAGCCGTAAAACCGGCTGAGGTGACCTTTATGGGCCTCAAGCTGGCCAGGACAGACCTGAATCAGGTGCGCAAGCACCTGTGGCGGAATGGCGGCTTTTTGCAGGCGCGTACTACCGTAAAGCAGATCAATGTGGATATCTTTTATCCCTGGTCACGCATGCGCGACAGCTACCTGCTGGAATTTCATTACGACCCCAACGGCAAGTTTCAGTGGCTCAAGCGCGTGTACCGATTCAGTCCCCACAAGCAGGTGCTCACCCACAACAGCATGGATCCCATCACCACGAAAGAGGTGGCGCTGACACTGCAGGAACAGCTGGGTCCGCCCAACCGTACCATCTACCGCCAGTGGGGCGGTATGCCCGGTTATTACGCCTATGAATGGAGGGACGACACCATGACCATCCGCGTGGACCGGGTCGATGGGGATCCCACCCAACCGGTATTTGTGCTTTACCGACTTAATCAGTTCAATTACCAATACGCCGAAAAAGGTCAGCAGCCATGAACAGCCCGAAAATTGACATGCTGCATACGGCCGTAAACGGCCTCAATCGCCAGTTTGCAGCACTGAATGAAGATGCGGCACGCATGACGCCTAACAACCCGGAGGGACTGGACAAGCCGCTGCTGGACTTGCATCAGCACAAGACAGGTGCGCAGGTGGAACTGAAGGTGATTCAGTCCTGGAATGAAAATATCGGCCGCCTGCTCGATATCCTCGCCTAACGGCCCACAACCCGCGCCATAAAGGCATCCAGTCGGGGCCACAGGGGCGTAAGCGGCCAGCAGGCATGGCCCCCCTCCGGCTGGCAGACAATCTCCGCCACCCCATCATAACGCTCCAGTGCACACTGCGGCAGCACCGTGGTGTCATCCGCACAGACAATCAGCAGGGAGGGTGAAACCGGCTCGGTGCGGAACCGGGCCAGCTGTGCCAGCCAGTGCTCATCCACCACAACGGTCTCCCCGGTATAGGGATTGACATGCTCCCCTGTCAGGGACGCCGGCACACAGGCCATGTCCAGCGCAGGGTTGATCATCACCAGCGGCCATCCAAGCCGGGCGGCCAGATACTGGCCATAAAAGCCGCCCAGCGATGAACCGACGATTACCCCTCGGCGTGCCCCTGATGCGGCGATAAGCTGTTCCAGCTCGGCCACGCTGGCCTCAGGGTTGCGTTGTGAATAGGTGGGCGTGCGCACGTCAAACTGCTCACCAAAATGGCGCCTGAACGCCTGCCCCTTCAGGGTGCTGCCACTGCTCATGAAGCCGTGCACATACAGCAGCAACGGCCTGTCCTGCGTGTTAGCCATACGTCGTCACTCTGCTTTGCTTACAATACGCGCCCTATGATGCCACAACCCGAAATCTGCCACCGCCCCATTGATCCCGACCTGCTGGATACCCTGCTCCGCCGTGGCCTGACACCGCTTCAGGCACGCATTGCTGCCGCACGCCTGACTGCCGAGGATCCGTTCGACACCATTCTGCAGCCGCGGCTGCGCACCCTGCAGCCGCTGGAGCACCTGCACGGTGCCGATACCGCTGCCCGCCTGCTGGCCGATGCGCTGGAACGGGGCGAACGCATTGCCCTGGCCAGCGACTATGATGCCGACGGTGTCACCTCCGCCTGGGTGGTACAGACCGCCATGCAGAGACACTTTGGCATTACCTCTGAACAGCTGAAGATTTTCCTCAATGCCCGTGCCCATGGTTATGGACTTAACGATACGCTGGTGGATCAGATACTGGCCGAACATGCGCGGGCACCCTTCGGCGTGGTGATGACCGCGGATCAGGGCAGCAGCGATGAAGCGCGCATTCGTCGCTTGCGGGATGCCGGTATCACGGTGATCATCACCGATCACCATCAGTTGCCGGATGATGGCATCCCGGCTTCAGCCCATTGCGTCGTCAACCCTCAACAGGCACAGTGCCGCTACGACACCACCGTAGCCGGCTGCACCGTAGCCTTTCTGGTGATGAATCAGTTGCGCCGTGAACTGATTGCACGGGGGCGTCTGCCGGAAGATGTCCCCTCTCTCAAGGACCTTCTCGGCCCTGTAGCGCTGGGAACCATCGCCGATTCCGTCAGTCTCAAAAGCCCCAACAACCGGGCCATCGTGCAGGCCGGCCTGCAGCAGATCAACACGCCCGGCAACCCGGTCTGGGATGCCGTGCGCCAGTTCACGCGCACCCGCACCTGGATGGATGCGGAGTTTATCGCGTTTGAAGTGGCTACTCGCATCAATGCGGCCAGCCGCATCAACGATGTCGAGCTGGCCCTGACGTTTTTATCCGCCACCACTCCGGAAGAGGCACTCACGGCCTTCAAGAGGCTGGATGAAGACAACCGCAATCGCAAGGCGGCTCAGCAGTCCCTGCTGGAACAGGGCAAGACTCAGGCGCAGGCACAGGCAGAAGCCGGAAAATACAGCCTCACGCTTTGCCTGCAGGGGCAACCGGGCATGCAGGGCATCGTTGCCCAGCGCATGGGTGAAGCCTGGGGGCGGCCCACCGTTGCCTTCACCGATCTGGAAGATGGCACCCTTGCAGGCAGTGGTCGTACCATCGTGGAGACGCTGGACCTGAAAGCGCTGTTTGAAAACATGGCCCAGCAGGCCCCCCACCTGTTCATCTCGCAGGGCGGACACGCCGGAGCGGCTGGTTGCATGATCCCCAAGGATAAATTGGAAACCTTTGCGGAATTATTGGAAGAAACCGTACGCACCGCGCTGAATCATCAGGCACCCACGCTGCGCCTGTGGAGCGACGGCAGTCTGGCCGAACACGGCCTGCATCCGGGCGTATTGCGGGAAATCAATGTGCTCGCACCCTATGGTCAGGGCTGGCCAGCCCCCCTGTTCGACGATGTGTTTGAAGTGGTCAACGCCCGTACAGTCGGGGCGGACAAGACGCACATCAGTGCACAGGTGCGCAGCGCCGACGGAAGGGTTCACAATGCCATCTGGTTCAATGGTCAGCCACAGGGGGGTGAAACATGCCATCTGCACGCCGGCATGCATATTCATGCCGTCTATCGCCCGACGCTTAACACTTTTGCCGGCAGGCAGCAGTTTCAACTGCGTATCCAGCACGGACGCACACTTTAAGCCCTCTTTTCAGCGGCGTTTGCGCGCCGGTGCCTTTTTCGCCTTGTCTGCCTTCGTTGGGCGCAGATCAGGGCGCGGCTCCTCCGGCAAGCCGACACTGCGCAGCAACTGATTCACCTGACGCCAGCTCAGCGGCTGGGTCTTGCCACGACGCAGATTGCGCGGCAGCGTGAACTCGCCGTAACGCGTGCGGATCAGCCTATTTACCGTCAGACCCACCGCTTCAAACAGTCGCCGCACTTCCCGGTTGCGCCCCTCCTTCAGACTGACCTTGTACCAGTGATTGCGCCCTTCGCTCTCCCCCGGCATGGGGGTTATGCGATCAAAACGGGCCGGCCCATCCTCCAACTCGACGCCTTCACGCAGCTGTTTCAACTGTTCAGGGGTCAGCTCTCCAAACACGCGCACCGCATATTCACGTACGACTTCATAGCGCGGATGCATCAGCCGGTTGGCCAGCTCGCCGTTATTGGTGACCAGCAACAGGCCGCTGGTATTTACATCAAGACGCCCCACGTTGATCCAGCGCCCCTGATGCAATGGGGGCAACTGCTCAAAGATGGTTGGACGCCCCTTGTCATCCGTACGCGAACAGACCACTCCCTCGGGCTTGTGATAGAGCAGCACCTGGGTCGGTGCCTGTTCCATGCGACTCGCCTTGATGGGCCGTCCATCCACTTCGATACGGTCCTGCGACGTGGCACGATCCCCCAGGCTCACGACGCGCCCATTGACCTTGACGCGCCCGGCCTCGATCAGCCGCTCCGCCTCACGGCGAGATGCGACCCCAGCCTTTGCCAGCAATTTCTGAATGCGTTCCTTAGGGGGTGTCGTCATGTTTCAATTCCAATATCGCCTGTTGCAAATAGTCATTGATGGTCGTCTGCAGCTGCCGGCGGTCCTGCAGCCCCAGATCCTCCAGCAGCTGCGGTGTGGTCACCCACAATGTGGGCTTGCCGGGCACATCCTTGTGGCCATGCGTGCGGATCCAGCCGTAGGCCTGCAGCGCCTGCATCACCTGCGAGGAAACGGATACGCCGCGGATCTGCTCAATCTCCGCCCGCGTCACTGGCTGGCGGTGTGCGATGATCGCCAGCGTTTCCAATTGGGCGCGGCTCAGTTTGAGCTGTTTTCCATCCTGGTAGAGACGGTGTACCCAGGGCGTGTGTGCACCATCCACCTGAATCCGCCAGCCCTCGCGCACGTTGACCAGCTCCATGCCCAGCGGCTGCAGGTGTTGTGGCAACGCCGCAAGCACCTCGTTTACCGCGTCTTCGCTCAAGTCTCCCGCCTCGCGAAGCTGCTGCAGGCTCAACGGCTGCTCGGCCGCAAACAACAGTGCCGAGACGATGGACAGCGGGCTGGATTCCGTCATGCAACGCGCTCCAGTTGAATGTCAGCAAAGGGCGCCGACTGATGCAGCTCGAGTACGCCCTGCCGCAGCAGCTCCAGCAATGCCATGAAGGTGACCACCACGCCGACACGCCCTTCTTCCGGCACAAGGATGCGTTGCAACGGCAGCGGCTCGTGCAGAGGCAAGGTCTGCAACAACATTTCGAGCTTGTCCTCCAGGGCCAGCGGCTCCTGCACCACTTCGTGGTGTTTCTGCCACTGCTGCCGTTGCGCAATCTCCCCCAACGCCTGCAACAGGGCCTGCATTTCCAGCGACGGCCGAGGTGCCTCGTCCAGCTCAAAAGCCACCTGCACCGGCCAGACATCCCGTCCTGCGCGCTGCAGACTGTCGAGCCACTGCGCCGCCTGCCGATAGCCTTCATACTCCAGCAGGCGCGCCATCAATGCTTCGCGGGGATCCTCTTCCTCCTCGCCGGCCAGCTCGCCCAGGTCGGGTTTGGGCAGCAGCATGCGCGACTTGATCTCTGCCAGCCAGGCCGCCATGAACAGATACTCCGCTGCCAGTTCGATATCCAGCTGCTGCATCAGCGAAATATAGTGCTCATACTGACGTGCCACTTCGGCGATGGGAATATCGAGGATATCGAACTTGTGGCGCCGGATCAGCCACAGGAGCAGATCCAGCGGCCCTTCGAATTCGGAGAGCATGACGCGCAACGCAGCCGGCGGGATATAAAGATCCTCCGGCAACGTTTCAAGGGTTTCCTCCCCGATGCGAGCCAGCACCGTCGTCATTCAGGCCACTCCAATAACGCTCTGCACCACGGACTTCAGCGCCAGATAGATGGGCATGAGAATGGGGTTGAGCAGGCCGGTAAAAATCAGCGCTAGGAGAATGAAAAACCCATAGGGTTCAAGTCGATAGTAGCTGTTTCTGACATTTGGCGGTAAGAAGGCCGCCACGATGCGCGACCCATCCAGTGGCGGGATGGGGATCAGGTTCAGCGCCGCAAGAATCAGGTTGATCTGCACCCCGGCAAGGCCCGAATACATGAGAAACTTGCCGATATCCGGCATGTCCACCTGCAGGCGTGCCCCCCAGACCATGAGAAAGCCCCAACCGATGGCCATGAGCATATTGGCCATGGGGCCGGCGATGGCGACTTTTGCCATGTCCTTGTAGGGATCCTTGAAATAGCGTGGATCCACCGGTACGGGACGTGCCCAGCCGAAGATGAATCCGCCCAGTACCAGCAGCACCAGTGGCACGACCACGGTACCAATGGGATCGATGTGCACCAGCGGATTCAGGGTCAGTCGCCCCTGTGCCTTGGCGGTGGGATCGCCCAGCTTGTAGGCGACCCAGCCATGCGCCACTTCGTGTAGGATAATGGCCAGCAGGATGGGCAGCGTCCAGATGGCAATTTTCTGCGCGATGGTCAGTTCGTTCATGCCGCCGGTTCTCCCTGCCCCTGGCGGACGACCACCGGTTCCTCATCCGTCAGGTCGATCACCGTGGTGGGTTCATGGCCGCTGTAGCCGCCATCCACAATCAGATCCAGCCCATGGCCCAGTTCCTCATCAATGGACCATGCGTCCGTCATGGGGAGTTCTTCGCCAGGCAGAATCAGGCTCACGCTCATCAGCGGCTCAGGCAGTTTTTCCAGCAGCGCCTGTACGATAGGGTTGGGCGAGACACGCAGCCCGATGGTCTTGCGCTTCGGGTTCTGCAGACGGCGCGGCACCTCCTTGGTGGCGGGCAGAATAAAGGTAAACGGGCCCGGCACATGGGTTTTCAGATAACGAAATGCACTGTTGTCCACGATGGCGTATTCAGCCAGATTTTTCAGGTCCCGACACATGAGAGTGAAATCGTGATCGTCCGGCAGGCGGCGCAGCTGGCGAATGCGCTCCGCACCCTGCTTGTTGTCCAGCAAACACCCCAGCGCATAACCGGACTCCGTTGGATAGGCAATCACGCCGCGGTTGTTCAGTACTTCCACCACCTGATTGATCAAGCGGTCCTGTGGATTTTGGGGATGTATCGATACGATCTTAGCCATGGTCTTTGAAATAGGGTCTCAATTGGGGTGCGCTCATTATAGGCGTGACGTCGGGTGGCAGGGCGGCCAGTCGCCCCAATGCGCGCCAGCTCCATGCCAGATGGTGAAAATCCGAGCCCTGCGAGGCATACAGCCCATACTGGCGGGCCCGCTCCGCGGCGGACTGCAGGGCCTTGTCCACCTGCGCACGGGTGGACACTTCGATCCCTTCACCGCCCGCAGCCATAAAGTCTTCGATCAGGGCGCGCATCTTCGCGTGACTCAGTGTATAGACGCCGGGATGGGCCAGTACGGCAATGCCACCTGCAGCCGTAATAGCCGCAATGCCGGCTTCAAGCGCAGGCCATTCGGCACGCACCCAGCCCTTCTTGCCCTGCTTGAGATAGTGATCGAACGCCTTCTGGTGATCCTTGACCCAGCCCGCCGCCACCATGGCCATGGCCAGATGGCTGCGGCCGATGCTGTGGGTCTCGATACTGCGCCAGTCCAGATCAAGCCCAATCTTCTGCAGGCGGTCGCAGATGGCCTGCGCACGCGCCTGCCGCGCTGCCTGGACTTGTGCGATAAAGGCCAGCAGCGCCGGTGCGGTCGGATCAATGCCCAGGCCCACAACATGAATGGTGCGTCCCTGCCAGCTCACGGACAGTTCAATGCCGGGAATGAGAGTGATGCCTGCCGCTTCAGCGGCCTGCTGCGCCGCTTCCAGACCGGCGCAGGTGTCGTGATCGGTCAGTGCCAGGTGGGTCACACCCCGGTTGTGCGCATGCCACACCAGTTCATCGGGCGCCAGTCCCCCATCGGATGCGGTGGAGTGACTGTGCAGGTCCACCCTATAATGCGTGGATTCCTGTAATAGCGAGTCTGTCATGAAATTTCTGTTCGACCTCTTTCCGGTCATTCTATTCTTTATCGCCTTCAAGCTCTACGATATCTATACCGCCACCGCGGTGGCCATTGCCGCCGCCATGGTGCAGGTGTTCTACAGCTATGTAAAACACCGCCGCGTGGAAAAGATGCACCTGATTACCGCCGCGCTGATTCTCGTGCTGGGCGGCATGACCCTGGCCTTTCACGACGAAACCTTCATCAAGTGGAAGCCGACGCTGGTGAACTGGGGCTTTGCTCTCGTGTTCTGGGGCAGCCATTACATCGGCGACAAGCCGATTATCCGCCGCATGCTGGGCGAGGCCCTCAGCCTGCCCGAGCATGTGTGGACGCGTCTGAGCATGCTGTGGATCACCTTTTTCTTCTTTGCCGGCTTCGCGAACCTGTTCGTGGCCTATACCTTTGATACCGATACCTGGGTCAACTTCAAGCTGTTCGGCCTGATGGGGCTGACGCTGATATTCATCCTGCTGCAGGGCCTCTATCTGGCAAAATACATGGAAGAAAAGGACAGTAGCGACAACAGGGAGAACAGCTGATGCTCTACATGATCTGTGCCGAAGACGTGCCCAACTCGCTGCCGCTGCGTCGCAGTGCCCGCGAACGCCATCTGGCGCGACTGGAAGCCTTGCAGAACGAAGGCCGTCTGATTCTGGCCGGCCCCTTTCCGGCGGTGGATGGCGAAGATCCGGGCGAAGCCGGTTTTACCGGTAGCCTGATCGTGGCAGAATTCGCCGATCTGGACGAAGCACGGGCCTGGGCGGAGGCAGATCCCTATGTGGAAGCGGGTGTTTATGCCCATGTCACCGTCAAGCCCTTCAAGAAGGTGTTTCCCAAATGAGTAATGTGCATATTCTCCTGCCCCGTCGGGCGCAAAAGTCCCGGTCCGAGTGGGGAGACGCCTTTGAAGCGCTGGACGAGCCCATGGTGGCGGTTCCCGTGCTGGGCTGGACCTCTGCGGGCGAACCCATCCAGATGGAGCTGGACTACGACACCGTCGAGGTGCCGGCTTCACTGGTGAAAAAGGAGACGTTTGCTCTGCGGGTCAAGGGCGATTCCATGATCGAGGAAGGCATTCAGGATGGCGACCTGGTCGTGATCGAGCGCTCCTCCAGCGCAGCCACGGGCGAGTCGGTCATCGTGCGCATCAACAACGAAACCGTCACCATGAAAAAGCTCTATATCGAAAAGGGTGGCGTGCGTTTGCAGCCCGCCAACCCCACCATGGAGCCCATCTTCCTCAAGAACGAGGATGTTGAAATCCTCGGCATCGTGCGAGCCATCGTACGCCAGCCATGATCGGCCTGATCATCACCGGCGGCACCCTCGACAAGGATTACGATGCCGTCTCCGGCGAACTGGTCTTCCCGGGCACCTGCGTGCCCGACATGCTGCAGCAGGGTCGCGTCAGCCACCCCGTGCAGCCCCAAGTCATTCTCCTAAAGGACTCGCTCGAGCTCACCGATATGGATCGTCAGTGCATTGCAGATGCCTGTGCCGAGCATCCCGCCCGGCAGCTGGTCATCACCCACGGAACAGACACCATGGTGGAAACGGCGCGCGTGCTGGCGCAGGACAGTCGCCTGCATGACAAAACCCTCGTCCTCACCGGCGCCATGCGCCCTTTCCGTCTCGGAAACAGCGATGCCCTCTTCAATCTGGGGGCCGCCCTGATGGCAGCTCAACTGGCAACACCGGGCGTGTGGATCAGCATGCAGGGTGAGCTGTTCCCCTGGCACGGCGTGCGCAAGGACCGCACCGCCGGTCGATTCGTGGCGACCTCATGAGCGGGCGGATCTGGGTGGATGCCGACGCCTGCCCGGTCCCGGTGCGCGAGATGATTCTGCGCGCCTGCCAGCGCACTCAGTGCCCGGTCACCTTCGTTGCCAACCATCCGCTGCCCCTGCCGCAGCGCAGCTGGGTGTCCTTTCAGCAGGTGCCCGCTGGCTTTGATGTGGCTGATGGCGTTATTGCGCAGCAGGTCAGCGCGAACGACCTGGTGGTCACGCAGGATATCCCGTTGGCAGCCATCGTGGTGGAGAAAGGGGCGCTGGCCGTCAGCCCGCGCGGTGAACGCTACGACGCCCAGAGTGTGCGCCAGCGTCTTTCGATGCGCAACTTCATGGAAGATCTGAGAAACAGTGGTGTACAGAGGGGCGGCAAGGCCGCCTTCAGCGAGCGGGATCGACGCCAGTTCGCCCAGGTGCTGGACAGCTGGCTGCAGCGCCGCGCGAGCGCACACTAAAAAGGCCGCACTGCGCGGCCTTCCTTTTTAAACAGGGTTGATACGGTGCCGCTTAACGCTTGCCGGTGCCCATCAGGTAGTGCTCCATGGCAGAGATGTCCTGACTCATGGCGCGTACCAGATGGTCCAGACTCACGATGGCATTTTCCAGAATATTTACCGCGATATAGGGTTCTTCCACCTTGAGACGGTCGTACATGGGGCGCGTCAGCTCCAGCAGAATGACTTCGCGGCTATCGGCCTGCATGCGCAGATTGCGCGGCTTGCGGTCGAAAAAGGACATTTCACCGATCAGCGTGCCTTCCGGCTGCGTACCGACTTCAACCACTTCATGACCATTCTTGCTGTAGAAGCCCACCTTGCCCTTGTACACGTAATAGAGCGCTTCGCCCACTTCGCCCATGTCGGAAATGATGTCGCCCTGCTTGTAGTGGCGCTCGTGCAGGTAGTTGCTCAGTCGCTTGACTTCGTCCCGGGTAAGGGATTCACAGATCTTGTGATGCTGGAAAAAGTCGTAAAGCTGTTCCGGGGTGATCTCTTTCATGGTTTCCTCCCAATGTAGAGCGACATGGGCCGCCCGTCTGACGATTGAATTATTTTAGCAGTGATTGGCGTCAGTGCGGCAAATCCGCGCTGCAGTTGCTCGGGCGTGGCCTTGTGGGCTGCAGCGGCCGGTTTGCTGGCAGCCGGGTGAAAGCAAAGTACAAATACATGGCCACCCGGTGCAAGACGCGACACCATGCGCTCGAACAGTTCCGGCAGGTGCATGCGCACCATCAGAATCAGGTCAAACGGACCCTCGGGCATGCAGTCGGGCTGACGCAAATTGCACGCCCTGAAACCCACCGCTACGCCTTCATGCCGGGCCAGCGCCTCGGCCCGCGCCAGGGCCCGCGCTTCACGGTCAATGGCCGTGACCGACCAGCCCTGTCTTGCCAGCCAGACGGCATCCCGTCCGCCGCCGCAACCCAGATCAAGCGCCCGTCCCGCGAGCAAGGCGCCCTCTTCCAGCCACTGCTGCAACGCCGGGGTGGGCTGCCACAGGCGTGCCGAATTAGAACCCGTTTCCACAGGACCCGTCCATGCGGACCAGTCGTGCAGCTGCACCACATAGCCCTTGGTCCGAAGCCAGTCCACCGCATCGGCGGGCGGCTCCATCAGATGGAGCGTGCCTACATGGGGCGCCGGCAGCGCATTCTGCAACAGCCGCAGTGCCGGCCAGGAAAAACGGGCGCTGCCCGGCACATGCCCAGCCGCAAAGGCGGCTTCGGAACGAAAATCGAGCCAGCAGATCTTCATGGGAAAAGGATCTGACTCGTCAGACACCGGCCTGCCATGGCGGAACGCCCCTCAACCCGCCGAGGGAGCAGGCAGGTTGAAAATACGCTGCGGCCACAGCTGTCCGTCACGCTGAACGCCAATGCCCAGCAGACGACCTTCACCGTCATACACCCGCCAACGTTCCGCTGTCTGGCTGGAGGCCGCCACTGGATTGCCATGCTGAAAGCGCTCAGCCTGCTCGGGACTCAGCAACCGTTCCGGCAGATGGCTCAGCAGGCGATCCATCGGCAGCAGCGCCGTTTCGGGAAAGGCTTCGATGACCTCCAGCGGCAACGCCATGTCCACCTTGAAACCACCGGTTTCCGTGCGTCGCAGCTGGGAAAGATGGCCAACCGTGCCCAGCTGCACCGCCAGATCCTCGCCGAGCGTGCGAATGTAGGTGCCCTTGCCCACCGTGGCCCGAAAGCGGATGTGTGCATCGTCGAAATCCACCAGCTCGAAACGGTGCACCCGCACCCGCCGCGGCGCCACCTCGACAGCCTCGCCCTTGCGGGCATAGTGATACAGCGGCTTTCCATCCTTTTTCAGCGCCGAATAAACCGGCGGAATCTGCTCAATCTCGCCGGTAAGGCTGTGCATGGCCGCCACGATACCATCCCGACTCATTAGGGGCAGGGGCGCCGTTTCGATCACTTCACCCTCACAATCCGCCGTGTCCGTGCGTGCACCCAGCTTGAGCGTTGCCTCGTAGGTCTTGTCTGCATCCAGCAGAAAGGCGCTTGCCTTAGTGGCCTCGCCAAGACACACGGGCAGCAGGCCGGTCGCAAACGGATCAAGCGTGCCGGTATGCCCGGCCTTCTGTGCGTCGTAGATGCGCTTGATCCGCTGCACCACGGCATTGGATGTCATGCCCGTCGGCTTGTCCACCAGCACGAGGCCGGAAATCGGCTTGCCACGTCGTTTCTTGCCCATAACGCTGCTCAACCCCCATACAAAAACGCCCTGGAATCCAGGGCGAAAAAATCGGTTTCAAAAAAGTCGGGGACCCCCCTTTTTTGGGGCGCCTACCGCTTGTGCAATGCCTTGGCAATCAGCGCCTCGATCTCGCTGGCCTTTTCCGGCACTTCATCGTAATAGAAGCGCAGTTCCGGGGTAATGCGCAGACGCAGCTGCTTGCCAAGGCTGCTGCGCAGAAAGCCCCTGGCCTTCTCGAAGCCGGCCAGAGCATCCTGTACCTGCGGGTCGTCTCGGTTGGCGCCGAGCACGTCGAAATAGACCTTGCAGATGCTCAGGTCCTTGGAAACCTTGCATTCGGTAATGGTCACCCCCTGCAGACGCGGATCCTTGACCTCGCGCTGCAGCAGGGTAGCGAGAATGCGCTGGATCTCGCTTTCGACGCGGTCCGTGCGGCTGTAGTCCCGTTCCATCAGTCAAGCGTCCGTTTGGTTTCCACGCGCTCGAACACCTCGATCTGGTCTCCGACGCGCACATCGTTGTAGTCCTTCACGCCGATACCGCACTCCATGCCCTGACGCACTTCCTGCACGTCCTCCTTGAAGCGGCGCAGGGATTCCAGCTCGCCCGTGTAGATTACGGTGTTGTCGCGCAGGACACGGATCGGGTTGTTGCGCTTGACCACGCCCTCGGTGACCATGCAGCCCGCCACCGCACCAAACTTGGGCGAGCGGAACACGTCGCGCACTTCGGCCACGCCGATGATCTCTTCCTTGAACTCCGGTGCCATCTTGCCTTCGATGGCACGCTTGATGGTGTCCACGGCATCGTAGATGACCGAGAAGTAGTGCACATCCACGCCTTCCTGCTCGATCAGTTTGCGGGCGGTCGCGTCAGCACGCACGTTAAAGCCGATGATGATGGCGTGGGTGGCCATGGCCAGGTTGACGTCGGTTTCGGTAATGGCGCCCACACCGGCAGATACCACATTGACCTTCACCTCATCGGTGGAGAGCTTGGTCAATGACTCGCGCAGCGCTTCCAGCGAGCCCTGCACGTCGGCCTTGATAATGACGTTGACCTCTTCCAGCTCATCTTCACCCATGCGGTTGAACATGGCTTCCAGCTTGGCCTTCTGCTGGCGCTTGAGCTGCTCCTGACGGATGCGCTCCTTGCGCTGCTCAGCCACTTCCTTGGCCTTGCGCTCGTTGGGCACCACCAGCATTTCGTCACCCGCTGCCGGCACACCGGACAGGCCAATCACCTCCACGGGCGTGGACGGTGTGGCTTCCTTCACCTGCTTGCCCATGTCGTTGATCATGCTGCGCACGCGCCCGTATTCGGTGCCCGCCAGCATCATGTCGCCCTTGTGCAGGGTGCCGGCCTGCACCAGCACGGTGGCCACCGGACCGCGTCCCTTGTCGAGACGGGACTCAAGAATGACCCCCTTCGCCGGCCCCTTGTAAGGCGCCTTGAGCTCGAGAATTTCGGAGACCAGCAGGATGGTTTCCAGCAACTCGTCCACGCCCTGACCCGTCTTGGCCGAAACCTTGACGAAAGGCACGTCACCACCCCACTCTTCAGGCACCACTTCGTGCTGAACCAGCTCCTGCATGACGCGGTCCGGGTTGGCGGTTTCCTTGTCGATCTTGTTGATGGCCACGATCATGGCCACGCCCGCCGACTTGGCGTGCTGGATGGCTTCGATGGTCTGCGGCATGACGCCATCGTCCGCCGCCACCACGATAATGGCCACATCCGTTGACTTGGCGCCGCGGGCACGCATGGCGGTAAACGCCTCGTGCCCCGGGGTATCGATAAAAGTAATCTTGCCGGAGGGCAGCTCAACACTGTAGGCACCGATGTGCTGGGTAATGCCACCTGCCTCTTTCGCGGTGACGCGGGAGTTGCGGATGTAGTCCAGCAGGGAGGTCTTGCCGTGGTCCACGTGCCCCATGATGGTGACCACCGGGGGACGCGGGCGCACATCGCTGTACTGGCCTTCCACTTCCTCGATCACCTTCTCTTCCAGTTCGGTTTCGCTGACGGTGACCGGCTTGTGACCAAACTCTTCCACCACCAGCACGGCGGTTTCCTGATCGATGGACTGGTTGATGGTAGCCATTTCGCCCATCATCATCAGTTTTTTGATCACCTCGGTGGCCTTGACCGCCATGCGATCGGCCAGCTCGGCCACGGTGATGGTTTCCGGAATGCGCACTTCGCGCACCACCGGCCCTGCGGGTTTCTTGAAGCCGTGCTTGTTCTTGATCTTGATTTCCTTCTTCGGTTCGATGGGCTTTGGCTTGTCCTTCTTCAGCAGCGGATTGACCACTTTTGCGGTGGTGTCGTCTTCCACCACGGCGTCATCCAGCAGGCCTTTCTTTTTCTTGCCGGGCTTTTTCTTGGCCGTCTTGGGCTTCTCATTGAGCTTTTCCAGGGCCTTGGCATCAGCTTCCAGCTCTTTCTTGATCGCCTCTTCGTCCGCTTCAGCCTTGGTTTTGGGTTTAGGCTCTGCCTTGGGCTTGGGCGCCGCCTCGGTGGCCTTGGCCGCCTTGGCCTGCTCCTCGGCGATACGCTTGGCCTCTTCCGCCTTGCGCTTCGCTTCCAGTTCCGCTTCACGCTGCTTGCGGGCTTCTTCCTCGGCCTTGCGCTTGGCTTCCTCTTCCGCCTTGCGCTTCGCCTCTTCTTCGGCACGCTGTTCTTCAATGACGCTGCGTTTTACATAGGTACGCTTCTTGCGCACCTCGATGTTGACCTTGCGCTTGCCATCCACATTGAGGGTCTTGACCTGCTTGCGGCGCAGGGTGACCTTCTGGGGCGCTTCCGCGTCCTGACCATGCTTGCTCTTCAGATAGGTGAGCAGCTGCTGCTTTTCGTCATCGATGAGCGGATCCGAGGCCTGCTTGCCCTTGATGCCCGCTTCTTCCAGCTGGCTGATCAGCTTTTCAACAGAAAGGTCCAGTAGCTGTGCAAATTTCTCAATCGTTGTTCCTGCCATGCGGCACCTCCTTTCTGTTTACTCGAACCACGGTGCGCGGGCTTTCATGATCAGCTCGGCGGCGGTTTCTTCATCCAGGCCGGCAATATCCATCAGCTCGTCCGTGCTCAGTTCGGCCAGATCTTCCTGGGTGACCACACCGGCTGCGGCCAGCGTGTTGGCCAGCTCTTCGGTCATGCCTTCTAGATTGAGCAAATCCTCGGCCGGCTTGGCGGTTTCGATCTTCTCTTCTTCGGCAATGGCCTTGGTCAGCAGCGCATCCTTGGCGCGCTGCTTTAGCTCGCTCACCAGCTCTTCGTCAAAGCCGTCGATTTCCAGCATTTCGATTGCCGGCACATAGGCCACCTCTTCCAGCGTGGTGAAGCCTTCTTCGGCCAGCACCTGCGCCAGATCGTCGTCGATGCCGAGGTTCTCCTTGAACATCTCCACGATCTTCTGCGCTTCAGAGGCGTGCTTGGCCTCCATTTCGGAAGCGCTCATGACGTTCAGTTCCCAGCCGGTCAGCTGAGAGGCCAGGCGCACGTTCTGGCCATTCTTGCCGATGGCCAGCGACAGCTGCTCGTCTTCCACCGCCAGATCCATTTCGTGCTTGTCTTCATCCACGGTGATGGCGACGATTTCTGCCGGTGCCATGGCGTTGATGACGTACTGGGCGTCGTTCTCATCCCACTTGATGATGTCGATACGCTCGCCGTTGAGCTCATTGCTCACGGCATTGACGCGGCCGCCGCGCATGCCGATGCAGGCGCCGACCGGATCGAGACGCGGGTCGTTGGAGCGCACCGCCACCTTGGCGCGGGAGCCCGGATCACGCGCTGCACCCATGATGTCGATCAGACCTTCGTTGATTTCCGGCACTTCGATCTTGAACAGCTCGATGAGGAATTCGTTGCAGGTGCGCGAACAGACCAGCAGTGGCCCGCGGGGACGATACTCCACTTCCTTCAGGTAGGCACGCACGCGCTCGCCCAAGCGGAAGTGTTCTCGGGGAATGACATCGGAACGAGGGATAACGGCTTCCACATTGTCACCCAGATCCATGATGATGTCGCCACGGTCCACGCGCTTGACCTGGCCGGACACCAGTTCGCCGACGCGGTCCTTGTAGTCTTCCACGATCTTCTTGCGCTCGGCTTCGCGCACTTTCTGGATAATGACCTGCTTGGCCGTCTGAGCGCCGATGCGGCCGAAATCCACCGATTCGATCGGTTCCTCGATGATGTCACCCACCTGGGCGTGGGGATCACGCTTCTGCGCCTCGCTCAGGCGCATGTACCAGCCTTCGTTCTCTTCGATTTCGGCGTCGTCGTCCACCACTTCCCACACGCGGAAGGTTTCATAGTCGCCGGTTTCGCGGTCGATCTTCACACGCGCATTGATCTCGTCGTGATGCTTCTTGCGCGTCGCCGTGGCCAGCGCCGTTTCGATGGCGTCAAAAATGACTTCCTCATCCACGCCCTTTTCGTTGGACATGATTTCGACGATCTGCAGGATTTCCTTGTTCTTGCTCATGCTGGGTCCTCGTTAAAACTTGGGAACGACGTTGGCCTTGTCGATGTTGTCGTAGTCAATCTCGTAGGTTTCGCCATCCACTTCCATGGCGATACCGTTTTCATTTACGTCCGTGATCGACCCCTTGAACTTGCGGCGGCCCATCACCGGATCATGGGTGCGCACAGCAACGGTTTCATCCTGAAAGCGCTCGAACTGCGCACGGTTGAACAGCGGGCGGTCGAGACCGGGCGATGAAATTTCCAGGTTGTAGGCATTGGCGATGGGGTCTTCCACATCGAGAATACCGCTTACCTCGTAGCTGACATCCGCGCAGTCGTCCACGGTGACGCCGCCCGGCTTGTCGATATAGATGCGCAGGGTGGCATGTCCGCCAACGGGGACATACTCGCAGCCCCAGAACTCCATGCCCATCTCTTCAATGGTGGGGCGCACCAGCTGTTCGATCTTGTCTTCAATGCGACTCATGCGTGTTTCTTTTTCCTCATTAACAAAAAACCCCGACACGGCGGGGTTTTCACCACCCCGCTCGACATGATGGCGCGAACGGGGCGTGTGCGCTGTGAACGCACACCAATTTCAATACAGGGAAATTATAGGGTCAAAGCATTCAAAGTCAAGGCATTCAATGGCTTAACCTGAGTTAGGCATTTACTGAAATAAGCAAAGATTTCCAGGCATAAACACACCTTATCAATGGTGCGGAAATTACGTGGTAGCATGCCTCCGATTCCAGTCTCAAGCACGGCTGGAATCAGGTTGTTGGTCGCATCGACAATAAAAATATAAAGAAGGAGGTCACATGACCGAAGGAAACAGCAATACTGCTCGCAACCATGCGCACTGGAGCGACACCCTGCGCCTGCTGGTCACATGCCTGACCATCTGGTTCGTGGTGTCCTACCTGTTCGGCATCATCATGGTGGACGTGCTCAATCAGATCCACATCGGCGGTTATCCGCTGGGCTTCTGGTTTGCCCAACAGGGCTCCATCTACGTGTTCATTTTCCTCGTGTTCTGCTATGCGGCGCGGATGAACAAGATTGACCGTCACCATGACGTGCACGAAGACTAAGGAGAGCAACGCATGGATCTGCAGACTTTAACGTATATCGTCGTCGGCGCCACCTTTGCGCTGTATATCGCCATCGCCATCTGGGCCCGCGCCCAGTCCACCGGCGACTTTTATGTGGCGGGTGGAAACGTCAATCCGGTGCTTAACGGCATGGCCACCGCCGCAGACTGGATGTCGGCCGCCTCCTTCATCTCCATGGCGGGCCTGATCGCCTTCAACGGCTATGGTGCTTCCGTGTTCCTCATGGGATGGACCGGCGGCTATGTGCTGCTGGCGATGCTCCTGGCACCGTATCTGCGCAAGTTCGGCAAATACACCGTGCCGGAGTTTATCGGCGAGCGCTACTACTCCGATACCGCGCGCATCATTGCGGTCATCTGTCTGGTGCTGGCATCCGTCACCTATGTCATCGGCCAGATGAAGGGGATCGGCGTGGCCTTCTCCCGCTTTCTGGAAACCGACTACGACACCGGCCTCTATGTGGGCATGGCGATCGTGTTCTTCTACGCCGTACTAGGCGGCATGAAGGGGATCACCTACACACAGATTGCACAATATGTGATTCTGATCTTTGCCTACACCGTGCCGGCCGTGTTCATCTCCCTGCACCTGACCGGCAACCCGCTGCCTCAGGTGGGTCTGGGCGACCGCCTGCTGAGCGACGGCACCTATGTACTGGACAAGCTGGATCAGCTGCTGGTGGACCTCGGTTTTGCCAAGTACACCACTCAGCGCATGGGCAATGACCTGAACATGTTCTTCTACACCCTGACGCTGATGATCGGGACCGCCGGTCTGCCGCACGTGATCATGCGCTTCTTTACCGTGCCGACGGTGAAGGATGCCCGCATCTCTGCCGGCTGGGCGCTGGTCTTTATTGCTGCGCTCTACACTGTTGCGCCGGCTGTTGGCGGCATGGCGCGCCTGAATCTGACCAACACCGTGCAGGTGGGTCCGGTGGGCGACCCCAATGGCAACCTCAAGTACAGTGACCGCCCCGAGTGGTTCAAGAAGTGGGAAACCACCGGCCTGCTGAAGTTTGAGGACAAGAACGGCGACGGCCGCATTCAGTACTACAACGACAAGAACCCCGAGTTTGCCAAGAAGGCCGAACAGTGGGGCTGGAAAGGCTCCGAGCTAAAGGTTGACCGCGACATCATGGTACTGGCCAACCCGGAAATCGCCGGCCTGCCCAACTGGGTGATCGCGCTGGTGGTAGCCGGTGGCTTGGCCGCGGCACTCTCCACCGCAGCCGGCCTGTTGCTGGCGATTGCTTCGGCCGTTTCCCATGACCTGCTCAAGGGCATCTTCTACAAGGACATGTCCGAACGCGCCGAACTGCGTGCCTCGCGTATCGCCATGGCGCTGGCCGTGCTGGGGGCAGGCTATCTTGGCCTGAATCCACCGGATTTCGCCGCCGGCACCGTGGCCATCGCCTTCGGCCTTGCGGCAGCCTCGCTGTTCCCGGCGCTGATCATGGGCGTGTTCTTCAAGCACATCAACCGTGAAGGCGCCATGTGGGGCATGATCGCCGGCATGACCGTGACCCTGCTGTATGTATTCCAGCACAAGGGCATCATGTTCATTCCGGGCACCTCCTATCTGGGTGACATGTCCCCCAACTGGTTCTTCGGCATCTCGCCGAACGCCTTCGGTGCCGTGGGTGCAATCGTGAACTTTGTCGTCGCCTTCCTGGTGACCAAGTTCACCTCGCCCACACCGGTGCACATTCAGGACCTGGTGGATGACATTCGCATCCCCAAGGGCTCCAGCAGTGTGGTAAAAGGCGCCCACTGAGCCAAATCACCTGAAATAAACCCACAGCCCCGCTTCGGCGGGGCTTTTTCTGCCCAGAGGGCCCTTTTCCGGCATGGCGACGCCAGCGGCCAGAAAAGCGTCTTCTCAAAAAGTCGGGGATCCCCTATGAAAAAGCACTTCATGATCGCCATCGTCATGGTTCCATTCATGATCTTCGTGGGCTATGCCCTCACCGACTGGTACCTGAAGCGCGATCAGGAAAAATCTGCCCTGCTGCCGCTCACCCTGGACACCCCGGGCTGCAACCTGCACAGCGGCTGCCAGCTGCATGCCAAGGACTTTGTGATCACCCTCCGCACCGAGGGCAATCGACTGATCATCAAGGGCAATCAGCGCATCAAGGACGCCATGCTGGAGATTGTAGATGTGCTGCCGCCGGGCAAGGGCCAGCAGGCGGATGCAGACGGCTATGTCTGGCAATGGACCCTGCCCGCCCCCCTGCCCGCAAAAGTCACGCTGCACGTTGTCATTGCCGGCCACTGGCAGAACTATCTGGGCGAACTGACCGCCGCACGGTGAGGCTGTCATGGAGATCGAACAGCGCGAACTCTTTCGTTTTCTCAAACAGACCCCGCCCCTCTCCAGTCTGGATGAGGCTGAATTGCGCCACTGGGCAGAGGCCGTTGAGATCGCCTACTATCGAGCCGGCGAAACGCTGCTTGCGCCGGAGCGGGCCAACCATGAAGTCTGCCTGATCCGCAGCGGTGCCGTAGAGGCGTTTGACCGCGAAGGCAAACTGGTCAATGCCCTGGCAGAAGGCGACTGGCTCGGCTACCGCTCTGTGCTCAATGGCGGGGAGGTCACCCTCACCCTGCGTGCTGCCGAAGATACCCTGCTTTACTGCTTTCCCGACACCCTGTTTCTCGAAACCTACCACCGCCACCCCTGCTTTCAGCAGTTTTTCGCCCGCCACAAGCCGGCCCGGCTGCGTCAGGCGCTGAAGCAGCTGCGCCATGAAACCCTGGCCATCCCGCTGGATCAGGCCATTGGCGCGCTGGCCGAAGCCACGGAAACGGTCCAGCTGGAAACACCCATCCACCAGGCGGCCGCGCTATGGGCACAACACCGCCGCCCCCTGATTGTGCAGGATAGCCGCAACGGACGACTGCACGCCCTGCTCAGCGCGGAAAACCTGGCAGAACATCTGGCCCGCAATGGCACCCCCGATGTGCCGGTTGCCCAATGCGTGCGCAAGCGCTCAGCGGTGCTGCTGCCTGCCGGCAAGCCATTGGCGGACGCGCTGGTCACGCTGCTGCGTACCGGACAGACGGCCGGCATCGTGGTGGATGATGAGGGAAAACCGCTGGGGGTACTCGATATCCGCCGTTTCCATGAAAGCCCGGACAGCCCGCAGGCCCTGGCCGCCGCCATTCCTGCCGCGACATCCGCCGAGGCATTGATTGCGCTCAGCGCCCACTTCCGCAGCCTGTTTACCCAGCTAGTGCGGGCTCACACCCCGCCCTACGAGGTAGGACTGCTCATCAGCAGCCTGGGCGAAGCGCTGACTGCGCGTCTGGTGGCACTGGCCGAAGCCCAACAAGGGGAAGCGCCGGTCAGCTACTGTTTTTTCATCACCGGCTCCATGGCCCGGGGTGAGCAGACGCTGCATACCGATCAGGACTCCGGCCTCATCGTGGCGGACGCCTTCGACAAGGCCTTGCACGACACCTGGTTTGCCACCCTCGCCCAGACGGTCAGCGACCAGCTCAATGCCGCCGGCTACGAATACTGCCCCGGCGGGATCATGGCCAGCAATCCCCGCTGGCGGCAGCCGCTGCACCAGTGGCTCAGGGATTTTCGGCAGTGGATCGCAGAGCCCACGGCCGAGGCGCTGCTGCAGGCAAGCATCTTTTTCGACATGCAGGCTGTCCATGGCGACACGGCCCTGATTGACCATCTGCGCAATCAGTTCCTGAAATGGGCACCCGACAGCGGCCTGTTCCTGCATCACATGGCCGCCAACGCGCTCTCGTTTCGCCCCCCGCTTGGATTTTTCCGCAACCTGATTCTCGAGCGCACCGGGGACCATCGCAAGGTGCTGGACTTGAAAAAGCGCGGCATCGCCCCTGTTGTGGAAATGGCGCGGGTCTATGCCCTGTCAGAGGGCTTGCCCGCGCTGAACACCTGGGAGCGGCTGCAGCAGGCGCAGGCGGCCGGTGCCTTGAGTCGCCAAGGGTACGAGGACCTGCGCGATGCCCTGGATTTCATTGCCACCACGCGTCTGCGCCATCAGCTGAATCAGATCGAAGCCGGGCAGAAACCCGACAACCTGATCGATCCCCGCCAACTGTCTCACCTGGAACGACGTCATCTGCGTGACAGCTTTGCGGTGATCAGCGAGATGCAGGACGCCATGGCACAGCGGTTCGGAGGCTAGATGGATCTGCTGGCAAGACTGCTCTGGGCATGGCGGCTGAAGCGGGCACGCGCAGTGTGCCACGACACACCACCCGGTGTTGCGCTGACCAGTCTGCCGGATTTTACCGCCCCGGCACTGCAACAGCGCTATCTGGCCGTGGATTTTGAAACCACCGGCCTTGACCCGAAGCGGGATGCCATGCTGTCCATTGGCTGGGTGCCCATTGTGAACGGGCGCGTCCTCGCGGGCCAGGGCGCCCATCACATTATTCGTATCGACCAGCCCCTTTCCGCAGAGAGCATCAAGATCCACGGCATCACCCACCAGCGCATGGCCGCCGGTCAACCCTTGGAAATGGTGCTGCCTCGGCTGTTTGAGGCGCTTGTAGGTCGGGTTGCGCTGGTGCACTATGCGCCTATCGAGCGCCGCTTCCTCGCCCAGGCCTGTCAGCGCCTGTGGCACTGCGCACCGCCGCTGCCCATGGTCGATACCCTGGCGCTGGCACAACGGCGCCTGCCCCAGGCCAGTCAGCAGGGGGATCCCAACCCCTATCGCCTCTACAATCTGCGCCGGCGCTTCCACCTGCCCGACCGACCTCCTCATCACGCGCTGGAAGATGCTATCGCCACAGCTGAGCTGTTTATCGCCATGCTGCACCATTTTCCCGACTGGCAGCAGGTGCCCACATGGGATTTGCTGAGCTGAACGAAAACGCACGCGTATAATTTGCCCACACGCATGAATACAGGAGCGGCAGCATGAACGCACAGTGGAAAACCTTTCTCAGCGAACAGGGTGCCCAGTTCGACGAGCTGGAGAATGTCACCACCTTTGGCGAACCGGAACTGGAACGTGTGCTGGTGAAGCACGGCCCTGTCATTACGTCTCGGGCCAATCAGGCGCTGGTTCAGGTTGCGGGCGACGATGCCAAGGCGTTTTTGCAGGCGCAGCTGACCAACGACATCGAAGAGGTCAGCAACAAGCGGGCGCAGCTGTCCGCCTGGTGCGACCCCAAGGGCAACGTGCTCGCCACCTTTGTCGTGTTCATGTATCAGCGCGACTACTACCTCAGCTTCGATGCCAGCCTCAAGGACACCATTCTTAAGCGGTTGCAGATGTTTATCCTGCGCAGCAAGGTGGAGCTGATTGACCGCACCGACGAACTGGTTCAGGTCGGCTTTGGCGGCAGTTTCGGCGATCTGGATCTGCAGCGCGCCTTTGACGCCAAGGTCAAGGAAACCTGGGAATGCGGCATGCTGCCCAAGGAAGGCGTGCGCAAGATCAAGGCGATCAAAATTCCGGGGCCGTATCACCGCTACCTGCTGGTTGGCCCCGAAGCCGAAATGGAAACCGCGTGGAACACCCTGCTGATTAACGGCGACAAGACCAATCAGTACGACTGGCACCTGATGGACATTGCCGCCGGCGTGCCGGTGGTGACCGCACCGGTCAGCGGCAAATTCGTGGCGCAGATGCTCAACCTGGACAAGCTCAACGCCATCAATTTCAAGAAAGGCTGCTTCCCTGGGCAGGAGATCATCGCTCGCCTGCACTTCCGCGCCACCGTACCCAAGCGCATGCTCAAGCTGCATACCGAAGCCGACATCGTGCCGGCGCCCGGCGAGACGCTTGAGGTGCACGACGAAAGCGGCAAGCGCATCGAGTTTGAGGTGCTCTATAGCCGTCCCGATCCCATCGAAGGCGTCATGATTCAGGCGGTGGGCAACCTGAAAACCCTCGCCAACGCTCAGGGCAACCTGAAACTGGAAAGCGGCGAGACATTGACCATCGAGCCGTTGCCCTACCCGGTGCTGGAAGACGATTGAACGGCGTCTCGGACGAAATTGGGCACGTAAGGCAACCCGCAAAACCTCACGTACCAGAAAAGTGTCAGCGCTCTGGCCCTTTTCGAGCCGGCAGTGGGACAGAAAACGTTAGAAAAGGCCCGCGCAGCCTTTACAGCAGACGGGGCTGTATTCCAGTCGCTGACGCACCCTTTCAGGGTGCCGGATAGGGGTAGTTTCGGTGTATGAGTTCGATGCTCGCCAGCACCTCATCATCCAGCGTCACGGTGACGCTTTTCAGATTTTCCCGCAGCTGTTCCAGCGTGGTGGCACCAATAATGGTGCTGGCCACGAACGGCTGCTGCCGCACAAATGCCAGCGCCATCTGCGCCGGCGACAGCCCCAACTGCCGGGCCAGCTGCACGTAGCACTCCGTGGCCGCCTGGGCCTGTGGGCTGCTGTAACGGGTATAGTGCGGAAACAGCGTAATACGAGCCCCATCCGGGTGCGCATGGTGCAGGTATTTTCCTGTCAGCACGCCAAACGCCAGTGGTGAATAGGCCAGCAACGGCACTTCTTCCGCTACCGCCATTTCCGCCAGCCCCACCTCGAAACTTCGGTTAAGCAAGCTGTAGGGGTTCTGGATCGAGGCAATGCGCGCAAGACCTTTCATTTCGCTGAGGCGCAGGTATTCGTGCACACCCCACGGCGTCTCGTTGGACACCCCAATGGCGCGCACCTTGCCCGCCTGCACCAGCCGATCCAGTGCCGTGAGCGTCTCTTCGATGGGCACCGGGTCCACAACGCGCGCATTGGCATCCGGGCGCCAGCCCAGCTCACCGAAAAAGTTGGTCGGTCGCTCCGGCCAGTGCACCTGATACAGGTCGATATAGTCGGTCTGCAGGCGCTTGAGGCTGCCTTCCACCGCCTGTTCGATATGACGGGCATTCAGCCGCGGCCCACCGCGAATGTGCGCCGCCCAGTCAGCCGGACCGGCCACCTTGCTGGCGATCACCAGCTGGTCCCGTCCACCCCGCTGTTTGAGCCAGCTGCCGATATAGCGCTCCGTCAGTCCCTGGGTTTCTGCACGTGGGGGCACTGCGTAGAGTTCTGCGGTATCAATGAAATTGACGCCGTAATCCAGTGCCATGTCCAGCTGCGCGTGGGCATCGGCTTCACTGTTCTGCTCGCCAAACGTCATGGTGCCAAGACAGATTTCCGACACCTCGATGCCGCTGCGTCCAAGAAGATTTCGCTTCATGCTCATCGCTCCAGCCAGATGCGTGCGAAAAAGGTTTTCAGATACTCGGTTTCGGGCATGGCCGGATGGATGGGATGATCGGGGCCCTGACCGTCCTGATCGAAAATCTGCGCCATGCGATCCACTTCGCGCGCCGCACGCTGGATCTGTTCTCGCAGCGCCTCCCGCGGCAGATGATGGGAACAGGAGGCGCTGACCAGAATGCCATCACTGCGCAGCAGGCGCATGGCCAGCGCATTGACGCGCTTGTAGCCTTCGAGCCCGTTGCGGTAATCCTTCTTGCGCTTGATGAATGCCGGTGGGTCCACGACAACAATGTCGAAGCGCTCACCCTCGTTGAACAAATGCGGCAGCACTTCGAACACATTGCCCTGATAGGTGGTGACGCGGTCGATGACCCCATTGCGCACGGCCGCACGTTCCAGATAGTCCAGCGCCTGCGCGGAACTGTCCACGCATACCACTTCGCTGGCACCGGCCACAGCGGCTTCCACGCCCCAGCCGCCCAGATAGCTGAACACATCCAGCACCTGCTGCCCCTTGCACAGCACCTGCAGCTTGCGCCGCCCAATGCGGTGGTCGTAAAACCAGCCCGTTTTCTGACCGCTTTCCACGGGCAACTCAAACCAGGTGCCGTTTTCCTCAATCCAAACCGGTTCATCCAGCACGCCAACCACTTCGTTTTCCAACGGCAGCCCTTCCAGTTTGCGGCTATCCAGATCGTTGCGGAACACCATGGCACGGGGAGAATACAGCGCTTCCAGTGCGGTGATGAGCTGCGGCTTGAGGCGTTCCATGCCTGCGGTGGTGATCTGCAGGACGAACACATCGCCGTGCCGGTCGATCACCAGCCCCGGCAGCAGATCACTTTCGCCATATACGAGACGGTAATAGGGCTTGTCGAAAAAGCGCTCTCGCAACGCCTGTGCATGGCTGATGCGCTTCTTGAACCAGCGCGCGCCCAGCTGGGTGTCGAGATTGCGGCTGAGCAGACGAATCGCAATCAGGGAATGGGGATTGATGGTGCCAATGCCCAGCGGTTTGCCATTGGCCGCTTCGACCACCACGGGCTGACCCGGCTCGTAGGCCTTTAGCGGCGAAATAGAGGTGTCGATTTCATTAGAATAGATCCATAAATGACCCTGGCGGATGCGCCGATCTTCATTCTTGCGCAAACGTACCCTTGCAAACTCGCTCATGTTGGCTTGTCCATTGAGAGGAAACATGAACAGTATTGTAGAGGCTGCGCCCAACGCTGCAATGGAAGATGTACTCGATGCGCTGACCGAGCACGGCTATGCCACGGTACCGGGTTTTCTGCCCGAAACGCTGCGCGCGGCGCTATACGAGGAGGCCCTCGCCCGCTACCGGGATCACAGCATGCATGCCGCCTCCATCGGGCAGGGCCGCGACAATCAGGTGGACACGTCCATCCGCGGCGACAGTATTGTCTGGCTGGACGGCAGCACCCCTGCCCAGCGCGACTTTCTGGAAAGAATGGACACCTATCGCGCCCTGCTCAACCGGGCTCTCTATCTGGGTATCAACAATTACGAAGCCCATTTTGCCTACTATCCGTCAGGCCGTTTTTACCGTACTCACTGGGACAATTTCCGCGGCCGCGGCAACCGCATTGTGACAACGGTACTTTACCTGATCCCCCACTGGTCATCCGACTGGGGTGGCGAGCTGGTGCTGTATGCGGAAGATGAAAAAACCGTACTGGACACGATTGTGCCGCAACCGGGCATGCTGGCAACCTTCATGAGCGCGCAGATCCCCCACGAGGTGCGTCCCACACACAGGCCACGCGTCAGTATTGCCGGCTGGATGCGCCGGGATGACATTTTGAGCCGCTAAAGCCGTTTTCTGCGCTTTTTGCGGGTACAAAAAACGGGCCGAAAAATCGGCCCGTAAAAAGTCGGGGCCCCCCCATTCTCGGCAAAAGAACGGGGCGATTCAGGGATAGAAATAACGCTTGTCCACCGTGCCACGGCGCTTTTTCATGTAACGCTCCAGCCGGCTCACGCGCCCTTCCAACTTATCGATGCGTTCACCCTGCTTCTTCACCACATTGCGCTGCACGGCAATCGCCTTGGTATTGGCACGAATCTGCCGATCGTGCTTCTTCACCTTGCTTTCCAGAATACGCACCCGCGTGCTGATGCTGGCGGCCTGCACACTCTGAACACCGAAGATCAGCACAATCCCCAGCAGCACGCTCCAGTTTGGCGCTTTCATGGCAGCCTCCTCAGTGCTGCTGGCCGGCTTCAGTACAGTTCATGCGCGCATCACAGTTCAGCTCGATGGGCTGGTAGGCTTCTTCCGGATAACAGCCGCCATCCGGGCAGTCGCCGCTGTAAACGAAGTTCTGGCGGAAAAAGTTCTTGTCCACATAGACTTCCAGCACGGTTTCGTAGTTGTGGTCGGCCATGGGGGTCACGCTGACAATACGTGCACCACGCACCACCGCGTTCACCCGCGCGCGGAAGCTATCGTTCTTGGCCATCATGGCGGAGACGGTGGTGTTGGAATCGATCTTGATGCCGTAGATCTGCTCCGCCAGCGAACGGTAGGCATCCAGCTTGGAGGCGCGGATCGCCATCAGGCGACGCTGACCGGGCGTGTAGGCTTCATAGGTGCTTTCTGAACCGTAGCCGATGCCGACAATCTTGATCAGCTCCGGCTTCTTGCGCTTTTGGGCATGCGCCACCTTTTTGGGCTCAACCTTGATAATGACCTGCTTGGGTGCTGCCGGCTTGGTCGGCTGAGCCACACAACCGCTCAGGGCCAATGTGGCTGCCACGGTCCCCAGGGACAGTGCACGGGTTGTCTGCTTGATCATGATAGTGCTCCTTCTTTTGCCGAGTATTCTCAATTGCGTCGTGATAAGTGTTGTCTTCACGGGTATGAATCCACGTGAGCCGGATCAAAGGGCCGAGCGCGGTAAAGGTAATCTTCGCGCGCATCCCGCGATTGCTTCGCCTTGTCGGCTGCCTTCTTCTTGGCTTCAGCCTGCTTTTTCAGCATGATCTGCATCCTTTTCAACTGTACCAGCAGGCTGCGATATTCCTTCTGCAGGCGGACTAGGCGACTGTATATGGCCTCCACTTTCTTGTGGGTACGGATCAGGCGACTGTTGACGCTGCCGAGGGTTTTCTTCAGGTCCGGATCCACTGCTACGGTGGCCGGTGCCGCAGCCATTACCGGCGCAGTCGCAGTCTCATGCGTGACGGTTCCATGACCGCCATGCGCATCATGGGCCTCCGGCGAAGCATGCTCCGCTGCTGCAGCATGACCGTGGGCCATTTCTGCCGCCCCATGGGCAGCAACCGCCGGGGCCGTTTCTTCCAGCTTGCCCAGATCAGTGTTGATCTGCTCCAGTTGATAACTGAGCGCATCGATTTTTTTTTCGATGGCCTCCAGCGCCTTGTCCTGCTGGCCGGTCTTGACCACCACGTGCTCAACGCCTGCCTTCACGTCCTCCAGCAGCGCCTGGCTCTCTTCATCCAGGTGATGATTGGACGCCGACACCGCCGCCCATGTGGTGAGACCAATACCGATCACCACCAGCACGGTCAGGGTGATGCCAAATATGAGTATGAGTTTCTTGAGGGTATCCATCTCTTCCGCCGTCAGTTCGTCCGTTTGAGTTGTCTTGTCCGCCAGGGGTTGCTTGAAATGTTCGGGGATCGGCTCTGCATCCTCTTCTTCAGCCGGAGGTGGCTGCTCCTCTGCTTCAGCCGGCGGCTTCTCCGCCGGTGGCCCCGCCTCGACGGGTTCTTCCTCTTCTTCGGCCGCTTCCGGTTCAGGGATAAAATCATCCAGATCCTCTTCCGGCGGCGACGCTTCCGTCTCCGGGACAGCATCCGCCAGGGCGGCAAACGGATCCTCTTCAGCTTCCTGCGCAGGCATCTGCGCAGCAGGGGCACTCTCGTCAGCTTCCGAGACATCGTCCAGCTCGGCCGGTGCCGCAGCGGGCGTTTCCTCCACCGCAGCGCTGTCCTCATCTGCGGCCTGCTCCGGCTCCTCCTCGGAGGGCTCCTGGCCTACCGCTTCTTCTGTGACGTCCTCTTCCGGCACCTCTGCCACCTCGGTTTCGACCGCATCATCTGCAGCAGCCGCTGCCTGCTCCGCTTCTTCCAGCAGGGCATCGATGCTGTCCAGTTCGCTGAGTTCGTCTTTCGTGTCCTGAGCCACAAGCTGTCCTGCTTAGTCGTCTGTTGGCACCGATACCAGCGGCCGCCACCGCCTCCCCTGTCTGTGCACATAGGGCACAAATGTCACATTCAGCGTCTCCCCCCGCCATAGCATGCGGCCCAGCGGCGTCATGACCGCCACGGCGGGATCCGTCTGCAGCCGTTTGGCCACACTTTCCCCCAAAGCACGGAACATGCCAGTTTCAAATGAATCCTCTTGAACCTGCCAGACAAAAGGTGGCAGCAGCGCCACCATGGGCGGCCAGCTGGAACCATCAAACACCTGAAGCAGGCTATGCGACAGGCGTGTGGGCAGCCAGATGAAACGGCTGGGCACCTGCCAGAATTGCAGCAGCGCCGCCGCCTGCTGAGCCTCAGCCAGGCTGCCGAGCAGGACAATGGCCTGCAGATCAACCCGTGCACGCGGCACACTCTCGACAGGATGCCTCAGCACATGCTGTAAGTAGCGGCTGCGATTGACACTCGCCTGCACGCCCAGCAGTGTGCGAAGATGCTCTGCAAGCGCGTGGCTGTAAAAGGACACGTCGCCCTGCATCCGCATGCTGGCAGGCACAGCCTCCTCAAAACGTTCAGGGACCAGAATGCGCCGCGGCGTCGGCACGGTTTCCAGCCACCCGCCCTGCAGCAGCTGATCCAGCGGCCGCATGGACAGGGCCATGCAGTGGGTGCAGGGCGTTTCGCTGCGGTTTCGGCCCAGCAACAGCGTCGGCCATGTCGGTGCCTGCTCGACCCATGCCTGAATCATGTTCGCACGCAAGGGGCCGAGCACCCAGGCGGGCCGATAGAGTGCGACCATCTGCTGCAGCGCTTCTGCATCAAACAGGGCCGTATCGAGCGTGTCCAGCGGTACACAGTTTGCAGCCTTGAGCCCCTCCACAAGGGCCTGCCCGGCTTTTCCAAGCGGTCCGGACAGCGGCAGCAGCGCCACATAGGGATCGGTGCATCTGAACGGCGGTGGCCCATCGGCGGAAAGATCAGCCGTGGATGACGACGGGTGTGTCCCAAGCTGATTCATAAGGGTCTGCCAGCGCGCTTGATAGGCAGGATAATGTGCCAGCTGAGGCTCAATGCTTTCCAGGAGCGTCCGGGCAACCGCCCGGTGGCCATCCACCAGTGCCATCTGCGCCCGCAGCAGTTTGACCTCCAGCTCGATACGAGAAAGCGAAGCGGTTGTGTCTTCCACGTCCGCCGCGTGGATGACGGCTGCCAGAAAGCAGAAAGCGGCAAAAATTGCCGCTTTCAGCCATGCCTTTCCCTTTTTCATCCCATCGGTCCGGTTCATGACAATGTCAGGGATTTCTCCACGATCTCATAGCTGTTGCTCGACAGGTTGGGCACTCGCAAGATGCGTTCCAACTGCGCCTTCATCAGGGCCTGCCGGCCAGTATCAAAGCGGCGCCATTGCGTGAATGGAGACAGCAGCCGCGCCGCAATCTGCGGATTGAGCTTGTCCACCTTGAGGATTTCATCGGCCAGAAAGAGATACCCAGCCCCATCGGCACGATGGAAGGCGGCGCGGTTCTGCCCGAACACGCCCAGCAGACTGCGCACGCGATTGGGGTTGGTGTAGGTAAAGTCCGGATGCTGCGTCAGCATGCGCACGTGTGCAAGGGTGTTGGGATGATCGCTGCCCGCCTGCAGGGCGAACCACTTGTCCAGCACCAGCGGGTCCTTGCGGAAGCGATAGTGGAAGTCGTCCAGCGCCGTCTTGCGTGCCGGATGATCGATCCCCACGAGCGCACGCAGGGCCCCGAAGCGATCGGTCATGTTGTTGGCATGCTGATAGTGATACAGCGCCTGTTCGATCCACTTCGTTCGGCCCGTGCGCACCAGATAGTGCAGCGCCAGCATCCTCAGACTGCGCTTGCCGTAATTTTTTGCATCAAACACATAGGGGGCGTCCAGCTCCGCAGACAGCGCATCATAGATACGCGCCCACGCGTCTTCAAAACGGTGAGCAAGGGCTTCCTGCAGCGCCTCGCGTGCCTGATGAATGGCTTCCACCGGGATGGTTTCATAATGCTCGCCCAGATAGACCTCATCGGGCAGTGTCAGCGCCAGCGCATGCCAGGCTGGATCTTCCAGCGCATGCTGCAGGCGCACGGCCACGGCGTCGAGATAGGTTTGCGGCCATGCGGGCGCCTCACTGCGCTCGATCGCAGCGACCGCCTCCATCAGTGCCTTGACCGCGAGGGTATTGAGCGCATCCCAGCGCAGGAAATCGTCCGGATCGTGCGCTGCCAGCAGGGCCCACTCCGCTTCGGAGAGGTCCGAGTCCAGAATGACGGGGGCGGAAAAGTCCCGCAGCAGCGCGGGCACGGCGTTGTCCGGCACCTTTTCAAGCACCAGTTGCTGCGAACGGGTGTCCAGCAGGTGCACATATTCCGTTCCCACGTCCGCACCGTTAATCACCAGCGGCACGGGATTTCCCTGCGCATCCAGCAGGCCCAGACGGATCGGAATGGGCAGCGGCTTGAAGTCATCCCCCACCTTGGGCAGTGACTGAGTGAAGCTCAGGGTCAGCCTGCGGGAGGCAGAATCATAGGCTCGGCGCACCTGTACATGGGGGGTGCCCGGCTGATCGTACCAGGCGCGCATGGACGAAAGATCCACACCATTGGCATCGGCCATGGCCTGACGGAAGTCATCCACCGTCACGGCCTGACCATCATGCCGCTGGAAATAGAGATCCATCCCCTTGCGGAAGCCGTCGCGCCCCAGCAGCGTCTGATAGATGCGCACCACTTCAGCGCCCTTCTCGTACACCGTCATGGTGTAGAAATTGTCCATCTTGATATAGGACTTGGGCTGAATGGGGTGCGCCATGGGGCCAGCATCTTCCGGAAACTGATAGCGGCGCAGATGAATGACATCCTGAATGCGCTTGATGGATGGCAACAGCATGTCGGCAGTAAATTCCTGATCGCGGAAAACGGTCAGCCCCTCTTTCAGCGTCAGCTGAAACCAGTCGCGGCAGGTCACCCGATTGCCGGTCCAGTTGTGGAAGTATTCATGCGCCACCACCGACTCAATCCCTTCATAGTCGGTATCCGTCGCCGTTTCCGGCCTGGCGAGAATGTATTTGGAATTGAAGATATTGAGGCTCTTGTTCTCCATCGCGCCCATGTTGAAATCATCCACGGCGACGATATTGAACACGCCCAGATCGTAGCTGAGGCCGAAACGCGTTTCATCCCAGCGCATGGCCCGCTTGAGGGCCTGCATGGCAAAATCGCAGCGGTCGATATTGTGAGGCTCCACATAGATGCGCAGCGTCACGTCCCGGCCTTCTGCCGTGGTGAAATGGTCCTCAATGTACTGCAGATTGCCGGCCACCAGCGCAAACAGATAACAGGGTTTTTTCCATGGGTCGTGCCAGACGGCATAATGCCGTCCCTCCGGTAATTTCCCCTGCTCGATCAGATTGCCATTGGAGAGAAGAACGGGATAGCGCGACCGATCCGCTTCGATACGGACGGTATAGGGAGCCAGCACATCCGGGCGATCGAGGAAAGGGGTAATACGCCGGAAGCCTTCCGCCTCGCACTGCGTGCAGAAGTTGCCACTGGAAAGATACAGCCCCTCCAGCGCCGTATTCTCCTTGGGATTGATGCGGTTGCGAATGCTCAATTCAAACTGATCCGGCACGCTTTCCACAACAAGCTGCCCATCCTCAATCCGCCAGGCTGTCTCATCTAGGGGATTGCCATCCAGGCACACGGCTTCGACCAACATGTTTTCCATATCCAGCCGCAGGGGTTCATCGGCCCGCTGGCGGCGCATGGTCAGCGTACTGGTCACCCGCGTGGCGGTCGGGTCCAGCTGAAAAAGCAGGTGAACGGTATCAATGGCAAACGCCGGTGGACGGTAATCTTCAAGACGGTGTTCGACAGGTGCATGCATGGGGGTATTCAGTCTCCAGAAATGACAAAGCCTTTCGCTGCCGGGCAACGAAAGGCTTTCGGTTGAATGGACTCAGTAACGATCAGTGTGGACGCACGAACGCGTTAATGCCATACACGAACGTGGCACGGCGGTTTTTCGCCCACGCGGCTTCATTGTGCCCAGGATCCAGCGGATAGGCTTCACCATAGCTCACAGTCTGGATACGGCTGGGGCTCACCCCTTCAGCCACCAGTGCATTGTAGGCCGCATTGGCACGGCGTTCACCCAGTGCCAGGTTGTATTCATCACTGCCGCGCTCATCACAGTAGCCGGCAATGGTCACTTTCAATTCGGGATGATCCGCCATGAACTTGGCATGTGCCTGAATGACAGAGAAATATTCCGGCTTGATCTCGGACTTGTCAAAATCAAAATGAACACGCTTTTCGCGCATGGCCACCATCTGCTGTTGCAGGACTTCTCGTGATGCAACGGTTCCATCGGTCGCAACACTGGTTTTGGCCGCATCCTGTGCCGCCGCCTGTTTTACCTGTGCTTCCGTACTGGCCTCATGCTTGGGTGTCGAACTACACCCCGTCAGCGCCAAGCCGAGAATGCCTGCCACCATCAGCATATGGAGTTTTTTCATGCCACGCTCCTTCGAAGAGTCAATAGGGTAATTGGACATCGTTCAGGATATATGGAGTCATGGACCATTTTCAACCCCGCAAGTAAAAAAACCCGGACGGATGTCCGGGTCAAGCGGGCTACATTATGGAGGAACCGATCAAATCGATTTCCATCAGCGGTTTCTATTAAACTCCATTTTGAGCATGGAGTTCTTGACTCAGATCAATTTTCAGCCCCGTTTTCTCGCCCGGTAGTGGCATTCCGGCTGAGTACACCCTCCCGCCAGCGCCTGCAGGGCCGCACCATCCAGAATTTCCACCTGCTTGCGTCGCCAGCTGAGCCAGCCTTTGGTTTGAAAACGGTTCAGCACACGCGAAAAGGTTTCCGGTGTCAGGCCCAGATAAGCAGCCACATCACGGTGAAGAATCGGCAGGCGAAAGGTGTGCGCATCCAGTGCCCGGGCATGAAAGCGATTGGAGATACTCAGAACAAACGCCGCCACCCGCTCTTCTGCCGTCTTGTTGAGAAGCTGATCAAAATGCTCACGCTCCAGGCGCAGTTCCTGGGCCATCATGCTGAGGATCTGACGGTTCAGCGACGGGATTTTCTGAGCCAGATCTTCCAGGTCGTTGCGATGAATGCGGCAAAAGGTACAGTTGTCCAAGGTAATGGCATCAAAGGGATAGACCGGACTATCCAGAGCCTCCATGCCCAGCACATCACCCGGAAGATAGAAGGCGTGGATCACTTCACTGCCCACCTGATCAAAGCGACTCAACTTGACCACACCGGATTTGAGCGCGTAGAGGAACTCAGCCGGATCACCCGCACTGAAAAGCCGACTGCCCCGCGGCACGGTCGGATGCGACGCTACGATCTGGTCCAGCTGAACGATTTCAGTGCTGGACAGACCTTTGGGGAAACAGATCCGCTGCAGCCCGCAGTGTGCACAGGAAATATGCATTGATGACAGCCCGCCTGATGTCGTGTTCTAGTTATGGTGTTCAGGCTCGAAAGCACAAGGCGACGAATCACCGCGTTTTCAAGCCTGTCATGTGCATCCATGCTTTCAACAGCGGATGCACACGCTGCGACGTTCACTCATATTAGGCCCTTGCCTCATTTTTTTCAATCGAACCGATACCTTCTGCCCCCTGTACACCAGTTGTCTATTTTTTAATCAGTTTAACGCCAGGTGGCGGATTTCTTGGCAATTGTGGCAGGTTTATTGCGAACCATACACAAAGTTATCCACAGCTTCTGTGGATAATCCCCAACTGAAAAAAGATCAATGCCTTAGCTTGCCCAAAGCATACAAATTCCTTTTATATCAATGCATTACATAACTTTTAATAAATTACTTTAAGAATTTGGTCTTGCTTTAATTTGGCCAATGTCAACCCCCTGACGCAAAGTTATTCACTGCAATTTTTTTATAAGGGGCAGCAATAGGGCTTATGGCCTGTTCCGCCTCCCCTTGGGACAAAACAGCAAGATGACCGTCCCCTTCGCCACCCTCTTACATCCCACCTGTAATGCTGTGCGCCGTTCCCGTAAAATACGCACTTCTCGTACTTCAGGATGACGGCCATGAGCAGTTTTCTCGGCGTAGGCAATCTTGTACTGGATACCATTCTGTCCACCGATCACTTTCCCGGCGAAAATGAGGAGCTACGTGCCCAAGGGCGACAGCTGCAGCCCGGCGGCAATGCAGCCAACACGCTCTACGTGCTCAAACAGTTGGGCCATGAATGCAGTCTCATGAGTGCTGTCGCGGTGGATGACACCGGCCGCAAGCTGCTGCAGGCCGTCAACGATCGCGGCATTGACGTCTCCCTGTGTCAAAAGCGTCTCAAAGGCGCCACACCCACCAGCTATGTGCTGGTCAACAGGGAAAACGGCAGCCGCACCATTGTGCATTACCGGGATTTGGCAGAACTGGATTTTGACCACTTCGCCAAGCAGGAAATCGAACGCTTCGATTGGCTCCATTTTGAAGGGCGCAATGTGGACAACCTCAAGGGCATGCTCAATATCGCCCGCACCTTCTGCCCGAATACCCCCATCAGCCTCGAGCTGGAAAAACCGCGCGAGGGGATCGAAGCTCTGTTAAGCACCCCCAACCTCATTATCATCGCGCGCCACTACGCCACTGAGCTGGGACTGAAAAATGCCGAAGAAGCCATCCGCCATGTGCGCACCTTTGCGCCACAGGCAACATTGGTGTGCACCTGGGGCAGTGCAGGCGCCTGGTATGCCGCCCCGGACGGAAACATTCACCATCAGCCTGCCCTCGCCGTCTCCAAAGTGGTGGATACGCTGGGCGCCGGCGACACATTCAATGCCGGTCTGCTGCACGCACTTTCGCAGGGCCAATCACTGGAAAAAGCCGTACGCTTTGCTGCCGAACTGGCAGCCCGCAAGATACGTCAGAAGGGCTTTGACCACCTGCTTTCCCCCCTGGCGGACGATCAGCCACTCGCCCATGTGGACGATGTGACCAATGCCCGCGCCACCATTGCCCGCGTCCCAGGCCAGAGCTTCAGCGTCATTCTCATCAAGGACGGAGAGGGGCAGATTCGGGCCTGGATCAACAACTGTCCTCACCAGCATGTGCCGCTGAACGAGGCCTACAAGGTGGATGTCAACCCCTTTACCAAAACCATGAAATGCTCCGTGCACGACGCATGGTTCAAGGTGGATGACGGCGAGTGTGTGGAAGGACCCTGCTACGGAGATCACCTCACCCCCTTCCCAATCCGCATCGACGAAGAAGGCCGGATCTTTGCGGATACATGAGGTTGGTTCCACGCCAAAATCTGCTGCAAATTCAACCCTGCGATTCGGTAGTGTGTCAGTTTCAGTGAACACTATCGGCCGCTTTTCTTCCTGTCGGTCAGAAGCCTGTTGCACTTTCCACCAGCATGTGTGAAACGCATCCATGTTCAAAAGTGCCACGCCTGTTAATCCAGTAGCTACCGCAGCGAATTCGAATTTGTTCCTGTAGGGCTATTATCCGCTGGTTCTGCCTCTTATCCCTCCTTACCCCATTAAACCAAACCCGCCTTGACCGCCACCTGTTTTCTGTTACACTTTTCAATTATGAAAAACGTAACAGAAAACAAAAAGGGCGGTGCTCGCCCCGGGGCCGGCCGTCCCCGCGGCAGTGGCCGCTACGGCGAACCCACCAAGGTCATGCGCGTGCCCGTTTCAAAAGTGGATGCCGTACGCCGCTTTCTGCAGCCCGACGCTCTCGATACGATCAATACCGTGCAACCCGCTTCGACCAACCCGACATCGGCCCCTCGGCCGTTATTCTCCAGTCGAGTGCCCGCGGGCTTTCCCTGCCCGGCTGAAGATTATCAGGAGCCGGCTCTGGATCTGAACACCCACCTCATCCAGCATCGCGAAGCCACCTTTTTCATGCGCGTGCAGGGGCACTCCATGACGGGTGCCGGCATTCACGACGGCGATCTGCTGGTGGTGGACCGGGCGCTGGAGCCGAAAGACGGTGATATCGTGATCGCCGTGCTGGACGGTGAGCTGACGGTCAAGCGGCTGCGCCTGCATGGTGAGGGGGTCACGCTACAGGCGGAAAATCCCGACTACGATGACATCGTGCTTGCGGATCTGCAGGAACTGCAGGTCTGGGGCGTGGTCACCTCCGTGATTCACAGCTTCCGATGAAAATCGCCCTGGTGGATGGCAACAACTTCTACGCCAGCTGCGAAACGGTGTTCGAGCCGCGGCTGGCACAGCGCCCGCTGGTGGTGCTGTCCAATAATGACGGCATCGTGGTCGCCGCCAACGAACCGGCCAAGCGGCTCGGCCTGAAATGGCAGCCCTACTTCAGGATCCGCGCCCTGCTGAAACGCCACGCTGGGGCAGCACGCTCCTCCAACTATGAGCTCTACGCGGACATGAGCCAGCGCATGCACGCCCTGCTGGGTCAGGAAGCACTGGCCCAGGAAATCTACTCCATCGACGAAAGTTTTCTGCACTTGCCGGACAGCTGTGATGCCCAGTGGGGGCATGCGCTCAGGCAGCGGGTGCATCAACAGCTGGGACTGCCCATCGCCGTCGGCCTTGGTCGCACCAAGGTGCAGGCCAAGCTGGCCAACCGCTGGGCCAAGGATCATGCGCTTTTCAACCATGCCTGCGACTGGACGGCACTGTCGGAACCGGCCCTCCATACCCTGCTGGAGACCACCCCGGTGGAGACCCTCTGGGGTGTCGGCAAGCGGCTCGCAGCCCGGCTGCGGGATCAGGGCGTCGAAACCGTGGCGCACTTTATGGCGCTGGCACCGGCACAGGTGCGCCGCATCGGCCATACGCCCCTGTGGCAGATCCAGCGCGAACTGCATGGCGAGCATCATTTTGCGCTGAACATGAACCCGGCCCCTCGCCAGCAGATCATCAGCTCACGCTCCTTCCCCAGCGGCATTCAGTCCCTGCCCCTGCTGGAACAGGCGCTCAGCGCGTTCACGGTCACCGCTGCGGGGAAATTGCGCCAGCAGGGCTCACTGGCAGCGGAAGTGGGCGTTTTCATGACCACGGATCGCTTCAAGCCCCCCGTGGTGCGCCACTGGGCCTTTGAAACGCTTGCAGTGCCCACGGACGACACCGTGCAACTGGTCAAGGTCGCCAAGGCGCTGCTACGGCAGCACTGGCAGCCGGACACGGCTTACAGGAAAGTGCTGGTCATGCTTGCCGACCTGCGGCCTCGCCATCAGCCTCGTCAGGCCGTGCTGGCAGAAGAGGCAACGGGCGGGACAGCAGGAAAGGTAGCCGCGCTGATGGAGCAGATCAACCGGCACTACGGCGAATCCGTGGTGCGGCTGGCTGCACAGGGCACGGCGCCCCACCCACGCTGGCAGATCCGCCGCGCGCTGCAGCGGCGCAGCTATACCACACGCTGGAGCGACCTGCCGGTGGCCCGGGCAAACTAGATTACTTGAGCGTGAGGTACGCCTTGTTGATTTCGATATCCGCCGCCTTCTTCAGCTGTGCGATACGGTAGGCCACTTCACTTTCGCCAAACAGGCCGCGCAAGGCCAGCTTGAGCTGCTTGCGGATGATCTGCGACACCTTGTCGGTGGACGCTCGCACAGCTTCAACCACGATAATCGCGGGCGCACCATTGGGCAACGTGATCAGCTGCAGCCCCGGTTTGCCATCGTGGGGTTTTGGTGCCTTGAAGATGGCCTTCTGAATGGGCGCCGGCGCCACGGCATGATCGCGGCTAATCCAGCGTGGCGCCTGCCACGTCATGCCCGGCTTGACCACGCTCTGGGGCTTGGCACCCTGACGCAACGCTTCAAGCGCCTTCTGCGCATCAGCACGGGCCTGAGCCACCGCCTGCTCATGGGTCAGGCGGGCGCGGATACGATCCTTCACCTCATCCAGCGTCAGCTGTCGGCTGGGAATGACCTTGTTGAGACGCACCACCACAGCGCGGTCGTTGCCCAACTCCACCACGGGGCTGTTGAGGTGCTGGTTATAGACGTCGTCGCTGAAGACCGCCTCATTCACCTTCGGATTCGCAAACAGGCCGGTTCCCTTGCCCTTGGCAAAGGGTTTGGACGTTTCCACCTTGCCGCCAATGGCCTCGGCAGCCGGCTCCAGGCTGTCGGGCTGTTCATAGGCGATGGAATTCAGCTTTTCCAACAGGTCGTAATAACGCTTGTCCGCCTGCTGCTGGCGGTAGGCCTGCAGCACGCGATCCTTCACCTTGTCGTATGGCAATACACGACGTGGCTTGATGTCCTCCAGCAGAATCAGGTGATAGCCGAAATCGGTCTGCACCGGTCCGGAAACTTCACCCTTTTTCATGCTGAAGACCTTCTTGTCAAACTCCGGTGCCATCAGCCCCTGCTCGAAATACCCAAGATCCCCGCCCACTTCGGCAGACCCTGGATCCTGAGAATATTTTTTGGCCAGCTCGGCAAAAGACTTGCCCTGCTTCAATTCCGCCTGGATCTGCTTGATCTTCGCCAGAGCGGCCTGCTCGGATGCCTTGTCGCCCCGCTTGGCACGGATCAGGATATGGCGCACGCGGCGCTCCTCCGGCTCGGCATACAGATCACGGTTATCCGCATAGAACTGCTTGAGGGCGGCGTCGTCCGGCTTGATCTGCTTCGCCAGCCGCTGCTTGTCCAGCAGCACATAATCCACCACCACACGCTCAGGTTCCACAAATACATCCTTGTGCGCCGCGTAATAGTCGGCGATCTGCTTGTTGCTCACCTTTACACCGGCCAGATAGGGTTTCAGATCAAATTCGATCCAGCCAGCCTTGCGCTGCTGCTGCTGCAATGCCACCAGCTGATTCACCTCAGCAGGCAGTGCCAGGCTGGAAGCCAGAATGAGGTTGCGATACTGCTGTTCCAGAAGGAACTGACGCTGCAGGCGTTCGAACTGCGCCACCGTCAGTCCATTATTGGCCAGCAGCTGCTCGTATTTCTTCTGATCGAACTGCCCCTTGTCATTGAGAAAGATGGGGGCGGACTGAATTACGGCGGCCAGCTGGGCATCGCTGATGGCCATGTGGTGATCCTGTGCCCACTGCTGGATGAGCTTGGATTCGATCAGCTGCTCCAGAATACGCTTGCGCAGTTTTTCATCGTCCACCTTCTGGTCGAACGCCTCGCCCAGTTGCTGCTGCAGCTGCTGGCGCTCACGCTGATAGGCACGCAGAAATTCCACTGCGGGGATCTTCTCGCCATTAACCTCTGCGACCACGATGCCCTTGTCACCGGTGAAGTAATTGTTGATCCCCCACAATGCAAAGGGGACACCAATCAGAATCAAAATGGCCCAGGCAATGATGCCCTTGGCTTTTTCGCGAATGAATTCCAGCATGGCAGCTCTGTTCCTCAGTGACAGTGACGCAGTACATTCGGATCGAACGGATCCTGCATCACCAGTGTTTCATAACGGTCCGGCCCGGTGGACAGAATCGCCACCGGCACGCCGACCTGTTCTTCGATAAAGCGGATATAGTCCTGCGCCGCCGGCGGCAGTTTTTCCCACGCATCAATGCCGACCGTACTCGCTTTCCACCCCGGCAGGGTTTCGTAAATCGGCGTACAGCGCGCGTATTCATCGGCGCTGTAGGGCGGCAGTTCGCGCCGCTCACCGTCAAAATCATAGGCGACGCACACCTTGACCTCATCCAGACCATCCAGCACATCCAGCTTGGTCAGACATAGGCCCGACAGCCCGTTGATCTGCGCAGAGCGGCGCAGCGCTACGGCATCGAACCAGCCGCAGCGGCGCTGCCGACCCGTGGTCGCGCCAAACTCGTGGCCGCGTGTGCCGAGCCACTTACCAATGGGATCGCCTTTATCCTTCTCCACATCATAGGGCAGCTCCGTGGGGAAAGGGCCGCCGCCTACACGTGTGGCATAGGCCTTGGTAATGCCCAGCACATAATCAAGCCGGCACGGCCCGATGCCGCTGCCGGACGCTGCACCGCCAGCAGTCGTGTTTGACGAGGTGACATAGGGATAGGTGCCCTGATCAATATCCAGCAGCGTGCCCTGCGCGCCTTCAAACAGAATGCTCTTGCCCGCCTGATTCAGTTCGTGAATGCGGTTGGGAATATCGGCCAGCATGGGCAGCACCAGCTCGCGATAAGCCTGGCACTTGTCCCACAGGGCATCGAAAGCGACCGGCTCGGCGTCGTAGTAGTGGGTGAGCATGAAATTGTGATAATCCAGCGTATCGCGCAGCACCGCTTCAAAGTGGGACATGTTCTTGAAGTCGCCGGCACGCAACCCACGGCGGGCCACCTTGTCTTCATAAGCCGGGCCAATGCCGCGGCCGGTGGTGCCGATAGCCTTGGCGCCGCGACGGCGCTCACGCGCCTGATCGATGGCGACGTGGTAGTCGAGGATCAGTGGACAGGCTTCGCTGACAAACAGGCGCTCGCGCACTTTCAGACCCTGTGCTTCAAGCGTCTCCACTTCCTTCTGCAGCGCGTCGGGCGCCAGCACCACACCATTGCCGATCATGCACTCCACGTCTTCGCGCAGAATGCCGGAGGGAATCAGGTGCAGAATGGTCTGGTTGCCGTCGATGACCAGCGTATGGCCGGCATTATGCCCGCCCTGAAAACGCACCACAGCACTGACACGGTCGGTCAGCAGATCGACAATCTTGCCCTTGCCTTCGTCGCCCCACTGGGTCCCAACAACGACTACATTACGCTTCGTCATGCTCTATCGTCCACACGCCATTGATTTTTGACAATTTGCATACCGCCCCCTCGGGAACGGCCTCGCACCATACCACCTCGTAGCCGTCGCTGCGCAGATCACGCACCTTTTCGTGCAGGGCTGCATCCGCTGCCATGGGCGCCCAGACGCGCTGGCCGGTGCGCTCAACTGGCGCAAGCAGGTCAAGCACGGCCCGCAGATCGAGGCTGAAGCCGGTCGCACACATGGGATTGTCGAAGGCTTCGGCGATGCCATCGTAGCGGCCGCCCCGCGCCACCACCAGCGCCCTGTCGTAGTCATCCACCACATAGGTGCTGAACATGAGCCCGGTGTGATAGGAGTAGCCGCGAATTTCCGCCAGATCCGCAAACACTCGCACGTGGGGGGCGGCTGCATTGAGCAGCGGCAGCAGCCGGGCCACGGCATCCAGCTCGGCGATCATGTCCGGATAGGCAGCCAGCAGCGCTTTCGCCTGATCGATGACCGAAGCCGCCTCGCCGGACAGTTCGAACCAGTCGGTAAACAGCGCCTGCAGATCGTAAGGGATGTGCTGCAGATTGGCCTCCAGCCACTGACGATAGGCGGGATAGCGCTTGTGATTCAGGTGCGCCAGCAGCGCTTCGGCTTCACTCTGAGGCAGCGAGCACGCCGCCAGGATGCGTTTGATCAGCCCGGCATGCCCCAGACTGAGCGTCACCGGCGCAAGGCCAAGCGCATCCATGCTCTCCAACAGCAGCAGCAGAATTTCTGCATCGCCTGCCGCGCCCGGCACGTTGAACAGCTCCACCCCCACCTGATAGGGATTGCGGGAGCCACGGGCACGGTTATGGCGCGCCTTGAGGGTGTCACCGGCGTAGCAGAGCCGCAATGGCGCCCCTTCCCGCGCCTTCAGGCGTGAGGCGGCAATCCGCGCCACCTGCGGGGTAGTGTCGGCCCGCACGCCCATGGTGCGGCCGCTCTCCTGATCCACAAAGGTGCAGGTCTCGCGGGACAGATCGCGGCCGGAACCGGTCAGCAGGGAATCGACAAATTCCGCCACCGGCGGCTTGATCAGCTCGTAACCCGAGGCCGCATACAGATCCAGCAGCTCGCGACGGTAAAACTCCAGCTTTTCCGCCTGGGGCGGCAGCAGATCCTCAATCCCTTCGGGCGTAAACCAGATGTGGGTGGTGGTCATAACATTATCCAAGCAACAAAATGATAAGGGTGCCGATCAGCAGGCTGGTGAGCCCCATGATGCGCAGCCCGTTCTCCGGCAGCTCCAGCGCCTGCTGCATCATGCGCCGCCACAGCTGCGGATAGACGAACGGCAGCACGCCTTCGAAGATGAAGACGAGCCCCAGTGCCGTCCAGAAAAGTGTCCAGCCGCTTTCACCCATTACTTCGCTAGGGACGCGCCATCCTTGCGCATCAGGTAACGGAAGTATTCGGAGCGGGGATCGAGCACCAGAATGTCCTTCTTGCTGTCAAAGGCCGCCTGATAGGACTGCAGGCTCTTGAAGAAGGCGAAGAAGTCCGGATCCCTGGAATAGGCCTTGGCATAGATTTCCGACGCCTTGCCGTCCCCTTCACCACGAATGGTTTCCGCCTTGCGGTAGGCTTCAGCAAGCAGCACCACACGCTGACGGTCTGCATCGGCTCGGATCTTTTCAGCCGCCTCGGCCCCTTCGGAGCGCAGCTCGTTGGCCACGCGCTTGCGCTCGGCTTCCATGCGGCGATAAACCGATTCGGACACATCCCGCGGCAGATCCACCCGCTTGATGCGCACATCCACCACATCGATCCCGAACGCCGCCGCATCACGGCGTGCCTTTTTGGTAATCGCCGCGGTGATGGCGTCACGCTGGCTGGCGATCACTTCCTTGACCGTACGACTGCCGAACTCGGCACGCAGACCATCCTTGAGAATCTGCGACAGACGCATGTTGGTCAGGCGAATGTCGCCGCCCATGGTGGTATAGAACTTGGCACTGTCGGCAATGCGCCACTTTGCAAAGGAATCAACGATCAGGTTCTTCTTCTCCACCGTCAGGAAGCGCTCCGGCGGCGCATCCAGTGTCTGCAGCCGGGCATCGAAAGTGCGCACATTGTTGACGAAGGGCGTCTTTACATGCAGTCCCGGCTTCATGTCCGCCTTGACGATCTCACCCAGGCGGAACACAATGCCGGTTTCGCCCTCGTTGATCACGAAAAATGCATTGGCTGCGATAAACAGCACGGCAGCCAGCAGGAGTCCGAGAATATTTTTCATTTAACGCAACTCCCTTGATCTGAGCAGTTCCCGCAGGCGGCTGCCCTTCTCGCCTGATGAGGTGGTGCCGCGCTGATTGAGCGTTGAAGAGGTATTGCGTGCCGGTGCCAGTCCCTTGGGCGGCTGTACCACAGGCTTGGACGGCGTCACCGTCCCCTGCTGCAGGCGGTCAAGCGGCAGATAGACCAGTTTGCCCTCGCTGTCGGTCATGAACACCTTGGTGGTCCTGGTGAGCACATTGGTCACGGCATCCTTGTACATGCGCTCACGGGTGACCTCCGGTGCCTTGCGGTAGGCGGTGAGGATATTCACAAAGCGGCTGGTTTCACCCAGGGCCTGCTCCACCACGCGCTGACGATAGGCTTCCGCCTCGGCCAGCTCACGAGCCGCCAGGCCGCGCGCCTTCGGAATAATGTCGTTGGCATAGGCCTGCGCTTCGTTGATCAGGCGCTCACGGTCCTCACGAGCCTTGACCACGTCAGCAAAGGCCGCCTGCACCTGCTCGGGCGGCTGGGCATCCTGCAGGTTGACGCTGGTAATCAGCAGGCCGGAATGGTAATTGTCCAGGACCTGTTGCGCCAGGCGCTTCACCTGGGAGACGACCTCGTCACGCCCCTGAGTCAGCACAAAGTCCATCTTGTTCTTGCCCACCACGGAGCGCAGCGCGCTTTCGACCGCCAGACGCAAGGTCACGTCCGGATCGGCGACATTGAACAGGTAGTTGCGTGCGCTGCTGATCTTGTACTGAATGGCGATCTTGATATCGACGATATTTTCGTCTTCGGTGAGCATCAGCGCTTCGGAGGGCACTTCCACCACGGCGTTCTGCCCGGCGCTGGAACGATAGCCGATCTCGGCATGGCGAATACGATCCACATTAAGAATAGTGACCTTCTCCACCGGCCAGGGCACATGCCAGTGCGGCCCCGGACCGGTTTCACCCACGTAGGCGCCAAAGCGCTGCACCACGCCACGTTCGGCGGGATCGACAATGTAGATGCCGGACAGCAGCCAGACGACGATGATGACCAGTGCCACCACGCCCATGCCGACACTGCCGAAGGGATTCTTGTTGCCCAGAGACTGCTTCAGCTTGTCGAGCAGCTCATCCACATCCGGCCCCTGCCCGGATCCCTTGGGAGGCTTGTCGCCCGAGCCCCATGGATCCTGGCTCGGCTTGCCCGGCTCATTCCACGCCATACGTTCTCCAGATCAGGAAGTCACAAACGAACAACATTGTAGAGATAAACAATGCTTATGTCACCGAAAATCAGCCTAGCGCACGCCCTGCTGGGTGAGCATCAGGTTGAAACGGCTGCGATTGTAGGCATAGAGACCATAAAGCGCCAGCGCGACCGCCACTGCAATCATCTGCCGATAGGGATCACTCACCAGATTGGAGGCAAACACGATCAGTACACCCACCGGTGCAATGGCTCGCAGATCGAAGCGGAAGGCGCCATCCAGCGCCGGTGGCAGGCGAAATTCCGCCTGGCGCGCCCTGTCGCTCACCACCCACGCCATGAAAATGGCCATCAGCATGCCGCCCAGCGGCAGCATGATATTGGCAGTAATGAAGTCCAGACTGTCAAAAAAGGTCTTGCCGGGCAGAAAGTGCACCGCCTTCCACGCATTGAACGACAACACGGTGCCAATGCCCAGCAGCCATACCAGAAAGCCCAGCAGCCAGGTGGCGGTGCTACGCTTGAGGCGCCAGTTCTGCTCCACCCAGCTCACCGCCGGCTCGATCAGGGAGATGGCAGAGCTGAGCGCAGCCAGCACCACCAGAAAGAAAAACAGCGTGCCCCAGAACCAGCCGCCGCTCATCTGCCCGAAGGCCACCGGCAGCGTCTGGAACAGCAGCCCCGGCCCGGCCCCTGGCTCCAGACCGTTGCCAAACACTACGGTAAAGATGATGATCCCGGCCAGCAGTGCCACGGCCGTATCCGCGATCACGATCCACACTGCCGCCTTGGGTATGGAATAGCGTTCGGGCAGGTAGGAGCCATACACCATCATGGCGCCCATGCCGATGGAAAGGGTAAAGAAGGCGTGCCCCATGGCAATCAGCACGCCCTCCCAGGTCAGCTTGCTGAAGTCCGGCGCGAACAGAAAGCGCAGGCTGTCGCCAAAACTCTGCTGAGACGCCGACCAGCCCAGCAGCACCAGCAGGATGAGAAACAGCAGCGGCATCATGAAATTGACCGCCTTTTCCAGCCCGCCCTTTACACCCTTGGCCACGATGCCCAGCGTCATCAGCACCACCACCGTGTGCCAGAACAGCAGTGCCCAGGGATTGGCCAGGAAATCTGAAAAGTACGCCTTCACATGACTGGCATCGATGCCACGGAAATGTCCCATGGCACTCTCCACAAAGTAGTCCGTGGCCCAACCGGCGATGACGGTGTAAAAGGAGAGAATGAGCATGCCCGCCAGCACGCCGCTCAGCCCTACCAGCGACCACAGCGGGCTGGCACGAAAGTCCGCCGCCAGATTGGCCATGGCCTGCGGCGGGTTGGCCTTACCCATGCGCCCGAGACCGATTTCCGCCATCAGCACCGGCAGGCCGATCAGCGTCACGCAGACGAGATAGACCAGCACAAAGGCACCGCCGCCGTTCTCGCCGGTAATGTAGGGAAACTTCCAGATGTTGCCGAGACCGACGGCCGAACCGATGGCTGCCAGGATGAAGACCTTCTGCGATGACCACTGCGGCTTGCTCAATTCGATTGCACTCACGGCGCGCTCCTCTCTAAAATAGTTTTTTCACACATTATATTGAAGCCCGCATGCACATTCAGGCCCACTTCCCATTACACGACTACAACACCTTCCATATCGATGCCTGTGCCCGCTATTTCGTGGAAATCGACAAGCAGAGTGACATCCGCGCCCTGCGCAGCGATCCCGTGCTGGCGGCCCTGCCCTGGTATGTGCTCGGCGAAGGCAGCAATATTCTGCTGACCCGTGATCTGGAAGGCGTGGTGGTGCGCAACCGCTTTCGTCAGCTGCGCGTCATGAAGGAGGACGACGAGTCCCTGTGGGTGAGCGTTGGCGGCGGCATGCACTGGCACGATCTGGTCACCTGGTCGGTGAACAACAATTTATGGGGACTGGAAAATCTGGCACTGATTCCGGGCACGGTGGGCGCCGCGCCGGTGCAGAACATCGGCGCCTATGGCACCGAAGTGCAGGATCTCATCACCCGCGTGCAGGCGTTGGATCTGTTTACCGGCGAACGGCACGAGTTCCGCAACGCCGATTGCCAGTTCAGCTACCGCAGCAGCATCTTCAAGCGGGAATACCGCAACCAGATGCTCATCCACCGCGCCACCTTCCGACTTCGAAAGCTTGAAGCCGGTCATGCCAATCTGGTCTATGACCCCTTGCGCGAAGCCCTGGCGGATATCCCGGAAAACAAGCTTACGCCCCGCCATGTCTATAAAACAGTCATTCGTCTGCGCAGGGAAAAACTTCCCGATCCAGACAAGGAAGGCAATGCGGGCAGCTTCTTCAAAAACCCGGTGGTGGATGAGGCGTACTTTGCTGTCCTGCAGGAAAAGTGGCCCGACCTGCCCCATCACCACCTGCCCGGCGGCGGCATCAAGGTTCCGGCGGCCTGGCTGATCGAGCAGTGCGGCTGGAAAGGCCGCTGCCTCGAAGGCACCGATGCCTGCGTCTCCAGCAAGCATGCGCTGGTGCTGGTCAACCGCGGTCATGCCACCGGCGAACAGATCCTCACCCTTGCCAAGGCAATCCAGACCGACGTGATGCACCTGTTCGGCATCCATCTGGAGCCGGAAGTCATTATTCTCTGACGGGGGTCCTCGACTTTTTCATGGGCACAGAACATCCCGTTTTCAGGCCCCATGCTCAATGGGGGCAGCATTCTGACCATTTCTTGTCGAGCTGCAACGGCGTTTCAAAATAAACGCTCTGGCTTGGGAACGCCATGTCGGCGCCGTGGGCGGCGACGATATCGGCGATCTGCAGCAGAATGGCTTCCTTGACCTGATGGTATTCCACCCACACCGTGGTACGGGTAAAGCAATAGACAAAGCACTCCAGCGACGAGTCGGCAAAGGTATTGAAATTGACGATGATCGTCTGCGTCTGATCGATGTCCGGATGGCTCTGCAGCATTTGCCGGATGGCGGCGGTAATTTTTGCCACCTTGTCCTGATCCGCATAGCGCACGCCAAACTTCTCATAGATGCGGCGATGGCTCATGCGGCTGGGATTCTCCACCACGATATTGGTAAACAGGCCATTGGGCACATAGAGCGGATTCTTGTTGAAGCGGCGAATCACCGTGCGGCGCCAGCCGATATGCTCCACCGTGCCTTCTATGTCCTTGTCCGGCGAACGGATCCAGTCGCCCACGGCAAAGGGGCGGTCCAGATAGATGGTCAGCCCGCCAAACAGGTTGCTGATCATGTCCTTGGCCGCCAGACCGACCACCAGACCGCCCGCGCCGCCGAAGGCCAGCAGGCCGGTCACATTCACGCCAAAGGCGGAAAGGACGATCAGGCCGGTAATCACCACCGCTGTCAGGCGGACGACCTTGGCCAGCGCCTCCACCAGCGTACGGTCAAAGCGCGGATCCGTGTCGGCCACCACCTTCAGACGCCCCTCCAGGCGTCCGACGACACGGATTACATACCAGCCGAGCAGCAGCGTAAGCAGGCTGTTCTTGATGCTGAGTATGGTAGGAAACCAGCCGGTATGGAAATTCAGCGCCCCCAGCGCCACCATCAGTGCATAGGTGAGTGCACTGAACCAGATGGCCAGAGACAATGGCGGGTTAGCGCCGCCCACAAAGGCATCCAACCACGGGTGATGCACGCACCAGCGCCGGTGGAAATGGCCAATGATCACTCGCTGCACCGCATCCACCAGCAGCGCCCCTACCAGCACCAGCGTTACCAGCAGCAGCCATATTTCACCACCGAACCAGCCGAGCAGCGTCACCCAGGCGTCGTAGCCGGCAGGCCAGTTCTGCTGCAGCAGGGTCAGAAAGTCGTTCAGTCCATTCATGCCAGTTGCTCCAGTATCTGTTGCGCCGCCTGCCATTCCGGCAGATGGCGCAGGCGGCTGATCTTGAATTGCGGATGGCCATGCAGGGCGATCATGCGCGCATGGGTAGCGACCGACACGCTGTGATGCAGACCGGCCAGCAGCGCATCCGCTCCGTCCTGGTCATTCAGCGCCAGCAGCAGATCACAGCCTGCCTCCAACGCCAGTTGCCCGCGACGCAGGATATCGCCGTACACCGCCGCGGCATGCATGTTCAGATCATCGCTGATGATCGCCCCTTCAAAGCCCAATTGCCCGCGCAGCACCGTCTGCAGCCAGAAGGCGGAAAAGCCCGCCGGCAACTTATCCAGCTGCGGATAGACCACATGGGCCGGCATGATGCCCTCCACGTGAGCGGCGATCAGCGCCTTGAACGGCAGCAGGTCATCCTGCAGGGCATCCCAGTCGCGCGGATCCTCCGCCATCGCCACGTGGCTGTCCGCCTCGGCGTAGCCGTGGCCCGGAAAGTGCTTGGCGACCCCCGCCATCCCGGCCGCGTGCATGCCGGCGAGAAATTCCTGCGCCAGCCGCGCCACCACCAGCGCTTCATGATGAAAGCTGCGGTCGCCAATCACGTCACTGCGACCATGCTGCAGATCCACCACCGGCGCAAAGCTGAAATCCACCCCCAGCGCCAGCAGCTCCGCCGCCATCAGCCAGCCCAGCTGGCGCGCTGCCTCATCGGCCGCCATGGGATTGAGGTCGTGCAGCTGCCCCAGCTTTTCCATGGGGGGCAGCACGCTCATGCCGTCGTCTCGAAAGCGCTGCACCCGCCCCCCTTCGTGATCCACCGCAATCAGCAGCTTCGGCGTGCGCAGCGCATGGATCTGTTCACACACGGCGGTCAGCTGGGCCCGGGACTCAAAATTGCGGGTAAACAGCACCACGCCCGCCACCTGCGGATGCAGCAGGCGTTCCCGCTCTTCTGCTGTCAGCGTGGTTCCCTCGATGTCCACCATCACCGCACCGAGCGGTTGCGCTACGGGTTTCATGCCTGTGTCCTCGTTTTAATATCCAGATAATCCCGCCAGGCATCGCCCAGCCGGTTGGCCGCCAGCACCACGGCCATCAGTGCCAGCCCCGGTGCAATCACCAGATGAGGCGCCACCAGCATGTAGCGGGTGCCCTCGCGGATCATGCTGCCCCAGGAATCCTGCGGCGGCTGAATCCCCAGCCCCAGAAACGACAGCCCCGCTTCGCTGATGACCGCCCCGGCAATGCCGAAAGTAGCCTCCACCCCCAGCGGTGCCAGCAGCAGCGGCACCACATGGCGCAGCAGGATACGCGGCGTCCCGGCGCCCAGCGCACGCGCCGCCAGCACATGTTCGCGGCTGCGCAGGCTCAATGTCTGTGCCCGCGCCAGCCGTGCATAGCCCACCCAGCCCACCACCACCAGCGCGATGATCACGTTTTCCACGCCGGGGCCCAGCACCGCAGCCAGTCCGATGGCCAGCAGCAGGCCCGGAAACGCCAGAAACACATCAATCACACCCGTAAGGACGCGGTCCAGCCAGCCGCCGTAATAGCCGGCGACCAGCCCGATGGTCGTGCCCAGCACGGCCGAAAAGAGCACCACCGCCAGCGCCACCTGCAGCGAAGTCTGCGCCCCCAGCAGCAGCCGCTCCCATACGGGTCGCCCCAGCTGATCATAGCCGAGCCAGCTGTTTGCATCCGCCCCCCCCAGCAGGTGAGTCAGATCCACCCTGTAGGCCGTGTCTCCCACGCCCAGCGCGGCCAGCGCAAGCCCCAGCCACGCCAACAGCAGGCCGATCCAGATGCGTTGCTGCCACAGCCACCACTTCATGCGCGCCGCACCCTTGGATCCAGCCAGCCATACAGCCAGTCGGTGAACGCATTCACCACCACATAGGCGGTGGCGATCACCAGAATCACACCCTGTACCACCGGGTAGTCGCGACGCTGAATGGACTCCACCAGCAACTGCCCGAGTCCCGGCCAGTCGAACACCACTTCGGTAATCACTGCACCGCCCAGCAGGGTACCCAGCTGCAGCCCCAGCACCGTCACCACCGGCAGCAGCGCATTGAACAGGGCATGACGCAGCACCACCCGCCACGGCGATACCCCCTTGGCCAGCGCTGTGCGCACATACTCCTCGTGCAGCACCTCCAGCAGGCTGGCGCGCAGCATGCGCGTCAGGATCGCCGCCAGCGCCGTACCCAGCGTCACCGCCGGCAACACCCATGCCCACGGCGCATCCGCCCCACTTACCGGCAGCCAGCCCAGCCACAGGGAAAACAGCAGAATCAGCATCGGTCCCAGCCAGAAGTTGGGAATGGACACCCCGATCAGCGACAGGGTCATCGCCAGCTGATCGGGCCAGTGCCCTGCCCGCACCGCCGCCCAGATACCGAGCGGAAAGGCCAGCAGCACCGCTACCGCCAGCGCCAGCAGCGCCAACTCTGCCGTGTAGGGAAAGCGTGCTGCAATCAGATCCGCCACCGGCCTCTGCAGAAACAGCGACTGCCCCATGTCCCCGTGCAGCAGGCCGCCCAGATAGTGCAGATACTGCTGCCACAGCGGCTGATCCAGCCCCAGCTGATGGCGCAGCGCCGCCTGATCCGCCGCCGTGGCGCTCTCACCCAGCATCACCGCCACCGGATCGCCCGGCACCAGATGCAGCATCAGAAACACCAGCGTGCTCACCACCCACAGGATGACCAGCACACGCGCCAGTAGACGCAGCACCCTCATGGCACGATCTCCACCGGCGTGCCCACTGGCGTCCAGTCAAACACCTCGATCACCTCATGCATGTCCATGCGAATGCAGCCGTGGGAAACCGGCACCCCCAGCGGCTGATCCGGCGGCGTGCCGTGAATGTAGATAAAACGGCGCATGGTATCCACACACCCCAGCCGGTTATGCCCCCGCTCGCAGCCACTCAGCCACAGGATCCGACTCAGAATCCAGTCTCGCTCGGGTTCCCGTGCCGCCAGCTCGGGTGTCCAGATTTCCCCGGTAGGACGCCGCCCCACAAAAACACTGCCCGGCGGCTGCCCGTCGCCGATGCGGGCACGCACCACATGCCAGCCCGTGGGCGTACAGCCACTGCCGTGCTCACAGCCCGCGCCGGCAGCGCCCGTACTCACCGTATAGGTAGCTACGCAGGCATCCTGCTCGAAAAGATGGAGTTTCTGCGTCTGCAGGCACACCTGCAGCCACTTTGATGGCAGCGCATTTTTTTCGCCGTGAAAAAAGTCGGGGACCCCCCTTCTGTCAGCCATGCTGCACCCGCCTCATCGTCAGCACGCCATCGTAGCGTCCATCGGCTGCAAGGGTATAGCCGCTCACCGAGCGATGCAACACGGCATACTGATCTTCATACCACAGCGGCACCTGTGCCACGGTCTCCGCCAGTACACGCTGCAACTGCACATAGAGGCGCTGCTGTTCGGCAAGCGTCTGCGCCGCCAGCGCCGCCTCAATCAGCCGATCCACCACGGGGTTGGCATAATGGCCGCGATTCGCACCGGCGGGCGGCACCGCCTGTGAGTAAAACACATACTGGAAAATGTCCGGACTCTTGATACCCACCCACGCCAGCGAATAGAGCTGGAAGCGCCCGGCCTTGATATCGGCGTAAAAGGTGCCCCAGTCGTAGCTCTGAATGGTCAGGTCGATGCCGATTTGCCTCAACATGGACTGATAGAAGGCCGCCAGACGCAGGCGCAGCGGATTGGCACTGGTCTTGTAGCTCAGGGACAGGCGCTGCCCCCGCCCGATGACGCCCTCAAGCAGGGCGCGTGCCCGCCCCGGATCATAAGGGTAGCCCTGCCAGTCCTTCAGTCCTGCCCAGTGCTCGGGCGGCAGCAGGCCGCCAGCCAGACGCGCATGATTGTCGAACAGCGCCCTCACGATTGCGGCCCGGTCGATACCCAGCGCAATCGCTTCACGAATCGGCTGCTGCGACAACCAGCGGTCACGAAAGTTGAAGCCGATATAGGCAAAGTTGGTGCCACGGTGCCACTGCACCGAAAGCTCGGGACGTGCAGCACAATAGCGCACCAGCTCCGGCGACAGGCCGCCCTGAATCCAGTCCAGCTCCCCCTTTCGCAACTTGAGCACCTGCACCAATGGATCCTTCACCTTGATGAAGTCCAGCTGTGCGCCATCGGGCCGCTGCAGGCGGGTGCGCTGCTCGTCGGCCGCCACGAAACGGCACGGACCACTACCCAGCGGCGCGCGATTGAAATCATGTCCACTTTCGATCAGCCGCCGTGGCAGCACGCCAATGGTGAGCCGCCCCGGAAACAGAGCATCCACATGGGTCAGGTCAAACTGAACGCGCTGCCCATCCAGCGCCTGCACACGCTGCACATGCTTCAGTCCGCCCCGGTGTGGGGAGGCAGTGCCCGGATCGAGCACGCTGGCGTAGGTGGCAGCTACATCGGCGGCCGTCAAGGGCGTACCATCATGAAAGCGGGCGGACTTGCGCAGGGTAAACACCCAGCGCAGCGGCGCGGTCTGCTGCCAGTCCATCAGGGCAGGAATCGGCTCGAAACGGGCATTGAAGTCCACCGGCGCCTCATACAGCAGGCGATTCAGGCGGCTGGAAAGGGCATCGGTGGCGCGGCGCGGATCAAGGCTGCGGGGGCGCCCGCTAACACCCAAACGAAAGTGATGGGGCGGCAACGGTGTTTGCGCAGAGCACCCCAGCAGCGGCAGGCCACAGCCGGCGGCAAGAAACGTACGGCGGGAAAAGGCGGCGTTCACGAATCCGGGTCGATCAACAGCGCATCCATGCGCTTGAGGTCCTCTTCATCCAGATCCCCCACCACCGCTTCCAGCTGCAGGCGCTTGACCACCAGATCGTCCAGCGCCGCCACCAGATCGCGCCGCGCCTTGTGGGCATTGGCACGGGCGGTGAGCACATCCAGCAGGCTTTTCAGACCGACGCGGTAGCTCTCTTCCGCTGCCTCCAGAAACGCATCACTGGAAGCCACCGCCGCCTGCAGCGCATCCACCAGCGACTCACCATTGCGAATGTCGGCCAGCAGTACGCGCACCTGCAGCTGCAGCTGCTCGCGCACATCGCGTAAGCCTTCGCGCGCCTTGCGTGCCCGATCCTGCGCCTGCGCCACGGTCGCCCGCGTGAGGCCCCCGCTGTAAATCGGCCAATTCAGCACCAGCGCCAGCGAGCTGGCGCGCGTGTCGCGATAGGTGGACGCGTAGAGACTGCGGTAGTCATCGTAGGCGGTATCCTGCACCTGCGCCGTCAGGGCCAGCGTAGGATAGTAGTCGCTGCGCTCCAGATCCACCGTCTGCTCGGCCGCATCCCGCTGGCGGGCCACCTGCGCCAGTTGAGGGCTGTCGCGCAAGGCACGCTGAATCCACGTCTGATCCTCGCCAGCCAACAGGTGCGGTGGCTTGGTGTTGACACTTTTGAGCGCGGTCACCCGCTGGCCGGTAAGCTTGGCCAGATTCTCATAGGCGGTATTGAGCGCATTCTCGGCCTTGATGCGATCTGCCCGGCTGAGGTCGTAGGCGGAACGCGCCTGCAGCACATCGGTGCGAGAGGCGAGCCCCACCTGTTCGGAGGTTTGCGCCCGCTCCCACTGAGTTTTGTTGGCGGCTTCCTGACTTTTGGCCAGTTTCACATTGGCCTGCGCCAGCAGAACGTCAAAATAGGCCTTGACCACGCGGGTAATCAGATCCTGACGCGCCTGACGCCACGCCGCCTCGGCAGCGGACAGCTGCGTTTTGGCGATGTCATAAGCCACCAGCGCCTTGCGGTTGTACAGTGCCTGCTGTGCCTGCAGGCTCAGCTGTCGTGTACGCACATCCCCCGCTGCATTGGGCAGATCCGTATCGCTTTTGGACAGCACCCCCTTCAGCGTTACCTGCGGCAGCAGCGCGGCCTTGGCGCGGTCGATCTGCTTGCGTTGCGCGTCGTATTCCGCCCGTGCCTGTGCCAGCTGTGCATCATGGGCCTGTGCCATGCGCCACACGCTCACCAAATCATGGGCAGCGTGCACCTGCGCACTGGTTGCCAGCAGCAGTCCTGCCAAAAATGCCCGCTTCATGACGCCTCTCCCTGTTGTTCCGCTTCGCTCCACTGGCTGAAAGGCCGTTGCGCGAGCGACACGTTGTAATAACGCAGTTGATCGGTCACTTCCCTGCCGACCCAGTCCGGCAAGGGAGGCGTTGTCTGCTCGTCCTCCAGTTCCACTTCAGCCACAATCAGCCCGGCATTCTCGCCGAGGAATTCGTCCACTTCCCATACGAAGCCCGCGTACTCGATCCAATAGCGGTTTTTTTCGATCACGGGACCGATGGCAAACTTTTCCAGCATGGCCTGGGCGTGGGCTACCGGAATCGGATATTCGTATTCGTCGCGGCTGATGCCGATCTCCATGCTCTTAATATTCAGATTGGCCTCGTCCCCCTCGATGCGCACACGGATGGAGCATTTGTTTTCCGGGTTGGCCGCGTTGTTGAGATAGCCCTGGGCGAAATGCACCTTTTTGAAGGCCTGTTCGCGCCAGTCGTCGCCGGTGACCAGATACTTGCGTTCAATTTCCCGTTTCATGGACATTTCCTGACAGGGATTGAATGATTTCGGGGTGTTGCGTGCCGACCCAGATGGCCACGGCAATCAGAATCAATGCCGAAATGACGCTGGAGAGCATGGCCAGACGAATGATCGGCCGCCAGCTGCGAAAGCGCGCCTCCACTTCCAGCTGGTTGAGAAACAGTTCCAGATCGGCCCATTTTTCCTGCGCCAGATCGCGCTGAATGCGCGCCTCGTCATGCGGCGAGACAATGCCGCGGCGGCGCAGGTCCTCAATGCGTTCCTCAATGGCTGTTCGATTCATGCCAGGCCTCCTCATACGCCAGCAGATGGGGTTTGCCGCTGGCACGCAGCATGTGGCGCACGCGCGCCTGCTCCGTTTCATATTGTGCGGCTGTGAGCTGGCCGCGCATGCGCTCGAAACGCAGATAGATCAGATAGGTATTGACCACATCGGTTTCGCAATAGTTGCGTATGGCCTCGATTTCGCCGTTGAGCCACTGCTCGGACACAGCGGCACCGCTCTGCCCCATCTTGCCCGGCAGGCCGAGCATCACGGCAATGTCGTCCAGCCGCGCCGCCGCACGGGGCTGATAGGCCGAGAGCACGTCCATCAGGTCGATGTGGGCGAACTGGTAGCGGCTGATGTAGTTGTCCCACTTGCGCTCGCGCTCGAACTGCCCGGTATCCCAGTAGGTACGCGCCTCAATGCCGTGCAGCAGAGCGCGATAGTGCAGTACGGGCAGATCGAAGCCGGAGCCGTTCCAGCTGACCAGCGTGGGCTTGAACTGCTCCACCCCTTCAAAGAAGCGCTGCAGCAGCTCCGCCTCATCGCTTTCCGGTGTGCCCAGCGACCAGACCTTGAGCGTGTCTGTGGTGCGCAGCACCACCGAAATGGCCACCACGCGATGCAGGTGATGACGCATGAAGTCATGGCCGGCCTCGCCGAGGCGTTGCAGCTTCATCGCCTCGACCACGCCCGCATCGTCCAGCCCATCCAACCCCAGCAGGCGGCGCCCTGCCGCCACGTCAGGCACCGTTTCAATGTCGAAAACAAGTGTTGGCCGGTTCATGCGGGCGGAAACACGCCGGTGGAAAGGTAACGGTCGCCGCGGTCGCACACGATGGTGACCACGACGCTGTCGGGATTTTCTGCTGCCACCTGCAGCGCCACGTGCATGGCGCCGCCGGAGGAAATGCCAGCGAACAACCCCTCTTCCCGTGCCATGCGACGGGTCATCTCTTCGGCGGCTTCCTGAGTCACGTCCCGCTCCTCGTCCACCCATTTGGGATCGAAAATGGCGGGCAGATATTCCGGCGGCCAGCGGCGGATACCGGGAATGCTGGCGCCTTCTGCCGGCTGCACACCAATGACCTGCACGGACGGGTTGCGCTCCTTGAGTGCATGACTGACGCCCATAATGGTGCCCGTGGTGCCCATGGCGCTGACAAAATGGGTAACCTGTCCCTGGGTCTGGCTCCATATCTCCGGACCAGTGGTGAGATAGTGGGCGCGCCAGTTGTCCGGGTTGGAGAACTGGTCCAGCACCTTGCCTTCCCCGCGGGCTTCCATCTCCCGCGCCAGATCGCGGGCGCCTTCCATACCCTCTTCCACACTCACCAGTACCAGTTCAGCCCCAAAGGCGGCCATGCTGGCACGGCGCTCCAGACTCATGTTCTCGGGCATGATCAACTTGAGGCGATAGCCCATCATCGCCGCCGCCATGGCCAGTGCGATGCCGGTATTGCCGCTGGTAGCCTCGATCAGCGTGTCGCCGGGCCGGATTTCACCACGCGCCTGCGCCTGCTTGATCATGTTGAACGCCGGACGATCCTTGACCGAGCCGGCCGGATTATTGCCTTCCAGCTTGCCAAGCACCACACTCCCATTGTCCAGCTGCGCAAGCCGTTGTATCCGGACTAACGGTGTGTTGCCAATCGTATCTTCCAGCGTAGGCCACTGCATGATGTCTGCTCCCTTTTTCACGGCATTTTAACCCGATACCAGGCGGCATAAAGCGCCGGCAGGAAAAACAGCGTAATCACGGTGCCGATGGCAATGCCGCTGATGAGCACGTAGGCCATGGGGCCCCAGAACAGCGAGGTGGTCAGCGGGATAAAGGCCAGCACCGCTGCAGCAGCCGTAAGGAGCACCGGGCGCGCGCGCAGCACGGTGGCGTGAATGACCGCCTCGTGCATTGGCTGCCCCGCCGCACGGTTTTCATTGATCTGCGCCACCAGAATCAGGGTGTTGCGCATGAGAATGCCCGCCAGCGCGATCAGGCCCAGATTGGCCACAAAGCCGAACGGCTGCTGGAACAGAATCAGCGCGGCCACAGCGCCCACCAGCCCCAGTGGCGCCGTGACCAACACCATGAACAGCCCGGTAAAGCTGCGCATGTAGAGCATGATCAGCAATGTCATCAGCAGCACCATCAACGGCATGTTGACCTGAATGGAGCGCTGCGCCATCTCGGACTCCTCCACAGACCCACCGATCTCCACCCGATAGCCCAATGGCAGGTTCGCGACGATGTCCTGAATGTTATTCCATACCTTCATGGTGGCATCCGGTGGCTGCACACCGGGCGGCACCTCGGCATACACGCTCACCAACCGCTCCCCGTTGCGGCGCTCCATGTAGGGCGTTTCCGCCACCACCTTCAGAGCCCCCAGATGCGCCAGCGGCACACTTTCACCCGTAGGCAGACGGATGGGCAGGCTTTCCAGGGCTTCGACCTGACGCGCAGCGTCGGAGGCGCGCAGGCGAATCTCGGTCGAGCGGATACCGGAGAGGACAATACTGGCCACCTCCCCATTGAGCAGTGTGCGCAACTGATCGGCCACCTGCGCTGGCGTCAGCCCCAGCTTGGCCAGGCGGTTCAGATCCCAGTCCAGCTGCAAGGCCGGCGCCTGATACTGCCAGGAGAGATGCGGATCGACCAGATAGGGCTTGCCCAGCATGCGGTCGCGAATCTGTTTGCCGATCGCCACCAGTGTCTGCGGATCCGGACCGATCACGCGAAACACCACCGGCCAGGGCACGGGCGGCCCGAACAGCAGCGGATGCACCCGCACCCGCGCCTCGGGAAAGGCGCCCGCTTCGATCTGCTGCTGCAGGCGCAGCTGCAGTCGATCGCGGGCATGCCAGTCCTTGGCCACAACGACGATATTGCCATAGGCGGGATTGGGCAGTTCAGGGCTCAACGCCAGAAAGAAACGCGGTGCACCACGGCCGGTATAACTGGAGGCCGACACCACGTCCGGATCGTTCATCAGTTGCTGTTCCACCCGCGCCACCACTTTTTGCGTGGCAGCGAAACTGCTGCCTTCGGGCAGATTGATGTCCACCAGCAGTTCGGGACGGTCCGAACTGGGGAAGAACTGCTGCACCACCCAGTGCTTCATACCATAGACGGAGAGAAAAAACACGCCCACGGTAAGGCCGATCACCCACCAGCGACGGCGCACACAGGCTTCGATAACCTTGCGCAGCAGCCTGAAAGCCGGCCGCTGCTCCACCGGCGTGCCGGCATGCTTCAACGTGTCCGGCAGCAGCTTGACGCCCAGATAGGGGGTAAACAGCACGGCCACCAGCCACGAGGCGATCAGGGCAATGCCCGTCACCCAGAAGATGCCTCCAGCGTATTCGCCCACCTTGGACTGGGCAATGCCGATGGGCAGAAAGCCGATGGTGGTCAGCAGCGTCCCCACCAGCATGGGGGCAGCGGTCAGCGTCCAGGCATAGGAAGCGGCGCGCACCTTATCCAGCCCCTGCTCCATCTTCAGAATCATCATCTCAATGGCGATGATGGCATCGTCCACCAGCAGACCCAGGGCGATGATCAACGCCCCCAGTGAAATGCGGTTAAAGTCGATGCCCGTGAGCTTCATGAACAGGAACGTGGCCGACAGCGTCAGCGGCACCGCCAGTGCCACCACAATGCCAGCCCGTATTCCGAGGGCGATGAAGCTGACCACCATTACCACCAGCAGCGCCACGAAGAACTTTTCCTGAAAGATGTCCACGGCGCGGTGAATGGCATCCGCCTGATTGGTGAGCTTGTCCAGCTGCACCCCAGCCGGAAGCTGTGGCCGAATCTTTTGCTCGAAGGCATTAAGCGCCTTTTCCAGCCGAAGCCCGTCGGCATTTTCCTGCATGACAACGCCAAGCAGCACCGCCTCATGGCCGCGATCGTGCACGATCAGGCTGGGCGGGTCCTCAAAGCCGCTATAGACCCGCGCCAGTGTCTTGAGTGGCACCACGGTACCGCCGATATTGATGGGCAGGGCTTCCAGTGTCGAAATCCAGTCCCTCGGCTGTTGATTGACGCGGATGTGCAGGCGTGGCCCACCGGTTTCCACAAACCCGGCCGACACCACAGCCGTCTGCGCGGCGATCTGCTGCTGGACCTGCGCTGCGGAAATCCCCAGCGTTTTCAGCCTGTGTTCGTCCAGATCCACAAAAATCTGCGGCTTGCGTTCACCGATGAGCACCACTTTCTTCACGCCCGCCACCCGTCTGAGCGGTTTGCGCACCTGTTCGGCCACTTCGGTCAGCGTGCGGTTGTCCACGCTACCATCCGGGCTGCTCAGGGCATAGAGCGTGAAATAGACGTCCTTGAAGTCATCCTGAAAGATTGGGCCGATGACGCCGGGTGGGAGTTTTTTCGCCTCATCCCCCAGCCGCTTGCGCACCTGATAGAACAGATCCTCGCTGATCCCGTGTGGCGTATTGTCGGCAAAGGTGACCAGCATCTCCACCTGCCCCGGCCGCACCTTGGTTTCCACCCGGTCGAACCAGTCGATTTCCTGCAGGCGCTTTTCCAGCGGATCGGCCACCTGCTTTTCCATCTGCTCTACCGTGGCGCCCGGCCAGTAGGCGGACACCACCATGACGTTAACGCTGAAGGAAGGGTCTTCTGCACGGCCATTGGTCCAGAAGGCATACACCCCGGCCAGCAGCGTGACGATGATGAAATAGAGCGTCAGCGAGGACTCACGGATCGCCCATGCCGAGGGGTTGAAGCGGCTCATGGCTGCCCCACCCGTACGATCTGGCCCGGGCGCAACACATGCACGCCCATGCGCACAATGGCGTCCTGCTTCTGCAGCCCCCCCCGCACCCATGCTTCATTGTGGCCAAGACGCACCACCTCCACCGGCACGCGCGCCAGCGTCTTTTCGGCGGTGACCTTGAGCAGGTACGCCTGCCCGTTCGCCATCTGCACGGCCGTGATGGGAACACGCCAGAGAGGCTCCTCTTTACCCACTTGCACCGCAACTGGCAGCGTCTGTCCCCACGCGGCCGCATCGGCAGGCAGCGTGTAGTAAACACGACGGGTATGCGTATGCGGATCTGCCTGAGCCGCGGTATACGCCAGCGGCAGCGTCAGCGGGCGGTTTTTCCCTGAAATCGAAAGAGTCCGGGGCGGGATGCCGGCGTGCTCGGGCCAGTCGAGCGCCAGCAGGGTCTCATCCCCCAGCGCCAGTGAAACGACCGGCGTACCCGCTGCCACCACCTGCCCCACCTCGCCCCGGCGTGTCAATACCGTGCCCGCAGCCGGTGCCCTGAGCACGGTATACGCCAAACGGTTGCGTGCCGTTTCAATCTGGGGCAGCAGGCTCTGCCGCTGGGCCTGCAGCATCACCACACGGTTCTGCGCCGCATCCACCTGCTGCTGGGAAACCAGTTTGCGCCGCAGCAGGTCCTGCAGACGGGCGAGATCTCTGCGTGCTGTCTGCAGGTCCGACGTGACAGCTTCCAGCTGTGCCTGCAGGTTCTGCAACGCCAGTCGATAGTCGCGATCATCAAGCCGATAAAGCACGGTGCCGGCTTCAACCCTGTCGCCCACTTCAACCCGTCGCTCGACGATACGCCCCGCCACCTGAAAGCCCAAGGTGCTTTGCCGCTTTGGGGTCACCACACCGATCAATTGCAGTGCATGGCGATCCTGAACGGGAATGGGATGCACCACCCACACCACCTGCGACCGCTGGGGCACACCGCCCGCCTCAGCGCTGACGGCACTGGCCCCACCGCTCATGGCGAACAGAAAACAGATTTTCAACACAGCTCTATTCATGGGACATCCTCTCAATTCGGCAGGCAAGTGTACGCCACACCCGTTCGGCCACCACCTCCGCGTCAAAGGACAGTTCCTCCGCTTCAGGCAGCGCCAGCAGCGCATGACGAAAGGCGAACTCATTGAGCAGCAGGCCAAAAAGCTGGTGCGCCATCGAAAGGGCCTGTGCATGGGGCACCAGCTGGCTCATGCGCTCCAACACCCAGTCGATGTGAACCCGCCAGATGGACTGCACGACGGTATGGGTACGAGCGGACTGATCCAACAACAGCCACTGCACCAGCCGTGGCACATCGGGGTGGGCACTCAGATAGGCTGCCTTGCGGTAAACCAGTTCGCGCAGGGCATCCAGGGGATCATCGGTCACGATATCAGCCAGCACCTCGGCATGCATCTGCTCACCCACCGACTGCATCACGGCCAGATAGAGAGCTTCCTTGCCGGCAAAATGGTTATAGATACTGGACGGCGACATGCCCACCTGCTGGGCCAGGTCGCGCATGGAAAACCCCTCAAACCCCTTTTCGGCAAACAACGCCCGGGCGGCGGACAAAATGCGTTCTCTGTTCATGCGGTTCTATTATGCGGTTCTATTAACGAACGTTCGTTCGTTATTTTAGCCGCTTACCCTGTTACATGCAAACGTGATTGTGTTTTGTGTTAACGGCTCAGCCAGAGCGCCAGCGCTACCAGAACGGGTGTGATCAGGTTGATCACCACATTCATGGCCAGTGCCGGCAGCAGCCGCGCCTGATTGCCGGCACGGACCCGGCGCAGATTGAGCAGCATGGGCATGGCAAAAACCAGCGAAATCAGCCCAAACAGGGCCAGCGGAGGCAACCACTGCAGCACCACCAGAATCACCAGCACGCCATAGGCGCTCAACAGAAACAGGTCAAACACCTGCAGCATCAGCGGCAACCCCATTTTCATGGGAAAGGTGATACGCCCGGCCCGTCGGTCGGCATCGATGTCAGGAATCTGGTTGAGCAACAGCAGGTTGTTGACCAGAAAGAAGGGAATGAGAGACACTACCAGCGCGCACTCACTGTAATGTCCCGTCAGGACGTAATAGGTGCCCACCACCATCAGCGGCCCAAACGCCAGACCGGGCGCAATCAGGCAAAGCCAGGGCATGCGCGTCAAGCGGGTGGTATAGAACAGAATCAGCGCCACGCCCAGCAGCCCGATAGGTAGCAGACCCCAGCCAAGGTCGTGAATGAAGTAGAGACCGATGGCAATGACCACACCAAGGGAAAAATACCCTGCCCCCATCACCCATTCGGCGTATTCCGGATGCGCCTGCAGCGCACCGCTGCCTCCACTGAAAGGCGTGCGCGTGGTCATGGCGTCCAGCCCGCTGCGCCAGTCCTCGTATTCGTTGAGCAGGTTGACGCTGGCGTGGGCCGCAAGGCCACCAATGAGGGCCAACAGAAAGCGACGCAAGTCGAAGGGGTAGCCCTCCCATACGGCGAGGGCTGCCCCAAGCAGGATGACCGAGACGGTCAACAACAGGAAAGGCGGGCGCATGCTCATCCAGACGGTCTTCAGGGCCTGTTTCATCGGTTGGTTTCCTTCAGATAGTGATCCAGTCGTTTTTCCCAGCCAGGCAACCAGCGGGTTTCATCCCTGGGTGCGTTTTCAACGCGTCGGCGCAACACGTGTTTTGCTGCGGCCACAAAGGCCGGCACGGGCTGCGCCCTGTCATCCATGGCGCGCAGGACCTGAATCAGCCCCCACCCCTGCCCTGCATAACGGGCTTTGACATTATCGCCCAACCCCTTGAAATTGACATAGTCCAGCACGGCGTAGCGACCGCCCGGCACTCGCCAAAGCCGCGCCAGGCGCTGATCCAGTCTCGCGCAATCGGGCTGTGCCTCACAGGCCCGATCCCAGCGCTCTCGAAAGCGCTCCACCACAAAGCGTGCCTGCAACCGCTGTGTCTTTGCCAGCCAGCGCAACAGTTGCGTACGCCGCGGGTCGGCATAAAAGGCCTCCTGGGAGGCCCATGGTGCCCGCTCGGCCCGCAGCCACTGAGGGACCCGTTCGCCATGCTCAACAGCAAAGTGCACCCACTGGGGAAACTGCGCCTCGAAGGGCACCTTGACGCCGGTCGGCAGCCAGATAAAGTGACCGATGCCCAGGGACGGAAAAGGTTCAGCGGGTGACCACCACGCCAGATTTTCCAGCCTGCCGCCGGTCTCATGCAACGCCAGCTGCCTGGCCAGTCGATCCAGGTCGATGGGTGCTGTGGAAATGGAAAGGGCCGCTGCCGACAGGCTCCAGCCCATCAGCAACGGCCCCAGCAGGTGCCTCAGCGCCATGGAACGGCTTACTTGAGCCGCGTGGCCAGATAGCCGTCCATCTTCTCCAGCATCTTGCGATACATCATGGGGAACTCTTCCACCACGGAATGCTGCACGCTCGGCAGCGCCAGCAGGTTGTCGGACCAGCGCTTCAGCTTGGGATAACGATCGAGCACGCTGACGCCGCACTCCTGACACAGGCGATCCAGACGCATGAAGAGGGGTGCATAGGCCGCATCGATCAGCACAAAGTGTTCGCCGTTGAAATAATCGCTGCCGCTGTGCACGTCATCGACGCGTGCCAGCATGGCAGCGAATGCATCTGAAGCCTCGTTGAACGCTTCGGCATCCTTGGCGGTCACCATGCCGTGCATCTTCATGATCATTTCGCCGCCGTAGCTGATCCAGGCGCGGTTTTTGGCACGCGCCAGCGGGTCTGCAGGCTGCAGCGGTGGCGGCGTAATTTCGTCCACATACTCCTGAATCACGGCGGACTCGAAAATGACGTCCTTGCCATCCACCTGCAACACCGGCACCTTGCCCAGCGGGGAAAGCTCCTTGAACCATTCGGGCGGATTGCCGAGATCAATATAATCGATGTCATAGGGCACGTCCTTGTGCAGCAGGGTAATCACCGTACGCTGGACGAACGGGCACAGCTTGAAGCTGATGAGTCTGAGCTTGGGTAGATTCATGATTTAGGCTCCTTCGGATTCGGACTGAACCAGTTTAACGAATTTGGCATACAGGGTGTCGCGATCTTCCACCCGCTCGGGGTCGGTAATAATGCAGTCGATGGGACAGACGCTCACACAGGTGGGTTCATCGTAGTAGCCGACGCATTCCGTGCAGCGATCCGGATCAATGACATAGGTGTCTTCGCCCATGGAGATGGCCTTGTTGGGGCACTCCGGCTCGCACATGTCGCAATTGATGCAGGCTTCGAGAATCTTGAGGGCCATGAGGAATCAGGAAGGCGGGAGAAAATGGTCGGAGAGACAGGATTTGAACCTGCGACCCCCACTTCCCGAAAGTGGTGCTCTACCAGGCTGAGCTACTCTCCGACGTGGCGGCGCACATTATAGCTGTTCAGCCCCAACTTTCAAAGCGCATGACAAGGGCGTACCGCAAAACGTCGTCGCTCAGCCCCTTGAAGGGGTTGGGGATGCGGGCCACGTAGCCGGAGCCTTTGGCGCATTCCATGCGCTCGCCGGTTTTCGGGTGCCACATGGCGTCCAGCTTCAGCTTGAGGTTGCCGGCCGGAGTCATGATTTCCAGTTTGTCACCGATGCAGAACTTGTTCTTGGCCTCGATTTCCAGCCACTCCTCGCTGGCATCCACCACTTCGCCCACGAAACGTTGATAGTCGGAGCTGGATGCGCCCTGCTCGTAGTTCTGATACTCGCTGTGCACGTGTCGCTTGAGAAAACCGAGGGTGTAGCCGCGGTTGGCCAGCGAATCCAGTTCGCGGATCAGCCGAGGATCAATAGGCTTGCCGGCCACGGCATCATCGATGGCACGACGATAGACCTGCGCGGTGCGCGCAACGTAGAAATGGGACTTGGTGCGCCCCTCGATCTTGAGGGAATGCACGCCGATATTGACCAGATCGGGCACCAGTTCCACCGCACGCAGGTCCTTGGAGTTCATGATATAGGTGCCGTGCTCGTCTTCGAATGCCGGCATGAACTCGCCGGGACGGTTCTCCTCTTCCAGCACCATCACGGGCTGCTCGCGCGAGGTGGTGCCGGTAAGATCGGAAATCTGATCCACCTTCACCGGCACCACGTCGCCGTTTTCCGTCTCCTCGGCGGCATAGGTGTTGTATTTCCAGCGGCAGGCGTTGGTGCAGGTGCCCTGGTTGGCATCGCGCTTGTTGATATAGCCGGACAGCAGGCAGCGGCCGGAATAGGCGATACACAGCGCCCCGTGCACAAACACCTCCAGCTCGCACTCCGGCACCTGCTGGCGGATCTCGGCAATCTCCTCGATGCTCAGCTCACGCGACAGCACGACACGTTCGATACCGACGCTGTGCCAGAACTTCACCGCCGCCCAGTTGACCGCATTGGCCTGCACCGACAGATGAATGGGCTGATCCGGGAAGTGCTCGCGCACCAGCATGATCAGACCGGGGTCGGACATGATCAGCGCATCCGGCTGCATCTCGATAATGGGGGCAATGTCCTTCAGATAGGTCTTGATCTTGCTGTTGTGCGCCTGAATATTGCTGACCACATAGAACTGCTTGCCCTTGGCATGCGCTTCCTGAATGGCGTCTGCCAGCACCGGGTTGGTAAACTCGTTGTTGCGTACGCGCAGGCTGTAGCGCGGCTGGCCGGCATAAATGGCGTCGGCGCCATAGGCAAAGGCATAGCGCATGTTCTTGAGCGTGCCCGCTGGGGAGAGAAGTTCCGGTTTGGTGGTCATGCTATCCTAATCATCATTGTTCGAGAGTTTAGGCACCTCCGCAAAGCCTCTGAACGGTCGCGACAGTGGGGATTTGGCTTCAAGGCAAGGCGCGGAGAGCGCAGCATGGTCATTCCATGTCAGCGAGCCGCAACACAGCATTGGAACCAAATCACCCTGTCCCGGAGGGTTGCGCCGTGATGGCAGTACCGACGACGTTGCGCCCATTTAATCTGGCCATCACCGAACCCTTCCGATTGTGTCCTGCATCAGCAACGCGAACGCATTCAGAGGTTTTGCGGAGGTGCTTTAGCTGACTATTTTACTCGGGAATGCCATGAACACTGCAAAAATCGGACTGGCACTGGGCGGCGGCGGTGCGCGCGGGCTGGCCCACTTTGGCGTGATGCGCTATCTGGAAGAACACGGCGTACCGGTGCACTGTATCGCCGGTACCAGCATGGGCGCCATTGTGGGCGCCGCCATCGCCAGCGGCGACTGGCACAAGCTGGCGGAAGGCTATGCGCGGCTGGACTGGATGAAGCTGCTGCCCATGTTTGACATCACCTTTTCCGGCGCTGGCCTACTGGATGGCCGCAAGGCGCTGGATTTTCTCAAAAAACATATCCGTGCCCGTCGTATCGACGAACTGCCCCTCCCCTATGCTGCCGTCGCCGCCAACCTGAGTCGCCGTCGCCGTGAAGTTCTTGCTGACGGTGATCTTTTTTTTGCCATGCGCGCCAGCTACGCCATTCCCGGCATCTTTACACCGGTGCGCACGCCCGATGGCGACATCCTTGTGGATGGCGGCGTGGTGGAGCAGGTGCCGGTCATCACCGCCCATGAAATGGGGGCCGAGCATGTCATTGCCGTGGAGGTCAACGGCATGCTCAAGACGCCCCACTCCACCCTGGATACACAGGAGGATGCCCCCCTGCTGGAGCGGCTCAATGAAGAGCTCAACGCCATCGAACCCCTGCGCGAGAGCGAGTGGGGCCGACAGATCCTCAACTGGTTCCGCCAGCAACTGCAGGAAGAGGAAAGGGATCGCCTGCCGGGCATGTTCGAAGTGATGCGCGACAGCATCGATTTCATGCAGGAAGAGATCATGCGCATGCAGCTGGCTGGCCATCCGCCGCGCTGGCTGGTGACGGTGGATGCCACCGCCTTTTCCATCTGGGATTATCACCGTGCCGAAGAGATCATCGAAACTGGCTACCAGGCTGCCAAGGCACAGCTGCACACCCTGCCGGACGAAGTCCCCAGGCTGATGGCCTGATCACCGGCCGCCCCGCTGGCTTGAAGCTGAGCTTTCACCCCTGTGCCAGCGGGCCGCGTGCCAGGCATTCGTAGTGGACCCCATCCGGTCCGTGTACCGACCGCCACAGCTCCACGTGATCCACCGATAGCCATGCGTCCTCCAGCAGCATCGGCAGAGGGGGGTCCCCGACTTTTTCAGGCTCGATTTTTTTCGCGTTCGGCCGCGCCAGGGAAATGTGCGGTGCAAAGCGGTTTTTGGGCTTTTTGACACCCTCCAGCCCTTTCAGGGCCTGAAAAACCTCATCGTGCAGCGCCTGCAGCATCAGATTACGTCCGAACAGCCCGGCCAGCACCACCGGACGCTGCGCCGAAGGGAACCAGTCGATGGTTTCCAGCGGCGCTTCAAAGGCGCTCAGCTCGGGCAGCCCCTTTTCCACACGCGCGGCGATGGCCTCCGCCTGTGTACGACTAAAACCGTCCCCAAGGAAAAACGCGGTGAGATGCCAGTTTTCCCTTGGCAACCAGCGCACCGCCGACAAGCCGCCCTTTTTGAGCACCTGGCATGCCTGCTGCAGTGAATCGGCTAGCGCATTATCGATCGGCACAGCGACAAACAATCTCATCCTGCAACCTCAAACTGTGAAAATTCACCCGTAACGGGGAGCCATTCGATCGCCACATCCGTCACCTTGCTCAGCGGCGAGCCCTGCCACAGCCACTGCGCCAGCGCCTCCAGCTGAGGTCGCGAGCCTTCCGCCACCACTTCCACGCGACCATCGGGCAGGTTGCGCACCCACCCGGTCAGCCCCAATTCGCGCGCCTTGCGCTGGGTATAGGCGCGAAACCACACGCCCTGTACCCGTCCTGAAACCCGTGCGTGCAGACGTTCCATCAGTACTTTACCTTGCCCCACAGATCATAGGCATCGGCCGCTTCAATTTCCACCGAGACGATCTCGCCCGGCTGCAGGTGCTGGCCATTGCCAATGAGCACGACGCCGTCTATTTCGGGCGCATCGCCCTTGGTGCGGCCAATGGCGCCGTCCTCGTCCACCTCGTCGATGATCACATCCAGCGTGCGCCCGATCTTTTCCTGCATTTTCTCCGCGCTGATGACCTGCTGGGTTTCCATAAAGGCCTCCCAGCGTTCCTGCTTCACTTCGTCCGGGACCTGCGGCGCCAGCGTATTGGCCACCGCGCCCTCCACCGGCGAATACTGGAAGCAGCCCACGCGGTCGAGGCGTGCTTCGCGGATAAAGTCCAGCAGCGCTTCGAACTCCTCGTCGGTTTCGCCGGGAAAGCCGACGATAAAGGTGGAGCGCATGGTCAGATCCGGCACTTCGCTGCGCCATTTTTCGATGCGATCCAGCTGACGCTCGATATTGCCGGGACGGCGCATGGCCTTGAGCACCCGCGGATGGGCGTGCTGCAGCGGCATGTCCAGATAGGGCAGCACCAGCCCGTCGCGCATCAGCGGAATCACCTCCTCCACGTTGGGATAGGGATAGACATAGTGCAGCCGCACCCAGGCACCCAACCGCCCCATCTGCTCGGCCAGACCAGTCATGTTGCTCTTGACCGGGCGCCCCTGCCAGAAGTCGGTGCGGTGCCTGATATCAACACCATAGGCCGCCGTGTCCTGACTGACCACCAGCAGCTCCTTCACACCGGCATCCACCAGCTTCTGCGCTTCATCGAGGATCTCGGGCGCCGGACGGCTGACCAGATCTCCGCGCATGGAAGGGATGATGCAGAAGGTGCAGCGGTGGTTGCACCCTTCGGAAATCTTTACATAGGCATAGTGCTTTGGTGTCAGCTTGAGACCCTGCGGCGGGACCAGATCCACGAACGGATCGTGGGGCGGTGGCGGTACCACGTCGTGCACCTGCTGCACCACCTCTTCATAGGCAGCCGGACCGGTAATAGCCAGCACCTGTGGATGCACTGCCTCGATCTGCTCCGGTTTGGCGCCGAGACAACCAGTGACAATCACGCGACCGTTTTCATCCAGCGCTTCGCCGATGGCTTCCAGCGACTCCTCCACTGCCGAATCGATAAAGCCGCAGGTGTTGACGATCACTACATCGGCATCGTCATAGCTGTCGGTCAAGGTATAGCCCTCGGCGCGCAACTGGGTGAGAATGCGTTCCGAATCCACCGTGGCCTTGGGGCAGCCCAGTGAAATGATGCCAACGGTCGGGTTGTGTGCGCTCATGCAAACAGATCCTCTACCTTCATGTTCAATCGTAGCCCGCTCTGCATGGTGGTCAGCCACAGCTGGCCGGGCACAGGTTCCACCATGTGCGGATAGCTCAGCCACGCACCGTCACAGCGTGCAACTGTGACGGGATCACCCCAGCTTGCGCCCTCATCCTCGCTGATACGCAAACACAGTTCCGCACGATACCAGCTGGCCGCCCGCTGGGAAAACGCCCCCGCGCGACGCGGCGGGTCATCACCCAAAGGATTGTAAGCGAGCACAATGCGGCCATCGTGCAGACGCAACAGAGCACCCGGACTGGAACTGGCTGGCAGCCCCAATCCTGTGCGCGTCCACGTGGCACCCTCGTCCTCTGAATAGGCATGCCAGAAACGGTCCCAGTTGGTGCGCAGCAGATACCACAGCCGTCCATCCTTCAGCGGCAGCAGATAGCCCTCGATGGCCCCGTCATGATGGCCGCGCCCACCGGCATCGAGCCAATTGCTGGCATGCCAGCTGTATCCGCCATCATCGCTGTAATAGGTCAGGCTGACATAGCGTCCCTCCCGCGGCAGCAGGTATTGACTGCTGAGCACGACGCGGCCCGACGGCAGCACCACCATGCTACGCACCGAGCCGCTGTAGCCGTCCTGTATCAGCTGCGGGACGGACCAGTTTTTGCCGCCATCTTCACTGCGGACGAGATAAATGGGCAAACGGGTGTTGCGGCTGGCGCGCCCCAGATGCTTCAGCCAGCGAAAATGGCTCTGGGCCTCGTCCATGAAGGCATAGAGCAGCGTGCCATTCGGCAGGGCCGTCAAGGCCGCATCGCTGGCAGGCTTGGCATCCTGCAGTGTCAATGGCCAGTGCTGCCACTCGTCGCCATCCCAGTGATGCACCTGCCCGGCCTCGATCGCCCAAAGGGTATCGCCATGGCGTGCAAAGGGCCCCAGCGGCAGTGCAGCATTCCATTGCACCGCCGGATGCAGCAGCAGGGGCGCTGATGTTTGCGGCGCCTGAGAAAAGTCGAGGGCAACGTCAACCTTGCGCATCAGAAGGGTTTGATGACGACCATGATGAGAATACCAATGAGCAGCAGCAGCGGGATTTCATTCATCCAGCGGTAAAACACGCCTGTGTGATCCAGATGCGCGGTGGTCTTCATCTGCCGGACCCGCGCGCCGGCCCAGAAGTGATAGGCCAGCAACAGGACAACCAGCGTCAGCTTGACGTGCAGCCAGCCGCCGCTGAAGCCGTACCCCAGCCACAGCCACAGCCACAGTCCCGTGGCAAGGGCAATCACCATCATGATGGTCATGAACCTGTAAAGCTTCTCCGCCATGATCACCAGACGGCGCACATCCTCCCCTGCCTGCTGCCCCTCCACAAAGTGCACGAAAATGCGCGGCAGGTAAAAGATGCCCGCCATCCAGCTCATGACAAAAAGAATATGCAGCATTTTGACCCAAAGCATTGAATTTCCTCCAGAGCACCCCATAAAGCAGGCTATGATAGCAAGATGTGGCGCTCGACGCCGCGATAGACCGGCGCGACGCGCCAACGTTCAACAAAAGGAAAACGCATGAAAGTAGCAAAAGACAAGGTTGTCTCCATCGAATACGTTCTGAAAGACAAGGACGGCAATGTCATGGATGCCTCCAACGGCAATCCGCTGGCCTATCTGCATGGCCATGGTCAGATTATCCCCGGCCTGGAAAAGGCACTGGAAGGCAAGGAAGTGGGTGAAAAACTCACCGTGACCGTTCCGGCGGCAGAAGCCTATGGCGAACGTTTGGAACAGCTGGTCCAGGAAGTTCCGCGTCAACTGTTCCAGGGCGTGGACAACATCGAAGTGGGCATGCGCTTTGAAGCCCAGTCCGAGCAGGGTGTGCACTCCGTGGAAGTGACCAAGGTGGACGGCGACACCATCACCGTAGATGGCAACCACCCGCTGGCAGGTCAGGACCTCACCTTCGAAGTGGAAATCAAGGATGTCCGCGATGCCACCGAAGAGGAACTGGCCCACGGCCATGCCCATGGCACCGGTGGCGTCGAGCACTGATTCGACGCCTTTTCATCCCTGTAAAAAAGGCGCCCTTGGGCGCTTTTTTTTGTATGATTGTCAGCATAATTCGATAAGGGAATACGTCAATGCTCACAGTCGGCACGGGGATTGCACTGGGGTTCGCTTTTATTCTTTTTATCGCCGCCACGCTCAGATTTCTGCGTACAGAAAAGCAGTACGGCTGGGTCAAATCCGTATTTGACAGTATTCACAAGCCACTGCTTATCCTCGACCAAAATGGCCAGATTCGCCATCATAATGCTGCCGTCAGCAAGCTCATTGACGCACCGCAAAAACCTTCACTTCCCACCTTTATCAGCTCCCTCCTTCCCCCTAAACTCGGCGCCGGCATTCTCGAAGACATTACACAAAATAAGGTGCCAACCACACAGGAGGTCATGACAGAGGGCCGCCTGTTTCATTACGCCATCCATCCACTCAAGTTCCTGGTAGGCACCTGGTATCTGGTTGAAATTGAAGAGCGCACGCAGCTTAAGGATCTGACCCAGAAAACAAGCTTTTACGAACGCCTCCTGGCACGCGTTCGCAACCTGATTATCGTGACGGATGAATCAGAAAAAACCGAGTGGATCAACCCGGCGTTTGAGTATCGCACCGGCTATACGCTGGGCGAGATCAAGGGTAAAAAACCGGGCGCCCTGCTCCAGGGGCCGGATACGGATGAGAAGGTCAGGCAGGAACTCAAGTGCCATATTGAACGGCGCGAGCCTTACCGCACACAGATTCTCAACTATACCAAGCACGGTGAAGCCTATTGGGTCGATATGCTGATCGAACCTTTTCGGTTGATTGACGGAAGCCCTGGGTTTGTTTCCGTAGAAAATGAAATTACCGCCGAGAAGAAACTGGAAAACAGGATCAAGAAACTCGAGCATCTGCTCAAGATCAAGGAAAGCATGATCAAGCAGATGACCTATATTGATGGCCTGACGCAGCTGGGCAATATTAACCTGTTTACGGAAACCCTGCACCGGGAATGGGGCCGCGCCATTCGCAAGAGTACACCTTTAACGCTGCTACTGCTCGATATCGACCAGTTCCACAGCTGGAACCTGCTGTTGGGCTACCAGAAAGCCGATCAGATTCTGAAAGAACTCGCTCTGATTCTACAAAAACATATCCGCCGCACCACGGACCTGAACGCACGTTATGGCGCCGATCAGTTTATCAGTATCCTGCCGGACACCACAGCAGAACATGCAGCCCTTCTGGCCTCGCGTATTCAGGAAGACATTAATGCTCTGGATTTTCACCATGATGCCATTGAGACGCAAAAAGTGTGTGCCAGTATTGGTATCAGCTGCATGACACCCGGCCGACACGATCACCATGTCACACTGCTGGAAAATGTTGAGCGGCAGCTTCGTCAGGCTAAACAGCGCGGCCCAAACAGCATTTCGGTGGACAATGGAAATTGTCCCCGCGAACAGCATTGACCCCCGTTGGGGACAGCCTCCGCCACGCCACTGTCGTCGCTAAGAAGGCGCAAAATCTGCTGCTATCGCATTAAGCGGGCTTCGACCATCAGGCGCTTCATCTCCCGCACCGCTTCAGTAAAGCCGACAAAAACGGCCTGCGCCACAATGGCATGGCCAATATTCAGCTCCACGATTTCAAGGATGCGCGCGATCGGCTGCACATTGTGATAGTGCAGACCGTGGCCGGCGTTCACCTGCAGGCCCAGGCTGTGGGCATAAGCTGCTGCCTCTCGAATACGCTCCAGCTCCTGCTGCTGGCCCCAGTGGGAGACCTCGCCCAGATCCGCGTAATGACCGGTATGCAGCTCGACAACCGGTGCACCCGCCTCCTTCGCCGCATCGATCTGTGCCTTGTCCGCATCGATAAACAGTGACACGCGCACGCCGGACTCATCGAGACGTGTGCAGACGTCTTTCAGGCGGTCCACCTGCCCGGCCACATCCAGCCCCCCTTCCGTGGTCAGCTCCTGACGCCGCTCCGGCACCAGGCAGACGTCCTCGGGTCGCAGACGGCAGGCAATGCCCACCATTTCATCCGTGGCCGCCATTTCCAGATTCACCTTGGTCTGGCGCAGCTCAATCAGACGCTCCACGTCATAATCCTGAATATGGCGGCGATCTTCGCGCAAATGCAGGGTGATACTGTCGGCCCCAGCCTGCTCGGCATCCAGTGCTGCCTTGATGGGATCCGGGTAGCGGGTGCCGCGCGCCTGCCGCAGTGTGGCCACGTGATCAATATTGACGCCCAGATAAATCGGTTGCATGCTCAGTTCTCCATTTTGCGTGGCTGCCACAGCTGCTGAGCCCGCAAAGGCCGGTTGCCCAACCAGGGCGCCAGCAGCATACGCAGCATGGTTTTCCATTCCTTAAGACACTCAGAGTTCGGGGCCTGCAGGGCAAAGGCTTGCAGACAGTGCCCACGCACACCCGTGGCTGCCGACAGCCAGCCCTGTTCGGGATCCCAGCGGTAACAGGCATTTGCCTCCAGCGGCCGCCCGTGCGCATCCGTCTCAAAAAAGGGGATCACGCCCAAGGCACTGACTACCGCGCCCTCAAACTTGCGCAGCGGCCAGCCCAGTTCCGCACGCGATCGTGCCGCAGACAGCGCCTCTACCAGCTCGCCATAGGCTGTATAAACCTCTGGAACCGGCGCGCCTTCCGGCAGGACCCGCAGCAGCAGCTCATTGGCATACAGCAGACATGGCAACGCTTCGCCCTGCAGAAAACGGCCCTGCCCGCGTGGCTCCAGCTGACGGAGTGATACCAGCCCCTGCGTGGTGCGGGCGCGCCAGCGCACCTGAAGTGGTTGTGCGGGCTGGAGCCAGGCCTGTTTCTGGCGAGCGCCACGCCCAGTGCCACGCACCCCTTTGACCACCGCAGCAATGCGCCCTTCTTCCGGCGTGAGCAGATCAATGATCAGACTGGTTTCCCGGTAGGGTCGCCGGTGCAACAGCCAGGCCGGCTGTTCGATCCAGCTCATCAGACTTCGTTATAGCCCAGACTGGCCAGCGCGCGGTCATCGTCCGACCAGTTGCGTTTCACTTTCACCCACAGCTCCAGATGCACCCGTGCATCCAGCAGATTAATAATGTCCTGACGCGCTTCGGAACCGATCTTCTTGATCAGCTGCCCGTTTTCGCCAATGACAATACGCTTCTGCCCCTCCCGCTCCACCATGATGGTGGTATGGATGATCCAGCGCCCTTCCTCTTCATCCCACTCCATGCGCTCCACCTCCACGGTGGTGCCATAGGGCACTTCGTCGCCCAGATAGCGCATCAGCTTTTCGCGAATCATCTCGGCTACAAGAAATTTTGTGGGGCGATCGGTGACATAGTCTTCCGGGAAAATGGGCGGCTGTTCCGGCAGGTACTTCACAATCTCCCGTTCGAGCGCATCCAGATTGGTCTTGCGGTAGGCAGACACCGGCACGACGGCAGCAAAGCTGACTTTCTTTGCCACCTTGTCGATAAACGGCAGCAAGTCGTACTTCGCCTTGACCCGGTCGATCTTGTTGATGGCAACGATGATCGGCGCCTTGACATCCTGCAGCAGGCGGGCCACGGCTTCATCCTCGCCGGTCCACTTGCCCGCTTCCACGACAAAAACGATCACATCCACATCCACCAGCGCCGACTTGGCAGCGCGGTTCATGTAGCGATTGAGTGACTTGCCGGTACCCTTGTGCAATCCCGGCGTATCCACCAAGACCAGTTGATGGCACGGCGTACTCTTGATGGCGTGAATACGATGCCGCGTGGTCTGCGGCCGCGGGGCGGTAATGGTAATCTTCTGCCCGATCAGTTCGTTTACCAAAGTGGACTTGCCCACATTGGGCCGGCCAATAATGGACACGAAGCCGGCTCTAAAAACGTCGTCACATTCCTCTTCAATCAGATCGGCATTTTCACGATCCATATGATCACTCATTGCTCCCCTCCAGACGGTCCAGCGCCTTTTCAGCGGCCAGTTGCTCGGCCTTGCGGCGGGAGCCGGCGCGGGCCTGTACCGGTGGCTGCCCGGCCACCTTGCAGACCACGTCAAAGGTCTGATCGTGGGCCGGACCGCTCACATTCACGACCTCGTATTCCGGCAGGGGCTCACGCCGCTTCTGCAGCCACTCCTGCAGGCGCGTCTTGGGATCCTTGCCCATTTTCTTGGGGTCCAGATCCTGCAGCCGCTTGTCATACAGGCGCAGCACCAGTGCCTTGCACGCATCCATGCCGCCATCCAAATAGACCGCTGCAATCAGCGCTTCCACGGCATCGGCGAGGATGGAGTCCCGTCGGTAGCCGCCGGATTTGAGTTCGCCGCCGCCAAGAATGAGTGCATCGCTCAGATCCAGTTCCCGGGCAATCTCGGCCAGCGTATCCCCTTTCACCAAGTGAGCGCGGATGCGACTCAGATCCCCTTCCGGCAGGCGGCCGAACCCCTTGAACAAGGCTTCGCCAATAATGAAATTGAGCAGGCTGTCGCCGAGAAATTCGAGGCGCTCGTTGTTTTCGCTGGCAGCGCTGCGATGGGTCAGCGCCTGCTGCAGCAGGGCAGGTCGGTTAAAGGTGTGACCCAGACGCTGTTCCAGACGTTTCTGCGCAGGCGTCATCATTTGATCAGTGTCCCGATACGGTCAAAGCGGATGCCATTGTCCCAGCTCATCCAGATCATGACGGCGCGTCCCTTCAGATTTTTCTCCGGCACGAAGCCCCAGTAGCGACTATCGTTGGAGTGGTCGCGATTATCGCCCATGACGAAATAGTGCCCGGGCGGCACCTTGACCGGCGAAAGCAGCGAGCGGCCGGGCCGTGTTTCGTCATCCAGCAGAATATGATGGCATTTTCCCTCGTCCGGCAGACACTCCTCATACTCTTTAGCGCCATCCATCATGGCGCCCGCCCCCGTGTCGTGGAATTTGGTCACAAAGCGCATATCCACCGGCTGGCCATTAATGATCAGCTGCTTGTTGATGTACTGAATGGTATCACCCGGCAGACCAATAATCCGTTTGATGTAATCCAGATCCGGATCCTTGAGATACTTGAACACGACCACATCGCCCCGCTTCGGCTCACCCACGGGAATGATCTTCTCCTGAATGACCGGAAGCTTGATGCCATAGCTGAACTTGCTCACGACGATAAAGTCGCCGATATGCAGCGTGGGATACATGGAACCGGAGGGAATGCGGAACGGCTCGGCCACGAACGAGCGCAGCACCAGCACGATGAGCAGCACCGGGAAGAGCGAGCGAGAATAGTCGATGAGCACAGGCACCTTTTCGGTGACTGCCGCTTCGCGCCGAGCCGGCTCCCACACCAGCTTATCCACCAGGGCGACCACGCCAGTAATGGCCGTCGCCAGCACCAGAATCAGTTCAAAGTTCATGATTTCTGCTCTCCTCCGGTCTGCAACACAGCGAGGAAAGCTTCCTGCGGCAGCTCCACCTTGCCGATGGACTTCATGCGCTTCTTGCCCTCCTTCTGTTTCTGCAGCAGTTTCTTCTTGCGGCTGACGTCACCGCCGTAGCACTTGGCGGTCACGTTCTTGCGCAGCGCCTTCACGTTGGTGCGTGCGATGATCTTGCCACCAATGGCCGCCTGCAGCGCCACCTCGAACATCTGCCGCGGGATCAGCTCGCGCAGCTTTTCGATCAGTTCGCGCCCGCGCTGCACGGCCTTGGAGCGGTGCACGATAATGGCCAGCGCATCCACCGGCTCGCCATTGATAAGAATGTCCATCTTCACCAGATCGTCGGCCTGGAAGCGTTTGAACTCATAGTCCATGGAGGCATAGCCACGACTGGTGGACTTGAGGCGGTCGAAGAAGTCCAGCACCACCTCGTTCATGGGCAGTTCATACACCATCTGCACCTGCGAGCCCACATAGGTCATGTTCTTCTGCACGCCGCGCTTCTCGATGCACAGCTTCATCACGTTGCCCACGTATTCGTCCGGCACCAGAATGGTCGCCTCGATAATGGGCTCGCGAATCTCCGCGATGGTGCTCATGTCAGGCAGCTTGGACGGGTTGTCCACCTTGAGCACTTCGCCCTTTTTGGTTTCCACCTCATAGACCACGGTAGGCGCGGTGGTGATGAGATCGAGGTTGTATTCCCGCTCCAGCCGCTCCTGAATGATCTCCATGTGCAGCATACCGAGGAAACCACAGCGGAAGCCAAATCCAAGCGCATCGGAAGTTTCCGGCTCGAAAAACAGCGCCGCGTCATTGAGGCGCAGCTTGCGCAGCGCTTCGCGCAGGTCTTCATAGTCTTCGGAGCTGATGGGGAAAATACCGGCAAATACGCGCGGCTGCACCGGCTTGAAGCCAGGCAGCGGCTCTGCCACAGGATTTTGCGCATCCGTGAGCGTATCCCCCACCGGCGCACCGTCAATATCCTTGATGCCTGCGATCACGTAGCCCACCTCGCCTGCGACCAGCTGCTCGGTCGGGGTGCGCTTGGGCGTAAAGATGCCTACCTGATCCACGTCATAATCCATGCCCGTGGACATGACACGCATTTTGGTCTTTTTGCCGATCTTGCCGTCCACCACGCGCACCAGCGACACCACGCCCAGATACGGGTCGAACCAGGAGTCGATAATCAGCGCCTTGAGCGGCGCGTCAGGATCGCCCTCTGGTGCCGGAATGCGTGCGACAATCTGCTCCAGCACCTCCTCGATGCCGATGCCGGTCTTGGCACTGGCTCGCACGGCATCCTGCGCCTCGATGCCGATAATTTCCTCAATTTCGTGAATGACGCGATCCGGGTCAGCAGCCGGCAGGTCGATCTTGTTGAGCACCGGCACCACTTCCAGTCCCTGCTCGATGGCGGTATAGCAGTTGGCCACCGTCTGCGCTTCCACGCCCTGCGAAGCATCCACCACCAGCAGCGCCCCCTCGCAGGCCGCCAGCGAGCGCGACACTTCATACGAAAAGTCCACGTGTCCGGGTGTGTCGATGAAGTTCAGCTGATAGGTCTTGCCGTCCTTCGCCTTGTACTCCAGCGTCACACTCTGAGCCTTGATGGTAATGCCGCGCTCGCGCTCCAGATCCATGGAGTCGAGCACCTGTGCTTCCATCTCCCGTTCGGTGAGACCACCGCACACTTGGATGAAGCGGTCTGCCAGCGTGGATTTTCCGTGATCGATATGGGCAATGATGGAGAAGTTGCGAATGTTTTCGATGGGTTGTGTCATGGAGGGTGTCAGTCAAATCCGTTTTAATCGGAGTATTTTAAGCGAGAACCCCTGCACACCGCGCAAATCGTGCTGCAAGAGAGGGGGTCCCCGACTTTTTCAAAAGCAAATTTTTCAGCCGCAGCGGCCGTCGACTTCCAGCACACCTTTTTCGCCCTCTGAACGGGCAATTACCACCGCACCCACCGAATCACTGAAGATATTCACGGTGGTGCGCATCATGTCCAGCAGGCGGTCTACCACCAGCAGCAACCCAATGGCTTCAGCCGGCAGGCCGACGCTCACCAGAATGATGCTGATTGCCACCAGCGATGCCGAAGGAATCCCGGCCACGCCGATAGACGTCAGCAGGGCGATGACAATGATCATGAACTGCTGGGTCACATCCAGGTGGACGCCGAACAGCTGGGCGATAAACAGCGCCGCCACCGCCTCATACAGTGCGGTGCCATCCATGTTCACCGTGGCACCGAGCGGCAGCACAAAGCCGGAAATGCGGTTGGGCACCCCGGCACCCTTCTCTACACACTCAATGGTCACCGGCAGTGTGGAAGCGCTGGAACTGGTGGAAAAGGCGGTCAGAATTGCCGGCAGCATCACCTTGTAGTGCTTCCAGGGATTGCGCACCCCGCCGATAAAGCGCAGGATCAGCGGCATGACTACGAAAAAGTGAATACCCAGCGCCAGGACCACGGTGATGAAAAACAGTGCCAGGTTGGCAAACTGATCAAAACCGGTCCGCGCCACCGATGCCGCCACCAGACCGAAGACCCCCAGCGGCGCAAACTTCATCACCCATTCGGTGATCTGCATCATCACCTCGAACACACCCTGCCAGAAGTTGTACAGCGTGTCGCGATAGGGCGTCTGGATTTTCATCATGAAGTAGCCAAACAGCAGGCTGAAGAAAATGAGCCCCAGCATCTGCGTTTCTGCGGCTGCCTCCACAATATTGGTGGGGATCATGCGCAGGAACACTTCGGCAATGTCGCCGATGTCCCGCCCTTCCAGTTTCTGCTGCAGCTGCGTATCCGCAGCAATCTGCGGCGGCGGGTTATCGCTGACGCCGGGCTGAATGATATTGACCAGCGTAATACCGATGAGGATGGCGATGGCACTGGTCATCACGTAATAGCCGAGGGTTTTCAGCCCCAGACGACCAAAGCCCCCCTGCTTGGCAATACTGGCCATACCGGTAATGATGGCCGCCGTCACCAGAGGCACCACTACCATTTTCAGCGCGTTAAGAAAGAGCGTGCCAATAAAGTCATAAATGGCGATCCAGTGTACGCCCAAAATGGTTGCATCCGTCCCCGTCAGCCACCCCATCAGGGCGGCTAGCGCCAGTGCGATCAGGATCTGCCAGTGTAGTGCCAGTTTCATGTCCATTCTCCCTAAACAAAAAGAGCGCCCGAGGCGCTCCTCAGTTCTTCCCGGGGTGCGTTATACGTCCGGGCACTGATACCAGGCGGTATAGGGCCCCATGTTATAGACTTCCGGAAAGCCCATCATCTGCAGAATCTGCTGCGCCATGTGAGAACGGCTGCCGGAACGGCAGAACACGATCACGGGGCGGCTCTTGTCCAGCTCCTGCGCGCGGGCTTCCAGCTCCTGCAGCGGGATATTGATGGCGCCCGGCAGTTTGCTCATCTGATATTCCGGTGGCGTGCGCACGTCCACAAACTGCGCATCCTTTTCCTTGATCAACTTCTTGGTTTCTTCACACGAAATGAACATGATTCCATCCTGCACTCTAAATTTTATAAATGGTCATAAATGGTACTTTATCCAGGCAGCAAAAGCCAGATTCGCACCAGCCACAGCACCATCAGCGCGTACCCGGCGGCAAGCAGATCATCCAGCATGACGCCCCAGCCTCCCTTGAGCTGGCGCTCCAGCAGACTGATCGGTGGCGGCTTGAGGACATCAAACACGCGGAAAGCCACAAACGCCCCCAGCCACCACAAGGGAGTCTGCGCGGGCAGAAACAGCAACACCCACCAGATGGCCACAATCTCGTCCCAGACGATGCCGGAGTGATCGTCCACCCCCGTGGCCTCGATACCCGCCTGACAGATCTGCCCTCCAAACACCGTGCCTGCAATGGCCAGCGCCCAGCCCAGCCAGGGCTGGTAGAGCATGATCGGAATAAACACGACCAGCCCCACCAGCGTGCCCAGCGTGCCCGGCGCAATGGGCGACAGACCGCTGCCCAGCCCGAAAGAGAGCATCAGCGCCGGTTCGTCCTGCAGTCGGGACCAGTTTGGCAGCGTGCCCACCTGCCCCTTCTGGGCACGGCGCAGGCGCGTGAGCAGCCTTTCCAGCATCAGCGCTGGCGTTTGGCCAGGTTCTTCAGGCGCAGGGCGTTAAGCTTGATAAAGCCCTCCGCATCCTTCTGATCGTAGGCACCCTCGTCGTCTTCAAAGGTGGCGATCTTCTCGTCGAACAGGCTGTAAGGCGACTTGCGCCCCACCACCATTACATTACCCTTGTAGAGTTTGACGCGTACCGTGCCGGTGACATACTGCTGGGTCTGATCAATGGCCGCCTGCAGCATCTCGCGCTCGGGCGCAAACCAGAAGCCGTTGTAGATGAGCGTGGCGTAGCGCGGCATCAGCTCGTCCTTGGTGTGTGCCGCTTCGCGGTCCAGCGTGATGGACTCGATGGCGCGGTGCGCCTTGAGCATGATGGTGCCTGCCGGCGTTTCGTAGCAGCCGCGGGACTTCATGCCCACAAAGCGGTTCTCCACGATATCCGTGCGGCCAATGCCGTGTTCGCCGCCGATCCGGTTCAGGGTTTCCATCACCTGCGCGGGTGTCATGCGCTCGCCGTTGATGCCCACCAGGTCGCCCTTTTCGTACTCCAGCTCCAGATAAACCGGTTCGTTGGGCGCCTTTTCCGGCGAAACCGTCCAGCGCCACATGCTCTCTTCCGGCTCGTTCCATGGGTCTTCCAGCAGGCCGCCTTCGTAGGAGATGTGCAGCAGGTTGGCGTCCATGGAATACGGCGACTTCTTGCCCTTCTTGTTTTCGATGGGAATGCCGTGGGTCTCGGCATAGGCCATCAGCTTTTCGCGGGAGTTCAGATCCCACTCGCGCCATGGCGCAATCACCTTGATGTCCGGGTTCAGGGCATAGGCGTTCAGTTCAAAACGCACCTGATCGTTGCCCTTGCCGGTAGCACCGTGCGCGATGGCGTCGGCACCGGTTTCCTCAGCAATTTCCACCAGCCGCTTGGCGATCAGAGGCCGCGCAATGGAGGTGCCCAGCAGGTATTCGCCTTCGTAGATGGCATTGGCACGAAACATGGGATAGACGTAATCACGCGCAAAGTCCTCGCGCAGGTCTTCAATATAGATTTCCTTGATGCCCATCGCCTGCGCCTTCTCGCGCGCCGGCTCCACCTCTTCGCCCTGACCGATGTCTGCGGTAAAGGTCACCACTTCGCAGTCATAGGCTTCCTGCAGCCACTTGGCAATGATGGAGGTATCGAGACCGCCGGAATAGGCCAGCACCACTTTATTGATCTTATCTTTCATGTCGCTACTCACAGGATTCGTTAAAATTGAGCAAATTATACCGCAGCGGAACCCCCACCTCATGAACTGGCTCAACCTGCTCAAAGTCGGCCCACAGTACCTGCTGCCCCAACACCTGCTTTCCAGCGGCATGCACTGGCTGGCCAACTGCGAAACCCAATGGGTAAAGAACCTGCTGATCAAGGGGTTTCTGGCCCTGTATGACGTCAATCTGGACGAAGCGCTTGAACCGGATCCCACGGCCTACCGCAGCTTCAACGACTTCTTTACCCGCGCGCTGAAGCCCGACGCACGCCCCATTCATGGCGATGGCCAGAACCTGGTCAGCCCGGCCGACGGCGTCATCAGCCAGAGTCAGAAAATCCATGACAACACGCTCATCCAGGCCAAATGTCACGAATACACCCTGGAGGCGCTTCTGGGGGGTGACATCAGCTATGCCGAGCGCTTCCGTAATGGCAATGCCGCTGTCATCTACCTGTCTCCTCGTGATTATCATCGCGTGCACATGCCCTGCGACGGTACCCTGGTTTCCATGACCTATGTGCCCGGCGATCTGTTTGCCGTCAACCCGGCCACGGTAGAGACAGTACCGGGGCTGTTTGCCCGCAACGAACGCCTGATTCTCCGCTTTGAAACGGCAGAAGGCTCTGTCTGTCTTATTATGGTGGGCGCCATTTTTGTGGGCAGCATGCAAACCGTCTGGGCCGGCAAGATTACCCCGCCCTACCGTCCTACCCTGCTGCACTGGGACTACCGTGCTGAAAACATCACTTTCCAACAGGGGGATGAAATCGGGCGCTTCAACATGGGCTCGACCGTCATTGTGCTCACCCCCGATGGCCAGCACGATGGATTGAGTGCCCTCCCCACGCCCGTCAGTATTAAAATGGGTGAACCTTTGGAACTGAACGAGGACCATGACGATGAAACTCATCACCGCCATCATTAAGCCCTTTAAACTGGACGACGTGCGCGAAGCGCTGCACGAAGTGGACATCCATGGCCTGACTGTCACTGAAGTAAAAGGCTACGGGCGCCAGAAGGGCCATACGGAAATGTACCGCGGTGCCGAATATGTGGTGGATTTCCTGCCCAAGCTGAAGCTGGAAATCGCCGTATCTGAAGATCGCGTTGAGCAGGCTGTAGAAGCCATTATCAGCGCCGCACAAACTGGCAAGATCGGTGATGGCAAAATTTTCGTATCCCCGCTGGATGATGTCATCCGCATCCGCACCGGCGAACACGGCCGCGACGCGCTGTAACCCCATTCATCAGAATGCCTTATGTCTCCGCATAAGGCATTCTCCACAAACCCTCAACACATCTTCTGCTTTCTCCATACTTTCTCAAGACTCTTGAGAACCCTCAACCATAAAATAATTTTCAAGCTTGATAAGGATTGTTTAGGCAAGATTTCCTGCCAACACGCCCTCAAGCGAGTTGCTCCTCAGACTTGAAGCGCCGATTCTCCTCATCGGCGCTTTTTTTGTGCCAAAATTTCTTTCCAACACACCCCACAAGGAGCATCACCATGGCATGCGAAGACAAACACGCCTACAAGTTTGGTCACGGCACGGACGAACAACACAAGCGTGATCAGGCACTATTCAAGCAGCTGCTGGAAAACCACACCAAGCTCAACCGCAAGACCGCCTTTCTGGAAAATGGCATTCGCGTGACCACGCGCAGCACCGATCCGGAACTGGTCGAGGTTCTGCAACAGCACGTGGAAGGCATGGAAAAACGCTTTGCCGGCGGCCGTGCCATCCGTTCCTGGGATCCGCTGTTTGCCGCGCTGTTTGAATTCCGCGAGCAGATCACCATGCGCTACGAAATGCTTCCCGATGGCGTTCTCAGTGAAATGACCAGCGATGATCCTAAAATCGTCGAGCTAATCAAGGCCCACGACAAAACACTGCACAACTTCGTGCGCGCTGGTTATGACATTTCTGGCGAGCCCTCCCCCGTCCCTGACTGGATCAAGGCTCACTACAGCGAGGCTTGAAAAGCCATCTTCCGACGCCATAAAGCAGTAAACAATTCAAGAAGGAGTCGGAAGATGATTGTCATGTGTCCCCATTGCGGTGCGCTCAACCGCGTACCGGAAGAAAAACTGAACGCCAACCCCACCTGCGGCAAATGCAAGAAACCGCTGTTTACCGGTCAGCCAGTGGAGATGAACACGGAGCAGTTCATGAAAGCCCTGACCAAAACGGATCAGCCCATGGTGGTGGATTTCTGGGCCAGCTGGTGCGGCCCCTGCAAGATGTTCGCGCCCACCTTTGCGCAGGTGGCCAGCCAGTTTGAGCCGCGGGCACGCTTTGTGAAGATCAATACGGAAACCAACCCGGAGCTGTCGGTTCAGTTTGGCATCCGCTCCATTCCGACCATCGCCATTTTCAAGAATGGGCAGATGGTGGATCAGATCGCCGGCGCCCTGCCACCGCAGCAGTTTGCCCAGTGGGTGGCGCAGCACGTTTAAGCGAACGTATCCTGGAAACGAAAAAGCCCGGCCTGATGCCGGGCTTGTTATTGGACGAACAAAATGATCTATCAGTAATTCCACACCAACTGTGCCGCAAAAATATCCACCGCATTGTCATAATGGCCCTTGAGGTGCCCCGTGGAACCACCGATGTCGTTTTCCCCAACATAGACGGTTTCATCGATCCGGGTCTTGTCTGCCCATAGGTGAGAATAGGCCACGTCCAGCATCAGACCGGGCTTGATAGTATAGCGTGCGCCCAGCGACAGCCACTTGCGATCATTGTCTGGAATGCGCACGGTACGATTCTGATCCCGCACAGGCGTCTGATCATAGGCAATCCCGCCACGCAGCAGCCACTTGCTGTTGAGCGTATAGTTGGTCCCCAGTGCCCAGCGCCAGGTATCGTGCCAGTGCTCAGGCGTATAGGAGAGCGTGGAGCCATCCGATTTCTTGGTGACACGCAGTTCCTTGAAGCTGCTCCAGCCGGTCCATGTCCCGCTCAGCAAAACTTCCAGCACATCGTTATAGCGGTGCGACCAGGAGACGTCCACCATGGCCGGCAGATCCAGCTCAGCCTTGGCATTATCAGCCCCCAGATAGGTACCATTCTGAGCATACTTCTTCGCCTTACCACTCAGTATTTGCTGCATTTGAGAGCGGTAGCTCACCCCAAAACGATCTTTTTTGCTGGGGGTATAGATAACGCCTAAGTTATAGCCCCATGCCCAGGAGTCACCTTTGAGTTCAGACGACCCATTACCCAGTGCAGCTGCCTGTGTATTAGCAATTGTTTGCGCTTGGGCAAGGGGTACCCCCTGACCCAACAATTGCTGGGTAATCACCTGACCCAGCACACTGCTTGGCAAAATGCGTTTGGTCAATTTGGCTTCCATATACTGCGCACTGATACCCACACCAAACGACCAGTCACCCGCCTTGCGGGCAATAGTAGGGTTGATATTAATGGTGCGTACGTCGGATTCCACACCCAGATAGCGTCCACGCCAGTTGCTGTCATACTTGGTACCCAGACCGAAGGGTGTCACCACACTCAGACCCAGATCGTAATCCTTCCAATGCCCTTTCCAGAATAGATTGGGGACAAAGGCACTATTGCCACCATTGTCATCCTTGCCGGTCGCAAAAATGCCTGCGGATCCCTCATTTTTAAAATCTGCGGAGGGCACGATATAGTGTCCACCGACGATTACCTGATGCCCTGCAATGGCGGTCAGCCCCGCGGCGTTATACCACTGTACGGAGGCATCATCGGTAGCAGCCCCCATGCCGGCAAAGGCACGCCCCTGACCGCTTGCACTCTCTTCCCACAACTGAAAACCCGAAGCCATCGCCGTGGCACTGCCCAAAGTCAGGCCAACTGCTGCGGCCAGCACGCGCTTTTTCAACACCATGAAAAACTCCTTTCATGAAGGTTTTATGACAATGAGCGCAAGTATACCGGTTCCTATCCCCGGCGTGCATTCAAGCCACGCAGACAAGGATAAAAGGACTTTATTTCAGAGTGAGATGAAGCAAGTGCACGGGAAGCAAGGGATGGGGTGGGTGACGGGACTCGAACCCGCGACAACAGAGATCACAGCCCTGGGCTCTACCAACTGAGCTACACCCACCATATTGTGGCAATGCCGGCGGCCAGATGGCACGCCCGGCAGGACTCGAACCTGCAGCCTACGGCTTAGAAGGCCGTTGCTCTATCCAGTTGAGCTACGGGCGCTCATTCGAGACCTTTCGGCAGAAAGGATGTCCAACAGGGCTCTGCAAAGCGAAGAAACTTTGCAGAACCCTGTCGTACATTGGTCGGAGTGGAGGGATTTGAACCCCCGACCACCTGTACCCAAAACAGGTGCGCTACCAGGCTGCGCTACACTCCGATAATGTGGCGCGTATTGTAGGAAGCACCCCTTGACCTGTCAAGCTGACGCCGTAAAAAAACCGTCATGCGCTTGTCTGTATAATAACTGACTGCATTTGAATTCACGAGGGTTGCCATGAGCGCCAAAATCATCGATGGCAAGGCGGTTGCCGCCAGGGTTCGCGACGGTATTAAAAAGACAGTGGAAGAGCTGGTTGCTCAGGGGCACCGCCGCCCCGGGCTGGCCGTCGTGCTGGTTGGGGAAGACCCCGCCTCCCAGGTCTACGTGCGCAACAAGAAAAAGGCCTGCTTGGAAGTCGGTTTCGCCGACTTTTCCTACGAATTGCCCGCCAAGGCTTCGGAAGAAGAAGTGCTGGCGCTCATTGACCAGCTCAATGAACACGCCGAAGTGGACGGCATTCTGATACAACTGCCCGTCCCTGACCATATCGATCCCAACAAGATTATCGAACGCATCCATCCGAGCAAGGATGTGGATGGCTTTCATCCCTACAATATGGGACGACTGGCCACTCGCCACCCGCAGCTGGCACCCTGCACCCCCCATGGCGTCATGACGCTGCTGGCCGAAACCGGCGAGCCCATTCGCGGCAGGAATGCTGTGGTCGTGGGCGCCTCCAATATCGTGGGCGTGCCCATGGCGCTGGAGCTGCTCAACGCTCGCGCCACCGTCACCGTCTGCCACAGCGCCACCAAGGATCTGCCTGCCAGGGTAAGTGAAGCCGACATTCTCGTCGTCGGCGTCGGCATCCCGGAAATGGTCAAGGGCGCGTGGATCAAGCCCGGTGCCACCGTGATCGACGTGGGCATCAACCGCCTTGACAATGGCCGTCTGGTGGGCGACGTGGAATTCGAAGCCGCCCGCGAGCGGGCCGGCTGGATTACCCCCGTTCCCGGCGGGGTTGGCCCCATGACCATCGCCACCCTGCTGGAAAACACCCTCACCGCCTATAAATTTCGCGAGGCAATGAAATGAAACGAGCCACTCTGATTCTGCTGGCAGCCCTTGTCGGCACCACCGCTCAGGCCCAGCCCGGCAAAAAGGCGGCGCCGCGGGACTTCTCTGTGCCGGACAACGTGCGTGACGCCAAGACGCTGAACCTGTGCGTGGATTACTACAGCCAGAAAAATGCAGACAAGAAGTCCGCGGAACTCAAGGAACTGCAACGCCGCGGCATGCTCAGCGTCAAGGACTTCGACCTGCTCAAGGGCAAACAGAAAGCACTGGAAAACGGCAATACCCGCTGCGCCATGTACATGACCCGCGGCATCCCGCTGCATGAAAAGGGCAAGTTCATCGGGCACACCTGGGTCCGCACACCCAAGATCGTGCACGTGTACGACGACAAGTATTATGTCAGTCAGAGCGGCATCATTACCCGCGTATATGACCGCGTGCCAGGCCAGCTGCCACCCCAGTTGACCCCCAAAAAACCTAAGGTAGCGCCACCACCGGTGATCATGAATGCGGATCCGGTTCACCCCGCACCCGTTGACACACCGCATCATCAGACAATGGAGAAATGACCATGGCCATGACACAGGACGAAATGAAACAGGCCGTTGCCAAGGCTGCTATTGACTACGTCGTGCCCGGCACCATCATCGGTATCGGCACTGGTTCTACAGCCAACTACTTCATCGACGAACTGGCAAAAATCAAGAACAAGATTGAAGGCACTGTGGCCTCCTCCGAAGCCTCGGCCGAGCGCCTCAAGCGCCACGGCATTCCCGTGCTGGATCTCAACAGCGTGGATGAAATCTCCGTCTATGTGGACGGCGCCGACGAATTCGACCGCCATCTGCACCTCACCAAGGGCGGCGGCGGCGCACTCACGCGCGAGAAGATCGTGGCAGCAGTGGCTGACAAGTTCGTGTGCATCGCCGATGAAACCAAAAAGGTGGACATCCTCGGCAAGTTCCCGCTGCCTATTGAGGTTATCCCAATGGCACGCAGCTACGTGGCGCGCGAGATCGTCAAGCGCTTCGGCGGCGAGCCCGTGTGGCGCGAAGGCTTCATCACCGACAATGGCAACGTGATTCTCGACGTACACGGACTGGAAATCGTGGATCCCGTAGGCCTGGAACGCGAGCTGAACAACATTGTCGGCACGGTGACCAACGGTCTGTTTGCCCAGCGCAAGGCGGACATTCTTCTGTGTGGTACGGCCAATGGCGTCGAAGTCCTCACAGACTAAGGGGCTGATGCCCAAATTTCTGGCCGCCGCCGTCGTCGCCGTGCTGGTGGCGCTGATCGGCATCACCCTGTTCGGCAATGACAAAGCCCCAGCCATTCAGGTGGAAACACTGGATGACAAAGTGGTGGATCTCGGTCATCCCGGCAAGCCCACTCTGGTCAATTTCTGGGCGACCACCTGTCCCGGCTGCATCGCGGAAATGCCCCATCTCGCGAAAATGAAGCAGCGTCTGGGCAAGGACTTTCAGATTGTCGCCATCGCCATGGCCTACAACCCCATCGAGCAGGTGAAAAAATACCGCAAGGCGCACGCCTACCCCTTCCTGTTCGCCCATGACAGCACGGGTGAGATTGCGGCCGCATTTGGCGGCGTCAGCCTGACACCCACCTCGTTTCTGATTGCGCCCAACGGCAATATTGTCTATCGCAAAATCGGTGAAGTGGACTACGATAAGGTGGAAGCGCGTGTAAGGGCCATGTTGCCACCGCGTTAAATCACACCGGGAGGGAACAGCCATGCGTGGACTCTATGCCATCACCGATCCGTATCTGACACCAGGCCAGCAGCTGTTTGAAGCCGTGGAAGCGGCGCTGCGCGGCGGGGTCAGCTACCTGCAGTACCGAGACAAGCTCCATGAAGCCGGAGACCGTCTGCGTATTGTGCAGGAACTGCGTGCGCTATGTCACGACTATGGCGCCTGGTTTATCGTCAATGACGATGTGGCGCTAACCAAAGCCGTACAGGCACACGGCGTGCATCTGGGACGCGAGGACATGCCCCTGCAGCAGGCTCGCGAGGTATTGGGGACTGAGACATTAATCGGCGTTTCCTGCTACAACGACCTGGCACGAGCCCGTGCGGCACAAAATGCCGGCGCCGATTATGTGGCCTTTGGCCGTTTCTTTGCCAGCCGTACCAAGCCACAGGCGCAACCGGCCAGCCTGGAAACGCTGCGTCAGGCCCGGCAGACCCTGAACATTCCCATCGTGGCCATCGGTGGCATCACCACCGAAAATGCGGACGTGGTGATCGATGCGGGTGCCGATGTGGTGGCCGTTATTCAGGGCCTGTTTGCCCAACCGGACATTGAGGCCACCGCACGTCAATTCTGTCAACTGTTTCAAAAATCATGAGGATTAGCGCTCCATGAACCGTTCACATCAACTGTTTACTCATGCCCAGCAACACATTCCCGGCGGCGTGAATTCGCCCGTGCGCGCCTTCCGCAGCGTGGAAGGCGATCCTGTGTTCATCGACCGTGCACAAGGGGCTTACGTCTGGGACGTGGACGGCAAGCGCTATATCGATTACGTAGGATCATGGGGGCCGGCGATCCTTGGTCATGCGCACCCGGACGTGGTGGAAGCCGTGCAGAAGCAAGCGGAAAAGGGGCTCAGCTATGGGGCCCCTACAGAGCTGGAAGTGGAGATGGCCGATCTCATCTGCGAGCTCATCTCCTCTGTGGACATGGTACGTATGGTTAATTCCGGTACCGAAGCGACCATGACCGCCATCCGTCTGGCGCGTGGCGCCACCGGCCGTGACAAGATCGTCAAGTTCGAGGGTGGCTATCACGGCCACTCAGACAGCCTGCTGGTAAAGGCCGGTTCCGGCGCGCTGACCCACGGCGTACCCTCCTCGCCCGGTGTCCCCAAGTGTCTGGCCGAACAGACCCTGACGCTCACCTACAACGATGTCGAACAGGTTCGTCAAGTGTTTGACGAGATGGGCGATGAGATCGCCTGCATCATTGTCGAGCCGGTGGCCGGCAACATGAACTGCGTTCCGCCAGTGCCCGGTTTTCTAGAAACCCTGCGTGAGGTGTGCGATGCCCACGGCGCCATTCTGATTTTTGATGAAGTGATGACCGGCTTCCGCGTTGGTCTGACCGGTGCGCAGGGCCGCTACGGCATCACACCTGATCTGACCACCTTTGGCAAGGTGATCGGCGGCGGCATGCCGGTGGGTGCCTTGGGCGGCAAGCGCGAGATCATGTCCCAGCTGGCCCCAACGGGTCCGGTCTATCAGGCCGGTACCCTCTCTGGCAATCCACTGGCCATGGCGGCGGGCCTGACCACGCTGAAGCTCATCAGCCAGCCCGGCTTCTTCGAAGACCTGGAAGCCAAGACGCAAAAACTGGCCACAGGTCTTGAACAGGTGGCCCACGAAGAAGGCATCGCCCTCACCACCAATCAGGTGGGCGGGATGTTCGGCTTCTTCTTTACCGCCGAGGCGCCTATTACGCGCTTTGAGCAGGTGGTGCGCTCCGATATAGAACACTTCAAGCGCTTCTTCCACATGATGCTGGACGAGGGCGTCTATCTGGCACCGTCGGCATTCGAGGCCGGCTTTGTCTCAGCCGCCCACACGGATGAAGATCTGGAAGCGACGCTGGCGTCTGCCCGCCGCTGCTTCCAGGCCTTCGAGAACGAATCTCCCGTTTAACCCCTTCCGGGCGCCGCAACGGCGCCCCTTTCCTCCCATGAAACACGACGTTCAGACGCTGATCCGCCTGTTTGATAGCACCTTTGCAGACAGCGAAAACACCCGCCTCGTCTGTTGCGAAGATGAACCCATCTATCGACCGGCAGATGCCGATTGTCCCTATCACCGCATCATCTTTGCCCACGGCTTTTTCGCCAGCGCGCTGCACGAGATCGCCCACTGGTGCGTGGCGGGGCCCGAACGGCGCCTGCTGGAAGACTACGGCTACTGGTACAAGCCGGATGGACGCAGCGAAGAAGAACAGGCCGAATTCGAGCGCGTGGAAGTCAAGCCGCAGGCGCTGGAGTGGATTTTTTCCGCCAGCGCGGACTTTCATTTTCATTTCAGCGCCGACAATCTCAGCGGTGGCGTAGGCCCGTCCGATGCGTTCAAGCAGGCCGTGCTGGAACAGGTGCATGCCTATCTGGCAAATGGGCTGCCTGCCCGAGCCGCTCGCTGGTCGCAGCTACTGATGGATCACTATCGACCCAATCGCCCTCTCCACCCGGACGAATTTACGCTTGAAGGTCGCTGAATGAGGGGGTCCCCGACTTTACAGGCACCCCCACAAAACCTCTGAATGCACTCGCGTTGCTGGTTTGTCCGCAACAAGCACTATTGATTAGAATTTCGTCTAAAGGAGCTTCACTGAAACCTCGCCATCCCGTCGCAACCCGGAGGGGCAGGACGATTTTGGTCCAATGCTGCGTTGCGGCTCCCTCATATGGACTCACCATGCTTCGCTCACCACGCCTTGCCTTGGCCCAAAATCGCCACTGTCGCGATCATTCAGAGGCATTGCGGGGGTGCCCTTCGCTTTTTTCCCGTTCGCGCAGTGCCTGCAAAAAGGCCTGCTGCAGGCCGCCAAACGCCCCATTGGACATAAAAACCACCACATCGCCGACCTGCACCGCTTCCAGTAGCTGCTTCAGCAGCGCATCGTAATCCGATGCCGTCGCAAGCGGCACGGAAAAGGGCGGCAGCTGCCAATCCCAAGCCGGATCGATAAAGGAAAATACCGCATCCGCTGGCGCAAACGCCTCGGGCAGCCGCGCAGCATGGACACCCATGCGCATGGTATTGGAACGGGGCTCGAACACCGCCAGCAGCCGCTGAGTGGGCTGCAAGGTCGCCTTCAGGCCCGACAGTGTGGTGGCAATGGCGGTGGGATGGTGGGCAAAGTCATCGATGACACGCACGCCTGCCGCCTCGCCCACATGCGTCTGACGACGTCTTACACCCTTGAAGTGGTTCAGCGCTTCTACCCCCAGCGCCAGCGGAACGCCCGCATGTTCCGCAGCCAGCAGCGCTGCTGCGGCATTGGCGAGATTATGTTCCCCGGTGAGCGGCCAGCTTACATCGCCCACCGGCTGACCGCGGTCCAGCACGCGAAAAGCCGCCCCTGAGGACTCGAAGGGCTGGAGCGCTAGCCGCTCGCCCCAGCGCACCACCGGCGTCCAGCATCCCATGGCCAACGTCTCGTCTATAGCCGGTTCATTGGCTGGCGTAATAATCAGGCCATTGCCCGGCACGGTGCGCACCAGTTGATGAAACTGCCACTGAATGGCTTTCAGGTCCGCAAAGATATCAGCGTGGTCGAACTCAAGATTGTTGATGACGCAGGTGCGCGGGCGATAGTGCACGAACTTGCTGCGCTTGTCGAAAAAGGCGGTGTCGTATTCATCTGCCTCGATCACGAAAAAGGGCGCCTCGCCCACCCGGGCGGAGCGACCGAAATTCTCCGGGACGCCGCCAATCAGGAAACCGGGTGCCAGCCCGGCATAGTCCAGAATCCACGCCACCATGCTGGAGGTGGTGGTCTTGCCATGCGTGCCGGCGACGCCGACCACCCAGCGATCCTGCAGCAGCAATTCGCTGAGAATCTGCGGCCCCGAGGTAAAACGCAGGCCGCGGTTCAGTACAGCTTCCACATCCTCGTGGCCACGCGACAGCGCATTGCCGATGACCACCACATCCAGCTCCGGCGACATCCAGCCGTGATCCCCATAGCCGAACACCTCGATGCCAGCCTGGGCCAGCTGGTCGCTCATGGGCGGATACAGCGGCCCATCCGAGCCCGTGACCTGGTGCCCAAGCCCCTGTAAAATCTGCGCCAACCCGCCCATAAAGGTGCCGCCAACGCCTAAAATATGGATTCTCATTTTCCGGAACCTTTTTCATGCAGTGGATCGAGCACGAAGCCGACCTGAAGTCCTTTCTTGCCCCTGTCCAGCCCCCGGCACGCCTCGGACTGGATACGGAATTTCTGCGCACCGACACCTACTACCCGCGCCTGTGCCTGATTCAGCTGGCGCGGGAGGATGGCGAGATTGCGCTGATCGACCTGCTGAAGTGCCCGCTTGAGCCCTTGTGGGAGATTTTGACCACACCCGGCATCACCACGGTAGTGCATGCGGCATGGCAGGATCTGGAGGTATTGTATCAAGCGTCCGGCCGCCTGCCTGCGGCGGTGTTCGACACCCAGATTGCCGCGCTGCTGCATCGCCTTGGCGACAAGACCGGACTGGCCCAGCTGGTGCAGCATTTTTGCGACGTGAAGCTGCCAAAAGACGCCACCCGCACTGACTGGTGTCGCCGCCCACTCAATGCAAAACAGCAGGCCTATGCCGCCAACGACGTGCGCTACCTGTTGCCCCTGCATGCGCAGCTGACCGCGCCGCTTACCGACGCCGCACTGAAAGCACTAAGCGAAGACTTTGCCGATCTGCTCAAGCCGGAAATCTATGCCGGCAATCCCGACACGGCCTGGCAGCGCCTCAGTGGCGGGCGGCACTTTTCCGCCAAGCAGCAGACCCTGCTGCGCCAGCTTGCGGCCTGGCGCGAGCGCACCGCACAGCAGCACAATTTGCCGCGCCGCTGGGTCATTGGGGATGACGCCCTGCTGGCGCTGGCCAAACGGCCGCCCGCCTCGCTGGACAAGCTGAAGAACGTGCCGGGCCTCACCAAGCCGCAGATCGCCGACTGGGGGCCCCAGATCATCGCCGAAATCGACCGCGTCTTTGCGGAAAATACCTGGGAAAAACAATCTGCGCGTGCCCCCAAACCCACGGCACAGGAAAGCGTTCTGCAGCTGCTCGGCCGCGCCGTGATCGAACAGCAGGCGCTCACATTTGGCTTCAGCGCCAATGCCCTGCAGAGCCATCTGCTCGCTTTCCTGCGCCAGCAGCCGTCACCGCTGAATCGCGGCTGGCGCCATCTGCTGGTAGGCGATCCGCTGCGGCGACTGCGCGCCGGCACGCCCCTCACGCTTGAACACGATACCCTCAAGGTGCCCCATGACCCAATTTTCAAAACCTAATGCCCTCTACGCCCAGGCCGGCGGCGTCTCGGCCGTCATCAACACCTCCATGGCCGCCGTCATCGAAACCGTGCGCGCCCATCCCGACACCTTCGGGACCCTGTTTGGCGCCCGCAACGGCATTCTCGGCGTGCTGCGTGAAGATCTGGTCAACCTCAGTGCACTGAGCGACTGGGAACTGCAGCGCCTCAAGCAGCTGCCCGGTGGCGCCCTGCAGGCGTGCCGCTTTGATCTGGATCCCATTGAAGAGAATCCGGCCCAGTACGAACGTGTCTTTCAGGTGCTGAAGGCATGGAATATCCGCTATTTCTTCTACAACGGCGGCAATGGCTCCATGCTTACGGCGCAGAAAGTGGCCGACTACTGCGCCGAACACGGCCATGAACTGAATGTCATTGGTGTCGCCAAGACCATTGACAACGATCTGGCCCTGACCCACTGCTCACCCGGCTATGGCTCCACCGCCAAGTTTTTCGCCACCAGCCTGCTGGAGGCCGCACTGGATCTGCGCGCCATGTACCCTACCAGCACCAAGATATTCCTCATGGAAGCCATGGGGCGCCATACGGGCTGGATCGCGCTGTCTGCCGCGCTGGTGCAGGACCGACTACCCGACCTGCCCCTGCTCATCCTCTTTCCGGAGCGTGTGTTCGATTATGCGCAGACACTCACGCGCATTCGCCAATGCATTGCCGAGTACGGCTACTGTGTCGTCATTGTGGGTGAAGGCATCAAGACGGCCAACGGTCAGTTTTATGCGGTCGCACGCCCCAACCGGGAACACATGGGCTGGAGCCAGATGGGCGGCGCGGCCATCAAGCTGGCGGATGAACTGCGCCGGGATCTGGATACCAAGATCCACGCCGCGGTGCCCGACTATCTGCAGCGCAGTGCGGCGCATCTGGTTTCAAGGGTGGACTGGACGCTGGCCTATGATGCCGGCAAGGCCAGCGTGGAGGCCGCCGTACGAGGTGAAGCAGGCGTATTGCCCATCGTGGTGAAAACCGGTGAAAATCCTTTCGAATGGCGCTTTGAATCCTGTCCGCTGGAAAAGATCGCCGATCTGGAAAAGACCGTGCCGGACGAATTTATTACGGATGATGGCTACGGAGCGACTGAAGCCGGCAAGGCCTATGTGCGCGAGCTGATTCAGGGCGAACACCCAATTCACTGGCGCGATGGCCTGCCCGATCTGTATCCGCTCCATCTGGCCGCCCTGCCCAGGCGCCTGCCGGACTGGCAGGACTGAGCCACTACAGTTGCTCGGCGATCAGCGACCACAACGGCAGGGTCACAAACGAGACGAGTACACCCCACCCCACCATGGCTGCAGCAAGCCGGGGCTGCAGGTTGTGACTGGCGGCCACCACTCCCGCGGTAATCATGGTGGGCATAGCTGCTTCCAGCAGCGCCGTCTGCGCCGGCAGACCATGCATGTCCAGCAGCTGAATCAGCCACAATGCCAGAAGCGGCATCAGCCCCATCTTCAGCAGCATGCCTACAGCAAACGGTTGCCCCAGTCCCTGCGGCAGTCTGAGCTTCAGCCGCAGTCCAACGGCCACCATTGCCACCGGCACCAGGGTGTCAGCCAGACGAATCAGATTGGCTTCCAGCCACGCCGGCCGATTCAGCGACCAGGTGGCAAAGGTAACCAGCGCGGCAATCATGGGCGGAAAGGTGATCATCTTGTGCAGCACCCTGCCCCAGCTAAATACCCCATCGCCGGCGTAAAACGCCGCCACGAACGGCAGGTACAGTACCACCGCCAGGAACGAACCAGCCTGATCGTACACCAGCGCATAGGGTATGCTCTCATCGCCCAACAACGCCTGCAGCATAGGAATACCCAGGAAAGAGGTATTACCCAGCGGCGCCAGCATGAGCAATACGCCGATGGTATTGCGCGACCAGCCCAACTGGCGACCCAGCCACAGTACCAGCCCGGCGATCAGTGCCAGCGTCATCCAAGGAATAGCGATCAGCTCCAGCAGGCGCTGATCAAATGCCAGCTGCGGGAGGTAATGCAGAATCACCGCCGGCAACGCAATCCAAATGACCCAGGCGTTCAGGACTTCATGCGCCGCCTTGAAAACATGCACCCGCTGCAACAGCAGACCAATCAGCACACACAGGGCAACAAGCGTCAGGTTTTCCATAGACAACACTCATAAAAAAGCCGCCAGGCGGCGGCTTTATTCCTCTGGAAGCACCGCGGCCTTTACTTGCGCTTTTTCGGCGCGATCAGGTCGGTGATGGTGCCTTCGGCCATCTCGGCGGCAAAGGCAAAGGTTTCCGACAGGGTCGGGTGCGGGTGGATGGTGAGACCAATGTCCTGCATGTCGGCACCCATTTCAATGGCCAACATGGCTTCGGCAATCAGCTCGCCCGCATTGGGGCCGACAATGCCGCACCCCAGAATGCGATGGGTCTTGGCGTCGAACAGCGCCTTGGTCATGCCCTCGTCGCGGCCCAGACTCAGGCTGCGGCCGGAGGCGGCCCAGGGGAAAACGCCCTTTTCGTATTCCACGCCTTCAGCCTTGAGTTCCTCTTCCGTCTTGCCCGCCCAGGCCACTTCCGGATCGGTGTAGGCCACGGAAGGAATGCCCATGGGGGTAAAGGCGGATGGCAGACCGCAGATGACTTCTGCCGCCACCTTGCCTTCATGCACCGCCTTGTGGGCCAGCATGGGCTGACCGACGATATCGCCAATGGCATAGATATGGGGCACATTGGTGCGTTGGCGCTCGTCCACAGCGATAAAGCCGCGTTCGTCCACAGCCACGCCCGCCTTCTCCGCACCGATCTTATGGCCGTTGGGGGCACGCCCCACCGCCACCAGAATGCGGTCGAAGGTATCCTTTTCCGGCACATTCTTGCCTTCAAAGGTGACTTCAAGCTCCTCCGGCTTGGCCTCTACATGGGTCACCCTGGCATTCAGGTAAATGTTTTCATAGCGCTTCTTGATGCGCTTGAGCAGCGGCTTGGTCAAATCCTTGTCGGCACCGGGAATAATGGTGTCGCCCAGCTCCACAATGGTGATTTTGGCGCCAAGGCTGTCATACACCTGCGCCATTTCCAGACCGATAATGCCGCCACCGATGACCAGCATGCGCTTGGGCACTTCCGGCAGCTCCAGCGCGTCGGTGGAATCCATCACCCGCGGATCGTCATGGGGAATAAACGGCAGCTTGATAGGCTGCGAGCCCGCCGCAATAATGGCGTTGTCAAACGAAATGGTTTTGGTGACGCCATCCGCCAACTCAACTTCGACGGTATGCGGACTGCTGAAACGGCCGTAGCCCTGCACGATCTCCACCTTGCGCTGCTTGGCCAGTGCCGCCAGCCCGCCGGTGAGCTTTTTAATCACCCCGTTCTTGTAGTCACGCAGCTTGTCCAGATCGATTTCCGGCTCGGCGAACTTGAGGCCATGATCTGCCAGTTCGCGGGTCTCATTCAGGATCACGGACATGTGCAGCAGCGCCTTGGAGGGAATACAGCCCACATTGAGGCACACACCGCCAATGACCGGATAGCGCTCCACCAGCACCACTTTCTTGCCCAGATCCGCGGCGCGGAAAGCTGCGGTGTACCCCCCAGGACCGCCACCCAGCACCAGCACTTCGGCATGCTGATCCGCTTCGGGGAAGGGGTCCCCGACTTTTTGCGCGGCCGGTTTTTCGGCAGCGGCTGCCGATGCGGGCTCTGCAGCGGTTTCAGGCGCTTTTTCGCTGTTTTCGGCGGTTTCACTCTCTGCCAGGGCCATTTTGCCGATGACATCGCCGGTGGAGACCTTGTCACCCTCTTTAACCGTCAGCTCGACAATCTTTCCGGCATAGGGGGAAGGTACCTCCATGGTAGCCTTGTCGGACTCCAGCGTAATCAGCGAATCATCCACTTCAACGGTATCGCTGGGCTGAACCAGGACTTCAATCACATCGACGGCGTCAAAGTCACCAATATCCGGCAGGACAATCTCTACAATCTTGCTCATACACCTAACCTCTCAATGGGCCACCAACGGATAGCGCTCCGGGTGGCGGATCATGTCCAACGTCAAGTCCACATCCAGCTGCGGCCAGAAAAGATGCGCCTGGCCAATCTCTTCAAAATCATTCAATACATCATCCGGCTGCCCCTTGAACCAGGGAAACTGCTCATAGGGCAGAAAATACTCCTGCCCATCGAGCAATAGCCAGATCCCGTGGCGGGTAGAGCGTGCTTCCTGCTCAACAACCGAAGTGACGGCACCAGGCATCTTTTAGCAGCTCCTCGTTTTCAAAAATAATCGCTCTGATTTCATTGAGTTCATGTGGACCCAAGCGATAACTTTGTGCCAGCTCAACATTCGGCTCAAGCCAGAATTTCGCTTCCCCCTTTTCCGAAAGCACATGGATATGCATCCTTGGCTCTTCGCGCGAAAAGAAGAAAAAGCGATAGCCGGCCTGACGTAAGACTGTCGGGCTCACACCTTACAGAATCAGTTGACGAATATCGCTCAGATAGCGCGCCACCGTCTGGGTAAAGCGCACCCCTTCCGCCCCGTCGATAACGCGGTGGTCATAGCTGACGGAGAACGGCAGAATCAGCCGCGGTTCGAAGTCGCTGCCATTCCAAACCGGCTGCATCTTCGCCTTGGAAACCCCCATGATGCCCACTTCTGGCGCATTGACGATCGGCGTGAAGTTGGTACCTCCAATGCCCCCCAGGCTGGAGATGGTGAAGGTGCCTCCGGACATGTCTGCCGGCGAGAGCTTGCCTTCACGCGCCTTGCCGCTGATGGCCATCAGCTCGCGGGACAGCTCGAAAATGCCCTTCTGATCCACACCCCGCACCACCGGCACCACCAGCCCATTGGGCGTATCCACGGCAATACCCAGGTTGTAGTATTTCTTCACGATCAGGCGCTCACCGTCTTCGGACAGAGACGCGTTCATGTTGGGGAACTGCTTCAGTGCCGCGACCACCGCCTTCATGATGAATACCAGCGGCGTGATCTTGACGCCTTCCTTCTCGGCCTGCGCCTTGAGTCCCTTGCGGAAGGCTTCCAGCTCGGTGATGTCCGCCTCATCAAACTGGGTAACATGAGGCACATTGAGCCAGCAGGCGTGCAGATGCTTGCCAGAAATCTTCTTGATGCGCGACAGCTCTACCTCTTCCACCGGGCCGAACTGACTGAAGTCGGGCAGCTTGATGGCCGGAATGCCGGCACCACCTGTGGCCGGCGTCAGCTGCTGCGCGCCTTCCATCACCGATTTTACGAACTGCTGCACATCTTCCTTGGTGATACGACCCTTGGGACCGCTACCGGTTACTTTGGACAGATCGACACCCAGCACGCGGGCAAAGGCACGTACCGCGGGGCTGGCGTGGAAGGTGGCCCCCATGGGCTGGGCATTCACCGGCTTTTCTTCCGCTGATCCAGTGGCGGGTTGCGCCGGTGCCGCAGCAGCGGGCTTGGCAGGTTCGGGTTGTGCTGCTGAAGCAGCAGGCGTTTCAGCATCAGGCGCTGGCGCAGCCTCGGATTCCGCTGCGGGCGCAGGTTCTTCCTCCGCGCCATCTTCCGCCACCTCGATCTCAGCGATGGGGTCGCCTTCGCTGACCTTGTCGCCTTCCTTGACCAGCATTTTGGTAATGGTGCCGGCATAGGGCGACGGCACTTCCATGGTGGCCTTGTCGGACTCCAGCGTAATGAGGGAGTCGTCCACATCAACGGTGTCACCGGGCTGAACCAGCACCTCAATCACATCGACCGAATCAAAATCGCCAATATCCGGCAGCGTAATTGTCTTGACTGTCATGGGCATTCCTTCCTGTGCAAAAAGGCCGCACGTCGGCGGCCTTGATCGGGATTACAGATAGAGCGGATACGTTTTGTCCGCGTCAATACCGTATTTTTCAATGGCGTCTTTCACCACCTTGCGCTCGATCACGCCATCGTCGGCCAGCGCTTTCAGGGCAGCCACGGCAATGTAGTAGCGGTTTACCTCGAAATGGCGGCGCAGTTTCTGACGGGTGTCGGAGCGGCCGAAGCCGTCGGTACCCAGCGTGATGTAGGTGCCGGGCACATAGGCACGGATTTTTTCCGGCAGATCGCGAATGTAATCCGTCGCCGCCACATAGGGGCCTTCAGCCTTGGACAGCTGCTCGGTGACATAGGGCTGCTTCGGCTCGGTATCCGGGTGCAGCATGTTCCAGCGTGCCACCTCCTTGCCATCCCGCGCCAGCAGGTTGAAGCTGGGGGCCGCCCACAGGTTGGCAGCTACGCCCCAGTCGTCACGCAGCAGATCGGCTGCTGCGATGGACTCGCGGAAGATGGTGCCGGAACCGAGCAGGTTCACCTGTGGCTGGCCTTTCTTCGCTTCGGCGGCCTTGAACAGATACAGGCCCTTGAGGATGCCCTCTTCTGCCCCCTCGGGCATGGCCGGATGGGTGTAGTTTTCGTTCATGGCAGTGATGTAGTAGAAGACGTCTTCCTTGTCTTCGTACATGCGCTTGATACCGTCGCGGATGATCACAGCCATCTCATAGGCGAACGTCGGGTCATAGCTGAGGCAGTTGGGCACCGCATCGTAGAACAGCAGGTTGTGGCCGTCGTCATGCTGCAGGCCCTCGCCTTCCAGTGTGGTGCGGCCTGCGGTGGCGCCGATGAGGAAGCCGCGGCTGCGCAGGTCGCCTGCCGCCCACACCAGATCGCCAATGCGCTGGAAGCCGAACATGGAGTAAAAGATGTAGAACGGAATCATGCTGACGCCGTAATTACTGTATGCGGTCGCAGCGGCAATCCAGTCAGACATGGCGCCCGCTTCGTTGATACCCTCTTCCAGCACCTGCCCTTTTTCGGATTCCTTGTAGTAGGACACCTGATCCTTGTCCACCGGCTCATACAGCTGGCCCGCCGGATCGTAGATACCGATCTGACGGAACAGACCTTCCATGCCGAAGGTGCGTGCCTCATCGGGAATAATGGGCACGATACGGTCCTTCAGCTGCTTGTCGCGCAACAGCGTGGAAAGGATGCGCACGAACGCCATGGTGGTGGAAATCTCGCGCTCGCCGGTGCCTTCCAGCAGCGCCTTGAACGCCTCCAGCTTGGGAGCCGGCAGCGTGTCGCACTCGCTGGAGCGGTTGGGCAGGTAGCCGCCCAGTTCCTTGCGGCGCGCATGCATGTACTGCATGATGTCCGAATCTTCCGGCGGGCGGTAGAAGGGTACATCCTTCTCCAGCTCCTCATCGGAAATCGGAATGGCAAAGCGGTCGCGGAAATACTTCAAGCCTTCGACATCCAGCTTTTTCTGCTGATGCGTCGTGTTGGCCGCCTCGCCATACGGGCCCATGCCGTAGCCCTTGATGGTCTTGGCCAGGATGACGGTCGGCAGCTCGGACTCCGTCGCTGCCTTGTAGGCTGCATAGATCTTGCGCGGGCTGTGGCCGCCACGGGTCAGGCGGAAGATTTCGTCATCGGTCCAGTCTTCCACCAGCTTGGCAGTCTCCGGATACTTGCCGAAGAAGTGCTCGCGCACATAGGCCCCGTCCTTCGCCTTGTACGCCTGATATTCGCCATCGACCACTTCGCCCATGCGCTGAATCAGCTTGCCGGAGGTATCCTTCGCCAGCAGCTGATCCCAGCCGCTCCCCCAGATCACCTTGATCACATTCCAGCCGGCGCCGCGGAAGAAGGCTTCCAGCTCCTGAATGATCTTGCCGTTGCCACGCACCGGGCCGTCAAGACGCTGCAGGTTGCAGTTGACCACAAAAATGAGGTTGTTGAGCTTCTCGCGGCTGGCCAGATGAATGGCACCGCGGGATTCCGGCTCGTCCATCTCGCCATCGCCCAGGAACGCCCATACCTTGCGCTGATCGGTCTTGGCCAGTCCGCGCGCCTGCATGTACTTCATGAAGCGCGCCTGATAGATGGCCATGATGGGGCCAAGGCCCATGGATACAGTGGGATACTGCCAGAAGTCCGGCATCAGCCACGGATGCGGATAGGAGGAAAGGCCATGGCCATCCACTTCCTGACGGAAGTTTTTCAAATGCTCTTCGTCCAGGCGCCCTTCCAGATAGGCACGCGCATACATGCCGGGCGCGGTATGCCCCTGAAAATAGACAAAATCATGCCCTTGCTCAGCCTGCGGGCCGCGGAAAAAGTGGTTGAAGCCCACTTCATACAGGGTGCAGCTGGAAGCATAGGACGCAATATGGCCACCCACACCAGTGTGCTTGTTGGCGCGCACCACCATCGCCATGGCATTCCAGCGCAAAATGGCGCGCAGGCGTTGCTCCAGCTTCAGATCGCCCGGATACTTGGGCTGCTGCTCGGGCGGAATGGTATTGATATAGGGAGTGTTTGCGGAATACGGCGTATCGATACCGAACTGACGCGCCTTGGCAATCAGGGCATTGATCAGGTGTTGCGCCTTGTCGCTGCCTTCAAACTCAACAACGGCCTCAAGGGCTTCAAGCCACTCTTGAGTTTCCTGGGGATCCTGGTCGATGAACTTATCGGTCATACGCTTACCTCATTCTCTCGGCGCTTTTGGCGCCCACGGCCACCCCGTCCTCGGGGTAGGTTAATCACACATGAGCCGGCGAACCTGTTCGGTCGGCCGGCTCATTTTGAATGCTTCATGCAGGCCGATGCACGGGTTGTGCGTCCTGCCAAGGGGCGTATCTTAACATGAACCCCTCAGCCGCCCAGCCTGCCGCAGGGTCGCTCACTTCAGCCAGAACTGCTGCAGATAGGGCTCCAGCTCCGTCAGGGCCTGCTGATAGACATTGCGCTTGAACTCCACCACTTCCTGCACCGGCACCCACCAGTCCACCCAGCGATAGTCCTCGAATTCCGGCGTTTTGTCCTGATCGAGGCGGATATGGGACTCCGGCCCCACCAGGCCGAGCAGGAACCAGATCTGCTTCTGACCGATGCACACCGGCTCGTTGTGATGGCGCACAAACTGAGGCGGCAGTTCGTAGCGCAACCAATCGCTGGTACGGCCCAGCACACGCACATCGGCCGGGTTGAGACCGACCTCTTCCTTCAGCTCACGAAATACCGCCTGCTGCGGCGTTTCATGCTGCTGGATGCCCCCCTGTGGAAACTGCCAGGCATCCTGATGCACACGCTTGCCCAGGAATACCTTGCCCTGCGGATTGACCAGCACGATGCCCACATTGGGGCGGTAGCCTTCTTCGTCGATTACGGAGTTGTCGTCCTGACGACAGGTATAATTCGGCATCTTGATACACGATCACAAAGTTTGATTACGGCTATTTTAACGAATCCGGCCCTTCCGAGGCGGCCGAGCACAAAGGGACACCATGGCACTGGCAATTTTCGATCTGGACAATACGCTGCTCGGCGGCGACAGCGACCACCTATGGGGGGAGTTCGTCATTGAAAAGGGGCTGGTGGATCCTGAAGCGCACAAGCGTCAGAACGACCAGTTTTTCGCCGACTACTGCAGGGGCGAGCTGGATATCCATGCCTATCAGCGCTTTGCCCTTGCCCCCCTCGTGGATCGTGACCCTGAAGAACTGGCGCAGTGGCATCGCGAATTCATGCAGCGCTACATCGAGCCCATTATTCTGCCCAAGGGACTTGAAGCCCTGGAGAAACACCGCAAGGCGGGCGATACGCTCATGATCATCACCGCCACCAATGCCTTTGTCACCGCACCCATTGCAAAGCGCCTCGGCGTGGCGCATCTGCTCGCCACTGAACCGCAACGGGATAAAAATGGCTATTACACCGGCGAAATTGTCGGCATTCCCACCTTTCAACACGGCAAGGTGGAACGCCTGCGGCAATGGCTGAATGAACACGGCGAGACGCTGGAAGGCAGCTGGTTCTATTCCGACTCCCACAATGACATTCCCCTGCTGGAAGCCGTGGACAATCCTGTGGCCGTAGATCCGGACGAACGGCTGCGCACCCATGCCGAAAAAATGGGCTGGCCTATTCTTTCCTTCCGCTAAATCGACAGGACAGACCGCCCCCACCGCCTTTCCAGACATCAGAAAAGCAAAACCCCGCCGAGGCGGGGTTTTTCATACCATGAAAAGGAAGGCGGAATCAGGCCAGCCCCATCTCTTCCACAATCTGATCCACCCACTGGCTGACACGCTCTTCGGTCAGCTCCGGCTGCTGATCCTCGTCGATGGCCAGCCCCACAAAGAACTCGCCATCCTCGGTCACCGCCTTGGAGGCATCAAACTCATAGCCGTCGGTGGGCCAGTAGCCGACCGGCTCAGCGCCGTTCTCCACCGCCACGTCGTGCATCATGCCCATGGCATCGAGGAAATATTCGGAATAGTCCGCCTGATCGCCCAGACCGAAGCAGGCCACCTTCTTGCCGGTGAAATCCACCTTCTTGAAGTCGTCCCAGAACTCGTCCCAGCTGCTCTGCAGCTCGCCGTAGTACCAGGTGGGCTGGCCAAGAATGATGTACTGATACTTGTCGAAATCTTCCGGGGACGCCGTGGCGACGTCATAGACATCCACCTGCCCTTCGCCGATCTTCTCTTCCAGCTTTTCCTTGATCATCTCGGCAACACGCTCGGTGTTTCCGGTATCCGTGCCGTAGAACAGGCCCACTTTTCCAGCCATGGTGTGCTCCTCATAAGGTAAATTGATTGGGTTAATAAAATCATAGCACCGAAGCGGCCCAGCGTCGATAAACTTGCATTATGAATAAGGATAAAAAAATAGACTGTTTTCGCTGCCGGCATTTTTATGTCACGTGGGATCCGGCCGCTCCGCGTGGGTGTCGTGCTTTCGGTTTCAAGACACACCAACTGCCCTCTGTCGTCGTACAGCAAAGCTCTGGAGCCCCCTGCCAACTGTTCGAGCCGAAAAAGCCGGATAATCGCTAAACCTCGCGCTTCCACCCCAACCGCTGCAGCAGCGGCGCCAGCCGATGCCACGCAAACGCAGCGCCCGGATCCGTTTTCCGACCGGGTGCTATTTCGCTGTGGCCCGCAATCCCCTCAATGGGATAGTGCTGCGCCAGCAGCGGCAATACCTGCTCAAGACACCGATACTGTGCGGCCGTGTAAGGCTGCCAGTCCGTACCCTCCAGCTCAATGCCAATGGAAAAGTCATTGCACCGCTCCAGCCCACACCAGCGCGACAGGCCCGCATGCCATGCACGCCGGTTAAAGGCCACATATTGCGTAATGCGCCCCTGGCGGTCGATCAGCAGATGGGCCGAGACACGCAGGTGCACAATCTGTGCAAAATAGGGGTGTTCCTGCGGATTCAGGCGATTGGTGAACAGGTCATCTACCCACGGCCCGCCAAACTGCGCCGGCGGCAGACTAATGCCGTGCACAACGACCAGCTGTGGCTGCACGCCGTGTGGACGGGCATCCTGATTGGGGCTTGGCAGCCAGCGCGCCGGATGCAGGCGATGGCGGCCAAGGGTCAGAGAGGTTTCCATGACGCATCAGTATAATGGCCCCATTCATTCCATCGCACGGCATTCACATGGCGCACCTGCAGCTTACACCCGCTCAAATCCGCCCCATTGTTCAACTGGCACTGGAAGAGGATATTGGCTCTGGTGATGCCAGCGCTGCCCTGATTCCCGCCGACTCACAGGCACAGGCGCAGGTCATCAGCCGGGAAGACGCCGTTATCTGTGGGCGCCCGTGGTTCGATATGGTTTTTGCCCTGCTCAAGCCGGCCGTGAAAATCGAGTGGCTGGTGAGCGAGGGGGAGCGCGTCATCGCAGATCAGCCATTGGTGCGCCTCACTGGGCCGGCGCGTGCTCTGCTGAGCGGCGAACGCACCGCACTGAACTTCCTGCAGACACTCAGCGGCACGGCGACCCTCACTCGGCGCTATGTAGAGGCGCTGGGCGGGAGCAAAACCCGCCTGCTGGACACGCGCAAGACCCTGCCGGGCCTGCGCCTGGCGCAGAAATACGCGGTGCGCTGCGGTGGCGGCCACAATCACCGCCTCGGCCTGTACGACATGATCATGCTGAAGGAAAACCACATCGCCGCCGCAGGCGGCATTCATGCTGCGGTGCAACGGGCACGGCGCGAATTTCCAAAGCTGAAAGTGGAAGTGGAAACGGAAACCCTGCAGGAGGTGGAGGAAGCCCTGGCCGCCGGCGCCGATATTATCATGCTGGATAATTTCGACATTCCTGCCGTCCATGCGGCACTCAAGCGTATCAACGGCCGCGCCCTAACCGAGCTGTCCGGCAATGTTACACTGGAAACACTGCCGGAACTGGCGCAGCTGGGGGTTGATTTCATCTCTACCGGCGCCATTACCAAACACGTGCACGCCATCGACCTGTCCATGAGAATCGCCCATGACTGAACATGTCATCCTCGCCATCGCCGTGCTGCTGGGCGTGAGCATGGTGGTGGTCGCCCTAGCCCACCGCCTGCACATGCCAGCCATCCTCGGCTACATCTTCGTGGGCATGCTGGTCGGCCCGGACGGACTGGGCTGGATTCAGAGCGACAAGACCATTCACCTGCTGGCGGAAGTGGGCATCGTCTTTCTGCTGTTTTCCATCGGGCTGGAATTTTCCGTGCCGCAGATGCTGGCGCTCCGCAAGCACGTATTTGGCATGGGTACATTGCAGGTTGTACTGACGACACTGGCGATCTTCCTGCTGGCCATCACCTTTTTCAATCTGGATACCACGCAGGCGTTTGTGATCGGTTCGGCGCTGGCGCTCTCTTCCACCGCTATCGTCATCAAGCAGCTGGCTGATCAGGGCGAACTGCAGTCGCGTCACGGCAAGGCCGCGGTGGGCATTCTGATCTTTCAGGACCTGATGGCCATCCCCCTGCTCATCGTGGTGCCGGCGCTGGCCAACCCTGTGGAAGGTCAGCTGGCCTCGACGCTGGCGTGGTCACTGCTAAAAGGGCTGGGGGTCACCGCCCTGCTGCTGCTGGCCGGTCGCTACCTGCTGCGCCCGCTGTTTCACGAAGTGGCCCACAGCCGTAGTGAGGAGCTGTTCACTCTCACAGTGCTGACTGTGGCCCTGCTCGCCGCGGCCCTCGCCGAAAGTGCCGGCATCAGCATGACGCTGGGCGCCTTTATCGCCGGCATGATGCTGGGCGAAACCGAGTATCGCCATCAGATCGAATCGGACATCCGCCCCTTCCGCGACGTGCTGCTGGGGCTGTTTTTCATTACCGTCGGCATGGGGCTGTCATTCAAGGTGCTGGGTGCCAATCTGGCGTGGATCATCGCCCTCACGCTGGCCATCATGGTGCTGAAAGCCCTCATCATCCTGCTGGTCGGCTGGCTGATGCGCAAGCCGCTGGGCATCAGCCTGCGCACGGCCCTGTCGTTGAATCAGGTGGGCGAGTTTGGGCTGGTGCTGCTGACGCTGGCTGGCAGCTACGCCCTGCTGGACGACACCACGCTGCAGTGGGTAATGACCGCTGCGGTACTTTCCATGATGCTTGCCCCGATTCTGATCAAATTCAACGGTGTCATCGCCAAGCGTCTGGACATCAGCTACGGACAGGAGCTGGTCAGCCGTGAAGAGGAAATTCGCGAAGAAACCGAATGGATGAAGGATCACGTTATTCTGTGCGGTTTCGGCCGGGTTGGTCAGATGACCGCCCGCTTTCTCAAACAGGCGCATGAGCCCTATGTGGCGCTGGACATGGACATCAGCCGCGTACACGTGGCCAAGCAGGCCGGTGAGCCGGTTTTTTACGGCAACAGTGCCCGCCCCACCATTCTGGATGCCGCGCATATCGACCGTGCCCGGCTGGTCAGCATCACCTATGGCGATGTGCAAATGGCCCTGAAGACATTGGAAGCGGTGCGCCGTCTGCGCCCGGATATCCCCGTGCTGGTGCGTCTGCGCGATGACCGCCATTATGAGGATTTCATGCGGGCCGGCGCCACCGAAGTCATCTCCGACACCTTTGAAGCCAGCCTGCTGCTGAGTGCAGAAATTCTGCTCAAGCTTGGGCACAGCGAAACCGAAGTGCTCAATGCCATCGATCTGGCACGCAAGCACCACGCAGAAGTGCTGGAAGGCTTCTATCAGGGCGAAGGCAACCTGACGCGCCTCAAGGACCAAGGTATTCGCAAGCTGACCCGTACCGTGCCACTTACGGCGGAAAGCTACGCAGCCGGTCGCACCATCGGCGATCTGAACCTTCAGGACATGAACGTCAAGGTGCAAGCGGTGAAGCGCGGCCATATCCGCGGCGAAAACCCGGAAGATGCCACGCGCCTGCGCGACGAGGACGTGGTCGTACTCGTGGGCGAGCCGGAGGATCTGGAGCGCGCCGAGCACTTCCTGCAGTCCGGCAAATAACTTTAGCTAGCCTTTGGGGCATACCAGTTCGAACGCCCAGCCGCCGTCCGGCATATTGACCGCGTCCAGCCGCCCATGACAGGCGCGGGTGAAGTTCTGCCGCGCCAGATACAGCCCCAGCCCCAGCCCACTTTCACTGGTGGTCCAGAAGGGTTCGAACATGCGCACCCGCTGTTCTGCACTCAAGGGTTCCCGCATGGCTTCACTACGCAACCGCATCACAATGCCCATCCCCTGATCCTCGATGGTCACGTCGATGGGTTCTGGCGTTTCCGCATGATGAACAAAGTTTTCCAACACCCCCTGGAGTCCCTGTTCGAACAGCGCTTCGTAGGCCTTGAGGGTGGCATCCCCTTCCACATGCACCGTAATACCCACCATTTTCGCCACCAGATGGACCCGCTCCGCCAGCGGGAAGGTCTGCTGTTCAGCGGACTCAACATTTTTCTGGGTCAAAAAACGCAGAATGCGTTGGGCACGATGCTCCAGAGAAGGCAGAATGTCGCGCAGACGATTGACCAGTTTCAGACCGCACTCGGCATCGTCGCAACGGTTGATCTGGCTATTGAGCAATGTGAGAAACTGGGCGAGGTTCTTGAGATCGTGCTTATAGAACATTTCATAACGCTGCATCTGCTGTTGGGAAAGATGCAACTGGGCCACGCGTCCATTGATCTGGGCAGCGACCAGTCGTAGCCAGAGCTGCTTGACAATCTGAAACAGGGCCTCCCGCTCGCCCCGCAGCTGTCGATTCGGACAGATCAATATCGTCGCCTGCACCTCCCCCTCGCCGACGGCAACCATCTCACACAGTTTTTCCAGCTGCTCCGACGGCAGGTGGCTGACATCGTCGCCCAGCTGCAGCATTTCGCCGAACCAGTTAAGGCGCACGTGCACCCGATCCGCCCCGGCCCGCTTGAGCCAGTCCAGACTGAGGCGGATAAATTCGATAGGGTCATTCTTTGCCTCGGCATCCAGATGGACCAGCTGCTGGATTAGAAACTCCGCTTCCTTGGCCTGCATGCGCACGTAGTAGGCGGCAACGATCAGGGTTAACCCCGCTACCACCAGAACAAGAGGCAAGAGCAGCATCAGTTCCACTGGGCGTCACTCTTCCTTTGCAGGGCGTTTGATGCCGTATTTCTTAAGCAGGTAATAGACATTTTCCCGGTTCAGGTTAAGACGGCGCGCCGTTTCATGGACGTTATAGCCGGTTTCCTCCAGCATCTGGCGCAACAGCTGCTCCTCGGCGCGGTTGCGCACCGGCTTGACGCCTTCGCCCACCGGGAGAGTGAGCGTCAGTTTTTCTTCACCGGCCTCATCGCGCAGGCGCCGTTCATTGGCCAGAAACAGCAACGCACGCTCCAGCGCGTGCAGCAGCAGCGATTCCTCCACCGGTTTGGAGAGATAGTCAAACGCCCCATGACGGATAGCTGCATAGGCGGACTCTGTCCTGTCCTGACCGGTCAGCACAATCGTCTTAAGCCGACGCGGGTGATCCTGCAACCAGTTGAGCACCTGCAGTCCTTCTTCCAATGTGTGCTCATGGGGCGGCATACCCATATCCAGAAACACAACGTCAAACGCGTGCTGCTCAAGTTGAGCCACAGCACTGTGGCGATCCCGTGCCAGGGCGACATCGTGCCCCCCCCCCTCCAGCAGCATGGCCAGCATATTACGCAGCGCTGCATCATCATCAACAACAAGAATCCGTGCCATGGGTCACCCTACAAAAAACCCCGCAGCGCGGGGTTGTCCATTACATCGTATATTGGTTCTGAATAAAGCGGCTCATCTCGAGGAAGCGCGCGTTCATTTCCTTCTGCAGCTTGTGGCCATTGCGAATGATTGCCCGCATGATGTGATAGCAGGTCACCGGCGCGTTTTCCACCAGCGATTCAAAATCTTCCCGCTTAATGGTAATCACCTCGGTCGGTTTTAGCGCCTTCAGGGTCAGTGTATGCGGCGAACCGTCCACAAAGGCCATTTCACCGGCAATGGCACCTTCCTTGAGAGTGGCGATATCCATCCAGCGTCCCCCCTCGTCCTTGCCGACCGCCACCTTGCCGGAGACGATCACATACAGGGTATTGTCCTGATCACCTTCCTGATAAAGCACATCCCCTGCATTCAGGGTGCGGTGGCGTGTAATGGTCGCCAGCAGCTGGGCGTCCTGATCGGATAGATCCCGCCCCAGTACGGACTGCTTGATGATTTCTGCGTCAGCCTGTTGACTCATGTTTCAACTCCTTCAATGAACGTGGCCGGAGACTACTTGTAGGTTTCCACCGGAAAAAAGGCGTCCACCCATGCCCCCATGGCTATGATGAAAAGGAATGCCAGAATGGACACCACAATCAGCGCCCAGGCCACCTTGTTGTCATAAAACTTCTCTTTCCATTCCTTGTGGGCGATATAGGGCCACATCATGTAAAGGAACAGCACACCGCTGCCCACGGCAATGATCAGCACGCCCCATTCCATCCACGCCGGCATGTGTCCAGCACTCATCCCGCCTGCTCCGTCAGCTCGGCATGAAAATTCACCAACAGCCGGTAATAGATCTCCGCCAGGGTCCGGAGATCCTCTACGGCCACATGTTCATCCACCTTGTGGATCGTGGCATTGAGCGGCCCCAGTTCAATCACCTGCGCGCCGGTCTGGGCAATAAAGCGCCCGTCTGACGTGCCGCCGCCGGTGGACAGGCGCGGCGGCTGCCCCGTGACCGCTTCACTGGCCGTGCGCACATGCTGCACCAGTGTGCCATCACGCTGGGTCAGAAACGGCAGCCCCGACAGGGACCAGTCCAGATCGTACTTCAGGCCGTGCTCGTCGAGGATGGCGTGCACGCGCTGCTTCAGCGCCTCCGGCGTCTGCTCGGTGGAAAAGCGGAAATTAAACGACACCTGCAGGTGCCCCGGGATTACATTGGTGGCCCCCGTGCCGGCATGAATATTGGAAATCTGGAACGAGGTGGGCGGAAAGTCCTCATTACCCTCATCCCACACCTCCGACACCAGCGCCTGCAGCGCCGGCGCAAAACGGTGCACCGGGTTCTCCGCCAGATGGGGGTAGGCAATGTGCCCCTGCACGCCGTGAACGGTCAGCTCACCCGACAGGGAACCCCGGCGGCCATTCTTGATTTCATCCCCGACACGCTCAAGGCTCGAGGGTTCCCCTACCAGGCAGTACTCAAAGCGTTCGTTGCGTTTTTCCAGTTCACGCAGCACTGCAGCGGTGCCGTCCACCGCAGGCCCTTCCTCGTCGGAGGTAATCAGATAGCCCAGCGACAGCGGTGTATCCGGAAAATCGTGCAGAAAGCGCGTCGTGGCGGCGATAAAGCAGGCAATGCTGCCCTTCATGTCCGCTGCGCCGCGGGCATAGAGCTTGTCACCATCGATAACCGCTTCAAACGGCGGATGCGTCCAGTCTTCCAGCGGCCCGGGTGGCACCACATCCGTATGCCCGGCAAACACCAGCATGGGGCCCTCGCGACGGCGCGTGGCCCACAGGTTCTTCACCTCGCCGAAAGGCATGCGCTCACAGGCGAAATCCAGTTCTTCCAGATGACTGGCGATCAGTTCCTGACAGCCGCCATCCTCCGGTGTAATGGAGGGAATGCGCAACAGGTGCTGCGCCAGTTTGACAGGATCGATCATGCCAGCACCTCCGCCCAGCGTTCGGAATCAAACCCCACCAGGATCTGTTCATCCACATCCAGTACGGGGCGCTTGATCAGCGTGGGATGCGCCGCCAGCCGCTGCAGATCACCATTCAGAACGGCTGCACGTTCTGCCTCGTCCAGTTGTCGCCACGTGGCACTGCGGGTATTAACCAGCGTTTTCAGATCCACCTGTGTCAGCCAACGCTGCAGAAGGGCCTCGTCAAGGCCGTCCTTGCGCAGATCCCAGAAACGGTAGGACACCCCTCGTTCTTCGAGCCACTTGCGCGCGGCACGCACCTTGTCGCAGTTGGGAATGCCGTAGAGCGTCAACTCAGACACCGCGCAACAGCTCGTTGATGCCCACCTTGCTCAGCGTCTTGGCGTCCACCTTCTTGACGATCACAGCGCAGTAAAGGCTGTAGCTGCCATCCTTGGACGGCAGGGAGCCGGACACCACCACGGAACCTGCGGGTACGCGGCCGTAGTGGATCTCGCCGGTTTCACGGTCGTAGATGCGTGTGGACTGACCGATGTACACGCCCATTGAGATAACGGAGCCCTCTTCCACGATCACGCCTTCAACAATCTCGGAACGGGCACCGATAAAGCAGTTGTCTTCAATGATGGTAGGCGCGGCCTGCAACGGTTCCAGCACACCGCCGATACCCACGCCGCCGGACAGGTGCACGTTCTTGCCGATCTGCGCACAGGAACCGACCGTCGCCCAGGTATCCACCATGGTGCCTTCATCCACATAGGCGCCGATGTTCACGTAGGAAGGCATCAGCACCGCACCCTTGGCGATAAAGCTGCCCTTGCGCGCCATCGCCGGCGGCACGACACGGATGCCAGCGGCACGGAAATCGTCTTCATTCCAGTCAGCAAACTTGGACGGCACCTTGTCGAAATACCTGGTATCCGGGGCTTCGATTACATGATTGTCTTCCAGACGGAAGGAGAGCAGCACCGCCTTCTTCAGCCATTCGTTCACCTTCCACTGACCCACGCCTTCGCGCTCGGCCACGCGCAGCTTGCCGGAATCCAGCAGATTAATGGCCTCGGCGACCGCTTCCCGCACTTCGGCGGGTGCGCTGGCGGGCGTGTACTCGGCGCGGTTTTCAAATGCCTGTTCGATGGCGTTCTGCAGGTCCTGATACATGCGGGGCACTCCTTGATTCCATAAAAACGATAACACGCTATTATAACGCTTTCATGACAGGAGCATTTTGAGCATGGCCGTAATCGGACTGGATCACGTCAGCATTCTCGTCAACGATGCTGAACGGGCGTATGCCTTCTATCAAAAGGTGCTGGGCCTGACCACCCTGCCCCGCCCCAACCTGGGTTTCCCCGGCTACTGGCTGGATCTGAACGATGGACGCAGCCTACACCTGATGCAGTTGCCCAACCCGTATGGTGACGCTGAAAAACCGACGCACGGCGGGCGCGACATGCACTTCGCCCTGCGCGTGGACGATCTGGCATGGCACGCCGACCAGCTTGAACAGCTGCAGATTCCCTTCACGCGTAGCAAATCGGGCCGAAAAGCCCTGTTTTTCCGGGATCTGGACGGGAATGCAGTCGAACTTTTCGAACCTTGAAAAAACCGGCTTTGAAAAAGTCGGGGACCCCCTATAGCAGGAGGTTATCCAGCAGACGGGTGCTGCCCAGACGGGCGGCAGCTAACAGAATGGCATTGTCCACGGCCTGTGTCGGTGCCAGCGTGGCCTGATCACACAGAGCAAAATAATCCACCTGATCAAACCCCGCCTCCAGCAGCCGCTGTTCGGCAGCCGGCAGCACGCTTGCTGCTGGTTCGCCTATCCGCAGCGCGTCAGCCGCCCACTGCAAAGTAGCGTACAGCTGCGGTGCAATGGCGCGCTGCTGCGCATCCAGATACTGATTGCGTGAACTCATGGCCAGCCCATCCGCCTCCCGCGCGATGGGGACACGCACGATCTCGATAGGGTAGTTCAGCTCGGCCACCATGGTTTCGATAATGCGCAGCTGCTGAAAATCCTTCTGCCCAAAGGCGGCCGCATCCGGCTGCACGATATTGAACAGCTTGCTCACGACGGTGGCGACCCCATCAAAATGACCGGGACGACTGGCGCCTTCCCAGCGGGCCGCCAGTTCTGGGGCCGCCAGCACGCGCGTCGCTTGCGGCCACGCGGGATACATGGCCTCCACCGTGGGATGAAACATGACATCCACCTTTCGTTCGGCCAGCGCGGTACGGTCCGCCTCGAAAGTACGCGGGTAGCGGTCAAAATCCTCGTTGGGGCCAAACTGCAGCGGGTTGACGAACACACTGACCACAAGGCGATCGCAATGAGGGCGCAATGCCTCTACCAGCGACAGATGTCCCGCATGCAGATTGCCCATGGTAGGTACGAAGCCCACCCGCTCCCCGGCTGCTTTCCAGTCGCGCACCTGCCGCTGCAGCGCCTCAATCTGTTCGATGACCTTCATGCTCATGCCTCAGGGAACGTCCCTGCCTTGACGGCCTGCACATAGGCGCGTAAGGCACCCTGAATCGAATCGGCTTCAACCATAAAGTTGCGGGCAAAGGAGGGCATGCGGCCAATGGTCAGTCCCAGCACATCGTGCAGCACCAGCACCTGGCCGTCGGTATCCGGCCCACTGCCAATGCCGATAACCGGAATGGCGTGACTGCGGCTGATGGTTTCGGCCGTTTCCGGCCGCACACACTCCAGCACCAGCATCTCGGCACCGGCCTGCACCAGCGCATCGGCTGCCGCAATCAGGGATTCATCCCCCTCCACGCTGCGGTAGCCGTGACGCAGCACCGACTGAGGCAGCAGCCCCAGGTGGCCACACACCGGCACGCCCAGTTCAGCCAGACGATGTACCAGCGGGAGCACAGGCAGGCCGCCCTCCACCTTGACCATGTTGGCGCCAGCCTGAATCAGTGCCTGAGCGGTCTCCAGCCCCTTTGCCAGTGTCGCATCGCTCATAAAGGGCATGTCCGCCACGATCCATGCATCGGGCGCACCGCGCGCCACCATTTCGGTGTGATACACCATCTGCTCCAGCGTGACCGGCAGCGTTGTGGCGTACCCCTGTACCACCATGCCGAGGGAGTCGCCCACCAGAATCACTTCGCACCCCGCCTGCGCCACCCAGTGGGCCATGTTGGCGTCATAGGCGGTCAGACAGGCGATCTTCTCGCCGTTCTGTTTCAGTTGCTTGAGCTGTGCAAGGGTCATAGACGTTCCAGAATAAAGTGATCCGGCAAATCGGTCAGCAGATCGGCCACCCGGCCATGGCCCGGCACCTGCAGGTCCGGCGCAATCTCTGCCAGTGGCACCAGTACAAAATCGCGCCGGTGCAGCCACGGGTGCGGCACCGTCAGCCGCTCAGATTGTATCACTGCATGCCCGTAGGTCAGCAGGTCAAGATCGATTTCCCGCGCCTGCCAGTGGCCGCGCTTGATCTTGCCCAAATCGCCTTCGATGGCCTGCAGCACATCAAGCAGCGTATGGGGATCCAGCGCCGTGTGGATCAGGGCACAGGCATTGATGTAATCAGGCTGTTCGGCATCGCCCTGGGGCGCTGAGCGGTAATAGGACGAGACAGCGTCCAGTTCAATGGCAGGATGGGCCGCCAGATGCGTCAGCGCAGTATCCAGTTGCGTTGCCGGATTACCCAAATTGCTGCCGAGCCCGATAGCGGCCTGCACGGCATTCATGCGTCGGACGCCGCCCCATCTGCGGAGTGATCCGAGGACGAGGCCTCTGCACGGGCCTCACCCGCGCGGCGGCGGTAGGGATTGCGGTTGCGCCGCCGACGCTTGCGCTTGCGTTTGGGGCGAGCCACCTGTGCAGCAAAGGCCACGCGCTCCACCGGCGACAGGGTCTGATACTCCGTCCACCAGGCATGCAGGGCCTTGAGCGCCTCATCGCCACTGGCTTCTGCCCGCAGCCCCAAGAGATCATAGGCGGCGCGGAAGCGAGGATGTTCCATCAGGCGGGCCGCCCGCTCGCCGTGGCGGTTGGGCAGGCGCAGCTGCAGGTGCCAGATGTCGCGCACCTGCTGGGTAAAGCGCCGCGGTACGGCAATATGCTTCATCTGCTCGGCGATGACAGCATCCGCCGCCTTGGCCATGTCCTCCTGCGGACTGTGTTCTGCCAGCAGAGGCTGCATGCGCCGCTCCAGCACACCCCACAGCATGAAAGCGAACAGAAACGCCGGGTTCACCCCCTTGCCGATCTGCAGGCGACGCTCGGTGCTCTGCAACCCCGCCACCACCAATGCTGCCACTGCTTCGTCTTCATTGAGCAGCGCATCCGTGGCCGGAAAAAGATGGCGGAACAGGCCGTAATGACGCAGCTTTTCAAAAACCTCCACCGCCTGACGGTTATGAAACAGCTTGAGCGTTTCCTCGAACAGGCGCGCCGGTGAGACTTCTGCCAGCAGAGCGCCCATTTCCCGCAGGGGCTTTTCCGTTTGCGGCTCAATATTGAAGCCCAGCTTTACGGCAAAACGCACCGCGCGGATGGTACGCACCGGGTCCTCCCGGTAGCGGGTTTCCGGGTCGCCGATCAGGCGCAATTGCCCGTTGCGCAGGTCATTGAGGCCGCCAGTATAGTCGATGATGGAGAAGTCGCGAATGTCGTAATAAAGGGCATTGACGGTAAAGTCGCGCCGCCACACATCCTCTTCCAGTGTGCCGTACACATTGTCATAGATGATACGGCCCTGCCCATCCGTCTTACGCTGCCCTTCCCCCTGTCCGCGGAAGGTGGCCACTTCAACATAGTTGTCGCGACCAAAATAGACATGAGCCAGACGAAAGCGCCGCCCAATGATGCGGCACTTGCGCCCGAAGACGCGCTTGATCTCTTCCGGACGCGCATTGGTGACCACGTCAAAATCCTTCGGCTCCAGCCCCAGCAGCAGATCGCGCACCCCGCCGCCCACCAGATAGGCTTCGTAGCCGGCACGCTTCAGGCCATACAGCACATCCAGCGCCGGCTTGTCGATCATCTTGCGGGAAATGTTGTGCTCACTGCGCGGCACACGGATGGGCGCAGGCGCATTCTGGGCAGAGACCTGCGCCGACGAATCCTTCCGAGGGGAAAAAAGTTTTTTGACTGCATTGACCCAGCGCTGCATGGGCACCTATCCTGATAGAAAAATTAACGGCTATTCTACCATTGATGCAAAAACCGCTGCTCTCGCGCACGCTGGTAGCCATCCAGTTTGGTGCCATTCTCATACTGCTGCTGACCGGCCCCTGGTTCGCCCACAGCCTGTGGGGTCTGGCCGTGCAGGGGCTGGGCATCATCATCGGCCTGTGGGGCGTGCTGACCATGCAGCGCTTCAATATCGTGCCGGACCCTCGCCCCGACTGCGAACTGGTGTGCCACGGGCCCTATCGCTGGATCCGCCACCCCATGTACCTGTCGATCATTTTGTTTATCACCCCACTGATCGTTGAAACGCCATCCTCACTGCGGCTGGGCGTTTTTGCGATTCTGATCGCTGATCTGCTGGTCAAGCTCAGCTACGAGGAGAGATTGCTGTGTGCACGGGTCGATGGCTACAGCGACTACTGCCGCCGCAGCAAGCGTCTGCTTCCCTTCATCTGGTAAAATCCGCGCAGTTTCATCTTCACGAGGCAGCGCCATGAGCAAACCCGTTCTTCTCAGCGGCATTCAACCCTCCGGGGTCATGACCATCGGCAACTACGTGGGCGCCATGCGCAACTGGGTCAGACTGCAGGACGACTATCAGTGCCTGTTTTCGCTGGTGGACCTGCACGCCATCACCGTGCCGCAGGATCCGCAGGCGCTGCGCCAGCGCTCGCTGGACTTCGTGGCCCTCTATCTCGCCTGCGGCATCGATCCGGACAAGTCGGTGGTGTTCATCCAGTCCCATGTACCGCAGCACAGTGAGCTGGCGTGGGTACTCAACTGCCACGCCTACATGGGCGAACTGTCGCGCATGACCCAGTTCAAGGACAAGGCACAGAAACAGGGCGAAAACATTTCCGTCGGCCTGTTCGACTACCCCGTACTCATGGCGGCCGATATTCTGCTGTATCAGACTCAGCTGGTGCCGGTGGGCGAGGATCAGAAGCAGCATCTGGAACTGACACGGGATCTGGCCGAACGCTTCAACCGCAAGTACGACGCCGAGATCTTCACGATTCCGGAACCCTATATCCCGCCCAAGACCGCCGGCGGACGCATCATGAGCCTGCAGGAACCCACCAAGAAGATGTCCAAATCGGACGAAAACCCCAACAATTACATTTCCTTGCTGGACGAACCGAAAAAGATCATCAAGAAGTTCAAGAAGGCCGTGACCGACTCCGGCGACGAAATCCGCTACGATCCGGAAAACAAGCCCGGCGTCTCCAACCTGCTGACGCTGTACAGCATCTTCAGCGATCAGCCCATGGAGGCGGTGGAAAAGCACTTTGAAGGCAAGATGTACGGGCACCTGAAAGTGGAGCTGGGCGAGTTGGTGGCGGACACCATTGCCCCCATTCAGGAGCACTTCCGGGCGATTCGCGAAGATGAGGCGGCGCTGCTGCAGCTGCTGCGCGATGGTGCGGCCCGCGCTCGGGAGATGGCACAGCCGACGCTCAAGCGTGTCCACGACGCCGTGGGCTTTATTCCTCGCTGAAGCTGCTGGCGTTTACTTATCCAATGAAAAGCCCGGCATCAAGCCGGGCTTTCTGTTTCATAACCTTATAGGCCTTACTTTCCGAGAGATACATGGTAGTGCGGATCTTCGGAGACATTCACCTCCACCAGATCCCTGGCATCCTTGAGCAGTTCACGGCATTCGGGGCTGAGATGCTTGAGCACCAGCTTCTTGCCCAGTTTCTTGTAGCGCCGCGTGAGCTTGTCGATGGCCTCCACGCCGGTGTGGTCATACACACGGGAGTAGCGAAAATCAATCACCACGCAGTCGGGATCATTCTGCGGATCGAACTGCTCAAGAAAGTTAGGGGCTGAAGCAAAGAATAGTGGCCCGAAGGGCTGGTAGATCTTCACCCTGCGGCCCTTTTCTTCCACCTCTTCCGCGCGCACCACGATGCGCTGGGCGTGCTGCCAGGTGAAGACCAGCGCTGAAACGATCACGCCTACCACGACAGCCACCGCCAGATCAAACACGACTGTCAGCACCGTCACCAGCACCACCACAAAGGCGTCATACCTGTTGATGCCGCGCAAAATGTTGAGCGTGGACCAGTCAAACGTGGCGATCACCACCACAAACATTAGTCCCACCAGTGCGGCCACGGGCACCCTCTCCATATAGTCCGAAAAGGCCAGAATGATGGCCAGCAGGCCCAGCGAGGCGGCGATGCCAGACAGACGCCCACGCCCGCCTGAGCTGATATTGATCAGCGACTGACCGATCAGCGCACAGCCACCCATGGTGCTGCAGGCACCAGCGAGTACATTGGCCGACCCCAGCGCACGGCACTCGCGGTTGGCCTGACCACGGGTCTGGGTCAGATCATCGATCAGCGTCATGGTCAGCAGCGACTCGGTGGTGCCCACTACGGTCAGAATCAGCGCATAGGGGAGCACGATCCACAGCGTTTCCCAGGTATAGGGCACATTGGGCAGGTGCAGGCCATTCAGCTGCGGATCGTTGGGATCGCCAAAGATGAGCGTCTCCAAAGTGCCATGCACGCTGGCCAGATCACCCACCGTCTTGGTATCGATATGGAAAATCGCCACCAGCAGCGTCACCACGATAATGGCGGCCAGCCCTGCGGGAATGGACTTCACGAAACGCGGCAGGATGTACATGATCGCCATTGTCAGTCCCACCAGTCCCAGCATGGTATAGAGCGGCATGCCCTGCAGCCAGTGCCCGTCGGCGTCCTTGAAGTGCCCCAGCTGCGCCATGAAGATCACGATGGCGAGGCCATTTACAAATCCCAGCATGACCGGTTGCGGTACCATGCGAATGAACTTTCCCCAGCCCATGATGCCGATTATGAGCTGGAAGATCCCCATGAGGATCACCGCCGCATACAGATATTCCACCCCATGCTGCACCACCAGCCCGACCATGACCACGGCCAGCGAACCGGCCGCAGCGGAAATCATGCCGGGACGTCCGCCGAACGCGGCAGTGATGAAACCGACAATCACGGCCGCATACAAGCCCACCAGCGGGTTGACGTGGGCAACAAACGAAAACGCTACCGCTTCCGGCACCAGAGCCATGGCCACCGTCAGACCCGAAAGAATATCCCGCCGCATCTGGTGGGGATCGGCCTGTGGCCCCATCAGATTCATGCGTTGCAAAAAGCTTTCCAGTTTGCGTTCGGTCTGCTGCTTGTCCATGACTTTGATAAAAAATTCTTATTTCTTAAGGGGCGCGGATTATAGCAGAATGCCCCTATTCATTTAAGGGAGCGCCCTGACATGTGGATTCATCACCTTGGCACCATTATGGCGGGTGTATTTGTGGTCCTGATCGTCGCACATCTGGGCCTGCATGTGTACATGAAAAAGCGCCGCAGAAAGCAGACGGACCGAGAACAATGAGCGTCATACTGGGCTGGAAGCAGCCAAAAGTGGGACGTCTTGCCCTCTTCTATCTGGGATTTCGCCCCTTCTTTCTATTGGCTGGGCTTAGTGCTGCATTGCTGGGCCTGACCTGGCTGCTGGCGCTGACACTGCCCGCCCATTTCCACAGCGCCTGGCCCAATGCCGCCCTGTGGCACGGCCATGAAATGGTGTTCGGTTTCGGCTTTGCGGTCATTACCGGCTTTCTGCTCACAGCCATCCGCAACTGGACCGGCATCCAGACGCTGCACCGCTGGCCATTGGCGCTATTGGCCCTGCTCTGGATCGCAGCCCGCTTTGCCAATGCACTGGAAGGTGGTCTGATCTGGGCCTTTATCTTCGACAGCCTGTTCGGGCTGGGCGCTGCAACGGCCATCACCGCCCCCATTGTGCAGGCACGGCAATGGAAGCAAATGGGCCTGATCAGCAAGACCTGGCTGCTCACCCTGGCCAATATGGGCAGCTATGGCTTCGCCAGCGATCTGGCGTGGGCGCAAGGCTGGATTCTGTTTGGCCTGCTGCTCATCGTAGCGGTACTGCTCACCATGATTCACCGTGTAGTGCCCTTCTTTATTGAAAAGGCGGCGCAGATGCAGCACGGCACCGAACTGACACTGCCACGCTTTGAAACCGTGCAGAAGCTTAATTTGGTGCTGTTTCTGCTGTTTACCGCCGGCTGGATCCTGTGGCCGCACCACTGGCTGACCGGCGCCGTCGCCTGGACGCTGGCGCTGCTCAATGGCCGCGTCCTGATCGCCTGGTTCCATACGGTGCTGTTCAAGGAACCCCTGCTATGGAGCCTGTGGGGCGGCTATGCCTTTATCGTGCTGGGCTTTGTGCTGGCGGGCTTTACGTTTGTACCGGCTGCCAGCTGGCTGGCAGTGCATGCGTTTGGTGCGGGCGCAATGGGTTTGACCACGATGGGCATGATGGCCCGTGTCACCTTGGGGCATACCGGCCGCAATGTGTTCGAACCGGGCAGGCTGATCGGCGGCCTGCTCGCACTGGTGCTGATCAGTGCCCTGCTGCGTATCCTTGGGCCGCTGATTAGTTCCTACCAGTACACCATGCTGATTCAGTTCAGCCTGATTCTGTGGAGCCTTGGTTGGGGGCTGTTTGCGTTTTACTACCTGCCGCAATGGCTGCGACCGCGGGTGGACGGACACTACGGATAGGGGGGTCCCCGACTTTTTTCAGGCGCATTTTTGCGTCGTGCAAAAGCCGAGGAAACGAGGCTTTCTGAGGCTTTAAACGGCCGTTTTAGTCCCGAGGGCCCAGCAATTCGATCTGATAGCCGTCTGGGTCTTCCACAAAGGCGATAATGGTGGTGCCCGCATTCATGGGGCCGGCTTCGCGTATGATCTTGCCGCCGCGGGCACGGATTGCTTCCACCGCTTCATATACATCATCCACCTCGATGGCGATATGACCAAAGCCGTTGCCCAAGTCGTAATGATCCACGCCCCAGTTGTAGGTCAGTTCCAGCACGCAGGTTTCGCTTTCAGGTCCGTAGCCCAGAAACGCCAGCGTGAACTTCCCATCCGGATAATCCTTCTGGCGCAGCAGCTGCATGCCCAGTACATTGGTGTAAAAGTCGATGGAACGCTCCAGGTTCCCGACGCGCAGCATGGTGTGCAACAGTCTCATTGACGATCTCCCCATTGATGAAAAATCCACAGTCCCAGCACCGCCATGAGCAGCGACACGGCATAGCCCAGTGTACCACTGCCCCAGTGCCACAGATAGCCGCCCAGCAGCGCGCCCACGCCACCGCCCAGCCCGTGGCTGATGGCCGCGTACAGCCCCTGGCCACGTACCTGGGCCCGTCCGCGGAAATGGCGGTCGATCAGCGTAATGGCGGTGCCGTGAAACAGCGCATAACTGGCGGCGTGCAGTGCCTGCGCAAACAGCTGCACGCCCAGCTGCGTGGGCCAGAACAGGTTCAACCCCCAGCGCAGCGCCGTCAGCGCAATGGCCACCTGCAACAGCCACGGCACCGACCAGCGGGCAAACAGCCGGTGCATGACAAAAAACAGCGCCACTTCCACCAGCACCGCCCACGCCCACAGCACGCTGATGAGCGATTCACCATAGCCCGCTTCCTTCCAGGCGATGGAATAGAAGTTGTAATACACGCCATGGGAGGCCGTCACCAGAAAACTGGTGACCAGCAGCGCCTGCACCGCCGGCTGGCGCAGGATCGGGGCCAGCGGCGGGGCCGCAGTGTCGTGCACGACACCGCTGTCGCGCAGCACAAGCGTGCTGGCGAAGGTGAACACGGCTGCAATGACCAGCAGCCACGGCAGCCAATCCAAGCCGTGCCCGTGCAGCCACTGCCCGGCGCCCAGCACGGCCGCGATAAAGCCGAGCGAGCCCCACAGGCGAACGCGTCCATAGCGCCCCTTGTCGTGCAGGCGCTCCAGCGTAATCGCCTCAACCTGCGGCAGCATGGCGTGATAGAAAAAACTGAAGGTAGCTGAAACCAGCAACAGGGTCAGGAAACGGTCCGCTACCAGCCAGCCCAGCGCAAACAGAACCGTCAACCCGGCAGCGGCCTGCGCCCAGCGCACCTTGTGGCCGCTGTGATCTGCAAAATGCCCCCACAGCGCCGGGGCAATGAGCTTGGTGCCGATAAAGGCCCCCATGACGATGCCGATCTGGATGGCATCCAGGCCCTGCGCCGCCAGCCACAGACTGGTATAGGGCACCAGCACGCCCAGCAGCGCGAAATAGGCAAAATAAAACGCGGCCAGGTCAGTGTGGCCGCGTTGCTGTGTGGCGGATGGCGCTGTCATGACCCCTTAAAGCCGCGCCAGATCCGGCATGGGCGGTTCCACATCCGCGTTCTGAGCCCGGTGGCGCATATAGTGATCCATGAGCACGATGGCCAGCTGCGCCTCCGCGATGGGCACGGCACGTATGCCCACACACGGGTCATGACGCCCCTTGGTGATCATTTCTACTGCTTCCATGTTGCGGGTTACACTGCGCCCCGGCACGGTAATGCTGGAGGTGGGCTTGAGGGCGATATGGGCCACGATATCCTGCCCGGTGGAAATACCCCCCACTACGCCGCCGGCGTGGTTGCTGAGAAAGCCTTCCTCGGGTGTGATCTCGTCGCGGTGCTCGCTGCCGCGCTGGTTGACCACGGCAAAGCCGTCGCCGATTTCCACACCCTTGACTGCATTGATGCTCATCAGCGCCTTGGCGATATCAGCATCCAGGCGGTCGAATACCGGCTCGCCCAGCCCCACCGGCACGCCGGTCGCCACTACGCTCACTTTGGCACCGATGGAGTCGCCGGTTTTTTTCAGGTCGATGAGGAACTGCTCCATCTTGGGCAGCGCATCCGGATCGGGACAGAAAAGCGGATTGGTGTCGATAAAGCTGCGCTCCACCTTCTGGATGCTTACCGGCCCGATCTGGCTCACGTAGCCGTAAATCTCCACCCCCAGCCGCTCGCGCAGATACTTTTTGGCGATGGCGCCTGCGGCCACGCGCATGGCGGTTTCCCGCGCGGACGAACGCCCGCCGCCGCGGTAGTCGCGAATGCCGTATTTCTGCAGATAGGTGTAGTCGGCATGGGCGGGACGGAAGGTCTCGGCGATGCTGCCATAATCCTTGGAGCGCTGATCGGTGTTTTCGATCACCATGGCGATGGGCGTGCCGGTGGTCTTCCCCTCGAATACGCCGGAGAGAATCTTCACCTGATCGGCTTCGCGTCGCGGCGTGGTGAACTTGGAACTGCCAGGGCGGCGACGATCCAGATCGGGCTGGATATCCGCCTCGGACAATGCCATGCCCGGCGGACAGCCGTCCACAATGCACACCAGTGCCGGGCCGTGGCTCTCGCCCGCCGTCGTGACCCGAAACAGTTCACCGAGGGTATTGCCTGCCATCGTCTGTGCTCCCGAAAACAAAAAACCCTGCTATTTTACCAATGTCTTAATTTTGCAAGTATTTGATATTGCTGGAGTTTTTAACACTGTTAAAAAACAAACTACACAATATGCTACACACGAGAAACGCGCTCTCCGTCGATCCTTGTCTCGCCGATACCATTTTGCCATGAGTGGGCGCAAAAAAACCGCCTCGCGGCGGTTTAAGTGGATTCTTACGAAACCACAGGAGATTTAAACAGTGCAGACATTATACCCGCATATATCTGAACGCCCGCCATCCAAATAGGCGCACGGCCAAGAACATGGTTACACGACGCCAGGGGCGAACGCCCATCCGCTTCATCAGGTAGTAGAACGTCCAGTCGGCGTGACACCGGCGCGCCTCATTGCCGCCAGCGACATAGAGGACGTCATGCACGATGGCGGCCTCGGCATACCGACCATAGGGCGGGATGAGCGGCCATAGGAGGCGCGGGACGGAAGCCAGGTCTGTGCGGAACCCCTTGCTAACGGTGACCTTCTGCTCCGTCTCAGGGACATACACCTCGAACGCCTCCGCGACCTCCCACACCCGGTCGCCGACCAGACGCAGAAGTGGAGAGTAAGCCGCCTCGCTCACTCACACCTCCGGGTAAATGCCGGCCTTGATCTGTTCGGCGCGCTCTGGCGAGATCAGCTGCGCGGCAACCAGTGCGTCGATATTCTTCTGCACGCGCGCGTTGCCCAGATCCACCGCGTCCGTCACTTTCAGCTTATCGAGCCATACCTCAATAAGCGCATTGGACTTGGCGGCCGTGTAGATGCCGGCCAATTCCTCCTCGGTGAACAGATCCATGAACTCGAGGCGAGAGAGCGTGCGGCTGGCCGCAACAGGCTGTCCTTCGGTGTTCTTAACCCGCTCGGCTTCGAGCTTCTCCATGACCTCCTCGTCCGAAAGGCCAGGGAACAGATCCACCACCTCGCCATCTTTCAGGGCATAGCGGTCGGTCAGTGTAGAGGCGCCTTCGGGCAGGTCATACCCCTCCTCAAACGCCTTGCCCTCACCAATCAGAACCTGGCCGTCATCCTTGAACAGAATTTTCATTTCAGAGCCTCCAGAAGTGCGCTGTAGGTGTTTGTGTAGGTAGCGTTATACCACCACAGGTGTTTTGAGACGGGTAGCTGCGGCTCCAGCACTACGCCGCCATTGATGCCACGGTGGTAACGCCAGGCATAGTTAAGCGTGGTCTCGTAATCCGGGTCATTGCGGTAGACCAGGAAGCCGTCATCGCCATCGTGCACCACGCTGTAGCCGACCGTAGTGTTGGTCTGGGAAATGGCGTCCACCTGACCGGTGCGTTTGTCCACGACAAGGCCGATAAAGCCCGCACCCCAGTAGTAATACTGACTGAAGCACAGCACCA
>CAYYIL010000001.1:142807-182766 GCA_964471975.1 uncultured Piscirickettsiaceae bacterium | reverse complement strand
TCCACCAGATCCTTCAGATAGGTCACCTTCTGCCGCGACAGACCCAGCTGGCGTAATGTTTCCGTATCCGCCGCACCAATAAACGCCGGTACATCGTCGCCTGCGGCGCTCTGCAGCCGGGCCCAGATGGCATCGGCGGCACGGGTGGAAATCTGTTGCCCGGCGATGGCGCGCATCAGTGTCAGCAGCGCATCGCCGTGCGCCCGTGGCGGCGGGTCGGGAAAGCGCTGCGCCAGCGTGGCCAGCGGCGGAGAGGCAGCACTCAACGCCGCAAGCGCCTCCGGCCAGGCGTCCACCAGATTGCATTCGCACGGATTCGGGGGCATGCTATACCTTGAAAAAGGGGGATAGAGTTATGAAACGGAAACTTATTGTAGCCAGCTTCAGTGCCGCCGCTCTGCTCAGCGGCTGCTCCACCACGCCCGACAGCAGCGATATCTATACACAGGACAGCGTCGGGCAGGTGATGTCGGTGGAAACCGGCACCGTCATCGGGCTGCGCGCGGTCAAGATCCGCCTGACCGAAAGCGAAGGCGTGGGCACCGCGTCCGGTGCGGTCATTGGCGGCGTGGTGGGCAGCGGCGTCAGCGACAACCGCCGTGCGGCGGCGGTGGGGGCCGTGGTTGGCGCCGTGGTGGGCGGCACACTGGGCAAGATGGCGGAACGCCAGGCGGCCACGACACCGGGCTGGGAAATCACCTACCGCGATGCGCAGGGGCGCACCCACATTGTGGTGCAGCCCATGAAAGGTCTGGAAAACCTGCGCGTGGGCGAGCGCATCCGCATCGTGCATACGCCCGACGGCGTGCGCATCAGCCCGCTCTGAGCTCAGTTGGCGAATACCACGGTCTTGTTGCCGTGGATGAGGACACGATCCTCCAGGTGATAGCGCAGGCCGCGCGCCAGCACGGTCTTTTCCACATCGCGGCCGAGGCGGCGCATGTCCTCGATGGTGTGCCCGTGGTTGACGCGGATCACGTCCTGCTCGATGATCGGACCGGCGTCGAGCACTTCGGTGACATAGTGGCAAGTGGCGCCGATCAGCTTCACGCCGCGCTCGTAGGCCTGATGGTAGGGGCGTGCACCGGCAAAGCTGGGCAGAAAGCTGTGATGAATGTTGATCACCCGCCCGGCATAGGCGGAACAGATCTCCGGCGGCAGAATCTGCATGTAGCGCGCCAGCACCACCACATCCACCTGATAGTGTTCCACCAGACGGAAGGCCTCGGCGAATGCCTGCGGCTTGTTGTCCGCCGTTACCGGCACGTGATGAAACGGCACGCCGTACCAGTCCGCCTGTTCGCGCAGCAGGTCGTGGTTGGAAATCACGCACACGATCTCGCCGGGCAGGTCGCCCTCGTGCCAGCGGTGCAGCAGGTCCGCCATGCAGTGGGACTCCTTCGACACAAACAGGGCGATGCGCTTGGGCTGGGCGGAATCGGTGATCTGCCAGCGCATGTCGAACCGCTCCGCGATGGGCGCAAAGCCGTCGCGAAACACCTCCAGCCCGCCGGGCACGCTGCTGGCAAGGATTTCATGGCGCATGAAGAACCAGCCGTTGACAGTGTCAGTATGATGATTCGCCTCCACGATGGTGGCCCCCATGTCGGCGATGTAGTTGGCCACGGCGGCCACAATGCCCACCCGGTCGGGGCAGGCGATGGTGAGTCGGTAAACCGTTTTCATGAAGACTGTCCTATCAATTTTTCATATTCTCTATGTGTTCCGATCCAGAACCACAACAGCCCTTCTTCAACGGGAACCGCCAAGGCGCGCACATTGCGATTGACCCTGACTGACCAGTAACGTCCAACCTTTTTCAAATGCAACGATGGATGAAAGGGAGCGGCCTTAAGGCGCTCAAACTGTTTATCCGCCTGACGTTGAAGTCGAGATGGGAGAGCATCATAGGCCTGCCAGAAACTTTTTGCAGTGAAATGCTTCACAGGGGTGTGGTTTCACCGCATTCGTGCTCTTTCAATGCCTGGGCCGCCAGACGACGCAAAGGCTCCGGATCCTGCGCAATGGCTTTGTCCCACCGTTGCGACAGATAGTCATCCAGCCATTCCGAAAAAGCCTGCAGCGCATCGTCTGAAAGCGCCTTTACCGCCGCCTCGAGGGTTGTCAGGTCCGTTTGCCCCGTAGATGCCATTTCAATACCTCTTATAATGCAAACCCCATTTACAGGAATTATAAACGGTCATGAAAGTCGTCTCGTTCAACGTCAACTCCATTCGTCAGCGCATGCACCAGCTGGAAGCGGTGCGCGACCGCATCGGCCCGCACATCATGGGCCTGCAGGAAACCAAGGTGCCCGACCCCGACTTCCCCGTCGAGGACGTGGAAGCGCTGGGCTACCACGCCGTCTTTCACGGGCAGAAAACCCACTATGGCGTCGCCTTGCTCACCACACCGGATTACAGGGTGGTCACGGCGCACAAGGGCTTTCCGGGCGACGGTGAAGACGCCCAGCGTCGCGTCATCATCGCCGACGTGGAAACCCCCTTCGGCGAGACGATCCGCGTCATCAACGGCTATTTCCCGCAGGGCGAAAACCGCGACCATCCGGTGAAGTTCCCCGCCAAGGAGAAGTTCTACCGCGACCTGCTCGACTACCTGCGCAACGAATGCGACCCCACCCAGCCGCTGATCGTCATGGGCGACTTCAATATCGCCCCGGACGACAAGGACATCGGCATCGGCGAGGACAACGCCAAACGCTGGCTGCGCCAGGGCAAGACCTCCTTCCTGCCCGAGGAACGGAAATGGTTTCAGCAACTGATCGACTGGGGCCTGTTCGACACCTTCCGCACCGCACATCCTGACGCGGACGACTGCTTCTCGTGGTTCGACTACCGCTCCCGCGGCTTCGAGCGCGAGCCCAAGCGCGGCCTGCGCATCGACCACATTCTCGCCACCGCACCGCTGAACGCCCGCGTGGAAGACGCCGGTATCGACTACACCATCCGCGGCATGACCAAACCCTCGGACCATGCCCCCATCTGGACAGCCTTCAAGGATCCCGCATGAGCAACGCAACCCTGCCCGCCACCATCGAAGCGATCAACTGGCTCAGCGACGACATCGCGCAGCTCTGGCTCGCTCCGCAGCAGCCTTTCCACTGGCACGCCGGTGACTATCTAGAAATGGCGCTTACGCCGGAAGGGGACACGCGCCCCTTCTCCATCGCCAATGCGCCCAATGCTGCCGGTCGCATCGAGCTGCACATCCGCCATACCGGCGACGACTGGTACAACGCGCTGTTCAAGCGCAAGGTGGGCGACACGGTCTATCTGGCAGCGGAGCCGAAGCAGCAGTATCCCCTACCCGCGGGGGACCGGCCGCTGCTGTTCGTGGCGGGCGGCACCGGTTTCGCCCCCTTCAAGGCGCTGATCGAGCAGCTGCTGCAGGACGGCTTTGCACAGCCCATCACCCTTTACTGGGGTGCGCGCCGCCAGCAGGATCTGTATCAGGACGAGGTTATCCGCGCCTGGGCACAGAATGCGCCGACGCTGACCTATGTGCCGGTGCTGTCGGAAGAGGACTGGGCGGAACGCACCGGGCTGGTGGCCGATGCGGTGCTGGACGATCACCCCGACCTGAGCGGCTTCGAGATCTACGTCTGCGGGCCATGGCGCATGGTGCAGGATGCCAAGGCACGCTTTGCCGAGCACGGCGCCGACCGTATCCATTGACCGGCCGCAACAAGGGCATGCATCCCAAATAAAAAAGGGCCAAAGCCCCTTCTCTCCCTCCCTACATGGGGTCGGGAATGTCGCGCCATGGCTTGGCGAACTTGACTGTATGGTAGCGCCAGCAGCGCATGCTGGGCGAATAGTGCGTCATGCCCGCCTTGGCCATCAGATGCTGCAGGAACTGCACCTTGTCCGGCAGCTGCTCCCACACGCTGGGCAGGAAGGTGGCACGGTGCACGCCGTCGTCGATAATGAGGCCGTCCTCAAACGGTTTCAACTGCGACAGCAGCGCTTCCGGCGTGCTGCAGTTGGTCATGGGTTCCGGCGGCGTCAGCACGGAAATCTCCACATCCAGATCCGCCGTCTCCTCCGGCGTCAGTGGCGGAAAGCGCGGGTCGCGAAACGCCGCATTGAAAGCGTTTTCCGCCACGTCTTCCACCAGCGGCCGATAGGCCTGCAGGCTGCCGATGCAGCCGCGCAGGCTGCTGCGCCGATTGAGGGTGACAAAGGCCGCACCGTCTTCCATCAGCGCCGGATCGTCCACGCGCACATTGCGCAGTGGCTGACCGGTGTGAAAGCCGTGGTTGATGCTGACCTTGGCCACCTGCAGGAGCAGTTCCTGCTGTTCAGGGGTAAAGTGTGTTGTCATCCTGTTCTCCTCTTACTGTGTCGGCGCGTCCCAGATGGCCCAGGCACCATAGCCCACCACTTGATCCTTCGGCCCCGCGGTATCGCCGGAATTCACCAGCGCCAGCCGCGCCATCTCCAGCGGATGCCGCTGCGCCATCTGCAGCAGGCCCTGAATGCCCTTGAAGCCGCAGGCGCGCTCGCCACTGAGCTGATCCCAGCGGCCGCTTTCAATCAGCTGCGCCGTCTGCGCATCGATGACACGGGCCTCTTCGTAGGGGTGGTAGTGGCTCAGATCCGAACTGATCACGAAATAGACGCCCGGCTTGTTCCACAGGTACTCGAACAGTGCCCCCTCTTCTTCGGCACTGATTTGCCCGTTGAGCAGCGGCACCACCTTTGCCTGCGGCACGGTTTTCTGAATGAAGGGCAACTCCACTTCCAGACTGTGTTCGGGCGCATGGGCCTCGTCCAGATAGCCGACAAAGTCGAAGCGCTGCACCAGCTCGTCGCGCAGTGCCGTGTCCACCGGCACCGTGCCCAGCGGCGTCGCCAGCGCATCGGCGCTGACCGTGGCGATCCCGTAAAAGGGCACGCGGTGCGCCGGCCCCACGACCACCACGGTTTCGATCTGGTCAGCCCCTTTCCACAGGCTGAAAGCACGCGCCGCCGCCTGACCGGAATAGACATACCCCGCATGGGGGACGATCAGTGCACGGGGTGGATCTTCCCGCGGCACCGGCGGGCGCTCACTGAGCCACTGCGCCAGCATGAAGTCGAGCTCTGTCGGGTCTGCCGGATAGAACATGCCGGCCACGGCGGGCGGTCTGATACGTAATCCTTCCATGATTCCCCTCCTTGTTTTGTGGATTATTGACTATATATAGATGAATGAGTGATTTCCAAGAGGGGGTATGGCCGTAACGGCGCGACGCTAAAGGAGAAGGGGCACATTGCGCCCGTGCTGCACGCTCATGGTTCCGGCACCAAGTCGCCGTAAGGCTTGCAGCGGGCGCGGCAGAACTCGCTCCGCTCAGACAGCTGCCACGCCATTTACGCTGCTGACGCCAACGGCAACTAAGATGCCTCCACAAATCGCCGTGCTCACAGGCGCAAGGATTTCGGCAGCTGACCGAATTGGAATAGACAAAAAGGGGGACCCATGACCAAGGAACGCATCGATACCAACGACCCGCACGTCATTCCCGTGGGCTACTGGCACTGGGAAGGCGACCTGATCCAGTGTGATCTGTGCCCGCGCGAATGCAAGCTGCACGAAGGGCAGCGCGGTTTCTGCTTTATCCGCATGCGGCAAGATGACCAGCTGTGGCTCACCAGCTACGGCCGCTCCAGTGGCTTCGTGATCGACCCCATCGAGAAAAAGCCGCTCAACCACTTCTTGCCGGGCACACCGGTACTCTCGTTCGGCACCGCCGGCTGCAACTTGGCGTGCAAGTACTGCCAGAACTGGGACATGTCCAAGGCGCGCGACATGGATCGCCTCATGGACGAAGCCATGCCGGAAGACCTGGCCGATGCGGCGCTGCGCACCGGCTGCCGCTCCGTGGCCTACACCTACAACGACCCGGTCATCTTTTTTGAATATGCCATCGATACCGCCAAGGCGTGTCGCGAAAAGGGCATCAAGAATGTGGCCGTGACAGCCGGCTACATCAACCCGGAGCCGCGGCAGGAATTCTTCAAGCACATGGATGCGGCCAATATCGACCTGAAGGGTTTCAGCGAGGACTTTTACCGCAAGCTCACCGGCGGCCACCTGCAGCCGGTATTGGATACCATTGAATACGCGGTGAATGAGACCGATTGCTGGGTCGAGCTCACCACCCTGCTGATTCCGGGGTACAACGACAGCCCGGAAGAACTGGAAAAGATGAGCCAGTGGATTATCGACCACTGCGGGCCGGATACACCGCTGCACTTCACCGCGTTCCATCCGGACTTCCGCATGCTGGATGTGCCGCCCACGCCGCCGCACAAGCTGGAAGAAGCGCGCAAAATCGCCATGGAGCACGGGCTTAATTACGTCTATACCGGCAATGTGCTCGATCCGGCCGGGCAGACCACCTACTGCCCGCAGTGCAAGCAGCCGGTCATCGGCCGCGTCGGCTACGACATCACCTTGTGGCAGATCAGGGATGGCTGCTGCGCCCACTGCGGTGCCGAAATCGCCGGCGTGTTCGAAGAGCGACCGGGCGACTGGGGCAGCCGACGTCTGCCCATTCGCCTGCACGCCTGAGCGAGAAGGCCACTCTGCATCGACTATCTCGCATGTGTCACCGCTCCGTCTGACGGGCGGAGGGTGGCCTGTTCTGTATGCATTCTTTTCCCATCAACGCCAGAGAGTGCCCACTTTACAAGGCCTGCTCTGAGGAGCGCAATGCATCCTGCCGCCCCCCTCTTCCAGGCTCACTGCCTCTTTTACATTCCCCGTCTGCGCCATTTCATAAAAGCCTTATTTTACCTTTTTCTAATTTCATTAAAAAACGAAATTAATACCTATTCCAACTCCTCATAAAAAATTGGAATAGCAGGAAAACATATTATTAGAATATTGTGATATCCTAATATTATCAATGACTTATGTTTACACTCGACAAATCCCTTACCGGTTTTGCAATTTTTCTTATGGCCTATAAATTTTTTTTAGTTCCCCACCTTTCGGCATTTAAGTATTGTGTAGCTTCATTCACGAATTTCGCGCCAGGAGCACGCCATGCGACGCATCAAGGGCCTTCTTCTCGCCTCGGCTCTGGTCGTTCTGCCGCTGGCAGGACAGGCCAAGGTGGACGTAGCCGAGGTGAAAACGCAGGTTTACGACAGCTATGTCAAGCTGGGGGGCACCGTCATCCCCTTTAAAAAGGTGACGCTGACCGCCCAGACCGCCGGCCAGATCAACTACCTCGCCGGTGAAGAAGGGGACCGCTTCAAGAAGGGCACCCTGCTGGCCTCCATCGACGATTCCGCCCTGCTGGCCAAGCGCAAGGCGGCCTACGCCCAGTGGCAGCGCGCTGCAGCGGCCTATCAGAACGCGATCACCATGTATAACCGTGAGCTGTGGGCACCGCAGTCCAAGACGGCCATGCCCGGCATGCAGCTGCCCAGCATGTTCGACCAGATGTTTTCGCGCCCCATGAGCGATGCGCTCAACATTACCGACTACGACGCCGCACGCCGTGCCGACCTCATCGCGGCGCGCAACCGCATCAAGGAGGCCCTCGCGCAGATGGAAGCGGCACGCGCCCAGATCGAAGAGATCGACGTGCTGCTGCGCTATACCAAACTGCTGGCACCCTTCGACGGCGTCATCGTGAAGAAGTTCGTGGAAGTGGGCGATACCGTACAGCCGGGCCAGCCCATCATGGACTTTGCCAAGAGCAACCACCTCTCCATCGAGGTGAATGTGCCGGTCAGCCTGATGGGACCGATCCAGAAGGGGCGCATCTTCCAGTCCAGCATTAACCACGGAATCCCCATCAATGTGCGCGTGGCACAGATCTTTCCGGTGGCCGATGACAAGCAGCACACGGTGAAGGTGAAGTTTGACATCCCCCTTGGGGCACGGGCTGCGCCCGGGATGTACGCAGAGGTCTACCTGCCCAACCCGCAGAGCAACAACCTCAAGTTCCCGGTGGTGCCGGAAAACGCCATAGTGCGGCGCGGCAGCCTGCCCGAAGTGTATGCCGTGGACCCCAAAACCGGTGAAGTGCACATGAAGATCGTACGCCTGAGTCAGCAGAGCCAGCACGGCACCTACCTGGTGCTGTCCGGTCTGCGTGCGGGCGAAAAGGTCATCCTCGATCCGCCGCCCAATATCCATTCCGGCATGGTGTATCGCAATGGCCAGCTGCTGGAGCCCCAGCCGGCGGAAGGCGATGACGACGAAGACGAACACGATGACGACTGATGACGCGAAGGCTGAGGGACGCGACCGTGGCTGATTCGATGGAACCGAAAAAGAAAGACATTGCCGGCAGCTTCGCGCGCAGCTTTATCAACTCGCCGCTGACGCCGCTGTTCCTGATGGCGTTTCTGGTGGTGGGCATCATCGGCGTGCTCATCACCCCACGGCAGGAAGACCCGCAGATCTCCGTGCCCATGGCCGACATTTTCGTCAGCTACCCCGGTGCCTCCAACAAGCAGGTGGAAGCGCTGGTGGCCGAGCCGCTGGAGCGGCTCATGCACGAGATCAAGGGCGTCAAGCACGTCTATTCCGCCTCCGCCCGCGGCCAGGGCATGGTGACGGTGGAATTCAAGGTGGGTGAAAACATGGAGGCATCCCTGGTCAAGCTTTATAACAAGCTGGCCTCCAACATGGACAAGATTCCGCCCGGTGCCTCTCAGCCGCTGGTCAAGCCCAAGGGCGCCGACGATGTACCGGTGGTCACCTTTACCCTCTCCTCCACCGCTCTGACCCAGTCGCAGCTGCGCCTGCTGGCGCTGGACGTGCTGCAAGAGCTGTCCAAGGTGCCCGACTCAGCGCAGGGCTTTATCGTCGGCGGCGAGCCGCGTGAAATCCGCATCGACGTGGATCCGGAAAAACTGGCCGGCTATGGCATTCCGCTGAGCCGGATCGGTCAGGTCATTCGTGCCGCCAACTCCGAACTGCAGGCAGGCAAGGTGGAGGCTTTTCAGCGGACCTTCCGTGTTTACACCGGCGACTTCCTCAAGACCGTAAACGACGTCAAGAACCTGGTCGTCGGCGTGGTGAACAACAAGCCCGTGTATGTACGCGACATCGCCAGAGTCTCGCTGGGCCACAGCGACATCTCCAATATCGTGCTGCGTTATACCGGCCCCGCCTACCACGGTCAGCACAAGGCCCCGGACGGAGAGCCGGCGGTGACCATTGCCATTGCCAAAAAGCCTCTTTCCAACGGGGTCACCGTTGCGGAAGCGGCGATCAGAAAGATCAACAGCCTTAAAGGCGTATTGATCCCTGAAAATGTGCATGTCACCATCAGCCGCAACTATGGCAAGACCGCCAACGACAAGGTCAACGAGCTGATCTTCAAGCTGTTCGTCGCCACCGGCTCCGTCACCGCACTGGTGTGGTTCTTCCTCGGCTGGCGCGCCGCCGTGGTCACGGTAATTGTCATTCCGACGGTCATCCTCTCCACCGTCTTTGCCGCATGGCTGGGTCACTTCACCATCGACCGCGTCTCGCTGTTCGCGCTGATCTTCTCCATCGGCATTCTGGTGGACGATGCCGTCGTGGTTCTGGAAAATATCTACCGCCGCTGGCTGGAAGAGGGGCGCGTCAGCATGCGCACCACCATCGACGCCGTCTCCGAAGTGGGCAACCCCACCATTATCGCCACGCTGACGGTGATCGCCGCGCTGGCCCCCATGGGCTTCGTCTCCGGCATGATGGGTCCCTACATGGCCCCCATCCCGGCCCTGGGCTCCGTGGCCATGGCTATCTCCCTGTTTGCCGCCTTTGCCTTTACCCCGTGGCTGACCCAGCGCATCCGCCCCTCCATGGAGCAGCTGGAAAAGGCGGAGGAACGCGAACGCCGCCAGAACGAGAAGATCGAAGGCTTCTTCCGCGTGCTGCTCACCAGCCTGCTCATCGACAAGATGAAGGGCTGGGGCTTTCTGGCCGCCATCATTATCGGCTTCGTGCTCGCCATCATGCTGGTGGCCACCAAGGCCGTGCCGGTCAAGCTGCTCCCCTACGATAACAAGCCAGATTTCAGCGTGGTGTTCGACTTCCCGGAAGGCACCGCCCTGCCGGTGACCGCCAACCTGGCCCACCGCCTGGTGACCGAACTGCAGAAAGTGCCCGAAGTGAAAACGCTGGAGTCCTACGCCGGCACCGCCGCACCCTTCGACTTCAACGGCCTGGTGCGCCACTACTACCTGCGCCAGTTCCCGTGGCAGGGGGACATCCAAGTGCACCTGCTGGACAAGCACGAGCGTGATCGCAGCAGTCATGAAATCGCCGAAGCGGTACGCCGCCAGCTGCAGCCCATCGCCAAGGCAGACGGCGCCACCCTGCACGTGGTGGAAATGCCGCCGGGCCCGCCGGTGCTGCAGCCCATCGTGGCCGAAGTCTATGCGCCGGGCGACAAACAGCGTGAACAGATCACCAAGTTGCTGACCAACGTCTTCAGAGCCGCCCCGCTGGTCTCCGACGTGGACAACATGCTCACCATGCCCCACGCCACCTGGCGCTTTGTCATCGACAAGCAGAAGGCGATGGAAAAGGGCATCAGCGTGGAGACCATCAACCAGACCGTCAAGATGGCCATGGGCGCCTACAAGGTGGGCGACGTGAAGGAAGGCTTCGTGCGCGAGCCTACCTACATCACCCTACAGGTGCCGCTGGAGGAGCGCGCCCAGTTCGCCCGCATCGGCCAGATCCCGGTGCCCTCCGAGCATGGCTATACCGTGCCGCTGGCGGAGCTGGGCCGCTTCGTAATGGAAATGCAGCAGCCGGTCATCTATCACAAGGACCTGACTCCGGTGCAATACGTCACCGGGACCGGTGTAGGTCGCCTCGGCGCCCCCATCTACGGCATGATGCAGATTCAGGATCTGGCCAAGCAGGTGCCGGAACTGCAAGACCTGCAGTTCAACTATGTCTTCAAGCCCGATGCCCTGCGTGAGAAGGGCGTGCTGTGGAGCGGCGAGTGGACCGTTACCTACGAAACCTTCCGCGACATGGGCCTGGCCTTCGGCATCGCCCTGCTGGTGATCTACATGCTGGTGGTGTGGGAGTTCAAGAACTTCCTCGTGCCGCTGATCGTCATGGCGCCCATTCCGCTGACGCTGATCGGCATCGCCCCGGGCCACTGGCTGCTGGGTGCCGAATTTACCGCCACCTCCATGATCGGCTTTATCGCGCTGGCAGGGATTATCGTGCGCAACTCCATCCTGCTGGTGGACTTCTCCCGTCAGGCCATCAACAACGGCGTGCCGGTTGTGGACGCGGTGGTGCTGGCGTGCAAGACGCGCACCCGCCCCATCCTCATCACCGCGCTGGCCCTGGTGCTCGGCTCCAGCGTCATCCTGTTCGACCCTATCTTCCAGGGCATGGCCATCTCGCTCATGTTCGGCACGCTCGTCTCCACCCTGCTCACGCTGGTGGTCATCCCGCTGGGCTGCGTCAGCGCCCGCAACGCCTTCTGCCCCAAGGTGGAAGATGACGACATGAACCTGCAGGCCCAGTGCGCCGTACCGACGAAAGAACACCCCGAGGCGGGCCAGGCTCAGCCTCACACCGAACCAGAGGAGGGTCAATCCTCGCCCGTTGCCCCCGCTGATGTGACACAGGCCAAAGCCGGCACATCAGACGACACAGGGGCAACACCTTCTTCCCAGGCAGCGGCCCCCGCACCAGCTCTTGCCCCGCAGACAGAACGCGACACAACGCCGGCCGCCGAAACTGAAACGAACGAACCACCGGCCCCCAGCGCGGAAAATCCGGCCGAAACGCCGCAATCCGAGCCAAAAACGCCCAAAAAACCCCGCAAGGGGCACAAACGGGGCATCAGACTGAAGGATCTGGACGATGAATAAAAACGCGCCTTTGAAAAAGTCGGGGACCCCCCTCCTCGCCGCCCTGCTGCTGGTCTGGAGCACCACGCAGGCGGCTGGAGAGATATGGCCCCAACCTGAATCGGCCTACAACTCAAGCAAACCGCGGCCACAATGGCTCGACACCACGCCCGACAACCGCCTGCCTCAGCCTGTCTCGCCACAGCAACTGGCGCAGCAGGTACAGCCGCAGTATCCGGCAGTGCCGGCCCCCACGCCCTATGCCGCGCCCGCATACGGTGGTTATGGCGGCTATCCGGCCTATGGCTATGCCCCCCGCGGTTATGCACCGCCTGCCTATGGCTATGGGTATGGCTACGGCTATGCCCCTCGCCGCCGCAGCAACAGCTGGTGGCCGGGAAATGGCAGCTGGCCGAACATGAACAACTGGAGCATGCCGAGCCCAAGCTTCAGCACACCGAGTTTTTCCATGCCATCCAACCCGTTTGGATGGTAGGGGAAAAGTCGCTGGCAGGCGGCATCCTGCCAGCGAACAGGACCGGACGGCGGACACCGTCCATGGGGTAATGCGCTCGCCCTCTGGCAAAAATGAGCGCACCTATGATAAAGGAGTCATATTATGACACTGAAAAAACTGGCACTTGCAGGCCTTGTTTCTGCCGCCATTTTCGGCGCACAGGGCGCATCCGCCGACTGGTGGGATGGTCCCTGGAACGATGACGGCTATGGCAATGGCTATGGCACGGGCTATGGTCATGGCTACGGCCGGGGTTACGGCGACTACCGCGGTCGCGGTCATGGTCGCGGTCACGGCAGGGGCCACGGCAAAGGCAAGTTCAACATGAACTTTGGCGTGGATGCCGATACCGACATGGATACCGATACCGATTGGGAAGGCCGTGGACGCGGCCGTGGTTACAATGATTACTACGGTTATGGCCGCGGCTACAACAATTACTACAATGGCTACTACGACGGCTACGGTTATCCGCCGCCTCCGCCGCCGGCCTACGGCTATCCTGCACCGGGTGCCATGCCGCCTCCGGGCTACCGTCCCTACGGCATGCCGCCGGCTCCTCAGGGTGCGCCGCAGAAAAAGCAGCAACACAAGAAGTAAGGCAGCATGGCACAGGCGCCGCTGCATGCGGTGCCGATCCCATCCGCTCAACCGGAGCGGATGGCTTTTCATGAAACCATTGCGGTGGTTTGATGAAAAGGAGAACGCATCATGATCACAGTCATTGGCAACAAAAAAGGCGGCACAGGCAAGAGCACGCTCACCTTCAACCTTGCCGTGTGGCTCGCCCACAAGGGCCGTTCACTGGCCCTGTTCGATCTGGATCCGCAGAAGACCTTTACCGATGCCATCGAAGTGCGCGAAGAGGAGGCCTATACCCCACCTCTGCCGGCCGCTCTGCATGCCGATGCGCTGGAATCGCCGCTGCAGGCGGATGAAGTACTCATGGACGTGAGCATGAGCGATCAGGACGCACTGGACCAGGCGCTGCGCCTGGCCGACCGCGTGGTCGTTCCGGTGGCCCCGTCCCAGGCCGATGTCTGGTCCACGCAACGGTTTATCCGCCGCATCAAAAAGCTGCGCGGTGATAACCTGCCGTCCATCCTTGGTGTAATCAACCGCGCGGATACCCACCCGTTCGTGCCAGAAACCCGCGAAACCCAGGAAGCGCTGGATCTGTTGCCCCACATTGAACGGGTGCCGGTCGTGCTGCACAACCGCGCCGCCTTCCGGCGCGCCTTCAGCGAAGGCCTGGCGGCGTTTGAACTGGAACCCAATGGCAAGGCGGCGCTGGAACTGGAGCGTCTGGCGCGCCAACTCTATGCTCAGGAGGTTTGAGATGAAAAAACTGCTGAAAACCCTGCTCAACAACGGCTTTTTCGTGCTGGCGCTGCTAATCGCCGTCACCCTCTATCTCGCCTATGGGCAGAAGCAGGCCGCACAGAACAAGGCCTATGTAAGCGGCAATACCGCTTCTGAGCCCACATCAGAAGCGGTCTCGGCGTCCGACACGGCAACGGTGAACACAGCGGAAGCGGAAACCGCTCCGTCAGCCCCCCCTGAAGCAGCACCAACCGCTCCCGCCGCGCAAGCCGCCGCCGAAACCGAAACGCCCGCCGCGTCCCACACCGACGCAACGGCGGCTGCCACCGACACACAAACGGCTGCCGCTGCCGCCACACCCGAAAACGCGCAGCCCAAAACCGTTGCGGCCGCAGACACCGACAAAACCGCAGCACCTGCAGCCCCTGAAGCCCCCACAACAGAGCAAGCTGAGAAGTCCCCTGAAACATCCCCTTCTGCTGACGCAGCTTCAGATCAACAGCCTGAACCGTCTGCCCCGACCGAGCAGGTTGAGCAAGCTACCGCGATCAAGAGCAGTGAAAGCGAAACCACCGTGGGCGACACGCAGGTGCGCGTCACCACCGCCACCGAAACTGCCAATGGCCATCGCCATAGCGAAGTGCACGTGCAGGTCAGCCAACCCGCAACCCAGCTAGAAAGGGAAACAGCCACGGCCGGCCGGTTTGACCCGCGCCAGATCAACGACCGCGCCATTCTCAGCACCTTCAACGGACCGGGCGAAGCGCTGGCCGCCGCCCGCGAAGCGGCGCACAAGGGGGATTATGTCTGGAGTGCAGCCATCTACAGCAGCCTGCTCAAGCACTACCCCCGCGCCGATCTGGCCGGCGAACTGGGCAACGTGCTCTGGCGCATGGGTGAAAAACAGTGGGCGCACCGCGCCTGGCGCTATGCGGCCCAGCTGCTGATCCGCGAAGGTCGCATCGGTATTGCACGTACTTTCGCCCGCAATATCGCCAGGGTGGATGCAGCCCTGAGCCGTGAAATCGAAGCGCACCTGCCCAAGGCCGAAAGCAAGCCTGATGCCACGGCCAAGGCGGATGCCAAACAGTAAGGTTGCATTAGCGGTACCGCCTGTGCCGCAGATGCTGCATGAAAATATCAGAACATTATGAAGGACTGAATGTCCTGCGATAAAGGATCAAATCTGTAATGACAACACAAACCGAACAACAGGAACGCACCTTTGCCGCCGTCGAAAGAATGGCCGATGCCATGACCAGCGGCATCAAAAAGTGGGAAAAGGTGCTCTATCCCATGATGATCGCCTTCATCATTCTGGCCATTTACGGTTTTATCCTCATCTATCAGCTGGCCAATGACGTCAAGAAGATCTCCGACAACATGCTGATCATGACCCGCGCCGTAGTCACCATGACCAATACGCTCAATGTGAACATGAGCAAGGTGGATGCGCAGATGTCCGCCATCAACCTCACCATGGACCGCATGCGCCGCACCATCGACAACATCAACAAGGACACCGCCGTTATCAGCGACGTCATGCCCAGCCTGCACAACCAGTTCGCCAGCATGAACGCCACCATGACGCAGCTGGATCAGCGCGTGGCCACCATCCAGACTGCCGCCGACACCATGGCCCGCAGCCTGTGGGAGCTGGACGCCAACATTTCCGAACCCATGAATTCGCTCAACTCCGTGATCCCCTTCGGCTTCATGCCGAAAAAGCACAGCAAGCGCGTCTATAACCCGCCGCCGGTCCCCCGCCCCGCCTACCCACGCACCCCCTACTACGGCCCGCAGTACTACTACCCGCAGCAACGACAGCAGATGCGCGACGACACGGCCCAGCAGCAGGCGGCCTCATCCGAGGCAGCCCGCCAGCAACAGGATGCGGCCCAGCCGGGCCAGCCCAACCGCCAGCCTGACAAACAGGAGAGGAACTAAGCCATGACGCCACAGGAACGCTACGCCAAACTTACGGAACACCTGCAGGAAGAAACGCCGCTGCTGCTGGACGCCATCGAGCGCTACCAGCAGCTGGACAGCATCGCTTGGAAGATGGGCCTGCTGCCCCGTAATGATTCTTTCGCGGCCCATATCTCCTGGTGGCCGCTCATCTCCCTGCTGGGCACCTTTTCCGCCGGCAAGTCCTCCTTTATCAACAGCTACGTGGGCAAAAAGGTGCAGGACACCGGCAACCAGGCGGTGGACGAAAAGTTCACCGTCATCTGCTACGGCCCCAGCGAAGAGGTCACTACCCTGCCCGGGCTGGCGCTGGACGCCGATCCGCGCTTTCCCCTCTATAACATCAGCGAAAAGATCGACGAAGTGGAAGCCGGCGAAGGCAAGCGGGTGGACAGCTACCTGCAGCTGAAGACGGTCAAGGCCGATCGACTCAAGGGCAAGATCCTTATCGACAGCCCCGGCTTCGATGCCGACAGCCAGCGCGATGCCGTGCTGCGCATCACTGATCACATCATCGACATGTCCGATCTGGTGCTGATCTTCTTCGACGCTCGCCACCCCGAGCCGGGTGCCATGCGCGACACGCTGGAGCATCTGGTGGGCGCTACCATCCACCGCAAAGACGCCAACAAGTTCCTCTATATCCTCAACCAGATCGACACCACCGCGCAGGAGGACAACCCCGAAGAGGTGATCGGCGCCTGGCAGCGCGCCCTGTCGCAGAAGGGCCTGTATGGCGGCAACTTCTACACCATCTACAACGAAGACGCCGCCGTACCCATCGACGACCCCGCGCTGGCGGAACGCTTCAGGCGCAAGAAGGACGAGGATCTGGCCCGCATCCTCGCCCGCATGGAAAAGGTGAGCAACGAACGCGCCTACCGCATCGTCAAGGCGGTAGAGCACCTGGCAGACGAGATCGAACAGGACACGCTGCCGAAAATCCGCCAGGCGCTGGCGCAGTGGCGCACACGCATGGTATGGAGCTGGATCGGCATTGGCGCCCTGCTTAGTGCGCTGATTGTTGCCGCCGAAATGCAGTTCCACTTTATCGTACCGGCACTCAGCTATCTGGCCGCCTCGCCGACGCTGGGCATCGGTACCGCCGTGGCCGCCTTTATCGCCATCGTATTCATCCACTTCAAGCTGCGCGGCTTCTGGGCACGACGCATCGCCGATGCCTGGCAGCCCAAGGATGAAAGGGTGGCCCGCGCCGTACACCATAACAACCGCTGGTGGCGCCCGCTCTTCTGCGACAATCCGCGTGGCTGGGGCCGCCGCACCCAGAAGCTGCTGGCCCAGCTGCGTGCCGACAGCAAACGCATGATCCAGCGGCTCAACGACCAGTTTGCCGCCCCCTCCGGCGAACAGACCGCGCCGCTGTTGGCAACCGAAACGGTTCAACCGGCTGCCGCAACGGCACCGGAGGCTGAAACCGCATCTGAGGCACAACAGAAGGTGAAATAAGCGATGCGTTTCTATCAGCTCAAAATCACCCTGCTCGGCACCGAGCCCGCCGTATGGCGGCGGGTGGTGGCGCCGGTCACAATTTCGCTCGACCGGCTGCACGATGTCATCCAGGTGGTCATGGGCTGGCAGGATACCCACCTGCATGAATTCATCGTTCGTCAACGCCGCTTCAGTGAAGTTATGGATAACATTGATCCCCTCGACGGGAGCGAAGACGAAAGCGAATACCGCCTCAATGCCCTGCTGACCCGCAAAGGCCAGCGCATGACTTACGTCTATGATTTCGGCGACAACTGGGAACACGACATCCTGCTGGAAAACAGCCGCTATGAGGATCGGGAGCAGGCCATGGCCGTCGTATGTCTGGACGGCGCACGCGCCTGTCCACCTGAAGATGTGGGCGGCATTCCCGGTTACGAAACACTGTCTGCCGCCATGCGCGACCCCACGCACCCGCAGCGGCAGGATTTCATTGACTGGCTGGGCAAACCCTTCGATCCAGACGCCTTTGACCTAGACGCCATTGAGTGGGATCTGTACCGCTATCTGCGCCATAGCCGGGACCGCGCCCTGAAATGGGCGATGCCTACGCTATGGGCGCATTGACCCGTTACCCACTGCATCCACGCACGGACGGGTAAGGAGGCCGCGACGCCGGTGGTGCCATCCCCTCAAGGCACAGGCTCGCCCTGTCCCTGCGCGCGGAGCGGAGAAGGTCATTCCGCCTCCGTGTTCGCCATGGTGCATGCCTTGTCAGGCATGGGGGCGGGCCGCCCGATGTAATACCCCTGAGCGTAATCAATGCCCAGCTCCCGCAAGGCGGTCAGCAGTTCGCCGTCTTCCACGAATTCGGCGATGACCTTCATGCCATATCCCCGCGCAATGGCCGCCACGCCTTTGACAAACGCTCGCGCCCGGGCACTTTCCTTCAGCTGGCGCACATAATAGCCGTCCAACTTCACATAGCTTAATGGCAGGTGTGTCAGGTAGTTGAACGAGGCATAACCCACGCCAAAATCGTCGAGCGCAATCGCCACGCCGTGCCCATGCAAACGACCGAGCACCGCGTCCGCCGTATCCAGGGTATCCAGATAGGCCGTTTCGGTCACTTCCAGCAGTAAACATTCGGCCGGTACCACGTGCGCCTCAAGCAGCGTGATGATTTCATCGGCGATGGTGTTCATGCGCACTGTCAGCGCGGACAGATTGACACCGAGACGCACCTGACGTCCCTGACGGAGACAGCGCGCCAGCTGCGCGATACTGCGACGCAGCACCCAGCGGTCGATCTGATGGATCAGTCCCATGCGCTCGGCCAGCGGGATAAACTCTCCGGGTGAAATCGGCTCACCCGCCTCATCCTGCAGGCGCAACAGAACTTCGTAATGACTGATCCCGGCAGGGTTGTCCGTCGCCGCAATGGGCTGAAACACCAGCTCGAACAGGTCGTCCTTCAACGCCTGATGCAGCCGGTCATAGATAGCCTGCTGCCGACGGACCCGTTCGATGATTTCCGAGCTGTTCGGATCGGGACAGCTGAGCATGCTCGGCTCACCGCTGTAGCGCATCTGCTTGCGCACCTGCTCCACCTCCAGCACCAGATCGCTCAACCCCATGGCGGGTCGGGGCAGCAGCACGATCCCCAGGTTGACCTTGAGCGACAGACGGATATCCCCTTCCAGCAGATAGGGTGCCTCCAGCTCCTGGATGAGCTGCCGCAGCACCTCGCCGCTGCGGTCACAGTCAAAGGCGGGCCAAAGCAGAATAAACCGGTCCGAATCGAGACGGTAGCCTTTGACCCCATCGGGCAACAGCGCACGCAGCCGCTGGGCAAAGCCCTTGAGCAGCGCATCCCCCCTTTCATGGCCGTACAGGGCGTTCATCGACTGGAAATGATCGATATCCACCAGAATGAAGGCGCCCTTTTTCTGCGCCCGCTGCCAGCGCCGCAGTGCCCCCTGCAGAGCATTGCGGTTGGGCAGGTGGGTCAGCGCATCCTGATAGGCCTTTTTCTCCAGGCGGCTGTACAGTTGCGCCATGCGACGGGTCATCTCGCGAAAACCGGCCACCAGCCGATCCAGTTCGTCCGGCCAGCGCGAACACGGTATGCTCGCCAGCAGCTGTCGCGCGGCATCAAAACGCCGCTCTGACAGGCATTCCGCGGCACCGGCAACGGCCTCCAGCTGCCCCATGGGACGTTTCAGCCACTGCCACAGCAGCCCCTCAAACAGCAACCACAGCCCGACCAGCAGACCGATGGCCTGCCACTTGCGCACCTGAAACAGCCGATCCTCCTCGCGGCGGTCCTCAAAGGCCCACCATGAAAACGCCGACGGCCCCCGAATGGTCGTCTCCACCGGCAGCATCATCCAGCCTTCCGTGACGCGACCCGCCTGCAAGCCATGGCGCGCCACCAGCGGCACAAGCGTCTTCCTGTGTGTGGCCACCACCAGGCGGGGCGATTCAGGACCGTGCACCAGCGCAAGATCCAGTTCGCTCAGTTTCTGAAAGGACTCCAGAACACCGCCCAATCCCTGTACCAGCATTGCCCGCACACGATGCCCGTCAGCGTCGAGCAGCGTGCGGAAGATGGCCAGCTCACAGCGAGACTTGCCACACACCAGCTGCCAGTGACCCTGTGCATCTAGCGGCTGCGCAGCGAGCCAGTGCCGCCACTTTTTATTCATTTCGGGGGGAAGCAGGGAAGTGACCGTCCATTGATTCCGCTCATCCAGCACGCCGGCCAGCAGCAGATCCTCATCCAGCAGCAGACTCTGCCAACTGCGCAGATCCTGTTGCTCGCGATACAGGGCCGCCAGCTGCACCAGCAGGCGGGCCCGCTCCTTCAGGACGCCCGCAAGGGTCACTGCCGCCTGCTCACCCGCTTCATGGCGTTCACTGGCGCGGTAGTCCACCAGCAGCGAATGATAATGCCAGCCGATCATGCCCATCACCAGCAGCATCAGCAGCGACAGCGAAAGAAATGCCTTGCGGCGCAGACTGAAACGGGCCCGTGCGTGCAGCGCTTCAGAAGACATAGATCAGCTCCGCCATGTGCAATTGCCACTGATCCCGCAGGGTGGCGCGATTCAGTCCCGGGTAGGTCGGCAAATAGTCCACGCCATCGATCCAGCTGGTCTGTAGCGCCGCTTTCCAGTGAGGTGACAGCGTATATTTCAGCGCCAGTGTCAGCGCATGGCTCGCACTGGGACCGGCCGTATAGCCGGCAAAACCCTGCTGCGGCTTGTCATTCTCCAGCCAGTTCCAGCGCAACCACGCCTGCCAGCGGGATGTCAGCCGGTCGCTGAACTCCACATAGGCGTTGCGCACCCGCACATGCCCCAATGGGGACACATGCACGGTGATGGTGGAATATTCCGTTGTCACTGTTCGTGCGCCGAAGGCAAAGCGGGCGAATACATTGGACAGATCCGCATCCCAATTCTGCCGCAGCCCGCGTCCCCCAAATCCCGTTACCGTCACCTGCTGCCCGGCGCGTCCCAGCGAAACGCCGAATTCGCTGTCCGGCCATGCCGCAGGCTGCCAGCTGGCGCGCGCCACCAGCATGTGACGCGCACCCAGCTGCGCGGGTATGCTGCCGTGGAACATGAAAGCCTGCGCCTGACGGCTGTCCACATCCTGCCTCACGCCGCCATAAACCTGCCACAGCAGCATATCGCCGGAAGGGAAGAAATAGCTCCCATCGACGGCAACGCCATCAAAGGCGCTGACGTCCTGCGGACGACTCATGTAAATCAGCGGCAGACGCACGCCTGGATAACTGTCAGGGATATCCTGGGCGCTGTGCAGCCACAGAGCTGTATTCTTGTTGCGTCCCAAACGAAGGCCGATGGAGGCATTCGCGCCGGCATACGCCTGCCAGCGCAGTGACAGATAATCCAGCTGAGGGGCACCATCGCTCAGGTCGCCAAACTTTCTCGACACCACCTGTGCGGAAAGGCTCAACCGCGGGGTCAGCACCACAGCAAGATTCAAGCCCGCCTCACGGTAGTCAAACGACCAGCCCCGTTTCGATGCCGCGCCGCCATAGCCATTGTCCGGACTGAAAACCGCCCCCTGGCCGACAAAGCCGTGCAGCTGCACCGTACCGGCGGCATTCAGCGGCACGGCACTGGCCCGGGGCGACAGGGCCATGCCCAGCAGACAGAGACAGCAGGCCACCGCCCAAGCATGGGCGTGTATTCGTTGCGTCGCCGCCAGCGCATGACGGTTTTCGTGCGCAGCATACTGCACCCGGAAGTGCCCTTTGCGCAAATCCATGCGCGGCATGCGCATCCAGAAAGGCTTCGGTTTTTCAGCTTTTCGACTCATCATGGTTGTTTTCTCTTCACGACGCTCTGCCGTTCACGCCCCCTCTGCCACAAAATCAGCGAACAAAGGACTCACTCCATCGTATTGGTCCTGCATTGCCAGATAATGTTTACGCCTGCCGGCAACGGCAGCTGAGCCGGCACAATGCCCAGCGCCGTATCATGCGTCACCACCTGTCGCAGAACCGCTTTGGGATCGGATACGATCTGGGGGATCAGACCACTGCCGGTAAAGATATTGCGCTGCCAGGCATGACGCAGAATATCCGGCGGAAGATGCAGACACGCCGTCGCCAGCTGCACGAACAATGCGCTGTCCATCGGTGGCGCCACCACCTGCAGCACAGCCCCATCCGGCCAGCTGCCAATGCGCAGCAGCAGCATGGCGCGCAGGCGCGCAAAGGAAAGGGGAGTGGTCAGTGCATGACGCGTGACAAGCGCCACAGAGGGCTGGGACGGTGCAGCGTGGCCGACAGTGAGCATCAGCCACAACACAGCCGTTCCCATCAGCAGCTTCCACGACCTCAGAACTTTCAGGCGCACGTTCGTCGTTTCCACTCACACATTCGCAGACTCTCCACGTTCTCGGCTGCTTCCGGGGCATCGGTTCCCCAATGAAATCAGACTATCATAATGATTTCAAGCCCCCTATAAAACCCGCACGGGTCAGAAATGCACCGACCCTCTCCAGTGCTCAATACCGCGCCGGCAGGCGATCCACTTGACGCAAATGGAAGGCGCCGATGGCCACTTCCCGCTCAAGACGCGCTTCCTGCGTATCCGGCAGGCGCCAGAAAAAGTCCAGCCCAGTGCGCTGTTCGATAGCGTCAATGGTGGTGAGGTATTTGCTCAACGGCTCAAAGCCACGGACGCTCTGCGGCACCATGAACGCCAGCGCATGCGGCCTTCCAGCAACATCAAGGCCAATAAAGATCTTGTAAAACGCATCGGGAATATCGATGCGTGCCCGCTTCAGATAGCGAGGTCTTTCATCCCACACCGGCCCGGTCACGACCCAGACTTCTTTGAAGTGGCGGGTAAAGTGATCGATGGCCGCTTCCTCAAGCCGCTGCCACCACTTGGCATTGAGGCGGTGGCGCTGCGGCGCGATATTGCTCATCAAAAAGGTGGCTTGCTGCGCGCGCCGCCCATAGAGCTGGGCGATGGCATAATTGGGTGCCATGTGGCCACGGTCATAGCCGCTGCCGGTGTAGTCATCCGGCGTCACATGGCGCAGGGTGCGCCAGTCGGGGCGAAAGGGGGGACGCCTGCCCACATGGTGGGGGTGCCTGGGGCGGAACAGCTTATAAGTCACCCACAGCGGCGCGCCCTTCCACTCCGAATAGCTGAGCATAAAGCCGGGATTGCGCAGAACATGGGCCGTGAGATGGACAAGGTCGCGGCGCGTTTCCTGCGGCACGCCCATCCACGCCATCTGCGGGCGGGCCACATAGACTTCGTGCGCATACCAGCCACCCCCGCCCCCGGCTGCCAGCAGTAGGGCCAGCAGCAACCGACGGGGCGAGCGCAGCAGCCACATCAGCCCGCCCAGCAGCAGGCGGCGCCGGGTTCTGTTCAGACGACGCCGGCTCATGGGGTGTGCGGACTTCCCTTATCCGGCCCTGGCAGCGCAAGTGGGTCGGTGCGGTTTTCCAGCGCTGCCAGCGCATCCTTGTACACCAGCGCGGCCTGATCGGCCTCGCCGGCGGCCTCCAGGCACTGCGCCAGCGCGCGGAAGGTATCCAGATCCGGCCGCAAGGCCAGCGAACGGCGCAGGAAATCCTGCGCCTGCCCCCACAACTGCGCCTGACACGCCAGCCGTCCCAGCGTGGCCAGCAGCACCGGATCGTCGGGATGATGGCGCAACCATTTCTCCGCCTTTTTCAGCCGGTCGAACGCCGGCCCGTCCCGCAACTGGCCATAAAGATAGACCAAGCGGGGATCCCAGTGTTTTTTAAGCACCTTTTCCAGCAGGGGCGCCAGCTGTGGCGTTTCGCCAAAGGTCAGCTGCCGCGCCACATAAGCAGCGGCCACATCGGGATCCTGCCGCCAGCGGCGCTCCAGCAGGTGCCACAGGGCATTGAGCGCTTCGGCGCTGTCCGCCTGCGCCAGCAGGTGCCGCCACATGCGCCGTTCCAGGGCGTCCACGGCGTCTGCCGGCAGCGCCTTGCTGCGTTTTACCTGCGGCAGAATTTCATGCAGGCGAGCCCAGCGCCCCAGACGCGCCAGCAGCTGGGCGTATTCGGCCCACACTGCCGCGGTGGCCTGCCCGTCTTCCACCAGACTTTCCAGCAGCGCCAGCGCCTTGTCCGGCACCTCATCCGCCAGCAGCCGTGCTTCCACCAGCGCAATGGTGACAAAATCGTCCGGATATTTTTCCCGCGCCTCTTTCAGATAGCGGTCACGGCGCTCCTTTGCCCCCTGATTGTGGGCCATGCGTGCCGCCGCCAGATAATACATCACGCCGTTGTCGGCCAGCTTGGCCGCCTTGATCAGCGCCCGTTCGGCACTGCGCCAGTCCCCATGTTCCCCGGCCAGCAGCCCCTTGCCCATGCCCGCTTCCGCGCGCAACAGGCGCTTGTACTGACGCTGCTCGCGCAGGGTGCGCGGCAGGCGCCAGAGCCAGCCCAACAGGCGGAACAGGCCGTAGGCCACCAGAACAAGGGTACCCACGAGCACCAGCGCCAGCGTGCCCGAAGTTTCGATGACATAATCGCCCCAGACCAGCGACAGGCGGCCGTTGTCATACAGCGCCAGCGTAGTGGCACCGGTGATAAGCAGGAAAATCAGGGTCCACAGCAGCAGCCGTTTCACTTACAGCGCCTCCACCACGTGCAGGGGTTGCGGTAGCTTCGGCGGCGGCAACTGCGCCAGCTTCGCCTTGAGTGCCGACAGCTGATCGGGCAGATAGCGGGCAAACAGGGCCACCAGCCGTGCCCGGGTACGCTGGTCCAGCACCGGGTCGTGGGTGGTCTGCGCCCATGCCAGCTGATCCACCAGCACCAGCGCCCGCTGCTTGACGAGATCGAACGCCAGCAGGCGATCCGCCTCCGGCACCACCTCACCGCGCCTGTGAATCGCCACCAGCCCTTTCAGTCGCGCCATCAGATCGGTGTCCTGCGCGCCCTTGTCTGCGGTCTTGTCGCCTGCCTTGGGGGCTTGCAGCGTGCTGATCCACGCCTTGAGCTGATCCAGCTCGGCCGGCTGGGTCGTGGCCTGCTTCTCCCACGCATCCAGCATGGCCAGATCCTGGCCGATGGCGCGCAGCAGTGCGATCTTGCTGTCGTCTGGGAGGTCACTCATTTGCACCGCCTGCTCCAGCGCATGCAGACGCTCACGGGTCAGCGCCACATTGCCGCTCATCAACCATTCAGTATTGACGGTGAGAATCCAGCGCTGCAGGCGCATGGTATCGGTATCGGCCGCCTTGTCATGGGCAGGTTTGCCGGCCTTGGGCTGAATCGCCTGAAACAGCTCGCCGAGGCGATTGCCCAGCTGATCCAGCTGCTGCTGCAAGGCATTCAGCGGCGCTTCACCCGGACCCTGTTTAGCCTCGGGGCTCTGCAATCCTTTCAATGCCTTCTGCCAGCGTTGTGCCCAGGTGCCAAGCTGCTGTTGCAGGCCGTTGAGCTGCTTCTGCAGTGCCTGAATTTCGCCCTTGGTCACCAGCGGTTCATTGGCCGGATTGAGCACCTTTTCGTTGAGCATGTCCACTTCGGTGGAAAGGCTCTCGACCGTATCCTTGAGCGCGCTCAGTTCCTTCTGCAACACTACCAGTTGCGCCTTGTCACTGCGCAGGTTCTTGAGCTCGGCCTGCAGCTGCGTGATCTGCTGCTGCAGCTGATTGTCAGCCTCCACCAGTGCGCCACCATCCGGCTGGGTCAGCAGCGCCGTGCCGCCAACGCCCAGCGCCACGATGGCCAGCCCGCGAGCGATCCAGTCGCGTCCGCCGGTGCCATTGTTTTTCTCCTTCGGCGCCTCTGCCTTTGCCTCGGCGGTAGCGGTTGTTTTGGGCTCCACCACTTCGCCATCAATCACGCGGCGTTTCGGTTGGGGCGTGTCGCTCATGTGTGCTCCTTGGCCAGCTGTTGCAATAGCTCAATCATACCAGAAGCATCCTGCTGCGCCGCCACGTGAATGGGACCCGTCCACCCCTGCTCGCGCAGGGCCTCGGCAATACGCGGCGACAGTGCGGCCACCGGCTGCTGTTGCAGCCAGCGGCGCTCGCTCGGACTCAACGGCGGCAACAGCGCCTGCACGCTCTCGACACTCATGGCCAGCACCAGCGGCCTTTCCGCCTGCTGAAAATCCCGCCATGCCGGACACAGGCTGCGGCGCACGCGTCGATAGACAATGACGTCCTCTACCGCCCAGCCGCGCTGCTGCAGCGTTTCTTTCAGCAGCGTACGCCCGCCTTCCCCCTTGATAATCGCCACCTTCTGGCCCGCAGCGGCATTCTGCGGATCAAAGACACGCATTTGCAGCAGGTTTTCAGAAGTGAAATTTTTCGGGATTGAAAAAAGTCGGGGACCCCCCTCGCCAGCCAGTGCCTGCAGCGCTTGCGCCGTGGCCGGACCAATGGCAATAAGGCGCCCGCGCGGCAGCATGGGCTGCTGGGCATGAAAGCAGCGCACCGCATTGGGCGAGGTAAACACCCACACCTCGGCGCGGGGCAGGCGAAACGGCAGGCAGGCGATTTCCAGCGTGGGGCACTCCAGCACACGATAGCCCAGTGCTCGCGCTGCCTCTGTGAGGGCAGCGGCCTGATGCGCCGGGCGCGTATTGAGCAGCGTCCAGTTCATTTCACGCCGTCGGGATACTCGGCATAGATACGTGCCAGGATGTCCGCTGCGCCCTGCGCCAGCAGGGCCTCGGCCACCGATTCGCCCAGCGCCTCCGGCTCGGTGCGCGGACCGCGGCCTTCGGCGCGGATGATGCGGCTGCCGTCCAGTTCGCCCACAAAGGCGCGCAGCCAGATGTCGTCACCCTCCAGCACGGCGTAGCCGCCAATGGGTACCTGACAGCCGCCTTCGAGGCGGCGGTTCATGGCGCGCTCGGCGCGGACACAGTCCGCCGTATCCGCATCGTTCAATACCGCCACCAGCTCGGCCGTGCGTGCGTCATCGGCCAGAATTTCGATCCCCAGCGCGCCCTGCGCCACCGCCGGCAGACTCACCTCCGGTGGCAGCTCATGGCGGATGCGCGCATCGAAACCGAGGCGCTGCAGCCCGGAGGTGGCGAGAATGATGGCGTCGTATTCGCCCGCGTCCAGCTTGGCCAGCCGCGTGTTCACGTTTCCGCGCAGATCGCGGATGTCCAGATCGGGCCGCAGCGCCGCCAGCTGCGCCTTGCGCCGCAGGCTGGAGGTGCCCAGCACGGTGCCTTCGGGCAGATCATCAAAGCAGACATAGCGGTTGGAAACGAACGCATCCGTGGGGGCATGGCGCTTGAGGAGTGCCCCCAGTGCGAAACCTTCCGGCAGCACCATGGGCACATCCTTGAGCGAATGTACCGCCAGATCAGCTTCGCCGGCCAGCATGCGCTGCTCCAGCTCCTTGGTAAACAGCCCCTTGCCCCCAATCTTGGCCAGCGGCACGTCGAGAATCTTGTCCCCCTGGGTGGACATGCCGAGAATCTCCACCTCAAGACCGGGGTGGACAGCCTGCAGGCGGTCGCGCACGTATTCGGCCTGCCATAGGGCCAACGGGGATTTACGGGTGGCGATACGCAGTCGGGTCATGGTCGTTTCCTGTTTCAAAATGGGCAATTCCTATTTTTGGGCGCCGTGCGTCTGAAGGGGGCGGCTCCCCACGATTTGCGGCGCGGCGTCCTGGTGACCGTTGGCGAAGCTGTGGAAAAACGGCTTGGGCGGTCAGCGGCGCACAACCTTTTCCTGCAGTCCGTTTCGCGCATCGGGCCACAATTTCGGCCACTTGCACATTCCAGCTGCACGCCGTCCACAGAGAGCCTTACAGTCACCACGCCGCAGAGCCATGAGTGGGGAAGCGCCCCCTTCAGACCTGTTTATCTTCGTCAAGGCCACAAGTTTTGCACCATTTTAGCCACCCGCACGGCAAGCCGCTAAAATAGCGCCATGCGACTGATATGCTTTATCGCCACGGTGCTGTTGCTGCTGAGCGGCTGCCAGAGTGCCGCCAGCCCCACGGGACAGCTGCCCCCAGCAAAAGATCTGGCCGCCACCGCACGCGTTGCGGCGCAGAAGGCAATCCCCATTGTGGTGATGTTTGAAGCGCGCTGGTGCGAGTTCTGCCATATCCTGCGCGAGGAGGTGCTCGACCCGATGGCAGGCAATCGACAGGACTATGAAGGGCAGATCGCCTTTTTTCGGCGCATCAGCATCGACAGCGACACGCCGGTGGTGGATTTTGACGGCCACACCACCACGCACCGTGCCCTGGGTGAGCGCTACGAGATTGACGTCACCCCCACGGTGCTGATTTTCGATCCAGCCGGACGCGTGCTCAAACGCATTGTCGGCCTGCCCGGCGGCACGGTGGAAACCTACAGCGACACCCTGTTTGCCGCCATTGAAGACGCAACCCAGATACTACGCAAAGGACTGAAATCCCATGAGTGATACCGCCGCCAGCAAGGAAAAGCTCTCCTCCGCCCGCCTGACCGAAGCCACCGATGCCTTTGTGGAGGAGTTTACCGCCTCCATCGACTTCGACAAGCGCATGTACCGTCAGGACATTCAGGGCTCGCTGGCCCATGCGAAGATGCTCAATAAAGTAGGCATTCTCTCCGATGGCGAGCTGGCGGACATTGAGCGCGGATTGGCGCAAATTCAGCGGGAAATCGAAGCGGGCGAGTTCGAGTTTTCCGTGGCGCAGGAAGACATTCACATGAATATCGAGGCGCGGCTGACGCAGCTGATCGGCATTACCGGCAAGAAGCTGCACACCGGCCGATCGCGCAATGACCAAGTAGCCACGGATATCCGCCTTTACCTGCGCGACGAGATCGACGAGCGCGTGCTGCCGCAGCTCAAGCGCCTGATGGCCGGGCTGATCGAGCAGGCGGAGCGCTACCACGACGCTATCATGCCCGGCTTTACCCACCTGCAGACGGCACAGCCGGTCACCTTCGGCCACCACATGCTGGCGTGGTACGAGATGCTCTACCGCGATGCCGAGCGCCTGCTGGATGCCCGCAAACGCATCAACACCTCGCCGTTGGGCTCTGCAGCGCTGGCCGGCACCACCTACCCCATCGACCGCCACTACACCGCAGAGCTGCTGGGGTTTGAGCGCGTGGGCGAGAACTCGCTGGATGGTGTCTCCGACCGCGACTTCGCCATTGAATTCACCCATGCCGCCGCGCTGCTGATGATGCACCTGTCGCGCATGAGCGAGGAGCTGGTGCTGTGGGCCAGTGCACAGTTTCAGTTTATCGACCTGCCGGACCGCTTTTGCACCGGCTCATCCATCATGCCGCAGAAGAAGAACCCGGATGTGCCCGAGCTGGTGCGCGGCAAGTCAGGCCGCGTCTATGGCCACCTGATGAGCCTGCTGACGCTGATGAAATCGCAACCGCTGGCCTACAACAAGGACAATCAGGAAGACAAGGAACCGCTGTTCGACACGGTGGATACGGTGGTTAACAGCCTGATCGCCTTTGCCGACATGGTGCCAGCGATCCGCTTCAACCGCGAGGCGGGCTACGAGGCGGCGCGACGCGGCTTCTCCACCGCCACCGATCTGGCCGATTATCTGGTGAAAAAGGGGCTGCCCTTCCGCGATGCGCACGAAGTCGTGGGCGCGGCGGTGGCCTATGGCATCAAGCACGGCAAGGACCTGTCGGAAATGTCGCTGGAAGAGCTACAGCAGTTTGACCCGCGCATCGAGGCGGATGTGTTCGATGTGCTCACGCTGGAAGGCTCGGTGGCGGCGCGGGATCACTTTGGCGGCACGGCACCGAAGCAGGTGCTGGCCGCTGCGGAACGCGCCCGGCAGCGCCTTGAGGCATTTTCCGCCTGATTAAGTACTGCTTCATAGCCTCTGAACGGTCGCGATTTATCCCTGTGTGTTGCGGCGGGATGGCGGCATCTCGGTATTGCGCGTCTTGCCTTTGACCACCAGCGGAGGTGCCTTAAAAATCAGGATGCCTGCTGGGCATTCTGCTCAGCTATCTTGCCTTCCATCAGATAACGGGCATCCACTACACGATTACGCCCCCCCTCCTTGGCGGCGTAGAGCGCCCGATCCGCCAGCGCAATCAGCTGATTCTCATCGGTTGCGCTTACCTCAGGATACGAGGCGGCTCCCGCACTGATTGTCAGAGGAATTTGCTGCTGACCATGCTTCAACAGCGATTCTGCCACCTTGTGGCGCAGTCGCTCTGCCACTGCCACAGCATCTTCACTGGACGCGCCGGGCAGCACGATCATGAACTCTTCGCCGCCATAACGCACCAGAATATCCCCCTCGCGCAGGACAGTGCGGGCCAGCTTGACCACCAGCTTGATGGCACGATCGCCCACCTGATGGCCATAGGTATCGTTGACGTTTTTGAAATGGTCGATATCGATCATGATGAGGCCGATCGGTGCCTCCATTCGCTGCGCACGTGCAAACTCTTCGTGCATGCGCTGCATGCCAAAACGACGGTTATAGATACCGGTGAGACTATCCAGTACGGCAATACGTTGAATCTCTTCGTGCGTCAGTGCATTGCGCACGGCCAGTCCGAGCCCCTGACGCATCAGCGTCAGAATAGTTCGCTGCTTTTCATCCAGAGGATGCAACCGCGCCAGTACCAGCGTACCAATACGCACATCCTTGAATTCGATAGGCATCACATCCACATAACGCGGCTGCACTTTTGCCAGGACCGCATCCATTTCCACATTCAGCGGCAACTCGATTGTGGTCGTCCGTCCCTTTTCCAGTGCAGCAATGACGCGCTCATTACTGGCCAGACGGTCGCTGTGCTCAATCCCCTGTGCGTACACCGTTCTCAAAGGATCATCCGAACTTTCATCATGAACCAGAATCGCCATGGTCTGCGCAACACCGGAATCAGCCAGGATCTCCATCACCGCATCTCCCAGACCGCTCAGTTCCAGTGTTGAATTGAACGCATTGGAAAAACGGCGGTAGCTATGCTGCACTTCAAACGCCTCACGCAGGGTCTGCACCAGCTGGTTAAAGGCGCCAGCCACCTGCCCCAGTTCATCATGGGAGTTCACCTCCACCAGACAGTCATCCGCACTCATGCACGCTTCCATGCGGCCGTTCACGTCCGCGCTCATCTGCTGATCCAGTCTTCGCCGCACCTGAGACATTTTTTCGCCCAGTTCATGCAGGGTAGGCCGGGTAACGAAATGCACCAGTCCGAAATTCAGTAAACCCATCGCCAGCCCCGCCAGTATGGACGCCCCGAAAAACAACGGCGTCATCACCTTTTCTGCCGAAATGCCCAGAATGGTGATGAAAAACGGAAACACGATGCCGGCGATCAGCCCGCTGATCATCATCCAGATAAACTGGTCCAGCAGAATACTGTTCGTCAACCGTGGCATCTTCAGATTCATCATTCAATCCTCATACTGGATGACAGAACGGACCTTCAGACCGTTCCACTCAAAGTCGTTCAGGCTTTTCAGATCCACAAGACAAGCCAGGCCCACCACCTCATAGCCCACCCGTTCACACAGATCCGCCGCCGCCTTCATAGAGCCGCCAGTAGCGATCAGATCGTCGCAGATAATGACCTTGCCGCCATCACCCTTCTGCATCTGCAGCTCATCGCTGCCGTATTCCAGCCCATAGGCAATGGTGGCGCACACATTGGGCAGCTTGCCCGGCTTGCGCACCTTTACAAAGCCCTTGCCATGTCTGTAGGCCAGTGCAGAGGCAAAAATGAAACCGCGCGATTCGATACCAACCAGATAGTCCACCTGTGCCCATTCATCATCGGTGAACAGGTCACTCATGGCATCGATGGTTTCCGTGAATTTCTGCCGCAACAGGGGGGAAGCATCCCGAAAAAGAATGCCCGGCTTGGGGAAATCGGGCACACTGTCGATATACTGAGCAAGCGGATGCATATCTGCCTCCAAATAAATAATGGCATTGTATTACAAAGGTTTTTGCAAGGCTACGCACCATGAAACCCATCGAAAACGTTTACGAGGAAGCCCTGCTGCATCAGCTGGCACCTGTGGCGCAAAAGGGAGCCGAAGAGGTTTTTTCCACCTGGACGCTCTCGCAGATGCTGGAAAGCAAGCTCAAGCGGACAACGCCAAAAGCGTTTCTGCGCTATCGGGAAATCGCCCCGGCCTACTGGCCCGAAATGCTCGATGCCGCTCTGATTGCCAAGCTGACTTACATACGCCCAGACAATCCGCAGTTGGACCGGGAAGCGCGCACCTGGCTGATCTCCGTCGCTTCGATTCTGATCGGTATGCCGATCAGAACCTACACGCTGGCGGAAATCGTCCAGGGTACGCGCATCAAGTACCCGGTGCTCTCACAATGGCTTGTCAAAATGGCTGCGGACGCTAAGGCGTGATGACCGTGCCATCTGAAAGCCTGATGGTTTCAAAGCCATAAATCTGATCCTTGATGGCCTGATAGGCTGTCGCATCATAGGTTTTCAGCACCAGGGTGTCGTTGCCGGCACCGCCATCCAGCTGGGCACTGGTCGCAATCGTACCTGCAATGGTGAGCTGGTCATCTCCGGCACCCATTTCGATCTCGGTGTTCGCGCCCACCGCCTGCAGCGAGGCCAGATCATTCCCGGCCTCCATCTTGATGCGGGCACCCTCCACCTGCTGGGCGGTCAGACTGTCGTTGCCATCCCCCATTTTGACCGTATCGCTGGCTATGGCATGAATGGTGGCAACGTCATCGCCACCTGCCGTATTCATGTCTGCAAATAGGCTTCCCTGCACCACGATGAGGTCATCGGCATCAAAGGTGTTCAACCGGCAGCTGGGGTACACATTGCCGCCGTAACCGATGGGATAGCCTGTTTTTGTAGCCGTGTCTGCTGTCACCTGATCGACCAGGATGAACAGCGCACCACCGGGCACGTGGGCGGCATCACCATGATGATGATCATCGTCATGGTGGTCATGATCATCATTTTCATGCCCCCACCAGCCATGGCCGTGTTCATGATGATGCCCCTCATGGCCATCATCTCCTTCATGGTCGCGATGATGCTCATCATCGGCATAAGCCGACGCAATCGGTGAAGGCACGGACACCTTGCCAAACCAGTGCATCCATCCGTGTTCATCATGAGAAGACGTGCCAAAATCCAGCTCGGCTGCACAGTTGCCGAGGACCAGCAGGGCAGCCGTATTCGCCTTGTCGATCACCACTTTTGCCGCTTTCGAAACATGATGCGCCTGATGGCCATGTCCTGCCGGAACGAATTGCTGCAGAATCCGGCTCTGTTGCTGCATCACGGTCTGACACATGTTCCAGTGATGATAGTTGGGCTTGTCGTGCGATTCGACCTGCTGCCTGCTTCCCAGCGGTCCAACAACAGCCAGCGTCTGCCGCGGACCTTCCAGCTTGATCAGATCATGCAGCACGCTGTAATTTTCGTCACTGACGGGATCGGCAAAGAGGTAAGCAAAGCCATTGCCGTCACTGATCTGCGCCTTGTTTACGCTCAGCGCGCCGCGATCCCGCACCAGCAGCTCGGTCGAAGCGGCCTGGCTGTTGAAATCGCTGAGCACAAACAGCCCCTTGCCGTTATTGCCATGGTCGGAATGGTGATGACCGTCATGTTCTTCCTCATCATCACCGTGATGATCTTTCTCATCACCCGAACCACTCTGATCCGCGCTGCCGTTGGTAAAACGGATTTCCTCAATACTGTAAAGCCAGGAATCGCGTCCCGTCGCCTTGTGAATGACATGCTTGCGTCCCCACTTCGTTTCGACCTTATAGTCGGAAGGCTTGCCGCGGAAAATCAGCACATCATGTCCGGAACCCCCGTCGATTTTCTTAAATCCATATCCCACGGTGATGACATCATTCCCTGGGCCGCCATAAATCATGGTCCAGCCTGGATCGCCATTGCCGATCCACAGGTGGTCATCGCCCGAACCAAGATAAACCGCATCGTACCCATTCCCGGCAGTCACGCGATCGTCACCCGGCCCGGCATCAATCTTGGCAAAACCTACACCGGCATCACCCAGCTGCGCACAGTCAGCACCACTGCCAAGAAATACCTGAGTGCTGCCCTTGCCTGAAATCATCTTGTCGTCGCCCGGGCCGAGATCGATCTTGTCGAAATCATCGCCTAGACGCACCTGATCATCGCCACTGCCGGTATTCACTTGAGCGAATCCCGCTCCTCCATTACCGGCCTGCAGACGATCGTTGCCGGGTCCCATCTCGATTCTCACACTGCCACTGCCGACGATAACGTTATCATCCCCTGAGCCCACATCGATAAAGGACCAGTGATCGCCGGCCTGAATGTGGTCATCACCCGATCCGGCCTTGAGCTGAACCCAGCCATCACCCCCTTTTCCGATGGTCAGATGGTTGTTGCCCCCCAGAAGGTCTACCAGCGGCCAGCCGTCACCTGCAACAACAACATCATCGTGGCTGGTTCCGACAATCTTGTGCCAGCCGGGTGGCCGATCACCATAATGCTTTGCCCCCGCAGTAGTGGGTGGTTCCGGTGATTGCAAGCCACTGCATCCGCCTGCACTGCCGCCGCCTGCGGAGGGAATCAGCAAATCGCCACAAATCCGTACGGTCTGGGCACTGCCCGATACCTTATGCGCATCCAGACGGATTTTCCCCGGTGCGATGCCCGCTATGACCGTACCTGTCAACCTGTTTTTCAGATTGATCTCACCCAGGGCGGATTTCTGCACGTAAACGTATTTCTCGTTTCCCGCGTCCGCTTCAGCCTTGATGCTGCCCCCCTTGAGGAGATGGCCGAGCAGCTGCACTCCCCGCCAGCTGTCCAGTTTCAACTTCTGGTTGAAATCAGCCTTAATGACTTTCACATCACCCTGGGACGTATCGGCGATTTCGGCAGGCACGGCGGCACATTGCTGCGTGTCAAGCAGTGGGGTTTCGGCCTTGGCCAGTTTCTGATCCAGTCCGGCCAGAAAATTGACCATGGCCGTGCGTTTGCTCGGATCCATATTCGATGAGACGGTTACGGACTGAATACCCGTTTTCAGGCTCTGTGCAAACAGACTCTGCAGGTTGGCAGTGACATCCTGTGTCTGACTGTCGTTATGGGTCAATGCCGGCTTGCGGATTTCATAGCCACTGATGGTAATTAGCTGATCGTCGAAAAAGGGATCATCCGTGCGTTCATGGGAAACGAAGACGCCATCTCCATTGCAGTTTTCCTGCTCATCTGCGGGCAGCGTCTTGCACTGGGCACCGGCATTGGCGTTTTTCGCCAGCACCACAACGGACAGCTGATCTGCAGTGGCTGTCCCATTTGCGGCGTCCTTGACCACCAGGTTCTTGCTGTCACTGGCCTGCGCGGTCGGCGGCGTGTCATTCATAAAGGCCGGCGGGCCATACTGACAATTGCTCAGACTGCTCTTGACACTGTCCGGCTTGCAGTTACAGAAAAAACTGGAGGAGTAGGCTGCATCGCAAATCTGCTTTGCTGTCGTGACACGTTCGTTGACGTGATAAAGAAATACATTGCCCCACGCATCACGAACCTGACCGATATTCAGACCGATATCCTTGTATGGCACGGTGCCCTCTACACTTTTACAGGTGTAGGGAGTCGTCGCGGTATTGCGGTCTTCGTGACCATCCCCGTTCACATCCGGGCAGGGCAGAAAGTTATTGAGATTCACATAGCTGAGCAATGACTGCTTGGTATAACTCAACGCCTTTTTCGTCTGCGCATAGCGGTTGGATTCCATGACACCTTTAAAACCGGCGATGCCTGCCCCCAGCAGCAGACTGACAATCACCAGTACCAGTGCAATTTCTACCAGTGTAAAGCCCCGCAGGCGTCTGATCCGTTTCATAGCTTCCCTCCCCGCACTAATGCCGCCTTGGCTGCAAAAATATCAATCCACAAGAGTCGATCCCCCAGTTCTTCCATTTTTTCATAATCAACTTGGAAGACTTCATCATGATCACAGTTTTCGCGCTCAAACAGTGTCAGATCTGTTGGGCAGTTTCCGGCCCATGTGTACTGGCCGTTAATCCCATACGACCCCACCACTGCGACGATCGCAGCACCGATCTGCTTACCCGATGCATCGACCACTTTCAGATTTTTATAAGGTGTTCCGGTTGGATTCGTGTTGTACCCAACCGGTGGGGTAAACCAGCCGATATAGGGTGGTCCCACAGGCAGGCCGGCACTTTCAAGTAAATTCTTGTAAGCGGCACCGGATGTAATTTCCTGCTCCGCCGCCTGCAGCTTTCCAGTCATTTTGTCTTTTACCAGACAGACACACTCATCGGTCAAACCGGCCTGCGGCTTGCAGGTGGGCGGGTTAAGGGTTTCAGACGCTTTCGCCGCGCAGTACAGCAGACCGGTCGAGGGGCACAGCAGCAGTCGGTTTTTGTTGCCCAGTTCACGACCCACATGAACGGGATCGCCCGGCTTGGCAAACAATGAAGCGGTTTCACACACATCTGACACCCGCGTTTTCTCCGTGGCTCGCCGGTTCACCGCATAGGCATAGGGACTGTTCCAGGGATCCGTGCTGAACCCAAGCGCCAGATCGTTATGAGGCAGATAGCCATAACTCTGTTTACACGTACTTACGCCATTGGACTGAAGCTTGCGGTCCTGCCTGCCGTCTCCATCCACGTCCGGGCAGGGTAAAACGCCATTGACAGTCAGATAATTGAGCATGTGCTGCTTGATTGTCAGCAAACGCTGAATATTCTGTGCCTTCTTGTCCAGCACCACACGTTTGGACAGAAACATTGACAACCCTGTCACCAGAAGTGACATGATCACAAGGCCTATCGCTGCCTCAATCAACGTAAAGCCTTGTTTTTTTTCTATAGTGGATCGCTTCATCCGCTTGGCACTTGGTTCAACAATTTTAATGCTACCACACTTGTCATTCCGTGTCCGCATTCCTTTCCTGCGCCTCGGCCAACTGCCGCCAAAAGACGGCCTCCGCGTCCCGGCCGACTTCTTCCAGCAGGCCTGCCAGACGGTATTGTGCCTGCATGTGACCATGGCGGGCGGCCCAGTCAAAGTAATGGAGCGCCGCCGCCAGGTCTTTTTCTACGCCCTGACCTGCGGCATAAGCCCGTCCCAGATTAAAGGCCGCATAGGGATTGCCCTTTTTGAGCGCAGCCTTGAACAGGGCGACGGCTGTTTCATAACGACCGGAATTCTGCAACAGCGAGCCCAGATTATTTTGGGCGCGGGAATAACCCGCATTGGCAAGGGCTGCATATTCATGCCTGGCTTTATTCTGTTCGCCTTCTCTTTCCAATTCCACAGCCATTAAAAAGCGTGGATAGTGATACCCCACCTGCGCCAGTCGAAGCTGAGCCGTTGCCTCATCTCCCGGCATGGGAACCGTGCCGCGATCATCCTGCACAGGTGGCAACAGGGTACGATACTGCAGGATCGTATTAATCTGTTCCAGTGTCGGGCGCTTATCCGCCAAAGGATGCAACATGTGCGCGATCAGACGCTGCAACCACAACGGACAATCGCTCAGTCGTTCCATATTCAACACCCCCCAGCGCAACTGTGCTGCATTTAAAAATGGCGTTTTCGTACTCACCTTGAATGGCGATACGCTCGTAAGCATTTCCCAAAGTGTCAAGCCCAGCATGAAAACCTGACTGGAGGTATTCAGCCACCCCTGCATACGCTCAGGGGGCGTGTAACATCTGTCACCCACATAATGTTCGTATTCGTAAAAGGCACCCGGCTTAAAGCAGTCAGTCAAATCAATCAATCGAATATCGCGTTGATTAAGATCACATATCAGGTTGTCCGGCTTGATATCGGAGTGAATAACAGACCAACTGTTCAGCGAACGCAATACTTTTATCAGCCTGATGAGCAGATCAAGAGCCGCTTCGCAGGATAATGGGCTCTGCTCCAAACGCTTCTTTAATTCCTCCCCCGGTGCATCCTGAAAAATCTGCAGATACCCTACGCCAACACGCCGAACTTCAAGCAAACGAGGAATACCCGCCCCGCCCTGATGCAGCGCCCGACGGTAGATCTCCTTTTCACGGGCGAACGCCACGATATTGGCAACCACCGGCAGGTAACGAACAATAACTTTTCGCTGCTGTCCATCCGCACACCATTGTTCTGCCCGCCACACTTCACTGTAAGCGCCCAGGCCCAGTTTCTCTATTGCTTTTAAATCGACCTGCTGCAGGAACATACGCTCTCACAGAAAAAACAACCCGCATATAGCGGGTTGAATGTCATGATGAACCTGGCCTTACATCCACCTCAATTGTCTGTAAAGTCCACCTTGTTATCATCCACCTGGATCGTCACGCCATCTGTAACCGTATCGATCAAAATGGTGACATCGGCTGAACCGTTGCCATCCTTGTCAATGGTTACAGCCGTCGTATCGTTCTGGTTATCACCATTCGTATCCTCAGCTGCAACGTGTGCATGATCCTTAAGATACTGATCAAGAGTATCCTTATTACCCAGATCCAGTACCTCGCTCAGATCCAGCACATCATGCTGAGCATCGAATGACTGACCGCGCAGATCAACCTGTCCATCACCATTTCTGTCTTCAACATGATAGATATCAAGACCACTGCCATGATCAAGCCATGATTCCGTATCACTGCCAGCATGCTCGCTGCCGGGCTTATCATGTCCATGGTGCTTGCCTTTGCCAGTGTGGTGCTCTCCTCCTGCATCGCTATCTTTGCCATGCTCACCACCATGGGCATCACCGGCCTTGCCTTGATGATCTTCATCTTGGGACTTGCCTTTGCCGCCGCTGTGGTGACTATTACCACTATTCTGACCAGAGTCCACACCGGCCTGTGCGTCGTTTACAGCAACGCTATTATCCCTTGCTTCCGTCGCGATGGCCTCAGCCTTGATCGTAAATTGAGGCGTATTACTCGGTACGGTAAGGGTCAGTTGAGCATCGACCTGAGTTGCACTCGGATCAACCGGTGTCAATAACCAGCCACTGGCAGTGTGGGTCAGTACGTAATCGGACGCATCAGCATTTGTGAGTTTCAGCTGAGCATTTTCCGGAATACCGGTGAGCCGAACGCTAAGGCTCTCTGAACCATCGGTATCATTCAACGCCGCAGTCACAGTGACTGGGTAGCTAAGCGTCTCGTCAGAAGACTCATGCGATTCACTGCCAAAACCATTGCCCAGGACGTGGCCATCACCAAAACCGATGCCTTCAATATTGTTTACGGTCAACACCTGGTTTGTCTGGTTATCCTTGATCTGGCAAGCGATCAGCCCATTGTTATTGGTTAAGTTATGGATCGTGTAGTGATCCTTAGGCTGTCCCAGCAACAGAATGTCATGACCATTTCCGCCATCCAGGCTGGTATTGCCGCGAATATGACCGCGAATTTCTATGACGTCATTTCCACCCTTCGCATGAATATTGGAACCGCCATAAGTATCCTGGACGATCAGACGATCCTTGCCGCCGCTCAGATCGATAGTCTGGTTACGGCCCAGATCTCCCGGATTATGCTCTGAATAACCCGGCAGATTGAGGTGCCATTGGCCATTGGCGAACCAAACTCCGTTTTCAGCAGCATTGTGTCCACTGGACTTGCCCGGAGAATTCTGGTCGCCATTCCCCCAGCCATTGTTTTGTCCATCTTGAGAAATGACTGTCGGTGTACCTACTGTAATGGATACATCCGGCGTATCCGCAACCGCCTTCACATTCACAGCAACTGTATGGGCGCTGGACCAGTCCGTACCATCCGAAACACTGAACTGGAAGCTGCTGTCCGCATCGGTGTTGTGCGTCGGATTGAACACCAGTTTGCCAGCCTGAATGTCTGCCGCACTGATTTCAGTGCCCGCTGTCACTGCCTGGCCATTCAGCAGCAGCTGACCATTGGTCGGCAGGCTTTCAATTTTTACCGCTGCCAGCTGATCACCATCGGCATCGCTGAACTGACCAAAATCATTCAGGCTCAGCACAAGCGGGGTATCTTCCTGCGTCATCACGCTGTCATCCGTCGTGGTGGGTGCATGGTTTTGCGATTGCCCACCATCATGGCTTATCTGAGCGGAATCCTCTGCGCTAGCAGTCTGATGCAATTCGCATACATCGTTACCTGTCGCACCCTCTGCAGACACGGCTGTGAGATTCAGAGCAAAATCACCTGTGTTATCCGGCACTTTAAGAGTCCAGGTATCCTGCAGACTTTGAGCACCGTTGGGCAGAGGTACATTTGCCGTGCCGTTTGTAACCGTTACGGCATTCCCCTGAGCATCAAAAAGCTGCGCACCAGCAGGAATATTGCTGATCGTCACACTGGACAGGTGTTCGCTGCCATCGGTATCCGT
>CAYYIL010000001.1:137962-142707 GCA_964471975.1 uncultured Piscirickettsiaceae bacterium | reverse complement strand
CAGGAATATTGCTGATCGTCACACTGGACAGGTGTTCGCTGCCATCGGTATCCGTGACGGCTGCAGACAGGTCCACCTTGTAGGTCTGGTAGCCTTCATCCACCTGAATGGAGTGGATCAGATAATCATCACCCTCTCCTGGGGCAGAGAAGACAACCTTGTCAAAGGGTGTGCCATCAGAAGCTGTAAAGGTAAATGGCCCATCGACCGTATCAGTCTGCCCCTGCACAGTCTGAGTATCGATTTTCTGACCATTGCGGTAGAAATCAATCTGAGCATGCTCGCCAGAGTGCATCCAGGCAAATGAGACCGCCATGCTGTTGACGGGATGATCAAAATCGACCTCAATCTTCTCGCTAGAGTCATCTTCAGGATCATGACTCAGTTCGGTATCAGCACCAGGATTCCAGCCGTGATTTTCAGTATCAGGGAAGCCTTTGACACCAAAGCCGTCATGATCAGTGCCTGAAACAATTGAAATATCTGCTGGCGAATCATCCTGATGGAAAGCCTTGACAGTGAAACCACTACCCTGAGTGGTGACATTATTAACGTCGATAGTCTCACTGCCAGATACAGGCGTTATATCAATATTGACATCCGGCGTATCAGCAACCGCCTTCACATCAATGGTTACGCTGTGCTGATCTGACCAGTCGGTACCATCCGATACCCTGAAGGCAAAGCTGCTGTCTGCATCGGTGTTGTGCGTCGGATTGAACACCAGTTTGCCAGCCTGAATGTCTGTCGCACTGATTTCTGTGTCTGCGGTCACAGCCTGACCATTTAGCAGCAATTGGCCATTCTCTGGCAGGCTTTTGATCTTCACCGCCGCCAGCGAATCACTATCGGCATCACTGAACTGGCCAAAGTCATTGAGTGTGAAGGTGTAGGCATTATCTTCACAGGTAATGACCGTATCATCCGTGGTAGTCGGTGCTGTGTTTTCAGATGTTTCACCATCGTTATCAAGGATGGTCGCAGTACCAGTTGCACTCTGACCTGTACTCAGGGTTGCTGTCAGATTAAAGGTTTCATCTGCTTCCTCTTGCGTGTCATCAACAGTATCTGTCTTGACATAGAACCCTCTCGCACCCTCCGGAACCTCGATCGGGCCGGTCACATCGTGCCAGTTGGTTCCGTCGAAACTGTATTGGAACGTTGTTTCGTGGTAATCACTATCGATTGCTGTGCCATCCGACAGCGCGAGCGTCACCGTAGAGCCAGGCTCCACGCCACTCAACCTGACACCAAAGATGACATCCTCACCTTCGTTGACAACAACGTTTGTGCCGTGAATATCCGCATCACAGGTTGTGCCCACGAAGACCGTCGGCTCACCCTGCGGCTTCACCAGCAGATGTACGGTTGCCGTATCCGTCGCCCCTCGCTCATCTAGGATGGTGTAGTCAAATGTGGCCGGGCCGTTGTAGTCCGGATCCGGTGTAAACGTAACGGTCGTATGGTCATCACTTAACGTTACGGTGCCGTGTTGAGGGTTAGACACACTCTGAATAGAGAAGCTGTCTCCCTGCGGATCCGAGTCATTGGCGAGCAGGTCGCTTACATTCAGCGTAATGCTGCTGTCTTCATCCAGCGCAAAGCTCGTTTTCTCGAATGGCGTTCCATCCGCATTGAAACGCTGATAGGCAATATGTCCCCCTGCAGACTCATGCGCCACCACATAGGAGCCATCTGCAAGCGTAGCGATTGCCGGATTATCATCGTGTTCGATAACAACAGGATCACCATTAGGCTGACCTTGTGCATTAAAGCTCTGGGTAAGAAGCTTATTGCCCTCTTCCCAGGCAATCACAAAGCCATTCTCACCTGCGGTTATCACCGGGTTCTCAGCATGACGATGCGTGCTGACAACAACCTCATCCCCCAAGGTGCCATCAGCATTGACCATCCTGAAAGCAATTGCTTCATGGCGATCATCAGACTGCCACGCGATTACAGCGGATCCATTTGGAAGCGCGGTAATGCTTGGGTTGGTTTGATCGTGGTGATCATTACTGCTGACGGTGATTTCTTCGCCTGATTTCACCAGGCCTGCATTGTCGTCCAGAACGAGTTTCTGGGCCATGATTTCCATATCCCCATCACTCGCTACGGACTGCCATGTCATGATGGCAGAACCATCCGCCAGGAGCACGATATCGGAATCCAGCTGATCACCTGCGGTCGTGGTATTGACGATAACCCGATCACCTACCGGATTTCCGTAGGCGTCAAAGCGCTGGGCAACAATACCAAGACCGTCCCCATCGTGGGCATCAGAAACAATGGGGTTCTGATTGGGGTTAAAGATTGCATTGTCATAGGCCGCATTTGCGGTCCAAGAGACGACAAAGCCACCGTCCGGCAAACCGATTATCGGATCATAACCTGCCCGCGCCACAGTAAACTCATGGCAAACCGGCTGGCCATTTTCGTCAAAAATCTGGCCTTGAATGTATTTACTGCCGCCATCGTCATCATCCAGACCCTGCAACTTCATCAAGTCATTTGCAGTCCAGGTAACCAGATAACGACCTCCCGTGAGCGATGTAACGTTGACATCGTACTGATCACCTTCGGTAAAGGTATTGACCAGTTGAGGTGATGTAACGGGCTCGCCATTTACATCAAAGCGCTGCAAATAAACATCATGTTGATAGTCGTTATTCGGATCCTGTTCAGTCCAGGCGATTACATAGCCGCCATCCTCCAGCGCGGCAACATCAGGCTTCCCTGCAAGCCCACCGCCTGTTTCGAGGATAACTTCACCCTGTTCGGACAGTCCATAGTCATCATTTGCAATGACGGAATTGTCATCCTGCGGATTGTCATCAGGATAGTCGTCATAGGTGTTCAGCGAACATCCGCCAATATCCAGTGTGAACGCTGAAACATTGGAGTGCTTGGTACCATCGAATACCTGCAGCTCAATATCACGGGGGGTGCGATCCGAACTGCTGCTTTCGAAGGTCAAGGCCTGCAGGGCGGCCTCGTAGTCTTCAACAGACGCAGAACCACTCAGTGTTACCTGCAACTGACCGTTGTTGTAGGTACTGTTAAGGGTAATACCGCCGGGAAGCGAAGCAGCCGCTACAGTATCCTCCGGCTGAGCATTGGTAATTGTCAGCGTTGCAGACTGGAGGTTCGCATTATCAACATCGTTCAGATCAACGCTGGTGAAGATATGATTGCCTTCATCCAGGGTCTGACAGGCTGAGATCGTCAAGACGACATCATCGTAGTCCTGATCAGTGCTGTTTTCTGGCAAATCCTCAAAACCGATGGTGAGGCTGCCGTCGTCGTTCACACCAATAATGGCATGATCACGACCATCTGTGCTCAGGCTGTTATCGGTGTAATAAACCTTGCTTACTTCGACAGTTTCACTACTGTCATTCGGATTGACAAAAGTGATCTTGCCGGTTGAAGTATCAATCTGCGGCTGCCAGCCGTTGTCAATGGCCTGCTTGATATCCTCGTTATTGTCGGAATAGCCATTTGGAATAATGAAGAAGCCGACCTCATGGCTGAGGTCATTCAGCGTTCCCAAATTAATCGGATTTGAGTAATAATCAAAGCCTGGATCATTATCACTGTGAATGATCTTGGTATCGACAATATTGCCATTCTCATCTTTTTCATAGAATCCAATGACATTGAGATAACCAGCCGTACCACCCCAGTAATTGACGGCCATGCTGCTGTTGCCATTGCCCATGTCAATGCGGATATTGCCATTATCCTCATTGAAACGCAGGTCCGGATTGTTCTGATTGATCAACGCATCCGGGGTCAGGGTATCCGGCGTGCCGTCATGATCGGTATCCAGCAAACCATCAACGTGATGATAAGGCTGATCGTTCTCGCTTACGAATACGATCTCGGGCGCATCATCCCGCCCTTCGACAGTGATGGTCAGGCCCGCACTAGCTGTATTGCCATTGCCATCTTCTACAGTGTAAGTAAATGGCACGGCCTGCTGATCACCAACATTCAGGGAATCTGCAGCCGCTTCGTCCACAGTGAATGTGTACTGACCACTCTTATCAATGGTCAGGTCACCATACGTGGTGTTGATGGTTACAGTTGAACCATCTACAGGAATGGGGTAAATCTGGTTGTTGAAAGTTACAGATGTAACGCTAAGACCGGTACCTGAATCATTGCTCAGCACGTTACCCTGGGCTGACTGTCCGTCATCGCTTTCATCTTCAGTGGCGATGAATTCACGACCTGTTTCAGTGGCTGTAGCGGTATCATCCATAGCAGTAACGGCATCATCGTCCACGATGGTGCCGGTACCGCTGTCACCTGCAGTGATGATCGGATCGGTGCTGCTGGCGCTCAGAATGACGCTCTCATCAGCTTCGGTGAGGGTGTCGTCAATAACCGGCACGCGTACCTGAACGGCACTGCCATCGGCCGGCAGGGTGATGTCGCTGCCGCTGAGGGCAACCCAGTTGCCATTGGCGTCCTGGACTTCCAGGTTGCCATAGTCGGCACCTTGGGTGGCATCACCACCCAGCGCAAGACTGGCGGTCACGTCGTGACCCACTGGGTTGGACAGGCTCACGCTGTAGGTGAGGTAGTTGCCATCGGCTTCACGCACGGTGCCGGCATCTGTTACCTGGATGCTGGCTGGGGTGTCTTCATCAACACTGGGGTTGTCGCTGCCGCGGTCGTCTTGGATGGTGCCGGTACCGCTGTCACCTGCAGTGATGATCGGATCGGTGCTGCTGGCG
>CAYYIL010000001.1:78090-137862 GCA_964471975.1 uncultured Piscirickettsiaceae bacterium | reverse complement strand
TCACGTCGTGACCCACTGGGTTGGACAGGCTCACGCTGTAGGTGAGGTAGTTGCCGTCGGCTTCTCGTACGGTGCCGGCATCGCTTACTTGGATGCTGGTTTCCGGATTCGGATTCGGATTCGGATTCGGGTTCGGATTCGGGTTCGGATTCGGGTTCGGATTCGGGTTCGGGTTCGGGTTCGGGTTCGGGTTCGGGTTCGGGTTCGGGTTCGGGTTGGTATTGTTGCCAGTCACGGCAGGTTCTGCAACAGGTGTCGTTGCACCCTGCAGAGGCGTAAAGCCATAAGAAGTTTCAAAGCCGGCAGTAATCTGACCTTGCTGGTTGGAAATGGCAAGAATGCCCACATCACCGCTAATGGCACTTGAAGCAGGCCCACCAGCAGCAGTGGCTTCCAATTTGTTCAGTTCTTCCGGCGTTATCTTGCCTTCTGCCAGCGCCTGTTTCAGCGCTTCGGCACTGTCCAGTGCGGCATTAGTCTGCGCATCATCGCCCTGTTGCTGCAACAGCTCTTCGCTCAGAAGAATCTTGCTGTTTTCACCCAAGGTCAGCATGCTGCCATCTTTCAGCTGGATGGCTACCGCTCCACCACCTTGTGTGAGGATGATTTCTCCGGCATAAACCTGATCACCCACCTGAAGCTGGCGGATTTGACCGGTAATGGGGTCCAGAACTTGAACAATGCCCTGAAGTGACTGAACGGTGCCGAGTACTGCTGCCATGGTGAAATCTCCTGCCTTTAGAGTTTTTGTCAGTTACTACTATAAGGACGGAGACGGGCAAAACATCCTCCTCAAGGAGGATTTTTGGCAAAAAATGCCTGTTCCAGCTGCTGAACGATGGACTGCCACGCCTGTGGCCGTGGATGGTGATAAAGCCACTGTTGCGGTGTTTTGGGCCAAGGACGCCGTTTTAGCGGATCCAGCCGCCACCGATACCAGTGCAACATGGCTTGCCAGAGTGTAGCGCCCTGCTGCTGTCGTGCCTGCCATGCCAGCCAAACATCCCAGCCAAGCTGCCAGGTCGCCCGCATAAGGACGCCAACAAGTCCCAAAATCAATATTACCGCTACAAACTTGCCTGCAGTGATCAACCAAGCGGGCAGCACCCACAGGGTTTGCGCCGGCACACTAACCCGCACCACCTGGCCACTGACCGGATCAAAACTCTGCAGGGCCATTTCCGGCAACCGCACAGGGCCGTAGGCTTCGGCAATCAGCGGTTGCTGCAATATCACCTGCAGAACCTGCCCTGCCGGTGTCCAGTCTGTTTTGACATGCGTTTGGCCATAGCCCCAGCGAATGTCCTTAACGGTTGGCAGCAAGGTTTCCGGCTGGGGCGGCAGATCGGGATAAAGATTGAGGCCACCCACCACCAGCTGGACCGGTTCGGCCTTGCCTTTGGCGATTATGACGGGTGGCTTGAAAACAAACGTATCGATACGCCCCACGAGCACATCGGCCGGCAGCCAGACCGGTAGGGGCTGGATGGTCAATGGCTGAACTGCACTGGGAAAGCGCCAGATCTGGCCGCCCGGATTTTTTACCGCCACAAACAGCGGTCCCAGCGTTTCCCCGCCCGCCTGCGTTGGCCACCACAGTGCCTGCAAGCGACTGTTCACCCTAGGGCTAAACGTCCAGCGGCGCTTGTCCTGCTGTGCCGCTTCCATCCATGCCTTGTAGCCACTCTGGGATTTCATCGACACCTGCGCCTGCCAGCGCACGCCCTGCCGCACCCAGGCAGTATTGCCCGGCGGGGTCCACTGCACCTTGACATCCGGGTTGGGTCGCACCACAAAATGGCTGGGCACTTCCCAGGTTTCCCACTTTTCCCGCTTGATGTCGCACGCGCCGACACGCTGCGGATAGAGGGTGAAACGCGCCCGCTCGCTGCCATAGTCGGCCCCATACACGGCAAAGCAGTGCTTAAGCGCTGACCAGTTAAAGCGCTTTTCGATGAACGGAATGTCCGCCGGCATGGAGAGCGTCACCGCCTGCCCCAGCATGGGTTCTGCCGGGTAAATCTTGATGCGCTTGGCCTGCGCCGTGCTGGCCAGCGCCACAAGCACCATCACCCAGACAAGCCTTACCATGGTGCCGCCCCCTCAATGGCGTGCGGCTGCTTCTGCGCTGCCGGGAAGTTCTCCTCGCGCTCGAACAGCCGCTGCTGCAACGCCCACTGATTGTCATCCAGTTTACGCAACGCGGGCCGCAGCGCTTCCACCCAGCGGCTGCGCGTTAGCGCATCGGTCAGCAAGGTTTCTGCCTGCGGTGCCATCAACGGTGGAATCTCACTATCTTGTCCACTGCCCAGCCCCCAACTGCGCGCCAGCGGCTGGCCGTTGCGCTTCGACGACTTGCCGGCATTGTCCGACCAGCCACCGCCGCCTTCGCTGACCTTGGGCTTGCGGCCACCGGCAAAGGCAAAATTATCGATCACCTGCTGGGTGCCCATCCCTTCACCGCCGCCACGCATTTTCTGCTGTGCGAGCCAGTGCACATAGGCGTTCTGCGCCACCTTCAGGTTGTTTTGTGCTTCGTCCCATTGCGGCGCATACAGCAGCGCCTGCTGGAAGGTTTCCACCGCTTCGGCGTAGCGCTTGAGGCGATAGAAGGTATTGCCTAGATTCAGCAGCGCCTGCGCCCGCTGTGCGTCGGTTTTGGCCAGCCAGGCTGCTTCGCGGAAATAGGTCATGGCCCGCTCAAAGGCGTGCAGACGATAGGCAGCCGCACCGGCCGCCATCTGCGCCCGCCAGCGCTCCACACCCGCCAGCGCCTTTTCTGCCGCCACCCAGTCGTGCGCACGGTAGGGCTGCCACGGATCCCCTGCCCAGGACGGGAGTACGTATAAGGTCATAAGCAGTATCAGCCAATGCCTCATTGCCGCCTCCAGCGCACGGGCCAGAACGCCCACATAAATAGCACGAAGGCACCCCCGATGAACCATGGACGGAGCGAGTGCCACTGCCAATCTGCTGACGGATGGGCATACTGCCCGGAAAAGGCCTGAATGCGCTGCTTGAGCGCCTCCACCAGCCCACTGCCGCTGTCGTAGCGCCAGTAGCTGCCGCCCAACTGCGTGGTCAGCCCCTGCAGCATCGTTTCATAAAGCGGTGCACGCACCTTCTCATTACGAAAATGCAGCACGCCATCCACTGCCTTGTCATCATGAATAAAGCCGCCCTGCGGTGTGCCTATGCCCACCGTGAGGAGCTGATACGCCTTGCCATAGGCGGCCAATGCAGGCGGCCTGGGCTGCTGCGCCCAGTAGGGCGCATGGCCATCGCTCAGCAGCACCACACTGGCCTGCCGAACACCCTCACTCTGCAGCGCCGCTGCCGTCTGCCCCAGCGCCAGTTCCACGCGGCTGCCCCGTGTCGGCAGGCTGTCCACCCTGGCCCGCTTGAGAAAATAGCGCACCACACTGTGATCCTGCGTCAGCCCCACCACCCAGTGCGACTGACCGTCGAAGACGCGCAGCCCGGCACGGCTGTTTTCCCCCAGCGCGGCCAGCAGCCGGTCGATCAGCGTTCGCGCCGCATCAAATCGGCTGGGCGGAATGTCGTCCACCGCCATGGACCGGGACAAATCCAGCAGAAACACCACATCCGCCGCCACCTGCGTCGCACTCTGGGTACGCCGCTCGCCCCACTGCGGGTTCGCCAGCGCCACAATCAGCAGCGCCGTAGCCAGCTGCAGCGCGGTCCACGCCGTAGGCCGCCAGCGCTGTGTGCGCCCCAGCGCCACCCACGGACGCAACGCTTCATCCGCATACGCCTGTTGTTCAAGCCGGGCACGCCACAGGCGCCAGACAGCCACCAGCACCAACACGGCCAACAGACCAAGCCATAGGGGCTCCTCAACCCGCAGCATCGATCATCGCCTCCTGACGCGTGGCCCAGCGCACGGCCAGTCCGATGTAAATCAGGGCGAGCACAAGTGCCAGCGTGGCAGGCCAGCGGGCTTGGCTGACCCATTCACGCTTTGTTTGCGTCTGCGTCCACTGCTGGCCGGTGCGTTGTGTAATGGTCTGCAGGGTGGCCTGCAAACCCGCATTATCGTGAATGCCGAAATAGGCCCCGCTGCTTAACTGCGCCAGCCGCTTGAGCGGCGTCGGATCCAGCGGTTGAAACAACAGGCCGGCGGTTTTGGACACATAGCCGCCGCCCGTGCCCACACCGATGGTAAACAGCGGCACCCTGTGCTGCTTGGCCAACGCCAGTACCTGCAGCAGCGGCAGTCGGCTGGCGCGGTTAAGCCCATCGCTGATCAGAATCACACCGTCCAGATGCGGCTGACGCAATGCCAGCGCCAACCCCTCACCCACCGCCTCGTCCGTGCGGCCCAACAGCGCGGGCTGAATGCGTCCAACGGCGTGTTTCGCCAACGCAAGATCAAAGGTAAGCGGCAGCAACGTCGCCGCCTGATCGCCATACAACACCACGCCAAGGCGCGCCTTGTCCAGCCCGTCGATCAGCCCGGCCAACGCGCCCTTGATGGCCGCCAGCCGCGTCTGCGGCCGTGCAGGCGTGCCATAGTCGTGCAGTTGCAGGGTGACGGAATCCTCCACCACCACCATGAGCTGATGCTGGCTGTGCACCACCTTCCTGTGGGTCACAATCTGTTCGTGACCCGGCTCGGCCAACGCCACCACCACGGCCAGCAGTATGCCTGCACGCAACACCTTCGCCCAGAGAGGGGGGTCCCCGACTTTTTTCACAGCCGGTTTTTTCGCGCCGGCAAAAAGTGCCCACCAGGGGTGGCGAAAACGCTGAATCAGGCTGTTTTTGGCCGCCTGCAGGTCGTTTTCACCGCCGTAGCGGCGCCACAGCCACGCCAGCAGCAGGGGCAGCAGCAACAGCGCGAAGACTTCGGGGTGAGCAAAGGTGATGTTCATGGCTTCAGCTCCCGCAGCAGCGCCTTGAGCGTGTCTGCGTCACCCTCCCCGCCAAAGCAGAGCCGTTCCAGCTGCACCCGCTGGTCCCGTGTCAACGGCGTGTGCCAGCGCTGCAGCCAGGCATACAGACGGCAGGCGCAGGGCTGCGCATTTTCGGCACGGAGGCGGGCACGCAGCCACAGCAGCATCAGACGGCGCCGCTGCCACAGCAGCACGCCCATCAGCAGCACCAATGCAGCGAGCCAGGGCCAGATCACAGCTTCTTGCGCCGCCGGCGCGGGCGGCGGCACCAGCACAATATCGCTCAGACCGCGCAGGGCGTCATCCATCGCTCAGCACCTCGAATTCACTCAAGCGCGCATGCGTCCACAGGCGATACAGGAGCAGCCCCTGCTCCGCCAGCTGCCGCTGCCGGCTCGCAAAGCGTTCCTGCGCCCACGCGGCATAAGCCTGCGCCCGCGCCGCATCTACCCGCGCACCGGCCTGTCCCTGCAGGTCATGGAGTTCGTAGCGCCCGAGGGGCACCTGCCATTCGGCCTGATCCTGCACCCAGACGGCGGCCGTAGCCTTGTAGGGCGCCTGCTCCGTGAGCCAGCGGGCGGTGTTTGCTTCCAGATCCATCAGATCGCCAATGAGCACAATCAGACTGCCCGCAGGCAGCTGTTCGACCGGCAGGCGCACCGCATCCCAGTTGTCCGGGGTGGGTTCGCCGGGTGGGCACGGCTGGTTGAGCAGCGCTTCGGCCTGATCCAGCGCGGTGCGCCCCTGCAACATTGGTGAGAGGGCGCCGTGATCCGCCAGTGGTAGCAGCTGCACCGCCATGCCCTCAGCAGTGGCCAGACGCACCAGCCCCAGCGCCAGACGCACCGCCTGCTGCACCTTGAGGCGCACGCGGGTGCCAAACCGCATGACCTGCCGCTGATCCACCACCAGCAGCAGGCGCGCCTGCCGTTCCTGTTCATACAGGCGGGTGAACAGCTCGCCGCTGCGGGCAAAATAGCGCCAGTTGAGCTGCTTGAGCGGATCACCCGGCTGGTAGGGGCGCGATTCCTGATACTCAAAGCCGCTGCCCAGATAGGGCGAGGCGTAAGGTCCCAGCCGCTGCTTGAGGCTGATCAACGCGTCGGCCAGCGTGGGGCACGCCTGATCGCACTCGGCGCTCAGCTGCGCCAGATCGTCAGCGGAAAGGATTGGGTCGGTGGCCGGATTCATTCGACGGGCACGGGCACCTTGTTCAACAGGTGTGCAATCAGGCGGTCCTTGTCCCAGCCTGCCGCGCGCCCCTTGTGGCTGAGGGCGATACGGTGACGCAGCACGTCCGCGGCCAGCGCCATGATGTCGTCCGGAATCACATAGTCGCGCCCGTCCAGCCAGGCCCGGGCGGCGGCGGCGTGCATCAGGGCCAGCGTTGCCCGCGGCGAAGCACCGAAGGCAAGCACACCCTCCAGCTCGGCGTCATACCGCTCGGGATGGCGCGTGGCCACCACCAGATTCACCAGATAGCGCTCCACCGGTTCGGCGATATGAATGTCGGCCAGCGCCTTGCGCGCCGCCAGCACCTGCGCCGGCAGAATGTGAAACTGCTCCGCATCCACCAGCGGGGCGTCTTCTTCAAAGTGCCGCGCACGGTCAAGGCGCAGAATCGTCAGCTCCGCTTCCTCATCGGGATAATCCAGTTCCACGTGAAACATGAAGCGGTCCAGCTGTGCCTCCGGCAGCGGATAGGTGCCGGCATTTTCCAGCGGGTTCTGCGTGGCCAGCACCATGAACAGATCCGGCAACGGCCGTGTCTCGCCCCCTGCGGTAATCTGATGCTCCGCCATCGCCTCCAGCAGTGCGGCCTGCACCTTGGGCGGAGCGCGGTTGATCTCGTCGGCGAGCACCATTTCGTGGAACAGCGGCCCCGGCACGAAGCGCAGCTCGTGCGTTTCCGGGTCGATGATCTCGGATCCGGTCAGATCCGACGGCATCAGATCCGGGGTAAACTGAATACGCTGAAAGCGGGCGTGCACTGCAGCCGCCAGCGCCTTTACCGCGGTGGTCTTGGCCAGCCCCGGCGGGCCTTCCAGCAGCACGTGCCCGCCAGCGAGCAGGGCGATGATCATGCGGTCCACCATGGCCGCCTGGCCGATAATTCGTTCGCTCAACTGGGTACGCAGCTGCTCGAACTGTTGCCGCAAGATGTCGGACATGGACAATACTCCCTGTTTGAATCCCTGCATTCTATAGCGGCCAAAGCGCTGCTGCCATCGACTTTTTCCATCTGGTCATAAGGCCCATCACGACTACAATGAACCCCATGCTGGAAGACCGCAATTTCGATAACCTGGTCGATAAATTCGAACGCCGCATCTACGGCACCTTCAAGGGGCAGTTGCGGCTGGAACTGCTGCAGCAGGATCTTGGCACCCTGCGCAACGGCCCGCCACTGGCCGTTTGGGATGCCGGCTGCGGGCTGGGGCAGATGGCGTGCTGGTTTGCCGAGGCGGGCCACCATGTCACCGGCTGTGATATTTCCGCCCGCATGCTGGAACGGGCGCAGCAGAGCGCGCAGGAACGCGGGCTGCCCATCACCTTTCATCACGCCCCGGCGCAGGCCCTCGCCCCGCAGCTGCCGCCGCAGGATCTGGTACTGTTTCACGCCGTGATCGAATGGCTGGCACACCCGCTTGACACCCTGCAGACCGTGGCCGACAAGGTGAAACCTGGCGGCCATCTGTCACTGCTGTTTTTCAATCACCACGCGCTCATCTACCGCAATGCCCTGCGCGGCACGTGGCGGCTGCGCTACATTCTGGAAGAAAAGTGGCTCGGCAAGGGCAAGAAGCTCACCCCGCCCCACCCGCAGAAGCCGGAAGTCCTGTGCGACTGGCTCGCCGCGCACGGCTTTGAAATCGTCGCCCACACCGGCATCCGTGTGTTTCACGACTACATGGACGAAAGCGTGCTGGCACAGACCGATCTGGACGAACTGCGCGAAGTGGAGCTGAAATACTGCCGCGAACCCACCTTCCGCAACATGGGGCGCTACATCCATCTGCTGGCGAGGCGCACGGCATGAAACGACGCACCCTGTTGACGCTGCTTGGCGGCGGATTGCTCAGCGGCTGCACACCCAGTGAAATCCGCCGTGGAATTTCCGCTGCGCAACACCTGGCGCGCAAGGACGTGGCCGGCGCCATCACCACCCAGGTGCCCGGTGTGGGCGTGCCGGTGGTGGACAGCCTGCTGCGCCGCCAGCTGGCGCAGCTGCTGAAACAGGCCGGCATCGTCTGGGGCGACAGAAAGGTGCCCAGCCGCCGCGAAGTGGTGAAATACACCGACCACTACCAGTCGCGTGCACTGATCGACTTCAGCCGCGGGCAGATCACCGTGGAGACGCAACGCGACCGTGCCGCCCTCAGGCAGGCCATCGTCGCCACCCTGCTGGCACCGCAGGACCCCACCCAGTTCGACCTGTTCAGCGACGCCCCGCCCATCACGCTGAAAAGCGAGCCGTTTCTCTATCAGCTGGTGCTGGATCAGGACGGCAAACCCATCCGCAGCCTGTGGCGCGCGCGCCGCTACGCCGACTGGCTCATCGCCCACCGCCTGCAACGGGTCACCATCAAGGGCAAGCCGCGCCTGCGCGTGCAGTTTGCCATGGTGGACAACATCCCGGGCGTGCAGCAGCACCGCTATGCCGCCTATGTGCTGCGCCATGCGCGCCGCTACCGCCTGCCCGCCTCGCTCATCTGGGCCATTATCGAGGTAGAGAGCAGCTTCAATCCCTACGCGGTCAGTCCCGTACCCGCCTACGGGCTGATGCAGATCGTGCCGCGCACCGCCGGGCGGGACGCGCACCGCTACCTCACCGGACGGGACGGCATCCCCTCGCGCACCACTCTGTTCAAGCCTGCCAAAAACATCGAATACGGCAGCACCTACCTGCACCTGCTCAACAGCCGTTATCTGGCCGAGATCCACAACCCCACCAGCCGCCGCTACTGCGTCATCGCCGCCTACAACACCGGCGCCGGCAATGTACTGCACGCCTTCAGCAGCAGCCGCAGCCGCGCCATCGATCGCATCAACGCCATGTTGCCCGAGCAGGTGTATGCCCATCTGTGCCGCCACCTCGCCCATGCGGAAGCACGCCGCTATGTGCAGAAGGTGGTCACCGCCCAGCGCAAATACACTTAGGTCCTCCGCAAAACCTCTGAATGCGCTCGTGCCGCAACCCGAAGAGACAGGGTGATTCCGGCTCAATGCGGCGTTGCACCTCACTCGCATGGAATCACCATGCCACGTTCGGTGCGCCTTGCCTTGAACTGGAATCACCTCTGTCACGACCGTTCAGAGGTTTTGCGGTGGACCTTGAAGTTTGCAGCGCGGGTCGTATGATGAAACCATGATCGAATTATGGCTTTTCCCATGCTGCTGAGCCATCTGCAGCACGAACTCTGGTTCCAGCTGCTGCTGGTGCTCATCTTCGGTTTCCTCACCGGGCTGGAGGTGCGCGAATACCGCCGCAACTATGGCAAGGAAGAGCCACAGCTCTACCTGGGCAGCACGCGCACCTATACCTTTATCGCGCTGACGGGCTGGGTACTCTACAAACTCACTCCCATCAGTTTCTACATCGGGCTCGGAGCGTTGACGCTGCTGTATGCGCTGCTCTACTGGCGGCAGTTGCGCCTGTCGCTCACCAGCATGTTCACCTTTATCATCGCCGTACTGGTGTATCACTACGGCATGCTGGTGGACAAATACCCGCTGTGGCTGCTGGTGGCCGTCTTTGTGGCGCTGGTATTCCTGCTGCACATGCGCGAACAGTTCGTGCGCGTCAGCCGCGCGCTGGCCCCGGAAGAGATCTTCACCCTCGCCAAGCTGCTGCTGCTTTCCGCCGTTATTCTGCCGCTACTACCGGATCACCAGGTAGCGTCGTGGCTGCCGGTGACGCCCTTCAAGGTGTGGCTGGCGGTGGTGGTGGTCTCCGCCATCAGCTATCTGGGTTATGTGGCGCAGCGCTATCTGTTCCCCGACAAGGGGGTGCTTATTACCGCCCTGTTCGGTGGCATCTACTCCTCCACCGCCACCACGGTGGTGCTGGCACGCCAGTCCAATCAACTGCCGCGCCCGTACCGCAAGTGGGCGGCCGGCATCGTGCTGGCCACGGGGATGATGTACCTGCGCCTGATCGCCATTGCCGCCCTGTTCGATGTTGCCATCGCACGCCTGATCGCCGTGCCACTGGCGCTGATGGCCCTGCTGGCCTTTGTGGTGACCGGCGGACTACTGTGGATGGAGCGACGTGATGGGTTCAATCCCATCGTGTTTGACGAACACCACATTAACCCGCTGGAGTTAAAGGTGGCATTCATCTTTGCCGGGCTGTTCGTGCTCATGGCCGTGATTACGCAGCTGGTGACCCAGCACTTCGGCGAGATGGGGCTGAGCATTCTTTCGCTGGTGGTGGGCTTTACCGACATTGATCCGTTCGTGCTCTCCATCCTCAACGGCCAGTTCCACGCCAGCACCGCGCAGCTGGCCAGCGCCATTGTTATCGCCGCCGGCTCCAACAACCTGCTCAAGGCCGCCTATGCCATCTGGTTCGGCCACCGCGATACCGGGCTGCTCAGTGCGCTGTGGCTGGGCATCCTCGGTCTGCTCACCATTCTGATCGGTTTCATGCTGTTTTAAGGGGGGTCCCCGACTTTTTGCGCGGCCGATTTTTCGCCGCTGCGCCAAAGCCGCTAAAATGCCCTGCATGGACACCTTTGACCCGCACAACACGCCCCGCGACACCCTGTTTGCCCAGCCGGCCGAGGCACTGGGCGCGTTTCAGTTCGACCAGTCTGTGGCAGCGGTCTTTCCCGACATGATCCGCCGCTCTGTGCCCGGCTATCAGACCATCCTGGCCGGTATCGGCGAGCTGACGGCGCGCTACTGGCAGGAAGGCTCGCGCCTGTACGATCTGGGCTGCTCGCTGGGTGCCGCTGCGCTCACCATGCGCCGCCAGCTGCCGGAAGAGGCGCAATGCACTATCGTGGCGGTGGATAACAGCGAAGCGATGCTGGTGCGGGCACGCGAGTATGTGGACGCCTACCGCTCGAACATTCCCATCGAGCTGGTGTGCACGGATGTGTGCGACATCGCCATCGAGGATGCATCGGTGGTGGTGATGAACTTCACTCTGCAGTTTATCGAACCGGAGCGGCGCGAAGCCCTGTTGCAACGTATCTACGATGGCCTGCGCCCCGGCGGGGTGCTCATCCTGTCGGAAAAGATTCACTTTGACGATCCGACCATTCAGGACGCCATCGAGCACTTGCATCTGCAGTTCAAGCGCGCCAACGGCTATTCGGAGCTGGAAATCAGCCAGAAGCGCTCCGCACTGGAAAACGTGCTGATCACGGATACGCTGGACACCCATCTGGCGCGGCTGCACCGTGTCGGCTTTGCCCATGTAGCACCGTGGTTTCAGGCATACAACTTCGCCTCGCTGCTGTGTATCAAGTGAGATACAATAAATACGGCCAATTTAAAACAGCAGGGAGGGCACACCATGTCCAGCACCATGATTCATGTGCGTATTGACGAAGAACTGAAAAAAGAGGCTCAGCAGGTATTCGAGCAGATGGGGCTGTCCATGTCGGAAGCCATCCGGCTCTTTCTGCGGCGTACAACTGCCGAGCATGCACTGCCCTTTGAAGTGCGCGTTCCCAATGCCGTGACCCAGGAAACCCTCGAAAAAGCCGAGCGGGGGGAAGATGTTCACCCCATGGGGGATATCGATGCCTTTTTCGCACAAATCGAACGGGAAATAGAAGAAGAAGAAAAGGCAGATGTCTGAATGCTCACTGCGCATCAAACCGGTCAGTTTCGACGCGATGTCAAGCGCATGCGCAAGCGCGGTAAATCGCTGGAAAAATTGAATCAAATCATGAAGCTGCTCATCGCCCAACAGACACCACCTCTTCGTATGCGCGACCATGCCCTGACTGGCAACTGGGCCGGTTATCGCGAATGTCATATCGAGCCGGACTGGCTGCTGATCTATAAAGTCGAACCCCCCATCATTTTGTTCGCGCGCACCGGCACCCATGCGGATCTGTTTCAATGATCGCGACCTTCTATAAACATCTCACCACCCTGTGGCCCCTGCTGGAGCAGGACAAAGCCTTCAAACCCTGGCTCACCCAGCTGCCGCCCCGCCTTGCCGAGGCAATGGACCCCGACAGCAACGGTCACCTGCCCCGCTTCAGCGAAGCGGTGGCAACGGTGCAGGCGCTGCCCCAGGCAGAACGGGTGGAGCTGGACGCAGCGGCGATTACCGCCCACGGCACACTGAACGAAGAACAGCGCGCGCAGCTGCTGGCCGCCCTGAAAAAGCTGATGCCCTGGCGCAAGGGCCCCTACCGCCTGTTTGACATCGACATCGACACCGAATGGCGCTCGGACGCCAAGTGGGATCGTCTTGTGCCCCACCTGCCGCCGCTTAAGGGCAAGCGCGTGCTGGATGTGGGCTGCGGCTCCGGCTACCACCTGTGGCGCATGCGCGGCGCAGGCGCCGAAGCGGTGATCGGCATCGACCCCACGCAGCTGTTTCTGGCGCAGTTTCTGGTGGTGCGCAGCCTGTTGGGCGACCACCCCGTGTGGTTCCTGCCGCTGCCGCTGGAAGCCCTGCCAGAACCGCAGGGCGGCGCGTTCGATATGGTGTTCAGCATGGGCGTGCTTTATCACCGCCGCAGCCCCATCGACCACCTGCTGGAGCTGAAGGCGCAGCTCAAGCCTGGCGGCACGCTGGTGCTGGAGACACTGGTGGTGCCGGAAACCTACGGCCAGTTGCTGGTGCCGCAGGACCGTTACGCGCAGATGAAAAATGTCTGGTTCATCCCCTCCGTGGCCGAATTGCGCCGCTGGCTGGCGCGCTGCGGGTTCCAAAACATCCGCTGCGTGGACGAAACCCCCACCACGCCGGACGAGCAGCGCACCACCGCGTGGACCAAGGGCCAGTCCCTGAGCGACTTCCTCGACCCCACCGACCCCACCCGCACTGTGGAAGGCTACCCCGCCCCCCTGCGCGCCATTGTGCTGGCTGAAAAAGGTTAAAATACACCTTAAACAGAAAAATGGATACACATTATGCGCACCAATGTCGTCATCGATGATGATCTGATGCAGAAAGCCATGCAATTGAGCGGTGCCCGCACCAAAAAGGAGGTCATTCATCAGGCGCTGAAGCTGCTGGTGGAAAGCAAGGCGCGTGAGGGCCTGCTGAATCTTGCCGGCAAGGTCAGCTGGGAGGGCGATCTGGAGGCAATGCGGGAAAACGCGCTGCGTCATGACCTCGGCCATTCTCATTGATTCCAGCGTCTGGATTGACCATTTCCGGGGCACTGCAAACCGGGAGACGGCCATTCTACATCAGTTGCTCTCATCGCCGGCGGGGCTGAGCACACGCCTTCTCATCGGTGATCTGGTTCTACTGGAAGTCCTGCAGGGCTTCCGTCATGACCACGAGTTTGAACGGGTTCGCAACCTGATGGCACAGCTGCCTCAGGTATCGCTAATCACCCCGGAACTGGCCGTGCAAAGCACGCAACACTACCGCGGGCTGCGCAAAAAAGGCATTACCATCCGCAAGACAATCGAATGCATCATCGCTACCTGGTGTATTGCCCACCATGTGCCGCTTCTGTTCACCGACAAGGACTTCAAACCCTTTTGTCAGCATCTGGGACTGATCAATTATGCAGACACACTTTAACCGCATTCTCGATGCGCTCAACCAGCACATCATCGGTCAGCCGCATCTGACCAGCCGCATGCTCATCACCCTGCTGGGCGAAGGCCACCTGCTGGTGGAAGGTCCTCCCGGTCTGGCCAAGACCAAGGCGGTGCGCACGCTGGCACAGCTGGTGGAGGGCGACTTTCACCGCATCCAGTTCACCCCTGACCTGCTGCCCTCTGACATTACCGGCACGGAAATCTTCCGCCCCCAGACTGGCACCTTCGAGTTTCAACCCGGCCCCATCTTCCACAACCTGATTCTCGCGGACGAGATCAACCGCGCCCCCGCCAAGGTGCAGTCCGCTCTGCTGGAAGCCATGGCCGAGCATCAGGTCACCGTGGGCAACCGCACCCTGCCCATGCCCGAGCTGTTCATGGTGATGGCCACGCAGAACCCCATCGAGCAGGAGGGCACCTATCCCCTGCCGGAAGCGCAGCTGGACCGCTTCATGCTCAAGGTCAACATCGACTACCCCCGCGACGCCGACGCCGAGCGACGCATTCTCGAGCTGGTGGAAAACGAGGCACGCCACAGCGACGACCCCCTGCCACAGCCGCTGACGCAAGCCCAGCTGTTCGAGGCGCGTCGCGCCGTGCTCGATCTGCACCTGTCCGACAGCGTCAAGACCTATATCGTGCAGCTGATTCTCGCCACGCGCAGCCCGGCAGACTACGACGCCCAGCTGGCACAGTGGCTGCAGTATGGCGCCAGCCCGCGCGCTACGCTGGCGCTGGCCCGTGCTGCGCGGGCGCATGCCTGGCTGGCCGGCAAGGACTTCGTTAGTCCCGACGACGTGCAGCAGATGGCCGCCGACGTGCTGCGCCACCGCCTGCTGCTCAGCTTCGAGGCGGAAGCCGACGGCATCACCCCAGACGCCGTGGTGGAGAAACTGCTGGCGACGGTGCCCGTGCTCTGACCATGGACGGCCTCTACCCCAGCCTGCAGGATCTGACCCGCTGGCGCACGTTGCTGGCGCATCGCAAGCTGGCGCACCAGCAGCAGCTGATCGCACAGCTGGGTGGCCAGCAGCGCAGTCCGCGCAAGGGCCGCGGCATGGAGTTTGCCGAAGTACGCCCCTATCAGGCTGGGGACGAGGTGCGCCACATCGACTGGAAGGTGACCGCGCGCAGTCAGAAGCCGCATACCAAGGTGTTTACCGAAGCCCACGAACGCCCCACCCTGCTGCTGCTCGACCAGACCGGGGCGCTCTGCTTCGCCAGCCAGATGCAACTAAAATCCACGCTGGCGCTGCACGCAGCCAGCATCCTCGGCTGGCTCACACTGGCCCAGCAGGATCGCATCGGCGGGCTCACCTTCGATCAGCAGCGTCATGCCTGGATTGCACCGCAGCGCCATGAACGCGCCCTGCTGGAACTGCTGCGCCACGCCAGCGCCCTGCAACAGGCCGCCCGACCGTCACCCCGCAGCCCGCAGGCGTGGCAGCAGGCACTGGAACAGACCTCACGGCTGGCCCTCACGGCGAGCAAGGTGTTTCTCATCGGCGACGGGCTGGCGCTCAACGCGCCCGCCTTCAAACTCCTGGGCCAGCTGAGCCGCCATCACGATATTGCTCTGCTGCATGTGGAAGACCCGCTGGAGAACCACCTGCCCGACATCGGCGTGGTGGGCGTACGCCAGGGCGAACGGGCACTGTATGTGGACAGCCACGACGTCCGTCTGCGCCAGCGCTACGCCCAGCACGCTGCCGAACGCTGGCAGCAGCTGCGCAGTCACCTCGCCCAGCTGCGCATTCCAGCGCTGCGACTGCACACCCACGCCGAACCCCTCGGCCAGCTGATGCAACAGGGAGTAGTGCGATGAACGACCCGCTCGCCGGCCTGCGCGACATCGTGCTGCCACCGCCAGTGGGCTGGTGGCCGCTGGCGGAGGTGTGGTGGTTCATCATCGTCGGCTCCATCGGCTTCATCACCTGGTTCGTGTGGTTCCTGTGGCGCAACTGGAAGCTGGACGCCTACCGCCGCGAAGCGCTGAAGCAACTGGACGCCATCGAGCGCCACTGGCGGGACGGGGAGCTGGACAATCCCGTAGAAGCCGTCAACGCCCTGCTGCGGCAGGTGGCCGTCACCGCCTATACCCGTGACCGCATCGCGCCGCTGCACGGCAAGGCGTGGGCAGCTTTTCTGCGCAACAATGCGGTGCGCGTCACCGCCCCGGACGATCTGGACGACCTGCTGGCACTGGCCTATCAGGCGGACGTTTCACGTGAAACGGAAAAAATCGAACGCCTGCTCGCTTTCGCCCGCGAGTGGATACGGAGGCATCACCAGTGATGGCGTGGCTGGAGGCGATCAGGCAACTGGACTTTCTGTGGCCATGGGCGATCGCCCTGCTGCCGCTGCCCTGGTTCGTGCGTCAGTGGTTGCCACCCGCGCCGCAGGAGGCCCCCATCGAAGCGCCCACGCTCATGGATGGCCTCAAGGCCGCCATGGGTGGCGAAAAGGGGCTGCTGCAACAGCGCATCCGCCGCGAACGCATTCCCCTCTGGGCGTGGTGGCTGTGGGCGCTGCTGGTCCTGGCGGCAATGCGACCCGTATGGTACGCCACGCCCACTGACTTCACCCAGCGCGGCAAGGATATCCTGCTGGCGGTGGACCTGTCCGGCTCCATGGAAAAGCCTGACATGACGGTGCGCGGGCGGCCGGTGGACCGCCTCACCGTGGTCAAGCAGGTGGTGCGCGACTTCATCGCCAAACGCAGGCACGACCGCGTCGGGCTGATCGTGTTCGGCTCCCGCGCCTTTTTCATCAGCCCGCTCACCTACGACCTGAATACCGTGCAGACCCTGCTGGATGAATCGGAGATCGGCATGGCCGGCAACAACACCGCCATCGGCGACGCCATCGCCATTGCCCTGAAACACGCGGTGGAACAGGGCGCGCACAAGCCGGTGCTGATTCTGCTCACCGACGGCGCCAACACCGACGGTATCACCGACCCGCTGGCGGTGGCGCGACAGGCGAAGAAACAGGGTCTGAAGATCTACACCATCGCCATTGGTCGCGACAACGCCCTCGGCAAGCTCCTCGGCGGCGGCTACGATTATGACGAGGAGATCCTGAAAAAGATCGCCACCCAGACCGGCGGTCGCTTTTTCCGCGCCAGCGATGCCCAATCGCTGGCCGAGGTGTACGACACCATCAACAAGCTGGAAAGCACCCCCTACGCCATTCACAGTCTGCGAGCCCACAGCGAACTGTTCGTGTGGCCGCTGGGGCTCGTGCTGATCATCAGTTTTCTCATCGCAGGCATCCGCCTGCGAAGGATGCGCGCATGAGCTGGGATAGCCTGCACTTTCTGCGCCCGCTGTGGCTGCTCGCACTGCTGCCGGCGCTGCTGCTGTGGTGGGGACTGCTGCGACGCCAGCATCCGCTGGGTCGCTGGGCTGCGGTGATCGAGGAACGCTTCCTGCACCTGCTGCAGCCGGAAACGGGTACCCCGCCGCAACGCTGGTCCCTGCACGGCCTGCTGGCGCTGTGGACGCTGGCGGTGCTGGCCCTTTCCGGCCCCACCGTCTCGCAGGTGAACGTACCCGCCCACAAGACACGCATCGGCACGGTGATTGTGTTCGACCTCTCTCTGTCCATGCTGGCGCAGGATGTGCCGCCCTCGCGGCTGGTGCGCGCCCGCTACAAGCTGCTCGACCTGCTGGAGCGCACCCCCCAGCAGAAATACGGACTGGTGGTCTATGCCGGCTCCGCCCATGTCATGTTGCCCATCAGTGAAGATACCGCCACCCTGCGCAATCTGGTGCCCAGCCTCAGCCCCACGCTGATGCCTCGGCTCGGCAGCCGGCCCGATCTGGCCATGCAGCAGGCCGATGCGTTGCTGCGCGGCGCGCAAATTGAGCGCGGCCACATTATCTGGATCACCGACGACCTGGACCACGAACAGGCGCTGCGCGACTTCTTCAAATCGCACGACTACTCACTGGCAATTCTGGCGGTGGGCACGCCTGAAGGGGCACCCATTCCCCTGCCCAATGGACAGATGCTCAAGGATCGTGAGGGCAAACTGGTCATCGCCCGCCTGCCGTGGGACCGACTGCAGGCCTTTGCCCGCGACATCAACGCCGTGCTGACGCCGCTGACGCTGGATGACAGCGACATTGAACGCCTCCGCCCGCCGTTTGCCGTGGGCAAGGCGCAGGATGCCGCCGAAACCGTGCGACAGTGGCAGGATCTGGGCCCGTGGCTCGTGCTGCTGGTCGCGCTCGGCAGCGCCCTGCTGTTCCGCCGCGGCTGGGTGTTCATGCTGCTCATCGCCCTGCCGGTGCTGCACCCCGTCCCTGTCTTCGCGCAGGCTGACAACGACAAGCGCGACACCAGCCGCAGCGACTGGCGCGACATTTTCCGCACGCCCGATCAGCAGGGGTATCAGCAGTGGCAGCTCAAGCACTACGATCTGGCCTGTGATCTGTTTGAAAACCCGCGCTGGAAAGCCGCCGCCTGCTACCGCGCTGGCCGACTCAAGGATGCGGAGCGCGCTCTGCGCAACCCGAAAAGCGCTGAGGACTTCTACAATCTCGGCAATATTCTCGCCCGTCAGCACCGCTACGCCAAAGCGCTGCGGCAGTATGAAAAGGCCATCGCCCTGCGTCCCGATTTCGCGGATGCCAGGGCCAATGCCGACCTGATGCGCAGGCTCTTGCGTCAGCAGCAGGCGCCAAACTCCAAATCAGGCGGCAACACGCCATCGGCACAGCAACCTAACCTCAACACCACACAGCAAAAACTGGAAAAACGGCCCCAACCGCCACAAAACCACCCAAAACCCGCCAAAAAACCGCCGCAGACGCCCAGCGCGCAGGCGGCGAAAAAATCGCCCACGAAAAAGTCGGGGACCCCCCCTGCCGGCGGACAAAAGGCACCGACGCAGCCCGGCACCAAGTCAACCAAGAAGGCGAATCAGGACGGTCGCCCCGATAAAGCGGTGGCCGTGCCGGCCAATCCCGCAGCAACAAAAGCCGGCAACAGCAAACAGTCCGACACGCGCAAGATCGAACCCTGGCTGCAGCAGGTGCCGGATGAACCCGGACTCTACTTTCAGCGGAAATTCGAATACCAGCTGCGCCGACAGGGCCTGCAGCAGGAGGAGGACAAGTCATGGTAAAAGCACTGCGCTGGGGCGGCATGCTGATGGTGCTGATCCTGTCGGCTGTCGTGCATGCCGCTTCGCTGGAGACCGAAGTGGACCGCCCACAGGTGGAGATGGGCGATGTGCTCACGCTCACCCTTACCGCCCGCGATCTGCCGGTGACACAATCCCTGCCTGCACCGGACTTCTCCCCCCTGAAAGGCGATTTCGATATTGTCGGGCAGGAAACCAATACCCAGCTGATGGTGGCCAATGGTGCCATGCGCAAGTTTGAGCAGTGGCGGGTGCAGCTGACGCCCCGGCATGCCGGCACACTGGTCATTCCCGCGCTGAAAATCGGTGCGCTGCAGACACGGCCGCTGTCCATTGAGGTCAAACCCGCCAGCACCGCCCTGCAGGCCCATCCCGCCTACTTCCTCGACAACAGCGTGAGTCCGCAGACGCTTTACATACAGCAGCAGGGCCTTTATACGCTGCGGTTCTACTACCGCGGCGATCTGGTCAACGGTGCGGTAGCGCCGCCCACCTTCGGCACGGCACAGGTGCTGCGTCTGGCCAATCAGGCCACCTACCGCAAGCTGGTGGACGGGCTGCCCTACACCGTATTCGAGTGGCGCTATGCCTTCTTTCCCAGTGAGCCAGGCACGCTCACCATTCCACCACAGGGATTTCAGGGACAGCTCTATCTCGACCGCCGTCTGCGACAGGTGAGCGGCAAGACTCGGCCGTTATCCGTTAAGGTGCTTCCGATTCCCAGCACCTGGCCGGCCGACACGCCGTGGGTACCTGCGCAGAAGATCACCCTGAAACCGCACTGGATCGGTACCGACAAGCCCCTCAAGGCGGGCGATACCGTCTCCCTGGAACTGACCATCGATGCCGAGGGGCAGCGCGCCGCTCTCATTCCCGCTATTCCCCTGCCAAAAGTAGAGGGTATCCGTTTCTACGCAGAACCGCCCCAGCTGGATAACGACCTGCACACGGATGGTGTGCATGGTCGCAAGGTGCTGCGCTGGACGCTGTTGTTCGAAAAGGCCGGCGATATTACCCTGCCGGCGCTGACACTGAGTTGGTGGGATGTGAAGACGAAACAGATCCGTCAGGCCAGCGTGCCGGCACGCAGCTTCCGAATCGCCGCTTCGCCTAGTGGCCAGTCGCTCCAACCCGTCACGCCGAAAAAATCGCTGCCGGCAGCCAAGTCAGAAAAACCTTCGGAAAACATTCCCAGCCTGCGTTTATGGCAGGGCATTACGGCGCTGTTTGCCCTGCTGACGCTGCTTTTCATGGCCCTGTGGTGGCGGCAGAAGCGCCTGCAAACCCGCCAGGAGTCATCCATCACACTGCACGACAAGGCACAGCCAATCAGTCGGATGGGCCAAGGCACCACAAAAGGGCTATGTGAGCAGCCAGCTGATGTGTTCTACCGTACCCTGCTGCAGCAACGCGACCGCTGGCCAAAGGATGCACGCTTTACCGAAGCCCTGCATGCCCTGGAGCGGGCGCTGCTTGTTGAATCCGATCCCGCCGCTGCCGAAACTGCGAAAACTACCCTATGCACCCTATTGAATGCATCCCCAGCGAAAGCTGATGACAAAAACACCACGCTCAAGCCGCTTTATCCCCATTAAATGAATAGGTAAAATCGAAATCTCAAATTGCCCAAATTATCCCAAGAGGAGGAAATCCATGAAACTGCGTACCCTTGCCCTGACCACACTGATGGCCACTGCACCGCTGGCGGGCCACGCGGCTGAATCTGCCAAAAATATTGGCATCGGCCTTGTCGGCGGAACCGAAGGCACCGGCATTGCGCTGGGCTAGAAGCTTAACGACCACTTCAGCCTGCGCGGTGAGTTCACCAAGTGGAGTCTGAGTGACACGCGCAACATCGATGATATTGATTACGACATCGATCTGGATCTGGGCTCCGTGGGTGCCTATGTGGACTGGCACCCCTTTGCCGGCAGCTTCCGCGTTAGCGCCGGGTTTGCCCTAAATCTGAATGAATTGCGCATTAAAAACATCAGTACCGCGAATGTAAAAATCGGTGATACCACCTATCCTGCCATTAACAAAGGGGATTTGCGCGGTAAGGCCAATTTCAATACTGCACCCTATATTTGCATTGGCTGGGGCAACGCCGCTCCTGCTGCCTGGGTTTCCGTTTCGATCTGGGTGCCTGGTTCCTTGGCAAACTGGATATTTCCCTGACCGACAATTCCGGTACTGTCAGTCAGGCTGACCTCCGAAAGGAGGAAAAGAAGGCGCGGGATGACATTGGCGACGTGGTTTACCCGAATGTCTCCATTGCCGTGACCTACGGCTGGTAATCACCGCTCTCTGCTTTATCCTCTGCCCGGCCCCGCTTCTGCGGGGCCTTTCATTTCTGGGCACCCTGCCTGCCTCCCACCTCTTGAAAAGCGGAAAAATACGCCCATTTTTTCAGAAGAGAATGCAAAAAAATGGTGCATGACATGGCGTTTTATGCAACAAAGCAACGCTGATCAACGCAGATAGTGGTAAACTAATTTGATGAAAAATTTGATTAACGTAAAAGAAACCAGACAATGAACGACAAGACACTCCTCGACTGGGATGCGCTGATCGCGCTGAAGGCCGTGGCCGAAAAGGGCACGCTCAAGGGCGCTGCCGACTCGCTGGATCGCGTGCCGAGTGCCATCAGCTACCAGATCCGCAAGCTGGAAAAACAGGTGGGCGCCAAGCTGCTGGAAAAGACCGGCAAGCGCGTCATCTTCACCCCGGCCGGCCGCGCACTGATGAAGGAGATACCGGAACTGATGGATGTAATGCAGCAGACCATCCATCACGTGCAGCAGGTAGCTCACGGCTGGGAAGCCCAGCTCACCATCGGCATCGAAGCCACGGTGCCCGTGCAACCGGTGCTGGAGATTATCCGGCAGTTCCAGGCGATGGAGACCCCGACCCGCATCAATATACAGCGTGAAGTGCTTGCCGGTGCGTGGGATGCCGTGCTCACCGGCCGCTGCGATATTGTGGTGGGTGCACCCGCTCCCATTCCAGAACAGCGCCAGCTGCTGACCAAGGCGCTGGGCAAGACCGCGATGGTGGACTGTGTCGCGCCGGATCACCCGGCGGCAAAGGACACGGACAATCTGGACGACTACCCCATTATCGTGCTGGAAGACACCGCCTGCCAGCTGCCACGGCGCAAGACCAAGAAGAGCGACCATCGCAATAATCTGAGCGTCAGCACGCTGGACGACAAGCTGCAGGCCCAGCTGACCGGGCTTGGACACGGCTGGCTGCCGCAATGGCTCGCCGCTCCCTATCTGGAACGCGGTGAACTGGTTGCGTTGGGCGAGCCGGAACCCACCAGCGAACAGTATCTGGTCTGGCGCAAGACCGATCGCGGTCAGGCGCTCAAGTGGTTCGTTGAAGCACTTGGCCAAATCCAGCTGAGCTGAACAGAAAATCGAGCGGAAGACGATGATGCTGTTTTATCTGAGCGATCACGCCCAGGCGCTGTTTGAAAAACGTTTCCCCCTGCAGCCGACACCGGCCACCCTGCCTCAGGACAGTCTGAACTGGAGCGTGGAAGTGCGGAGTGTGCAGAATGCCAACGGGAAAACCGTTCCGGTCTGCGTACTGGTGGAAGAGGTGACCCAGTTTGCGCTGGTCTTCACCTTTTCCGGCGAGCAGTTCATTGCCCACTTTCCGGAAGTGTTTGCCCGCCGTCTCACCGCGCACCTGTCAGCCCTGCTCGCCAATCACAGCAGCCAGTCGGAGGAAGACCTGCATCAGCTGGCCGATCTGACCAGCGCCATGGCACACGAAATCACGCGCGAACTGCACTTCACCCACGGCGTCACCAGCGAGGATGCCTTGAGAACCATGGACGAAATCTACACGGAGCTGGCAGACCACCCGCTGCCGGAAACGGAAGCCGCCATGGTGGAAGCGGAATCCCGCCTCAATACCGTGCCCCGTGCCGTGGGCCATGAAAGCGTGCTGCCCTATCAGGACTTCGGCCAGCTCATGTCCCTCTACGCCACCACACGGCTGCTGCATGATCCGCAGGAAGCCCTGCGTTTCCTTGATCAGCTGGGAAAAAGCGTCGGACTCTGAAGCCGGCGTGGCCGCCCGCCCACGCACCTGCTTTCACCATGTTTCACATGAAACATGCGCTGTGTCCCAAGCTCAAGCTCGGGGCTATTGCCCCCTGACAAATATCCTGCTCGGCCCAGCATAAATGGGGTCTTTTACTGTCCTCAATCTGCAGGACATGCTCTCCCTCATCAGGATAAATTTCAATTGCCGTTAAAGTGCCGCTCGGCAATCTTCTGCACTTCGGGATAGTTGGTCTTTCCGGTCCCGAGAATCGGTACCTGCTCCACCAGGATGACCGTTTTCGGAATCATGATTTCAGCCACACCCGCCTTGTTGGCCGCGTCCTTGATGGTCTGCTTGCTGAGCGTCTCATCGTCGGTCACCAGCACCAGCTGCTCGCCGCGCTTCGGATCCGGCACGGACACCACCGCATGATGCCCTTCCGGTGAGTGCTTGTTGATGTAGTTTTCTACCGCTGTCAGCGAGATCATCTCGCCGGCGATCTTGGCGAAACGTTTGGCACGGCCAAGAATGGTGACGAAGCCTTCCTCATCCACCTTGACGATATCGCCGGTGTCATGCCACCCGTCTTTTGGCGGCACCAGCACGCCGGGATTGTCGTTGAACAGATAGCCTTTCATCACATTGGGGCCTTTAACCCACAGGCGGCCGCCCTCACTGATGCCCGGTACCGGCTCAAGACGGTATTCCACGCCTGGGATAAACTGTCCAACGGTGCCCGACTTGTGCGACTGGGGAATATTCACCGCCAGCACCGGCGAGGTCTCGGTGACGCCATAGCCTTCATAAATGGGCTTGCCGAATTTTTCTGCATACAGCTGCCGGGTTTCAGGGCGCAAGCGCTCGGCGCCGGCCACAAAGGCGGCGATGTTGTAGAAGTCCATGGGGTGCGCCTTGCGTGCATAGCCGGTAAAGAAGGTATCCGTGCCGAACATGTAGCGGGCATTGACCTGATAGGCCATTTCCGGAATCACCTGATAGTGCAGCGGCGACGGATAGAGGAAACAGCGCGCGCCCTTGAGCAGCGGCCACAGCAGCCCCGCCGTCAAACCAAAGGAATGAAAGGTGGGCAGCGCATTGAACACGGTTTCATGCGACAGCATCTGCAGCATGGCGCTCACCTGCTCGATATTGGCGAGGATGTTGGCATGGGACAGCACCACCCCCTTGGGCGCGCCTTCCGAACCGGAGGTAAACAGCACCACCGCTTCATCATCCGCATCGGCGTAATAGCCCGGCACGCTGGACGCCGAACGCAACGCGCCCAGTACCTTGCTCAGGCCGCCAATCTGTTCGCGCACGTCTTCCAGAAAGACAATATCGACCACCTTTGCCAGTTCATCCACCACCGCGTGCAGCTCCATGGCATCCACGAACTTGTGCGAGGTGACCACCGTCTCCACCTCGGCCGTGCGGCATGCGGAACACATGGGCCCGGCACCGGCGGTAAAGTTGAGCATGGCTGGGGTATGGCCATAGGCCTGCAGCGCAAAGAATGTGGCCGCCAGCCCGCTCACGTTGGGCAGCAGCACACCCACCCGTTTCTGACCGGCAAGGGTCTTGTCCAGTTGATGACCCAGCACCTTGCTGGCAGTGATCAGCTTGTTGCGCGACAGTGCGGCATTGTTGATGTCGTTCAGACAGGTGCTCGTGCTGTCGTAAAAGGCTGCCGCGTGCACCAGTTGAGCAAACAGCGACCTCGGCTGATAACGGGCGTGAAAGGCGTTGTCACGCATGAGAAGAAACAGCCTGTTCTGCAGATAGCGGTGCTTCTGATGCCCGTTCAGGCCCGCCGGCGCCTCGATCTCCGTAGGCGGCAGAATTGTCAGCGTGACTTTCGGGAACCAGCGCTGGCGCACCCACGCCGCCCGCGTGCCGTCCAGATAGGAAAACTTGGAGAACTGCGCCCCTTCGATATGAATAGGCACCACGATCGCACCGGTCTTTTCAGCCACCACCGCCGTGCCGTCATAGACCTTCATCAGCGAGCCTGTGGTGGTGATGCGCCCTTCCGGGAAGATCATGCACTGTTTGCCCGCCTTCAGAGCCTTGATCAGATGCTTGGTGGCAATGGCGCTGAGCATGTCCACCGCCACGTAATCCGCCAGCTTCAGCAGCCACTTGCGCAGGCCAACGATCTGCCGACTGTCGATCATGAAAGTGGTCTTGCCCGGTATGAACAGATCGATCAGCGGACCGTCCAGCAGCGAGACATGGTTGGCGATGAGCAGAATAGGACGCTCGCTCTGACGGGCGGCGTGGTAATTTTCCAGCCCGCGCACTTCCACGCGGTAAAAGAGCTTGAACAACAGTTTGGCAAGAAATTTCACCGGCTTGACCTCATGCAATCTTCCAATCGCATAAGGATACCACGCCTGTGCCCATTCAACCGCCGTGCAGCGCGTGCCAGCCCATGGCCAGTCCCGCACCCAGCACCATGAACAGGGCATTCATTACATTCAGCGCGGCAAACAGCTGCCCGCGATGCGCCGCATCCGTATAGCGCTGCAGCCAGACGTACAGCGGCACGATCCACAGACCGCCCATCAGCGCAGCCAGCGCAAACAGCGACCACCACAGCATTTTGTACTCGGGAAAGGCGAACCACACCCCTGTCAGTGCCAGCGTCGCCGCTGCCTGTGCCCACCATGCCCATGGCAAATGGATGTGCTCACGGTGCAGCAGATAAGCCAGGCCAGCGCCCACGGACAGGGAAATGGCAAAGGTCATCAGCAGCCATGCGGCACTGGTCGGCGTACCCAGTGCCTCCGCCATCAATGGGATCTGACTGAGCACAATGCCGCCCAGCATCCAGAACAGACTGATGGAGAGCATGATCGGCCAGGCATGATGACTTCGGGCAAAGCGCAGACTGGTGTGCACCGCCTGCCACGGATTCCACTGAAGACGCAACGTCCGCGCCGCAGCCGCCACGGACGGCACCCACAGCGCTGCCAGCCAACCGACCACGGCCAGGGCCAGCACCCCCACCAGCCAGAGCTGTGCGCCCCAGTGTGCATAGCCGGCGGTGCCAGCCAGCGTGCCCAGCAGAATGGCCACAAACGTGGAACCGCTCCACCAGCTGTTGACCGCCACCAGATCCTCATCACGGAAGAAGTCCGGCAGGATGCTGTATTTCACCGGTCCAAACAGGGCCGACTGCGCCCCCATCAGAAATAGCACCATCAGCAGCAGCCAGGGCGATCCCAGCATAAAACCCACTACCCCCAGCACCATAATGAACACTTCACCGCCCTTGATCCAGCGGATCAATCGATGCTTCGGCAGGCTGTCCGCCAGCTGACCTGCCAGCGGCGAGAGCACCACAAACGGCAGAATGAAAATGCCCGCCGCCGCACTCACCCATACCCCCTTGTGCGGCAGCGTCGCTTCAAAGGTGAGCCACATCACCAGCAGGTTCTTGAACAGGTTGTCGTTCAGCGCACCGAGAAACTGCACGGTAAACAGACTCCAGAAGGCACGCTGCGGTTTCACGTGAAACACGAAATAAACCCCTTAACAAATCAAGTAAATGGGCGTAGAGTGATTGTTGTTGCCCGCTGCATATTGCCGGATAAAAAATGAGGCTCACAGCCGCCGTTCTTGCGCCGGCAATACGCAGCGATCGTCAACAGCTCTGATCATAGCGCATAGAGGGGGGACCCACGATGGGACACATGGCCGACCGCTACCAGCAGATTGTGGATGTTACCCGCCGACTCAAGGAACGCCACAGCCTTGAAACCGACGCCTTCACCCGCTTCATCGCCCGCGCCGAAGCCGGCAAGGCGCTGGACATCAAGCAGAAGGAACTGATCAACGTTGCCCTGGCGGTCGCCGCCCAGTGCGAATGGTGCATCGCCTTTCACACCAAAAATGCCATCAAGGCCGGCGCCACGGAAGACGAACTGATCGAAGCCGCCTACATGGCCGTTATCATGCACGGCGGCCCCGCCTACATGTACATGATTCCGCTCATGGATGCCATCGACGAATTCATGCCCGGAGACTAATTTCATGGATACTGAGCTGAAAAAACGCATTCTCTACGACATGATCCTCGGCCGGCATTTCGAAATGCGGGCGGCGGAGGAATACACCAAGGGCAATATCGCCGGCTTTCTGCACCTCTACCCGGGCGAGGAAGCCGTCGCCACCGGCGTGATTCACGCTGCCGAACCCAGTGACTATCTGGTCACCAGCTACCGCGAGCATGTACACGCGCTGGTGCGAAGCATCACACCGCGATCCGTGATGGCGGAACTGTTCAGCAAGAAAACCGGCTGCAGCCACGGCATGGGCGGCTCCATGCACCTGTTCGATGCCTAACGGCGCTTCATAGGGGGCTACGCCATTGTGGGCGAAACCTTCCCCGTCGCCATTGGCATCGCCTATGGACTGAAACTGCGCAAACAGACGCAGGATGTGGTCATCGCCTTTTTTCGGCGACGGTGCCAGCAACCAGGGCACTTTTCACGAATCGCTCAACATGGCACGGCTGTGGGAACTGCCGGTCCTGTTCGTGTGCGAAAACAACCAGTATCAGATCGGCACCGAAGTCCATCGCCACAGCGCCGAGCCGGAAATCTACAAGCGCGCCTGCGCCTACAAGATACCCACGAAACAGGTGGACGGCATGGACGTTCAGGCCGTCTGGCAGGCGACGCAGGAGGCGCTGACCGAAATCCGCAGCACCGGCCTGCCCTATCTGCTGGAATACATCACCTACCGCTACCGCGGCCACTCCATGTCCGACGCCAGCGCCTACCGCCCCCGCGTGGAGCTGGAGGCATTGAAACGCAAGGATCCCATCGATATCGCCCGTGAGGAACTGGGCTTCTGCTACCCCTCGGCAGAAGACCTGGCAAAGGTGGGACCGGACGTCATCGACACCTATGGCGAGGCGCTCATGCAGAGCCGCTGCATCACCCAGGCCGAAATCGATGCGCTGCAGAAGCGGGCCGAAGAGGCGGTGCAGTTTGCGCTGCAGAGTCCGGAATCAACCCTGGACGACGCCTACGCCTATCTTAAGGCACCTGCACAAAGCCTATGAACAGTCGCGACAGTGGCGATTCCGGTTCAAGGCAAGGCGCACCGAACGTGGCATGGTCATTCCATGCGAGTGAGGTGCAACGCCGCATTGGGCCGGAATCGCCCTGTCCCTTCGGGTTGCGGCGGGATGGCAGCACCTTCTGTGTTGCACGCCTTGCCTTTGGCGCCACCAAAGGCTGCGCCGCGCGCCTTGAATCTGCCGCCATCGCGCCGGCAACGCGAGCGCATTCAGAGGCTTTGTGCAGGTGCCTGAACAACCGCAACAGGGAGGTGCTCATCTGATGGACGAGATGCTCATGTGGCAGGCGCTCAACCGCGCTCTGGATGAAGAGATGGCCCGCGACCCCGACGTATTCGTGCTGGGTGAAGATGTGGGTCTCTATGGCGGCAGCTACCGCGTCACCGAAAGGATGTATGCCAAGTATGGCCCGCAGCGCGTGCTGGACACCCCCATCAGTGAAGGCAGCTTTACAGGTCTCGGCGTCGGCGCCGCCTTGATCGGCATGCGCCTGGTGGTGGAAATCATGACCATCAACTTTTCCCTGCTGGCGCTGGACGCCATCGTCAACATGGCCGCCAAGGTGCCCTTCATGTCCGGGGGACAGTTTCCCATGCCACTGGTGGTGCGCATGCCCGGCAGCGTGGCCAAGCAGCTGGCCGCCCAGCACGCCCAACGGCTGGAACAGATGTACATGAACGTGCCCGGCTTGCGCATCGCCGTGCCCGCCACGGCGCAGGACGCCTACTGGCAACTGAAACAGGCGATCCGCAGCAACGAACCCATCGTTTTTATCGAGCACGAGCTGCTCTACTTCCGCAAGGGCGTTGTTGATCCCACCGCAGCACCGCCGCCCATGCATCGCGCCCGCATTCACCGCGAAGGTCGCGACCTGACGATCATCACCTATTCGCGCATGCTGGAGGTGATCCTCGCCGCCGCCGAGGAACTGGCGAAGGAAGGCATCGATGCCACCGTCATCGACCTGCGCATCTCCGCCCCATCGACTATGACACCTGCCTGGAGTCGATTCAGCAGACCCACCATGCGCTCATCGTCGAGGAAGATTCCACCTTCGCCGGCGCCGGCAGCGAAGTCGCCGCCACCGTGACAGAAAAGGGCTTCTACTGGCTCGATGCACCGCCTGTCCGCGTCGGTGCACGTGAACTTCCCATTCCCTACAACGGCACGCTGGAACAGCAGTGTATCCCGCAGGTACCTGATGTCGTCACCGCCGCCCGCAATCTGCTCAACCATGGAGGCGATCAATGAAAAAGCCCATTACCATGCCCGCCCTCTCCGACACCATGACCGAAGGCACACTGGTGGAATGGCTGAAGCAACCCAGCGATCGTGTCAACAGGGGCGATGTCATCGCCGAAATCGAAACCGACAAAACCATTATGGAGCTGGAAGCCTTTGACGATGGTTGGCTGGCGCCGCCGCTGGCCGAACCGGACAGCACCGTCAAGGTGGGTGAGGTGATCGGCTATCTGGCCGATTCACCGGAAGCGACGCGTGACGAAGCAACCGAACCCCCTGCTGCCCAAAAAACCGCCGAAAACACGCAAAAAGCACCTGAAACCCCTGCAGAGGAAACATCCGCCCCGGCGGCGGAAAAAACGGTCGTTGAAAAAGTCGGGGACCCCCTCTCTCGCATGCCTTCAAGTGGCTCCGATCACGCGCCAGCCAGCCCCTATGCCCGGGCGCTGGCGACCGATCTGGGCATCGAACTGGCACAGGTTATGCCCGCAGCGGATGGCATCATTCACGCCGCCGAAGTCGTGGCTGCCGCCATGCAGCCCCCACAGGCGGACCTGAGCCATGCGCCGGCCTACCGGCTGACGCCGCTTCGCGGCATGCGCCGCGCCATGGCGCAGCACATGCAGAAAACCGTACATACACCCACCTTCCATGTCACCAGCGAAATCGACCTGAAAACCCTCAAGGAGGCCGTTCACGCCCAGTCGGTTTCACTGACCGTGCTGCTGGCAAAGCGCTGCGCCGAGGCGATCAAGGCGCATCCGCGCATCAATGCGGCCTGGACACCACAGGGCGTTGCCCTGTTTGATCGTATCGACATCGGCATCGCCGTGGATGTGCCGGACGGGCTGATTACACCCGTCCTTCGCAATGTGGGCGAAACGCCACTGCAAACACTGAACCAGCAGGGGCAGGCTCTCAAGCAACGCGCCATGGATGGCACACTGAAACCAGACGAATATCAGGGCGCCACCTTCTACATCTCCAATCTGGGTGTCTTCAGCGAGGTGGTGCAGTTCGACGCCATCGTTCCCCTGGGCGCCAGCGCCATTCTCGCTGTCGCAGCCGCCAAACGCGGCAAGGCCCACATCACCCTCAGATGCGACCACCGCGTGCTCACCGGTGCCGATGCAGCCCGATTTGTAAAAACCTTGCGGCAACAGGTCGAATTAACCGACAATGAAGAAAAATAAAGCCTCTTCATTGCATATGTCACCTCGAAAAACTCTCTCCTTTACACAACAACTGCGCCGCCGCCTGTTGTGGGTGATGGGCGGCGTCTTTGTGCTGATCATGGTGATCGGCAGCTTTTCGTTTTACAAAACCTATGACACCATGGCGCGAAACGATCTGGCTGTGGTCAAAAGAACGCTGACAGCCCTGCGTACCGACTGGCGCGCCCTGTCCCATCACCGCGATGTCAAGCCTGCCCTGTGGCTGGCGACCCATTTGCCCAGGCACAGTCGCCTGATTCTCGAGCACAAGGGGCAGAAAATCGCCGTGCCACAATCCCCCTTGAAGCTGGAAGGGTGGCCGCGGCGGGAAATTACCCTGACCAGACAACTGGATGCCAATACGACCCTGACCCTAGAAACCATCATTGTCCCCGATACGCCCTACTGGCTGTTCATGCTGCGGCCACTGGCCGCCATTGCGTCCATCACCCTGCTGCTGCTGTGGTCACTGGGCCGCTGGACCCGGCAACAGGAAAAGCGCTTTGACGCGCTTGAACAGATCATCGATGGATACAGAAAACATGACGATGCCCAGGTGCAGCAGACCCTGCAGACATTTGATCGCCATACACGGCAACCCGATGAACTGAACCACAGCGTGGCGGCTCTGCAACAGGCCATGGACGAAATTCAGCGCCTGAATGCCATGGCGCAGAAAACCTATTCTCTGCTCGGCAAACTCAACGAAGTCATTGTCGAGGTGAATGAAAACGGCACCATCGAACAGACCAACGAAACCTGGCACCGCTATTTTGCCGATAACATCACGCACCTGAACGAAATCATCCACCCGGAAGACCGTGAAGGCTGGCGCTGGGCACTGCAAAAATGCCAGGAACAGGACCGGCATCTGATCAGGCAACGCATGCGTTTTATGGTACGTGGCACACCCCGATGGTTTGAAGCGCGTTTCTTCTGCGAGAAGACCGACCGCGGCCTGCAACTCATTGGAATTCTGCAGGATATCCAGCAAAGCTACGAGCATGAGCGCACCATTCACCATATGGCCTTCCACGACACGCTCACAGAGCTGCCCAACCGGGTGCTGATGGAAGACCGTCTCAACACCGCCATGGCCATGGCACACCGGGACGATACGCACGTGGGCGTGCTGTTCTTCGATCTGGATCACTTCAAGCAGATCAATGACACCCTTGGCCATGAGGTAGGCGATCAACTGTTGATTCAGGTGGCGGACCGCGTGCAGCGCATTATCCGCCCCCATGACACCCTGTGCCGCTGGGGCGGCGATGAATTCGTGCTGCTGGCCCCCAGGCTGAAGTGCTGCGAAGACACCAAGGTGATTGCCCGCAAGGTGCGGGAAGCCATTGCCAGAACGTTTGAGATCGACGGCCATCAACTGAACATTTCCACCAGTATCGGCATCGCCTGTTATCCCGATGACAGCGACAGCCTGCAGGCGCTGCTGTCGTTCGCCGACAAGGCCATGTTCCACGCCAAGGCGCAGGGGCGCAACCAGGTGGTGGCCTTTGCTGACATGGGCACACAGGGCGACGCAAAGCAGGCCCTCTATCTGCAGCACCGCCTGCACACGGCCATCCAGGACGGTGCCATTGAAGTGTGGTATCAGCCCATTGTCGAAATCACAACGGGACGAGTTCAGGCAGTGGAGGCGCTGGCACGCTGGCACGATGACGAGCTGGGTTGGATCTCCCCCGCCACCTTCATTCCCATGGCCGAAAACCTGGGGCTGATCTGTCCGCTGGGACAGCACATTATCGAACGGGCGCTGGATGACCTGAAGCAGCTGAAGGAAAACGACCTGCTGGCGCAGGTGCATATCAACCTGTCTACGCGCCAGCTGTTTTCCCATGTCTTTGCCCAGTGGCTGCATGAGGCCTGTGAGCAGCGCGCGTTGCTGCCGCAACAGCTGGTGCTGGAAGTGACCGAATCCATCGCCCTGCGCGACGTGGCCCACGCACTGGAGCAGTTGCACGCGCTGCAACAGCAAAGCTACTGGGTCGCCCTGGACGATTTTGGCACCGGCTACGCGTCGCTGTCGCAACTGGATGAACTGCGTCCAGTCGAAGTGAAGATCGACCGCAGCTTCATTGAAAAATTGGACAACGAAGCCGGCCGGATGACGCTGCGGGGCATCGTCGATATCGCCCGCGCCAGCGATATCCGCGTGGTAGCTGAAGGGGTTGAAACCGCCGACCAGCTCGAGGCGGCTCGGAAAGCTGGGGTGCAGCTGGTTCAGGGCTATTACTACGCCCGCCCCATGCCGCTGGAGGCGCTGATCGATTTTCTGCAGGCACAAAAAACCCGTCCAGAGGACGGGCAGAATTAAGAGGCGACATGCGGCAGCCTTACGCCTGATAACGAGCGCGCAGCTGTTTCGCCGCCGCCACCATATTGGCCAGCGCCGGCTTCACCTCGGCCCAGCCGCGGGTCTTGAGGCCGCAGTCCGGGTTCACCCACAGGCGCTCCACCGGAATGACTTCGATCGCCTTTTCCAGCAGGGCGATCATCTCATCGGTCTCCGGCACGTTGGGCGAATGAATATCCCACACCCCCGGCCCGATGTCGTTGGGATAGGCATGCTCCACAAACGCCTGCAGAAGCTCCATGCGTGAACGGCTGGTTTCAATGGAAATCACGTCCGCATCCAGCGCTTCGATGGCGTCGATAATGTCATTGAACTCGGCATAGCACATGTGGGTGTGGATCTGCGTATCGTCCGCCACGCCGTTGGCGCTCAGCTTGAACGCATGCACCGCCCAGTCCAAATACGCCGCCCAGCGGGACTTTTTCAGCGGCAGACCTTCGCGCAGCGCCGGCTCATCAATCTGAATCACCTTGATCCCGGCGGCTTCCAGATCCTGCACTTCATCGCGAATGGCCAGCGCAATCTGCCGCGCCGTCAGGGAACGGGGCTGGTCGTCGCGCACAAACGCCCACTGCAGCATGGTAATCGGCCCGGTCAGCATCCCCTTCATGGGACGCTCGGTCAGACTCTGGGCGAAGGTGGACCATTCCACCGTAATGGGCGCCGGTCGGCTGACATCACCGTAAATGATCGGCGGCTTGACCATGCGCGAGCCATAGGACTGCACCCAGCCGTGCTGCGTGAAGGTGTAACCCTTGAGCTGCTCGCCAAAGTACTCCACCATGTCGTTGCGCTCCGGCTCACCGTGCACCAGCACGTCGATGTCCAGTTCTTCCTGCACCTTGACCACATGGGCAATTTCCGCCTGCATGGCCGCCACATAATCGTGTTCGGGCAGGTTACCCTGCTTAAAGTCGCGGCGCGCCTTGCGAATTTCCGGTGTCTGCGGGAAGGAACCGATGGTGGTGGTCGGCAACAGCGGCAGCTTCATCCAGGCCTGCTGCGCCTGCTTGCGCACGGCAAACGGTGACTGGCGCTCCACGCTCAGGTTTTCCGTTTCCTTAAGACGTGCCTGCACGGCCGGGTCGTGAATCAAGGCCGCGGTCCTGCGACTTTCCACCGCCCGGGCATGGGCCTGCCAGATATCACCATCCACCACGGCAGCATCCTTCAGGCTGTCCGCCAGCAATTTCAGCTCGTCCAGTTTCTGTGTGGCAAAGGCCAGCCATTGCCTGATGGTTGGATCCAGCTTGTCCTCCAGCGACAGATCCAGCGGCACGTGCAGAAGCGAACAGCTGGGCGCCAGCCACAGGTTCTCGCCACGGTCGGCATGCAGTTTCAGCAGCCGTCCCCGCAGGGTATTCAGATCCGTTTTCCAGATATTGCGCCCGTTAATACCGCCAATAGAGAGCACCTTCTCCTGTGGGAAAGACTCCAGCCATTCCCACTGATCGTCACCGCGGGTGACATCCACGTGCACGCCATCCACTGGCAGTGCTTCAATCAGCTCCCTGTGGGCCAGCACGTCGTCGAAATAGGTGGTGAGCAACAGCTTCACCCCCTGCCCGCTCAACGTCTCATAGGCGCGGGCATAGGCGGCCTGCCAGTTTTCATCCAGCTCCATCACCAGCGCCGGCTCATCGATCTGCACCCATTCCACACCCATGACTTTCAGGCGTTGCAGAATTTCCTGATACACGGGCAGAAGCCTATCCAGCCACGCCAGCCGATCCCCTTCTCCCTTGGCAAGATAGAGATAGGTGATCGGGCCGACCACAACAGGTTTCACGTGAAACCCGGCCTGCTTCGCCTCCGCCACCTGATCGAACAGACTCTCGTCGGTAATGGAAAAGGTGGTATCCGCCTCCAGTTCCGGCACGATATAGTGATAGTTGGTATCGAACCATTTGGTCATCTCGCAGGCAGGCGCGGGCCTCCCTGTGGGGGCACGGCCACGGGCCATGCGGAAATAGGTATCCAGATCGTAGCGGCCGTCTTCGTTGCGGTGGCGCGCAGGGATATGGCCCAGCAGCGTGCTCATGTTGAGCATGTGATCGTACCAGGCAAAATCCCCCACCGGAATCAACTCCACACCGGCATCCTGCTGCAGCTGCCAGTGACGCAAACGCAGCTCACGTCCCACTTCCAGCAATTCCTGCTGCGACAGCTCGCCGCGCCAGTAACGCTCCAGGGCAAACTTCAGTTCGCGCTGCGCGCCAAAACGGGGAAATCCGAGGTTATGTATCATGTGTTCATCTCCTGTTTTAGGTGATGAACAGGATAATGAACCCACAACAATGAAAATTGATGATTATTTGATTTAACATGAAATTAATTCATAAGGTAAACCCATGATCTGGCAGGATACCCTCACATTTGCAACCCCCCGCCGCGGCACCTACAACATTACCCGCGAGATCGAGGCTGCGGTGGCCGCGAGCGGCATCCGCACCGGCCTGTGCAATCTGTTCATTCAGCACACCTCCGCCTCGCTGATCGTCACGGAAAATGCCGACCCCTCCGTGCGGCGCGACATTGAATACTGGATGCAGAAAACCGTGATCGACGGCGATCCCCATTACGAACACAACTATGAAGGCGATGATGACATGAGCGGCCATATCCGCACCCTGCTGACGGAAACGAGCCTGACCATCCCCGTCAGCAACGGTTGTCTTGCCCTGGGCACCTGGCAGGGCATCTTCATTTATGAGCATCGCACCGGACGCTTTAACCGCAAGGTGGTCGTGACCATTCATGGCGAGTGAGATCAAGGTTGCAACCCCCTACCCGTGGCAGCCTGGTTCTGCCACAATGGCTCTTCGACAATGGCATTCTGGATGGAGGCTATGTAATGAAAAAGTGGCTACTTCCCCTCCTCGGGGTCTGGTCCCTCTCGGCCAGTGCTGCCGATATGGTGGAACAGAAGACTATCGGCATGGAGCTGGCCCGAGACCTTGCCAGCAAGGCCATCGAAGCCTGTCGCGAGAAAGGCTATTCTGTCAGTGCCGTGGTGGTGGATCGCAATGGCATCCCCCGGGCTGAACTGCGCGATGATTTTGCCAGCCGCTTTACCCTGCAGATTGCCCGTGAAAAGGCGAACGTCAGCATTCTCTCGGGCTTGAAATCCGGCGAGTTTCGCAAACGCCGCGGCGATATCCGCCCTGACCTGAACAACATCGACGGGCTGATCGTCATGGTGGGCGGCGTGCCGCTCGTCAGCCAAGGCGTACGGATTGGTGCCATTGGGGTCAGTGGCGCACCGGGCGGAGAAAAGGATGAAGCCTGTGCGCTTAAGGCCATCAAGGCGCTCGAAGACCGTCTGGAAGGTTTCTGATAAACCTTAAGAGCACGCCCCTTTTCAGGGGCGCACTGCACTCCTTGCTGTTTCAGCCGCCAGCCGGAATGCGGAACAGATCGGCGTTGATCCACAGGTGCGCCAGAATACTGGCGGCATAGCCCAGCGCCACCACAGGCGTCCACTTCAGATGACTCATGAAAGTGTACATGCCCTGCGATTGCCCCATCAGCGCCACCCCCGCCGCCGAGCCGATGGACAGCAGCGAGCCGCCGACACCGGCCGTCATGGTGACAAGCAGCCAGTCGCCGTGGCTCATGTCCGGCATCATGGTGAGCACTGCAAACATCACCGGAATGTTATCGACGATGGAGGAGAGAATCCCCACGGAGATATTGGCCCACAGCGGCCCCCATTCACCGTAAATCAGGTACGAAACGCTGTCCAGATAGCCGATGGTGCCCAGACCGCCCACCGCCAGAATCACGCCAAAGAAGAACAGCAGCGTGTCCCACTCCGCCCGGGCGATTTTGTTGAAGATGTCAAAAGTGACCGGATGTACCACTTCGGTGGATGACCCGTCCGTGGAAACACATTCGATCACTTCCTTTTCCCCTGTGACCTTGAGGTAATAGCCGTAAAACATCAGAAAGCTCAGACCGGTCATCATGCCCATCACCGGCGGCATGGACAAGAAATTATGGAAAGAGACCGCCATGGCGATGGTGACGAAGAACAGCACCACTACCATCAGCGCCCCACGCTTGAGCGCAATGTGTTCGGCCAGCTTTTTTGGATTGGATTTGGGGATGGCAAAATGCATGATCGCCGCCGGCACCACAAAGTTCACCAGGGACGGCACGAACAGATCAAAGAACTCGTTGAACTGCACCACGCCCTTCTGCCACACCATCAGCGTGGTGATGTCACCGAAGGGGCTGAAGGCACCGCCTGCATTGGCCGCCACCACCAGGTTGATAAACGCCAGCGCCACGAAGCGAGGGGAATCCTTGCCTACCGCCAGAATCACCGCGCCCATGAGCAGGGCGGTGGTCAGGTTGTCCGCCACCGGTGAGATGAAAAATGCCAGAAAACCGGTGATCCAGAACAGCTGGCGGTAGGTAAAGCCCTTGGCCACCAGCCAGCCGCGCAGGGCGTTGAAGACATTGCGCTCGTCCATGGCGTTGATATAGGCCATGGCCGCCAGCAGAAACAGAAAAAGCTCGGCGTATTCGAGGATATTGTGGCGCACCGCCTCTTCGGCCACATGGCCCATGCCGTGCTGATTGTAAGCCCAGGCGATCAGCGCCCAGATCAGTCCCGCTGCCAGAATCACCGGCTTGGACTTGCGCAGGTGGATCACTTCCTCAACCATAACCACAAGATAGGCGATGACAAAAATGACGAGGGCGGCATGGCCCACCCAGTGATGGGTCAGGTCAAGGTGTTGGCCACTCATTTCTGCCGCAATGGCGGCAAACGGCAGCAACAGCACAAGGCTCAGCGCACTCCAGGCGCCCAACGGGGACTTGATCAGGGTATTCATATAGTCACGACTCGGGTTAACGTTTGATCCGCAGTATTGTAGCGAAGGCTACAGCGCCCGGCGCAGCACAATGCCGCCCCAGCTGTCCAGCTCATTCCGGTTGGCCACTGGAAACTGGGCGATCTGCCCTACCCACGCCAGCTGCCAACGGGACCAGCCGTAAGCGATGCGCAGCAGTCCCTTCCACTGCCACTTGCGCAGACGCAACGCCGCCCCGCCCGCTTCGATCAGCAGCAGGTGCGGCAGCCAGTTGAGCTGCAGTCCCAGATCCACCTGCCAGCCGCGCGCCAGGGCTTCCAGCGCATCGCTGGCACTGGTGCCCACCATCTGGTCGTACAGGCGCACATGCGGCGCCTGCGGCCCCATGCGCAGCAGCAGTGACGCCCAGCCGCGATTTAGTAGTATCCCGGCTTCAGCCCCCACCCCCGCCTGCAGACTGAGCGGCAGGGTCACATCGCGCCACAGCATGACGCCCTGCCCGGCCATCACGCCCCACACCGGCTGATCCTTGAGCTGATAATGCCAGCCCCGCAGCACGTTATTGCCGATCCAGCGGTGGATCTGGTTCTGTACCTCCCCCATGTGGCTGCTCGGCCCCAGCCAGCCCAGCTTCAGGCCAAGCATGTTCAGGCGGTCGCTATGGGGCAGGAACAACATACCATTGAGCAGCAGCACCCCGGCATAGGGCAGATCATCGGTCGGTGGCGGCACCGCTTTGGTATTCTGTGGCGTAAACACCAGCCCCTTGAGCTGAACCACCTGTTGCCAGTCATGGCCCAACCAGTGGCGCGGTCCTGCATGCCAGCCCATCTCCAGTCCACCGGTGTAGTGACCATCATGGCCCGAGATCAGATCGTTTTCCGTAGCCACATAGAACTGCTGTGCCTGTACGGCCTGAACGGCCGTCAGCAGAAGAAGCAGCAGCGCCTTACAGATCGATGTCATCGATATCCTGCGGTGCGGGTGGATGGCCGTCGTAGATCAGGTTGAGGCGGTGCTGATAGTAGGCTTCGCGGATAAAGATATAGGGATCGGGCTGACTCTCCAGCTGATCCAGCAGCACGGCGTTTTCCGCATAGCTGCGCGTGGCATCCAGCAGGCGAAGAGCCAGCTTGACATCACCATTGGCCTGCAAAAGTGCATCATAGGCCGGATCCCAGGCCATCTGCGCGCCAGCCCCCACCGCTTCGCGGGTGGTATAGGGCCCCAGCAGCGGAAGAATCAGAAAATGTGCCTGCGGCCACAGTCCCCAGGCATACAGGGTCTGGCCCAGATCCTCTTTCTGATAAGCCATCCCCGCTTCGCTGGCAATGTCCAGCACGCCGCCCAGACCCAGCACCGTATTAATGGCGAAACGCATGAAGTCCGTGGCCGCCTTTTCCCCCTTGCCCTGCAGCACGTCGTTCAGAAACGTCCACGGCACGGTCAGATTGGTAAAGAAATTGTGCAGTCCCTTCTGCGCCGGTGCGGGCAGGCTGTCGTACGCCCTGGCGATGGGCCGACCGATGGTGCGGTGTACACCCATGTTGAAATCGAGCATGCTGCGGTTGAACTGCTCGTAGGGATCCGTCTGATCGAAGGGGTCGGGCTGGGTCGTTGTCGCTGGCCCGCCCCAGCTGCTGGCTGCCACCACCAGCAGAATCGGCAGCAGAATACGGCTCATCATGGGGCAGGTACCGGCGTGACGCAGTTCAGATCAATGCTTCTGAGCGCCTCCACAACGGCCTCCAGCGCCTTGACGCGCGGAAAGCTGCGTCGGTATGCCAGTGCGACCGTTCGTGCCGGCACGGGCCCCTGAAGCGGCTTGATGACGATATCTTCCAGATGGTGCCGGGCAGCCGTGCACGGCAGGATGGTAATGCCCACGCCGGTGGCAACGGTGTACATGAGGGTTTCCAGAGAACTTCCCTCCAGCGTCTGCTGCAGCTGGCTGTCCTGCGCAGCGAGGAAGGGATAAGCCTCAAGCACCTGATCGCGGAAACAGTGACCCGCACCGAGAATCAGCACCGTGTTCTGCTTCAGATGCTTCTTGGTGATCATTGGCTCCTCAGCCAGGGGGTGATCCTTGGACAGGGCCGCTACAAAGGGCTCCTCATACAGCGGAATGGTATCCATGTTCTGCTCGTCAAACGGCAGGGCGAGAATGGCCATGTCCAGCGTCCCCTGTGCCAGTTTCTGCGCCAGGCCGTGGGTATAGTCCTCCTCCACGATCAGCGGCAGTGTGGGCACCTGCTGATGCAGGGTATGGATAAAGCGCGGCAGCAGATAGGGACCAATGGTGTAGATGGCACCGACGCGCAGCTCGGATGAAAGACTGTCCTGATCGGCACGGGCGATTTCTTCGATGTCGTGCACCCGTGCGAGAATCTCCCTGGCAATCTCGATAATGCGCTGGCCGGTCGGGGTAATGAGAATTTCGCTCTTGCGGCGTTCGAATAGCACCACATTGAGTTCGTTTTCCAGCTTACGGATGGCCACGCTCAGGGTCGGCTGGCTGATATTGCAGGCCTGAGCTGCCTTGCGAAAGTGCCGATGCTCGGCGACAGCGACGATGTAACGCAGTTCGTTCAGAGTCATGGAAGCGATGATCCTGTTGTGATAGGGTTTAATTTATTTCTTTTTCTGTTGTTCTTCTTTGTCAGACAGCCCGCTGTTGAAACACACCAATTTTCTTTCCCGATCAATGACTTGTCGTGTGAGCAAACCTTGGGGAAATCTGCCATCGGGACGTCTGTAGCCATTGGGGATCTTTTGTGGATAAAATCAACTTGATATAGTTTATCTCACTTTATCCACAAAATTCACCCAACCATTCACAGGACTTGTACCCATGACGACAGACTGTCTGCAGGTATTGACCACACGGCGCACCATCTATGATTTCAAGCCGACCGCGGTTGCCGATGCCACCCTCCGGCGAGCCCTTCAGGCAGCGGTTTGCGCGCCCAATCACGGCCTGACCGAACCCTGGCGCTTTTATGTACTGGGCAGTGAAACACAACGGGCGGTGGCCGAGATTTATGCTGATCTGCGCGCTAGCAAACGCTTCGAGCGGAGGGATGTAGCCTGGCAGAAGGCCTTTGACAAGGCGCGTGCGCGTTTTAACACCTTTCCAAAGGTGGTGCTGGTGGGGCAGATGCTGGCAGACGATCCCGTACAGCGGGAAGAGGATTATGCGGCGGTGGCGGCAGCCATCGAGAACTTCATGCTGGCATTGTGGAGCGAGGGGATTGGCTCGCAGTGGAGCACCGGCCCGGTGATTCGGGATTCGCGCACCTTTGCCCTGCTTGGCATCGATTCGGCCCAGGAGCGTCTGCTGGCAGCGCTTTACTGTGGCGAACCGGCCTGCATGCCGCCGGCGCGTGAACGCAGCTGGGAAGCTGTGACAAAATTTCTAAAGTAGCAGTTCGTCGTCGCTGTCGTGCAGCAGCGAAGGCTGCAGGGTGCTGCGCAGGCTGCGCTTGAACAGAATCTTGTTCTGCACCACTTCGGGCAGGTCGGTAAACAGGATGATCCCCTTGTCGATGAGCAGATCGATCAGGTCCTCCACCACACGGACCATTTCCAGGTCCATCTGCTCCAGCACCGCGTCAATCTTGTGCTGATTGGCTTCATCCTTGAGCCACGCCTGCACGCGATCGTCGCTGAGCGTGGTGAGTTCATAGCCCGGTTTGGCCACGAAGGAGAAATCTTCCAGTGTACCATCCGGCCCCCATTTCACATGCAGCATGACACCTCCTTTGCGGAGACTACTCTTCCGCTTCGCTGAGCACCGGGCCCAGCAGTTCGATCAGGCGGTCGTTCTCGCTATAGTCCACCGGACAGTCGATCACATGCACGCCCCCCTGTTCCAGCGCAGATTTTAACGCCGGCTGCAGGGCGTCTGCACGATCGATGCGTCTGCCGTGGGCGCCAAAGCTCTGCGCCAGCTGCACAAAGTCCGGGTTGCCAAAGGCAACATAGGCGCTGCGGCCGAACTGACGCTGCTGCTTCCATTCGATCAGCCCGTAGCCGCCGTCGTTCCAGATGAGCACCACCAGATTGACGCCCAGACGTACCGCGGTTTCCAGCTCCTGCACATTCATCATGAAACCGGCGTCGCCGCTGACGGCCACCACCGGCCGATCCGGATAGGTGAGCGCCGCGGCAATGGCGCCTGGCAGGGCGATGCCCATGCTGGCAAAGCCGTTGGAGATGATGCAGGTATTGGGCTGTTCGGCACGGAACATGCGCGCCATCCACATCTTGTGGGCGCCCACGTCCACTACGGTGATCCCTTCCCGCGGCAGCGCGGTGCGCAGGTCCCAGATAATCTTCTGCGGCTTCAGCGGCCAGGCAGTGGACTGGCTGCAGCGGTTCATCTCTTCGATCAGCGAATGGCGCAGCTGGCGGCCGATGCGGCTCTGCTTCGGAGGAATGCCCAGATGGGCGAGACGGCGCAGGTTCTTGGCGATATTGCCCACCAGTTCGATGTCGGGCAGATAATCCTGATCCACTTCCGCCGCTGTGGTGTCGATATGGATGATGCGGTGGCTGTGGTGCGGGTTCCACAGATAGGGGTGATACTCCACCATGTCGAAGCCGACGGTAATCACCAGATCGGCATCGCGGAAGCCGCAGTTTTCGTAGTCACCCGCCTGCAGGCCGGCTGTTCCAAGCGCCAGCGGATTCTTGAAGAAGGGCACCATCCCCTTGGCCATGAAGGTATTGACCACCGGAATTTGCAGTGCTTCGGCAAAGGCCTGCAGCTCCAGATGGGCATGGGTGCGGATGACGCCATTGCCGGCGAGAATCAGCGGATTTTCTGCCGCGTCGATCAGTTCTGCCGCCTTTTTCAGATGGCTTTCCGGCGCCATGGGCAGGCGTTCGCGCCGCACCGGCAGCGGCGTATTCGGCACCGGCATCTTGGCGATGTTTTCCGGGAAGTCGATAAAAGCGGCACCCGGCTTTTCGCTCTGTGCCACCTTGAACGCCTTGCGCACCACTTCCGGCACGGTTTCCGGCTCCAGAATCTGTGCGGCGTACTTGCTGATGGGCTTGAACAGGCTCACCAGATCCAGCACCTGATGGGATTCCTTGTGCATGCGCGTGGTAGCCGCCTGCCCTGCCAGCGCCACAATGGGCGCGCGGTCCATATTGGCGTCGGCGACGCCGGTGACCAGGTTGGTGGCCCCGGGGCCGAGGGTGGAGACGCACACGCCCGCCTTGCCGGTGAGGCGGCCATAGACGTCCGCCATGAAGGCGGCGCCCTGTTCGTGGCGGGTGGTGATGAACTGGATGGGACTGTCAGCAAGGGCGTCGATCAGATCCAGATTTTCCTCACCGGGGATGCCGAAGATGAACTGGACCTCTTCCGCCTCGAGACACTGGACCAGCAGTTGTGCGGCGCTTTGCAAGGGTGGGTTCCGTTATTTGTGGGCCAGCAGCCAGTCCACGGTCTGCCACAGACGCTCGCGGCTGCCGTTCATGACCACGTCGGTGAGCCACTGGCCGTTGACCACGATGGCCGGCACGCCGTCGATGCCGAAATCCTGCGTCAGCTTGCGCGCTTCCTTCACCTGCGTGTCCACCTTGAAGGACTTGAACATGGCTTCGTAGTCCTTGGGATCCACGCCGAACTGACTGTACCAGGCCGCCAGCTTTTCCACGGTAAACAGCTTCAGGCGGTCGCGATGCAGGGCATCGAACAGCGCCTTGTGGGACTGCTCCAGCACGCCGAGATTTTTGGTAGTAAAGAAGGCGCGGGCAAAGAAGATCCATGCCGGGCTGTCGATGACCGCCGGGTAGCGTTCAAAGGTCACGTCCGCGGGCTTTTTCTTCAGCCAGGCCTCGATGCCGGGCTCCAGATGGTAGCAGTGCGGACAGCCGTAGAAGAAGAATTCGGTCACATGCTTCGGCTGCGGATGGGGATGGGGCACCTTCCTGTATTCCACCCCTTCCATGGGGGGGACCGCCTCCTGTGCGCGGGCCAGCGGTGCCAGCGCCGCAGCGCCCAGCAGGGTGGTGAAGTGACGTCGGGTCAGTTTCATTATTGGCTCCTTACAGTTTGCCGTAGGAGTGCAGGCCGGAGAGGAACATGTTCACCCCCAGAAAGGCAAAGGTGGTGACCAGCAGGCCTACCAGCGCCCACCACGCCATGGGACGGCCGCGCCAGCCCTTGGTCATGCGCAGATGCAGCCAGGCGGCGTAGTTGAGCCACACGATCAGTGCCCAGGTTTCCTTCGGGTCCCAGCTCCAGTAGCCGCCCCAGGCCTCGGCTGCCCACACTGCGCCGAGAATGGTGGCGATGGTAAAGAAGGCGAAGCCGAAGGCGATGGACTTGTACATGAGGTCGTCCATCATCTCCAGCGACGGCATCGCCTTGACGAAAGCGCTGTCGGGATTCTTGCGCGCCAGCGTATCGGTGATCAGCCAGGCGGCACCCACCATGGCGGCCAGCGCAAAGGCGCCGTAGCCGAGGAAGTTGGCAGGCACGTGCAGCTTCATCCAGTAGCTCTTCAGCGCCGGCACTAGCGGCTGAATGTGATAGGCCTCGCGGTCGAAGGTGTACCACAGCAGAAAGGCCACCGCGGCGGAAACCACCAGCATGACGAAGCCGCCCAGGGCGCGGGTGCGGTATTTCTGTTCGAAGTAGAGATAGACCAGCGCCGTAATCACCGAGAAGAGGATGAACACTTCATACAGGCTGCTGATGGGGATGTGGCCGTAGTCCGGGTTGATCAGGTAGGACTCGTACCAGCGCATCATCATGCCGGTGAGGCCGAAGGTAGCGCCCGCCCAGGTGAGTGCCGTGGCCACCTTGCCGGCAAACTCGGAGTGGATGAACAGGGCAAAGAAATACCCTGCGGTGGCCAGCACATACAGGGCGCTCATCCACATGAAGGCGCTCTGGCTGGAGAGCAGATACTTGAGCAGGAACAGCTGCTCCTGCACCTTCACGTCATTGCCATGGCTGCTGTACTGCCACACCCCCAGCAGCGTCAGCGCCGCAACGCCCAGCAGATAGAGGCGCAGGCTGGGCCAGAAGGCCCCCAGCGCAATCACCCCCGGCACGGCACCGATAAGAATCGCCTTTTCAAAGTTGTCCATGTAGGCGTGCAGATCCTGCCAGACGGCCATGCCAGCCGCAATCACCAGCAGGCTCCAGATGACCCCGAACAGGCCGAAGCGTTCCTTCAGGGTCGGGCCGCTCTGCATGTGCTCGGAATAGGCATTGTTGAGGGTATTCATGGATTCTCTCCGCAGGTTTGCTGTAGCTGCGTCAGCAGGTGTTTGAATTCTTTTTCCATCTCCGGCGTGTTTTTATTGTCTTTTGCCGCGATCACCAGAGTATGACCATTGTCTGAAGGGGTTGATTTGTCAAAGTATACCCAAACGCGGCGCTGGCGCACGTAGAACAGCAGGAATACGCCCAGCACTAGCATGAGGCTGCCGAAATAGACAATGTCCTTGCCGGGCGATTTGGTCACCTGCAGGCCGGTGGCCATCAGCAGCTTGAAGCTGTCCAGCTTGACGAAGATGGGGTAGCCAAACTTTGGCAAGGCCAGCACGGCGTTGAGCGCATCCTCGAACCAGGTCTTGTCGAAATCGGTGAGGTCGGCACGGGACTTGATCACGCCTTGCTGCTTGAGCAGCTGCACATACAGCACCTGCAACCCGTCGGTGAGCTGGGCCATATAGAAGTCCTTTACCTCCTTCTGCTTGTCCTTGGGCACATTGGTCTTGATGAAATGTTCGATGCCCTTGAAGCCGGCGTCGCGGAACAGGCGGATCAGGTTTTGCCACAGCTGGATCTGCATCGCCTGCTCGCGCACGGGCAGCTTGCTGAACTGCGGGTCGGTCCTGACGTATTTGGCGAAGAGGGCCAGCCGCTTCTGGTCATTGTTGAGCAGCTCCACAAAGGCCATGAAGCGTGACAGGTTGCGTTTTTCATCGGCCGGAATGAACAGGTAGCGATAGGGTTCGGCCACGGAGTCACGTACGCCGGCCACGAAAAAGTCGCGCCCCTGCTGCTTGAGCGGCAGCATGTAGCTTTCATACTCCTTGGCGATGCCCTGTTCGTTGCGGATCTTGTACACCAGTTTCGGGCCATTGTCGTGCATCTTGCGTCCGGTCTGTTTCTCTTCTTCCGGGGTGGCCGGCACCACGTTGTGCAGCTTGAAGTCGTCGAATTCGAAGCGCAGCTTGCCCTGCGTGGTTTCGAGAATTTCCGTCTGATTGACGCGACTGGTCATGTGAATAGGCCGGGTTTCTGCGCCGGTAAGCGGGTAGAGGCTCAGCTTCAGCTGAGAACCGCCGTCTTCAAAGGACGACTGATAGATAGCGATGTCGCCCAGAATGAGGGGATGGTTCACCCGCAGGGTATGCTCGATGGTCCGGCCGGTGGTCTTGTCGCGCACTACCAGATCGGTGACGAAGTCCTTGGGCATGCCGGTGTCGTAGAAGTCGATGTGGAATCGCTTCACGATCATTTCAAACGGCAGCTGCTGCAGGAAGTAGCCGCGGTCATAGGGCAGGAAGATGAAGTCTGCCTTCTGGCCCTCCGGAATGGTGACCGTGCCGCGGAAGGAAACATTGTCCGGCGGCAGGATGGCCTTCGGATTGATCTGGCTGACGGGCACATCGCGGGTTTCCGGCACGGCCTGGCCGGTCATCACCTTGTATTTGAGCATCAGGTTGGAGTCCACCACCGCGCCGGCGAGAATCACCACGATGCCCACGTGCGTCAGGAAATAACCCAGCCGGTTCCAGCGCCCCTTCATGGCCGCCAGCATGATGCCCTGTTCGCTTTCCTTGCGCTTGAGCTTGAAGCCTTCGCCTTTCAGGGTGGTTTCCATCTGCTGCAGGGCGGCCTCCGGTTGCGGGCAGGGCACTTCGCCGTGATTGGGCTGGTGCAGCAGTGCGGTGCGTGACAGGCTTTCCGCAAAGCTTTTTACATCGCGCAGGAAGACCGGCACATGGCGGATGACGCAGGCACTGGTGGAGACGATGAGAAACAGAATGACCAGCACGAACCACCAGGTGCTGTAGATATGGAAGATGCCGATCCTGTCGAACAGCTCCGCCCAGAAGGGGCCGAACTTGACCACATAGTTCTGATAGGGCTCGCCCTGCTTGACCACCGTGCCGATCACCGAGGCGATGGCCAGCATCACCAGCAGGGTGACGGCCAGACTCATGGAGCTGAAGAAGTCGTACAGCGTACGGGCGCGGGAAACGGGTTTAGCCATGTCGGTTCACTGCGATTGATGGGAACCCGCAAGTATACGGGGCGAGCCGGTTTATGGCAAAAGAGATCATAAGAATAATCATATTTTTATGAAGGAAATTTTATAACACCAGTGAGTCTGTTCTGATAATCTGCAAAATCAAAATGAAACGACTATAAATCTGACGATCTTGAATTCAGAGGAGAGGGGATCAGACGATGGACAGCTGCTGGATATGTGGAAATTCTGCTGAAAGACTGCATCTGGTCTCCTTATGCAGTTCCTGCGAAAGCGTCGGGCTGCCCAGCGAAGTACCCATCTGCAATGACCCGGCCTGCCAGCAGAAATTGCGGGAATGTTATGAGAAATATCACGTCAATGTCAGTGATCATCGCTGTCGCGTCTGCCTGCAGGAGCATGGTCTGCTGTCACGTCTGCACGGATTGAAAAAGATCACCCGCTGTCCACTGATGGCGGCTGCGACCTGATCGAAAGGATTGGGAAATTCCAGCAGGCACGCTACCATATGGCTTTAACCCTATTAAAGCCAGATCATGCAGCATCCGCTCTATCAGAAGGCGCACTTTCTCAAGAGCGCGCCCGGTATCAAGCAGGCCCCGCCGGACGAAGGCTGGGAAGTGGCTTTTGCCGGACGCTCCAATGCCGGCAAGTCCAGCGCACTCAATACGATCACCTCCCAGAAATCCTTGGCGCGCGTCTCCAAGACACCCGGACGCACCCAGCTGATCAACTTCTTTGAGCTGGACGACCAGCGTCGGCTGGTGGATCTGCCCGGCTACGGCTTCGCCAAGGTGAATGAAGCCCTGCGCCGCGAATGGGAACGACATCTGAGTGAATACATAGAAAAGCGCAGTTCTCTGACCGGGCTGATCGTGCTGATGGACATCCGCCATCCGCTCACTGAGGTGGATGAGCTGATGCTGAACTGGACGCAAGGGCTGGCGCTGCCGGTGCACGTGCTGCTCACCAAGGCGGACAAGCTGAAGCGAGGGCCGACCAAGGCCACCCTGCTCAAGGTGCAGAAATATCTGCAGGAACACTATCCCCACGCCACGGCGCAGACCTTTTCCAGTCTCAAGCGCGACGGCCTGCCGCAGGTGTGGGCCAAACTGGACGAATGGCTGCACTACGAACGGCCAGCCAAAAAGGCTGACTGAATCGGCAGGGAGGGGGGTCCCCGACTTTTTCAGGTGCGGAATTTCTGGGCTGAAAAGCGAAAGCCTTTTTCTGGCAGGAACGCCCGCACAGCGTGTATCAGTGCGCCGCTTCCCAGTTGGGGCCGATGCCCACATCGGCCACCAGCGGCACGCGCAGCGTCATGGCCGATTCCATGGTTTCCTTGATGGTTCTGGCGATGGGGTGTTCCAGTGTCACCTCGCCGGGCACCTCGAACACCAGTTCATCGTGCACCTGCATGATCATGCGCGTGTCGCCATAAATGGCTTGCGGGGGCAGGTCTTCGCGCAGCCAGGCATCAATGCGGATCATGGCGGTCTTGATGATGTCCGCCGCAGTGCCCTGCAGCGGGGCGTTGATGGCGGCGCGCTCGGCATACTGGCGCACCTGCGGGTTCTTGCTGTGGATGTCCGGCAGGTAAAGGCGCCGGCCCATGAGGGTTTCCACGTAGCCCTGCTGCTTTGCCTGTTCGCGGATCTCGTCCATGTAGCGCTTCACGCCCGGGTAGCGCTCGAAATAGGTGTCGATATAGGCCTTGGCCTGCTTGACGTCGATTTCCAGCTGCTGCGCAAGACCAAAGGCGCTCATGCCGTAAATGAGGCCGAAGTTGACCGTCTTGGCGTGGCGGCGCATGTCGGGTGTCACGTCGTCCACGGGCACGCCGAAGATTTCCGACGCGGTGGCCTTGTGAATGTCCAGCCCCTGTTCAAACGCTTTGATGAGGTTCTCGTCGCCGCTGAAGTGAGCCATGATGCGCAGCTCGATCTGCGAATAGTCGGCGGCGAGGATTTTTGACCCTTGCGGCGCGATAAAGGCCTGGCGGATGCGCCGACCTTCCGGCGTGCGCACCGGGATGTTCTGCAGGTTGGGGTCGGTACTGGACAGGCGTCCGGTGGCGGTGACCGCTTGCTGGTAGCTGGTGTGCACGCGCCCAGTGTCGGGATTGATCTGCTTCACCAGCGCATCGGTGTAGGTGGACTTGAGCTTGGCCAGGCCGCGGTATTCCAGAATCAGTTTCGGCAGTTCGTGGCTCTGCTCCGCCAGCTCCTGTAGCACACTTTCGGCGGTGGAGGGCTGTCCCTTGGGGGTTTTCTTGATCACCGGCAGCCCCAGCTTGTCGAACAGGATAGTCTGCAGCTGCTTGGTGGAGTTGAGATTAAATGCTTCGCCGGCCAGTGCCCACGCCTTTTCTTCCAGTTGCTTGAGTTTTTCCGCCAGCTCCTTGGAATAGGCCTTGAGCTGCTCGGCGTCCAGCAGCACGCCGGTATGTTCCATGCGTGCCAGCACCGGCTCCAGCGGAATTTCGATTTCTTCATAAACGCGGCGCAGTTTCTCGTCCTGTTCCAGCTTCGGCCACAGCACCTTGTGCAGGCGCAGCACCAGCTCGGCATCCTCGGCGGCGTAGGGGGCGGCCTGCTCAAGCGGGACCTGGGCGAAATTGATCTGCTTGCGCCCCTTGCCGGCCACGTCGGTGTAGTGGGTGGTGCGGTGTCCCAGATATTTCAGCGCCAGCTCGTCCAGCCCGTGGCGCTCGGTGCTGTTGAGCACGTAGGACTGTAGCATGGTGTCGTGGGTAATGGGTTCCAGCGTGATACCGGCATTCTTGAATACATGCCAGTCGTACTTGAGATTCTGCCCCGCCTTGGGCGCCTGTTCCAGCAGCGGGCGCAGCGTTTCCAGCACCTGATCCACGGGCAACTGTTCGGGTGCGCCGGGGTAGTCGTGGGCAAGGGGCAGGTAGGCGGCTTTCACATCGTCATCGTTGGCCACGGCGAAGCTGATGCCCACCAGCTGTGCGCGCATGGGATCCAGCGCCGTGGTTTCGCAGTCGATGGCGAACAGCTCGGCGTTTTCAAGGTGCTCGACCCAGTGGTTCAGCGCGTCGTTATCGAGGATGATTGGCACGTCCTGCGTGGTATCGGTGTGGGCCGGCGCGTTCTTTTCGTCCTCGCTGCCGCCGAACAGGGGATGCCCGGCCAACTTGCGATTGAGCCAGCTGGAAAATTCGTAGCGGCGGATCAGTTCCAGCAGCTTTTCGTCGTCTTCCGGCTGCTTGACCAGATCCTGCCAGCGGATGGGCAGCTCCAGATCGGTGCGGATGCGGGTGAGCTCGCGGGACAGCTTGAGCTGATCCAGATGGGCGCGCAGGTTTTCGCCTACCTTCCCCTTGATTTCGTCGGCGTGGGCGATGAGGGTGTCCAGATCGCCATACTGTTGCAGCCACTTGGCGGCGGTTTTCGGCCCCACCTTGGGCACGCCGGGAATATTGTCGGAACTGTCGCCCATCAGCGCCAGATAGTCCATGATCTGCTCCGGTGCCACGCCGTATTTCTTGATGACGCCGTCGCGGTCGAGGATCTGGTCCTTCATGGTGTCGATCAGGGTGATGCGGTCGTTCACCAGCTGGGCCATGTCCTTGTCGCCGGTGGAGATGAGCACCTGCCTGCCTTCCCGAGCCGCCTGAGTGGCTAGGGTGCCGATCACGTCGTCCGCCTCCACGCCGTCGATCACCACCACCGGAATGCCCAGCGCGCGGATGAATGCGTGCAGCGGCTCGATCTGCTGCGCCAGGTCATCCGGCATGGGCGGGCGGTTCGCCTTGTAGGCTTCGTACATTTCGTGACGGAAGTTCTTGCCGTGGGCATCGAATACCACCGCGATGCGCTTCGGCTGGTAGGTATCCAGCAGCTTGCCCACCATGTTGATCACGCCGTATAGGGCGCCGGTGGGGGTGCCATCGGAAGTGGTCAGCGGCGGCAGCGCGTGATAGGCGCGGAACAGATAGCTGGAGCCGTCGACGAGAATGAGGTCGGGTTTTTGCATGGGGAAGTACGGAAATGAGTGAACAGATGTCTATTCTACGTGGCGAAAGGCTATGTTATAAAGCTAACTTACCAAACCATAGATAAGGCATTGAATAATCCATTCTCTTGCATTGGGGGCAGTGTGGCCTGAAATGTTTTGCTCCGGGGATGAGGTGGTGATTAATGGGGAGAAGGTGAAATGGTCGGGATTGGTTCGATTCAGAAGGCGCTGTTGCACCGAATCGCTGCTGTCACATTAGTATTGGCACAGATTGCAGCAATCGGTCTCTATTTTTTCGAACTGGAGATGATCGATGAGCAGGTTGTGGCCCATGCACGGTCCGAGGCTCAGGTCGGGCGCGATCTGGTGCAGCAGCTCAAAGCGGGAAAACCGGTTTCCAGACAGGAAGTGGATCAACTGTTCCGCCATTTTGACATTGTTGAGTTATACGACGCGCAACGGCATAAGCTGGCCACCTTTTCCCGTTTTGATGAGGAAGAGGCGGGGCTTGAAGAAACGGAGGAAAAACTGCCGCCACACCCTTTTCCCAAGGATGGCCAGCCCCATTATCGTCGTCTCGAATTGGATGATGAACGCATCTGGCAGGTATTACTGCCGCTGACGGATGAACAGGGGCGGTTGATCGGGTTTTTTGAAGGGATTTATAAACCGACCGCGCTGGAGATGGAGCAGCTTGAAGAAGGTGTCCTGGCGCAGGTCGGGATTCTGTTCGGGGCCATTCTACTGACCTCGCTGGTGCTCTATCCCATCTATCGCCGTGTGATGACCCTGCTTGCGCGGCAACGTAATGAAGTGATCGAAGGCAACATTCAGTTGCTGGAGGTCATGGGCGAAGCCGTGGCCAAACGGGATTCGGATACTGATATTCACAATTATCGGGTGACGGCCTATGCGCTGCGTCTGGGGACTGCGCTGGGACTGGATAGCAAAGCGCTGAAAAATATCGCGGTCGGTTCCTTTCTACACGATGTGGGCAAGATCGCCATCCCAGATCACATCCTTCTGAAACCGGGCCGTTTGACAGAAGATGAGTTTGCCGTCATGAAAACCCACGTCAGTCATGGCGCACAGATTCTGTCGCGGGCAAAGTGGCTGGCGGAAGCGCGCGATATTCCGCTCTATCATCATGAAAAGTGGGATGGCAGCGGCTATATGGAAGGCCTGAAGGGTGAACAGATTCCCCTTATGGCCCGCATTTTTGCTCTGGTGGACGTTTTCGATGCGTTGACCTCAGAACGGCCTTACAAGGAACCCATGCCGTTGGACAAGGCGCTGGCTATTATCGAAGAAGGGGCTGGAAGCCATTTCGATCCGAATCTGACCGCGCTATTCATTGCGCATGCCCGCGACTGGTACGAAGTCATCTACTGTGTGGATGAAGAGGTGCTCAGAACCCGTGTGGCAGACAAGGTTCGCCGTCTGATGCGCGCCACGGATAATGAACAGCTGTTTCCGGGCGGATAAGCCCGCCGGGGGCACAATTGCAGTAAAATCCTGCTGATCGACTACACGGCAGGAAGCCATGTCCGTTTACACCACCATTACCGAAGACGAGCTGTCGCAATTTCTCACCCGCTACGATCTGGGTGCGCTGCGCAGCTTCGAGGGCATTTCCGAAGGCATCGAAAACACCAACTATTTCGTGGACACGGACGCGGGGCGCTACGTGCTCACGATTTTCGAGCAGCACAGCTTTGACGAACTGCCCTACTTCCTCAATATTATGGCCTTCATGGCCGAGCATGCCATTCCCACGGCGCACCCCATTGCGGACCGGGAAGGCAACTATCTGAACCGCCTCCACGACAAGCCGGCGGCGCTGGTGCAGCGGCTCGACGGCCGCGGGGTTGAGCAGCCCAACGTGCGCCAGTGCGCCGTCATGGGCGAAACCCTGGCACGCTTCCATCTCGCCGGGAAAGACTTCGACGGCTACCGCGCCAATGACCGCGATCTGGCCTGGGCCGAGCGTACCTTTGCCCAGATCGAACCCTATCTGGATGAGGAAGACAAGGCACTGCTCAGGGACGAGCTGGCCTATCAGCAGGCGCAGGACTGGGCGCATCTGCCGCAGGGCGTGATTCATGCCGATTTGTTTACCGACAATGCCCTGTTCCGCGGCGACGAACTGGCGGGGATCATTGATCTCTATTACGCCTGCAATGCGCCGTGGCTCTACGATCTGGCAGTGATGGTGAACGACTGGGCACGGGATGAAGACAACCGCTACGATCTGGAGCGGGTCAGGGCCATCATGCAGGCGTATCAGCAGGTGCGCCCGCTGACCGAGCTGGAACAGGCGGAATGGGCGGCGGCGCAGCGCATGGCGGCGTTGCGGTTCTGGCTGTCGCGTCTCAAGGACAAGGTGCTGCCGCGGGAGGGCGAGCTCACCACCATCAAGGATCCTGACGTCTTCAAGCAGGTGCTGCTGCACCACCGCGCCGAACCGCTGCCCCATTTCGTATGAACGGACTCAGCTGCGAGCAGGGCGCGGCAGCACTCCAGGCGGGCGAGATCATCGCTTATCCCACCGAAGGCGTGATGGGGCTGGGCTGCGATCCTTTCAACGAAGAAGCAGTGATGCGTCTGCTGGCCATTAAGCAGCGCCCCATCGAGAAAGGACTGATTCTCGTGGGCGCCGATCTGGAGCAATTGCGCCCGCTCATCGATGCCTCACGTCTCGAAGTCGATCACTGGGCGCGCCTGCAAGCCAGCTGGCCCGGTTCCGTCACGTTTGTGGTGCCGGCCAGCGAGCAGGTGCCGGCATGGATTCGCGGCCAGTTCGATACGGTTGCCCTGCGCGCCAGCGCCCATCCCGTGGTGCAGCAGCTCTGCCGCGCCTTTGGCGGACCCATTGTCTCCACCAGTGCCAACCTCAGCGGCGAACCGCCGACACGTGCCTGCGACGAACTTTCACCTGAACTGTTACAAAACCTTGCCGGCTGTGTAGTGGGCGACATTGGCGACCTGCAGGGCCCAACGCCGATTATTGATGTGTTGACAGGTCAATCCCTGCGTTGATTTTAGAGAGGAATTTAGCGCTCGGCTTTCCAGGGATTCAACAGTTGTAAGCCGTCTATTTCCTCGAAGTCTTTGGTGTTGCGGGTTGCCAGATGCAGATCGTATGTCAGGGCGATGGCTGCGATCTGGGCATCTTCTGTGCTCACGGGGCGGCCTTTTTGAATTCGTCGGGAGACTATTGCAGCATAGGCCGGGGTGCAGCGGGCGTCAAAAGGGAGGCAGCGACCTCCAAAATCTTTTTCAAACATGGCCATGGCGGCTTTACTCAGTGCTTGCTGCCGTTTACCGGCTGGCATTAATGCCAGACCAAGCAAAATTTCAGCCTGCGTGATAGCACTGATCCATACCTGCTCCATCGGTTGGCTGTCCAGCCATGTCACCACTGCATCGGCAGGCTGAGGACGCATCAGTTCAGAGAGGACATTCGTATCCAGCAGGATCACTGCGCATCTTCCCCCTCCCACGCGGGTGGGGTACGGGGTGGATGGCGTTCCGGCAGTTCGAATTGCGCATCTGCGATTTCTTCAAAGCGCTGCTTGAGTCGTTGGCCAAGCGGTAATGATTGCGTAGCCTGTGCCGTCATGACAGCCTGTCGCAGAATGCGGCGCACTTCCTCTTCCATGGATATGCCGTGTTCTGCTGCCTGCAGCCGCAGCGCCTGTTTCAGTTTCTCATCAATATTGCGGATTGTCAGAGCAGCCATGCCTTTAACCTCTGGTTGATATCAATGCAATCATTGTAATCAATATCCATCTTGTTTACAGCATCCCGCCGATGCCCTTGAATTTCTCCACAAATGCGGCGATCTTCTCGAACACGCTGCGTTTCTTTTTCAGATAGTTGGGATTGAGCGGGCTCATTTTGGGCAACGCCTCGTTGAGCTCGGTGCCGTTTTCGCTGGCGTATTCGCGCCGCAATGACAGGTTGATATACCGGCGGGCGGCTTCCTCGTTCAGCCCCTCTTCGCGGATCAGCGCCTCGGCTTCTTCCCGCTGTTTTTCCTGCGCAAAGCGGAAAAAGGCCTCGATGATGTCCGTCTTGTCTTCGAAGCTGTCCAGATCGCTCTGGTTGATAAACTCGACGATCAGGCTTTCCTTGGCACGGTGGCCCAAGCTGGCGCGGATGACGCGACGGATTTCTTCCACCAGTGTTGCCTTGTCCTTTTGCGCGCGGTTGTGCTCAAAAATCAGCTCAAGGATATAGTCCAGATTGATCTCCTGCGATTTGAGTAGATCCACTTCGAAGATCACATCATCCCAGTTGATGTCGCTCTGTTCAGGTTCCTTGCCCGCCTTTTCGCGGCGGATCCAGTCGCGGATGTCGTTGTAGGTGGAGCGATAGTCCTGTATTACCCGCTCCGGCGGCAGGGTGATGCGGCGCAGGTCTTCAAATACTTCATCGTTCAGGCCGTATTCCGCTTTAAAGGCGTCCACCGCTTCCGGAATGTCGGTATCCACTTCCTGCAAGGCTTTCAGCGCAGCAAATTCGTCGTAGTTCTGGAGGATGTTTTCCAGTCGCAGATACTCGCCGAACAGCTTGGCAAAGGCCTTCTTGTCTGTTTCCGTCTCGATACGGGCCGGATCGGGGAATAGCGTCTGCAGCTCGGTCACTACCTCCACAAAACCGCGGCGCGCCTCGCCGGTTTCCTCGTCCACAAAGCCCTGCATGTATTCCTGATAGCTCTTTTCCAGCACCACATTGCGGGTGTTCTTGTTGCCAAAGAGCGTCAGCGCGTCGATGGTGGCCTGTTCCAGATCGCGGAAGGTGACGATATTGCCGAAGGTCTTGGTGGCGTCGTAAATGCGGTTGGTGCGCGAATAGGCCTGAATTAGCCCGTGGTAGCGCAGGTTCTTGTCCACGAACAGCGTGTTCAGCCGTGGCGCGTCAAAGCCGGTGAGGAACATGCCCACCACGATGAGCAGGTCGATCTCCCCATCCTTCACCTTCTTCGAAATATCGCGGTAGTAGTTCTCAAAGGACTTGCCCTCCACGCTGAAATTGGTGCCGAACATCCTGTTGTAATCGTGGATCACTTTCTCGAGAAACTCCTTGGCGCTGCTGTTCATGGCCGAGACTTCGAGGCTTTCGTCCGCAATCTCGCCGATGGCGTCCTGTTCCTCGTTGGTCGCGTAGGAAAAGATGGTGGCCACGCGCAGTGGCTTCTCGTGTCCCTGCTGCGCGATCTGGAAGGCTTCGTAGTAGCGTTTTGCTGCCTCCACGCTGCTGACGGCAAACATGGCGTTGAACCCTTTCGCCCCCGGCACCGTGCGGTGCGTCTTGCGGTGGAAGTTCTTCAAAATGTAGTGAGTGATCTCGTTAATGCGCTCCGGATGCAGCAGCGCCTGCTTGTTTTCCAGCGCGCTGAGCTTCTTCTCGTCCTGCTCCGTCTCCATGGCGCGGAATTTCGGGCGCACATCGTTGTAGTCCACCTTGAATTTGAGCACCTTCTCATCGCGGATGGCGTCAGTGATCACATACGAGTGCAGCTGCTGGCCGAACACGCTGGCGGTGGTTTCCGCCCCCAGCGCGTTTTCGGGAAAGATGGGCGTGCCGGTAAAGCCGAACTGGTAATATTTCTTGAAGCGCCGCTTCAGATTCTTCTGCGCCTCGCCGAACTGACTGCGATGCGCCTCGTCAAAGATAAACACCACCTCCTTGTCGTAAATGGGCAGGTTATCCTCGCTCTTCATCAGATTGTTGAGCTTCTGGATGGTGGTGACGATGATGCGATTGTCATCTTTGGCGATATTGCGCTTCAGCCCCGCCGTGCTCTCCGAGCCGTTGACGCTGTCCGGCGAAAAGCGCTGATACTCCTTCATGGTCTGGTAGTCCAGATCCTTGCGGTCCACCACGAAAAACACCTTGTCCACGAATTCCAGCTCCGTGGCCAGCCGCGCCGCTTTGAAGCTGGTCAGCGTCTTGCCCGAACCGGTGGTGTGCCAGATGTAGCCGCCGCCTTCCACCGTGCCCCATTTCCGGGCGTTATGGGCGCTCTGGATCTTCCACAGGATGCGCTCCGCCGCCGCGATCTGATACGGGCGCATGATCAGCAGCGTATTCGTGGTGTCGAACACCGAATAGCGCAGCAGCACATTCAGCAACGTTTTTTTCTCGAAAAAGGTGGCGGTGAAATCCTTCAGATCCTTGATCGGCGTGTTGTCCGCCAGCGCCCAGTTCATGGTGAAATCGAAACTATTCTTGTCCCGCTTCACCGTATTGGCGAAGTAGCGCGTATCCGTGCCGTTGGAGATGACGAAAACCTGCAGATACTTGTAGAGAGAATTTTCGGAATTGAAGCTTTCCTTGGAATAGCGGTGCACCTGGTTGAACGCCTCGCTGATCGCCACCCCGCGGCGCTTTAGCTCCACCTGCACCAGCGGCAGGCCGTTGACCAGAATGGTGACGTCGTAGCGGTTGGCGTGGTTGGCGTGGCTGCCCGTCTGCTCGAACTGTCGGATCACCTGCACGCGGTTGCGGGCGATATTCTTCTTGTCCAGCAGGTAGATATTGCGGATCTGTCCGTCGTCGAATTTGAAATCGTAGATATAGTTGTCGTGGATCTTGCGTGTCTTGTCGATGATCGTTTCGCCCGGCTTGTCCAGATACTCTTCCACGAAACGGCGCCACTCCCCATCGCTAAAGCGCACATCGTTCAGCGCCTCCAGCTGCACGCGCACATTGGCCAGCATCGCCTCCGGCGTGCGGATGTCCGGCTCATAGCTGTAGCCCTGATTGCGCAGGTCCTCGATCAGCTCCCGCTCCAGCGCATCCTCGCTCTGATAGCTCTCCTTCACCGTCCAGCACTTTTCATAGCGGTTGAGGACAATAAAGTTGTCGCTCTGGGCGATGGGTTTGTATTCGCTCATTTTCAGGCCCTGTTCTCATTCAAAAAGTCGGAAATGAAGCCGTTTTCCTTCAGGGTGCTCATCACCCCCCGCAGAAGATAATTATTAATGAACTGTATCGTGTAAATTCGGCCATTCGGTTTTGTAGGCATAACGATATGCTTGTCTCTCAATCTGCCCATGATGCGGGATTTTTCCTTGGAGTTATGGATGTTCAGATCGCTCAAATCCTGCGCCTTCATGCTCAGATCATCCCTGTGAATGAGGTAATTCAGGACCTTGAACTCCTGAGTCGTAATATGTTCTCGTGCCAGCGCATACTCCAGCGTGGGTAGAAGGATTTTTTCCCGCACATAGTGGATGTCCAGCAGAGAGTCGATTTTCTCTATCTCATTTTTCAGGCCCAGTAGAAAATATTCACACCATTGAAGGATATCCTCATCCTTCAGGCTGTCTGCACGGGAGAGCATGTCGTAGTATTTGTCACGATCCGTGTAGAAGACGGAAGAGGGGTTAATGATGCGCCCATTTCTGACCTGAAAGCCCAGCTTGATCAGCAGCGCATAGTTCAGCAGCCGTCCCATCCTGCCGTTTGCATTATCGAACGGATGGATATGCTCAAAGCGGTGATGGGCAATGGCCACCATCAGCAGCTGATATTGCTCCTTGTGAGGTTGGTTTACGAATTCAAGAAATGCATTGAAATGATCCGCCAGCGCCACAGGTGACGGGGGCGTATGACCGGAGCGGTTGATGCTGACTTCATGTCGCCGCAGTTCGCCCGGATAGCGAGAGCCTTCACCACCGGGTGGAGGCGTGAGATTTTTCGTTAATATCTTGTGCAGTTCAGAAATATACGCCCTGCTGAAGTGTGTGTTTTCGTCCGTGTTCTCCTCGATAAAGGCAATGGCCTCTTCGAGATTCCTGATTTCCAGGTTGGATTCATCAGTCTGTTCAGGATGATCGATGAGCGTTTCCACATAATCGGCCAGCGTGGTATTGTTGCCTTCGATCCGGGCGCTGCCCAGCGTTTCCAGAATCTGAAAAATATCTTTCAACTGAAAGAAGATATGCGGCGGAACCTCTCCTGCGAGCCGTTTGGTTCGAAGCTTCTCCAGATCGAGAATGATGCGGGTCAGATCACTGCCCCATGCCGGGTCCGGTATGCGTATTTCTTCCATCCCACTTCCTTTCACTGGAGATTATTACTTCCATAGAGCAATCATAACATATTGAATTATAAGAAAAAAATGACAGGTTGTCTAAACATTACTTCCATTTGCACGGTTTACTTACTTCCTCTCCTGCTGGGAATCGCGAGGGAAGCTCAGCAACAGGTCGCGGTAGTATTCATACTGCTTCTGGCGCAGCTCGATCTCGCGCGGCAGCCCCTCGCTGATGGAGTGAGTGAGGGTATCGAACTTGTCGAGAATGGCGACAATGCGTTTTTGTTCTTCGAGGGGGGGGAGAGGGACTTTGAATTGTTTTAAGCGTTGAGAATTAATGATTCCAACGCTACCACTAAAGTTGGCATTCTGTCTCACCCAGTTCCCAAATTTATAAAAATAATAAAATAAAAATTTGATATTAATAGCATTTTCAGCCTCCTTCTTAAGAGAAAAACTTGTTATTTGCTGATTGGTGATAAAAGGAACAGTTATTAATGCATGTTCACCCAAGGTGGCGGTTGTTGACATAATTATGGAATTAGCAGGAATTAATTTTGATTTAACGGCTGATTCAGTGACATGTTGTATGGCATCACAGAGTATGCGCCCATTTAACCTAATATCTTCTAACCTGAACCAAGGTATATTTCCTTTTTCCCAGTACTCGCTTTTTTTCTTTGAAGGGGTGTATCCGTTTTTGATATCAAATATTTCAGAAACCAGCTTCCACTCGACTTCGTTGTCGGTGAAGGTGAGGAGTTGGTCGCGGTAGTAGGCATACTGCTTTTTGCGGGCGGTGAGCTCCGCGGTGAGCTCCGCGGTGAGCTCCGCGGTGAGCTCCGTGAAATTGTCCAGTATGCGGACAATTTC
>CAYYIL010000001.1:0-77990 GCA_964471975.1 uncultured Piscirickettsiaceae bacterium | reverse complement strand
CCGCGGTGAGCTCCGCGGTGAGCTCCGTGAAATTGTCCAGTATGCGGACAATTTCACGTTGCACATCAAGGGGAGGGATGGGGATTTCAAACTTATCAGTATCAGGAATGGCTATTTGCGGCATTTGCATTTTTCCTGCAATGCTCTGGAAATAGCGCTCCTTTGTTTTTAAAAAATAATAAACATACTTTATATCTATATTTTCATTGTCCGAATGATATGACCAAAGTTCATTTTTGTGAGAAAAGGGTTTTTCGTAATATTCAAACTCTATAATTCCCCGCGATTTTACGATAATTGATGGATTGGTATGGATGTCTTTTGATGGTATGTCATCAAAATCAACAAGAGCATAAGTTTTGCCGCCACCAAATATCTTTACGGGTGCACCCTCCTTGTGCAACTCTTTCATTTTTCCTGCGGTTATCTTTGTTCCTTTTGTTCGAACCAAAACCTCCCCCAACGGCTTCCACTCGACTTCAATTCCTTCCAACAGGCGTTTGATCAGTCCCTGATTGCTCATGCTTCGATCTCCGCAATAATCTGATCGATTTCGTGGCGCAGGCGGTCGATCTTGGCGACGGTTTCCTTGATTTCCGCATTGAGCTGATTGATGTCGATTTTTTCGCGCGTGTCTTCCGGCTCCACATAGGCACTGACGGAGAGGTTGTAGTCGTTGTCGGCGATTTCCTTGTGCTCGACGCTGCGGGCGAAGTGGGGGATGTCGGCCTTGCTGTCGAACGCCTACATGATCTGCTCGATGTGCTCGTCGGTGAGCAGGTTGGTGTTGGTGGCCTTTTTGAACAGTTTGCTGGCGTCGATGAACTGGGTGCGGGTGTCTTCCTTGTGCTTGCTGAGCACGAGGATGTTGACGGCGATGCTGGTGCCGTAAAAGAGGTTGGGCGCCAGCGCGATGACGGTTTCCACGTAGTTGTTGTCCACCAGATACTGGCGGATTTTCTTTTCTGCCCCGCCGCGGTAGAAGATGCCCGGGAAGCTGACAATGGCGGCGCGTCCCTTGGCGGAGAGGTAGTGCAGGGCGTGCAGCACAAAGGCGAAGTCGGCCTTGGACTTGGGCGGCAGCACGCCGGCGGGGGCAAAGCGTTCGTCGTTGATGAGGGTGGGGTCGTCGGAGCCGATCCATTTGATGGAGTAGGGCGGATTGGAAACGATGGCGTCGAAGGGCTTCTGGTCGTTGTGCTTGGGGTCGGTGAGGGTGTCGCCCAGCTTGATGTCGAATTTGTCGTAGTTGATGTTGTGCAGGAACATGTTCATGCGCGCCAGGTTGTAGGTGGTGTGGTTGATTTCCTGGCCGAAGAAGCCTTCTTCGATCTGGTGCAGGTCGAACTGCTTTTTGGCTTGCAGCAGCAGGGAGCCGGAGCCGCAGGCGGGGTCGTAAATCTTGTTGACGCGCTTTTGCCCATGCAGGGCGAGGCGGGCGATGAGCTTGGAAACATGCTGCGGGGTGAAGAACTCGCCACCGGACTTGCCGGCGTTGGCGGCGTAGTTGGAGATGAGAAATTCGTAGGCGTCGCCGAACAGGTCGATGTGGCTGTCGTCAAAGTCGCCAAAATCCAGCTCGGCAATGCCCTTGAGCACGGCGGCGAGGCGGCGGTTTTTTTCCTTGACGGTGGTGCCGAGGCGGTTGCTGGTGGTGTCGAAGTCGGCAAACAGGCCCTTGATGTCGTCTTCGCTGGGGTAGCCGATGGCGGAGTTTTCGATGTCGGCGAAGATATTGGCCAGGTCGGTGTTCAGATTTTCGTTCTCGTGGGCAGTCTTGACCACATTCTGAAACAGCTGGCTGGGGTAGATGAAATACCCCTTGGTGCGGATGGCGTCCTCCATGATCTCAGGGGTGATAGCCTCATCCGGCACGGTGGTGTAGTCCAGCTCGGGGTCGCCGCCTTCCATGTAGGCGGCGAAGTGCTCGCTGATAAAGCGATAGAACAGGGTGCCGAGCACATACTGTTTGAAATCCCATCCATCCACCGAGCCGCGGACTTCGTTGGCAATCTGCCAGATGCGGCGTTGCAGTTCGGCGCGTTGTTGGGTGCTGGTCATGTTGACTCCTCTTTATTCAGTGCGTTCAGTGTGTGCGTGAGGCCGGACAGCCGCCGGGTTCTGTTGCGCACGGCGGCCTCGAATACGGTTTGCGTGGCAAAAATCATAAACCCATTTTTGGCGCGCGTGAGGGCGGTATAGACCAGTTCGCGGGTGAGGACGGGCTTGAGTTCGTCGGGCAGAAGCAGCAGCACACGGTCAAACTCGGCGCCCTGCGCCTTGTGTACGGTCATGGCCCAGGCGGTTTCCCACGCGGGCAGCTGGCTGACGGGGATGGCGCGCAGGCCGGTAGGTGCGTCTGCGTCTTCGAACCACGCCATGGGGGTGCCGCGCCATGGCAGGATAATGCCCATGTCGCCGTTGTAGAGGCCCAGGCTGTAGTCGTTTTCCTGAATCAGGATCGGCTGGCCGGTGTGGATGCCGTCCTGCAGGGGGATGAGGCGCGTGCGCCAGTGGTGCAGCAGCTGTTCGTTAAGGGCGTTGGCGCCGACGCTGCGATCGTGGCGCAGAGCAGTAAGGATGCGGAACTGGCTCAGCGCCTGCATGAGGGCGTGTGCCTGCGTGCCAACGGCTTCAAAGCTGTCTGCCGGCTGCAGCTGCTGCAGTTGCGCCAGATAGTCAGTAAAGCCGTCGTCGATGGCCTGCAGCAGGGCGCTGCGCTGTGACGGCAGGCACTGCAGTGTGTCATCGCTCGTCTGCAGCTGCGCCCAGGCGTCTTCGGCATCGCCTGCCAGCACGGCATCGGCCAGCGCGCCGATGGTCTGGTTGAATCGGTGGCTGCGTTGCAGCTGGCAGTGCGCCTGCGGCAGGGCAGAGACAAGATCGCCCAGCACATTGCCGGCTTCCACAGAGGCGAGCTGATTGGGATCGCCCATGAGAATCAGGCGCGTGTCGGGCTTGAGTGCCCGGCATAGCTTGGCCAGCACGAGCGCATCCACCATGGAGGCTTCGTCCACCACGATCAGGTCGTAGGGCAACGGGTTGTCGCCATCATGGCGCGGCTGTGGGGTGCGGCCGATGCCGAGCAGGCGGTGCAGGGTGCTGGGCGTGAGCCGCTGCAGGTGTGCTTTCTGGTCGTCGGCAAGCGGCAGGTGGGGGATGGCCTTGTCCAGCGACTCCTTCATGCGCTGGGCGGCCTTGCCGGTGGGGGCCGCCAATGCAATGGACAGGTCTGGGGTTTCCCGCAGCATGGCCGCCAGCAGCCACGCCAGCGTGGTGGTCTTGCCCGTCCCAGGCCCCCCGGTGAGCAGCACGCGTTGCAGGTTGAGCGCGTAGCCGATTTGTTCCAGTTTTTCTTCATCGATCTGCGCCTCGGCAGCCCTGGCGAGAAAGTCGTGCGGCAGCGGTGGTCGGTTGTCCGGCGTTGGCAGGGTGTGGGGGGTAAAGTGCAGTGCAATCTCCCGCTCGGCCTGCCAGTAGATGTGAAACTGCGCCAGATTGTGGTGCAGAATCACCGGCGCGGGTTCGCTGCCGTTGCTGACCCAGGCTTCGCGTTGCAGCCACGTGGCTGTGGCGTCATCCACCTCGATGGCGGTGTCGCCACGCTGCTGTGCGTCCAGCAGCCGGGCCAGCACACTGCGGGTGCGGGTGGCATCGCTGGGGGCAAGGGTTTTTAAAAGGGCTTCCAGCAGAGGGGAGGGGGGGGTCCCAACTTTTTCAGCAGCGGTTTTTTCGGCGCTGTCGTTCATGGTGCGTTTTCCCCGATTTTGAGGGCATTTCGGGCTTTTTCGAGCATTTCCGGCGTAAATTCAAGGGCATAGACGCCTGAAGGACGCTGCGGCTGCATGCCGCGCACGAACAGATAGCGCACACCGCCCAGGTGACGTGCGGGATCATAGTCCGGCAGGGTGATGCGCAGGTGGGCGTCCAGCGCCAGCGTGTAGATGAGCGCCTGCAGGGTGTAGTGATGTTCCGCCATGGCTGCAGCGAGGCTGTCGCGATCATAGGCGGCGAGGCGGTTGGTTTTGTAGTCGAGGAGGTAGTAGCGTCCGTCGTGTTCCGCAATCAGGTCGATATAGCCCTGTAGATAGCCGCGCAGATCCCGCGAGGGCAGCGGCACCCAGTCGGGGCGGTCGCCGAACAGCCGATCCAGCGCGGCGGTGTCGATCTGCGGCGTGTGCAGCACGAAATGGTGTTCCCGCCAGGTGTGCTGCGGCGGCAGATCGGCCAGACGGAAGGGGTCGCAGACTCCGTGCAGCGTGTTGTGCACTAGGGTGCGCAGGGCTGGCGGCATGGCACCGCTGAAGCCGTGGCGCTGCCACAGCGTCTCCAGCCGCGACCAGTCGGGCTGGCGGAAGTCGGTCTGTTCAAGGAAGTCGTGCACCAGCTGACCGAAGACGGGACCGGCGGGCAGGGCGTCCTCCACCGGCACGCTGGGCCCTTCGTCGAGCCAGCGCGCCCGGGGGGACTCATCGCCATGGCTGCGGGTGAGGGCGCTGTAGCTGGTGAGCTGACGGCTGTTGCGCCGCAGGGCGGCAAAATCGGGTGCCGGCGGAGCTTCGAGGGTTGCGCTGGTGGACGGCGGGGTCCAGCGGGTCAGCGGCGTGCCGGTGTAGCCGTCGATAAAAGTGAAGGCATCGTGGTTCCGCAGTGCGGCTTCCCGCGGCGCAAGAATGCCATCCAGCGCATTATCGGGCACCCATGGCTGGTCCGCCTCGGGGCGAGAGGGGTTGGGCCAGTAGAGGGTGAGATGACTTTCGGCACGAGTGCAGGCCACGTAAAACAGCCGGCGCAGCTGCTGCTGTTCCTGTGCTTTGAGGGTGGCCTTTTCCCCCTTGTCGAAGGTGGCGCGCACGCCGTCCGGTGTGGGAATACCGATGGGGTAGGCCTTGCTGTTGACCGCGTCTCCCTTCCAGGCGCCATAGACGAATACCACCGGATACTGCAACCCCTTGGCGCTGTGCATGGTGACGATCTCCACTGCGTCGTCGTCCCGCTCCAACCGCAGCACGGCTTCGTTGTGCGCGCCATGGTGCTGCTGCAGTGCCCAGCGCAGCAGGGCCTGCGGGCCCCGGCGGTTGAGCTGCCCTTCCTCGTGCAGCAGCTCCAGCAGGTGGCGGGTGTCGGCAATGCGGCGGTCGCCGTCCGGCAGGCGGGCCAGCCGCGGCCAGGTGTCGGCTTCGTGAAACAACTGCAGCAGCGCAGCCAGCAGCCCTTCCCTGTGCCAGCGGGTGTGGGCGTCGTCGAAGGCGCGCTGCATGGCGGCATAGCGGGCGGGCTCATCCAGTTGTCCCAGCGTAAGCTGAAAGTAGGGGCCGATCAGGGCAGTGCGCACGCGCTCGGAGCGGGTGGGCGTGAGCAGCGCCTCCAGAACACGCAGCAGGTCGGCAGCGCTGTCGCTCTGCCACACGCTGTCTCGGCTGGTGAGCACGCTGGGCACGTTCACCTTGCGCAGCATCTGCTGGATAGCGGCGGCATCGCTGTTGCTCTTGGCCAGAATGGCGATATCGCCGGGGCGTAGTGGTGTGCCCTGCAGCGTGCCCTGTTCCAGGGCGGCGACCACATCCCGAGCCAGCTGCTGCAGGGTGGCCTGTTCGACGTCGTTCAGCCCTTCGCCAATGATGATGCGGATCCTTTCTGCCGGTTCGTCGGCCAGGGTAAAGGCGGTGTCCTCCGCCGCACGCCCTGCTTCGACGGGCTGGTAGGTGCAGCGGGGGTCCATGAAAGCGGGCGGCCAGTCGGGGGTTTCCTGGAACAGGGCATTGAAACCGTCGATCAGCGTGGGGTGGGAGCGGTAGTTGGTCGCCAGCGTGTGGCGGTGCTGCGCTGTGGCGGTGGCGGCGAAATAAGTTTCCAGATTGGCGCCGCGGAAGGCGTAGATGGCCTGCTTGGGGTCGCCGATAAGAAACAGCCGGTGGGTGTCGCTGTTGCCGAACAGGGTGCGGAACAGGCGCCATTGATCCGGGTCGGTGTCCTGAAATTCGTCGATGAGGCAGGCCTGGTAGCGCTGCTGCAGGGCGGTGCGCAAGTCGGCATCCGCTTCGACCCGTTCGGCCAGGCGGTGCTTGAGGCTGTGGTAGGTAAACACGCCGCGGCGGTCCAGCTCCTGCTGGCGTTCGGTCTGCCAGCGGGTGTATTGGTCGCGGAACCAGGCCTGCACGAAGTCCGTGAGGGTGGGCAATGCCGCAAGGTCCTGGCTGAGGGCGAGCAGTTCCTGCAGAAGATCGGGAGGCAGGACGTCCTGAAGGCTGTGTCCGGCCTCCTCCAACCGTGATTGCAGATAGTGTTCCAGCGGTTCCTTGATTTGGGGCAAGGCGCCGTTTTTCAGGGGGGTGAGCACCTGCCGGTTGCACCAGCCTTTCTTTTTGGGCGCACAGGCGGCGTAGAGCTGGTCGGCCACCGCCTGCCCCAGTGCCTGCAAACGCTCCGGGGTCCATCGGGCCAGAATACGCACCTGTTTCTGTTGCAGGGCGGACAGGGAGTCCGGTGAGTCGAATTCGGCGCCCTCCCCAAGCGCTTTGAAACGTTTATACAGCGTGTCCGGATCGCGCCAGCTGCGCAGGATTTCCGTGCGCAGGGCGTCGTCGTCCAGCGTGTCGAGGCTGTGCCAGCACTGATCCACCAGCGCCTGATCCAGCGTCTGCGGATCGTCCAGCAGCGTCGCATCCCACGGCAGACCCAGCGCAAGCGCGTGTTCCCGCATGGTCTGCATGGCGAAGCTGTCGATGGTGTAGATGGCGGCCTGATCCAGCATCATTTTGGCGCGCAGCAGGGCGGTGCGGGCCTGTTCGGCATCCTGTTTCTGCAGCCATGTGCGCAGCTTCTGGTCGGTGCTGGACGCAGGGGCCTGCAGGATGCGCTCCACCTCGCCCAGCCGCTGGAAGATGCGTTCGCGCAGCTCGGCGGCGGCGGCGCGGGTGAAGGTGAGCACCAGAATCTGCTCGATGGGAAGCCCTTCTTCCACGATCAGCCGCACCACCAGCTGGGCCAGGGTGTAGGTCTTGCCGGTGCCGGCGCTGGCTTCGATGCTGTGCACGCCGGGGGGCAGTGGCGCATTGTAGAGGTCGAAAGTGGCGGTCATGTCATCATCTCCTCGGCGGTGCGCCAGCGGTCGATCAGGGGCTGCAGACGATCCAGAGCCGCTTGTAGCTGTGCGCGGATGCCGGCATCGTCCAGATGACGGAGGGCGTGCGTCAGCACGGGGTCGGTGCCCGGTTCGTATTGTTTGGGCGTGCGCAGCCCGCAGGCCAGTTCGGCGGTGCGCCACCATGTGTTGTGCGCTTCGTTCGGCTCTTCGCGCAGCAGGGGGGTGAGCCAGTCGGCCTGGTAAACCAGCGGCGTGTGCAGGGTCTGCTCAAACAGTGCCAGCCAGTTTTTCAGCTGGGCCTCGGCGGCGGCGCGGGTGAGAGGTGCAAAACGCAGCACGGCGGGATAGCGCTCCCTTTGCCGGTCATGGCGCCCTTCCCGATAGGTGATCCAGCTGGGCTGCTCGCCCAGGGCGGCATTGATGAGCAGGTGCTCCAGCCAGTAGCGCAGCCGCTGGCGGCCCTTGAGGGTGTGGGGGTGAAAGTGCACGACACCCTTTTCGTGCAGGCTGTGGCCGGTGTGGGTCAGCGTCCAGTCGTCAAGGGCGTGGGTGATCTGCGTAGGTTCGTCCAGCAGTTCGCCGGCCTCGGGTAGGACGGTGTCGCGCAATTTGGCCTGCAGATCGTCCATGGCCTTGAGCTGCTCCTGCGCTGCCATCTGGCCGGCGCTGCTGGCGGGCCAGCGGCCTTCTGCCTGCCAGCGGGGCAGCAGGCGGTCGGCCGGCTCTGTTTTCAGCGCTTCGCGCAGTTGCCAGCTGTCCAGGCCGTTGACGCTCAGTTTTTCCCGCGGTAGTGGGGGCGCTTCCAGCGTATCCAGCCTGACGCCCGCCTGCTGCAGGGCCCAGTGCACCGGCTGGCTCAACGCCTCAGCCAGGGTGTCCAGCGGGAGCATGTCATCGGGCCATACCATCGGCTGCCAGAGGGGGGCGGGGCGTTCGGTGCGGGTCTGCAGGGCTTTGCACACGGTAAAGTCGGCAGGCATGCGCCCGCGCTGGTGCGGTGGCGTGTCGGCAGAAAAGGCGCGGGGGCTGAAGGGCAGCGCGGGATGGTCGTGGGTGAGGGTTTTCAGGTCGATGTCGTAGGCATTTTCCAGCGTATCCATCAGTTCCAGCACCACCTGCGCGGGCGGTTGCGGCTGGTTCTTGTCGGCGCTGAGGCCCTGCCAGAGGATTTCCAGCCGTTCTCGCACGCCCAGCAGCAGTTCGAGAAAGGTGTAGCGATCCTCGGCGCGCAGGTCGCGGTCACCGGGGCGGAAATGCTGGCGCAGCAGGTCGAAGGTGGGCGTGGGACGCGGGCGCGGGTAGGTGCGGTCGTCCATGCCCAGCAGGAAGGCGACGCGCACGGGAATGGCGCGCATGGGCAGCAGGTCGCAGAAGGTAATGCCGTTGGAGAGGAAGCCGCTGGAGGCGCGGCGTTCTTCGCCCAGCGTCTGCGCCCAGGCAGCCAGGGTTTCCAGCGTAATGGGTGTATCGCCCAGTGGGGCGCTCTGTTGCTGCAGTTCGGCCAGCGCGTCATCCAGCGGCAGGCGTTCGGGGTTATCGGCGAAGAAGAAGTCGGCCAGCGTGTTGATTTCCTCGAGCCAGCGCGCCATGGGCAGCCCTTCACGCTGGCGGGCGAGCGCGTGCCAGTGCTCCAGCTGCTCGAACAGTGCCAGCAGCGGGGAGAGCTGCTGCAGCGACTGGCCTTCCAGTGCGGTGATGGGGGCGGTGTCCTGCCACAGGGCATCGGGCGCGTGCATGAGCCCGCCCAGCAGAATGCGCTCGAAGCCGTCGCGCCAGTGGTTGCGGTGCTGGTCGCCGTTCAGCCCCCAGCGCACCTGACCCTGTTCCACCAGCGCCTCGTAAAGGGCGTCCAGTTGGGCGGGCGACAGGCGCAGCGCCTGGCTGACCCATTCCTGCTGCAGAAAGGCGAATACGGCGTCCCACTCCAGCCGGCTCTGTGCCAGTGCGAACCAGTCGGCCAACAGCTGCAGCGCCGGGGCGTCGTTGGCCAGCGTGCGGTCGGCGATGGTGTGGGGCAGTTCGGCGAACAGGGTTTCGATAAAGGGGCGGTAGCGCTCCAGCTGCGGCGACATGACCACAATGTCGTTGGTGGTGAGGTCGGGGTGTTCGTCCAGTAGGGCGAGGATGCGGTCACGCAGCACTTCCACTTCGCGCTGAGGTGTGTGGCAACGGTGGAAGTGGATATTGGTCTGCGATCCCTCCGGCAGTGGTGTGATCGCATTGTGGCGCAGGTCGTTCTGAATATGGCCAAGCAGGGTCTGCTCGGGTGCGGCGGCGAAATAGGGGGTGTCCTGATGCATGGCACTCTCTTCTTCCAGCAGCAGATGCTGAAAGTGCGCGCCCTGGCGCCCCAGCGCCAGCAGCAGCGGGTGATGGTCGAGATCCGGCAGACTGTCGGGTTGCGCCAGCAGAGCAAGACGCTGTGCGTGGCTGGGCAGGTCACTCCAGAAGACTTCGCTGGGCGAGAGGGTGAACAGGTGCACGGCGCAGTGGCGGCTCAGCGCCTTGAGCACCTGCAGCATCAGCGGCGGCATGAAGCTGACGCCAAACACAAACACCTGCGTGGGCAGGGTGTCGGGTGTGTCCATCTGTTCGAGCCGGTCGATGAGCTGCTGCCACAGCTGGCCGCGGTGAGGGTGAAGATCCAGCGCACGCCACAGATCCTTCTGCCAGACGGCATGGGGATTGTCGATCAGTTCCTGCGGTTGCTGGTCATTGGCCCAGTCCGCCAGCCAGTCCATGCGGCTGATCTGATACTGGTCGTACAGGTTGGCCAGCTGCTCGGCCAGCTGAAAGCGGCGCCGCGCGTGGCCGTCGCCCTGGAGCAGGGCTTTCAGCTGCGGCTGTTCGGCAAAACGGGGTTCGCGCAGCAGTTTCTCGATGCGCCAGCGCACCGACTCGCGCGCCAGCGCTTCAGTGGAGAGGGTCAGGCCCAGTTGCTGCGCCAGCTGGTCGAAAAAGTGCTGCGGGAAGAGAAAGTCGCCGCTGGCCCAGACGCCGAAATGCTCGCTCAGGCGCTGCTGCAGCCACCGCTCCATGCCGCGCCCCTGTATCAGAAACGGAATACGCTCGAACGGCAGCGGCGGCGCGGCCTCGAGCAGGTTGATCATCCCTTCGAGCAGGCGTTCGGAGCGGTTGCCAGTGTGGATGAAGAGGTGGTGTGTTTGCATGCGGCCACTATACTCAAAGGGCGCGTGCATTTCCAAATGATGCGAAAGGCGTGCGACACCGCCTGTCGCATGCAAAAAAGCCAGCACGGTGGCTGGCTTGAGAAAGGGTTTTGTGGAGAAGGATTAGGCGTTGCCTTCGCCCCCGCTTTCGTTGCTTTCGGCCTCGTCGTGGGCGCGGGCCAGATACTGGTCGAACAGGTACAGTGCTTCGCCGCTGGTCTGACCGGAGTAGCCCAGTACTTTGGCCTTGTCCAGCACCTTCATGAACAGGGTCTCTTCCTCGTGCTGCTCGGCCACGAACCACTGGATGAAATTGAAGGTCTGGAAATCCTGCTCGGCAAAGCTTTTCTCGGCGATGTTCTTGATCATGCGGGTCACGTTTTTCTCGTGTTCGTAAGCCGCTTCCACCACTTCCAGCAGGTTGGCGTAGTCGTGTTTCGGTGCAGGAATGTCGCCGAGGATAACTTCCTGACCGCATTCGTTCAGATAGTCGAACAGACGATCGCGATGGCCTTCCTCTTCCTGACTGTGAATACGGAAGAACTTGGCGGCCCCTTCAAGGCCTTCCTTCTCCGCCCACGCAGCCATCTGCAGATACTTGTAGGCTGCGATCTGTTCTTCAGTGACCTGACGGTTGAGCAGTTGATAAATGGAATCCGACAGCATGGCGCACCTCCTTTTGGATTGGTTCTTTAAATGTTTATGGAGGCACGGATTTAGCTTTTCAATCCTTTTGCTTGCAAATACAGCGGATAGACGCGAGCGGCGTATTTTTTCAGGTCCTTGATGCGGCTGGCATGGCTGGGGTGGGTGCTGAGCCACTCGGGTGGATTGCGCTTGCTTACGCGCGCCATCTTTTCCCATACGCGCACGGCCGCATAGGGATCGTATCCCGCACGCGCAGCCAGCTCCACGCCAATGCGGTCCGCCTCCTGCTCGTGCAGGCGGCTGAACGGCAGCCCGACGGTGACCTGATACAGGGTGCCGGCCAGCTGACGCGAACCACTGTCCAGCCCCAGAAAGGCAGCGCCCAGATCCAGCGCCAGATTGGCGGCCAGCGCCTGGCTGGTGCGTTCGCGGGCGTGCTCGCGCAGGGCGTGGGCGATCTCATGGCCAAGAATGGCGGCCAGTTCGTCATCGGTGAGCTTGAGCTTTTTGATCAGACCGGAATAGACCACGATCTTGCCACCGGGCATGCACCAAGCGTTGAGTTCGTCCGAATCGATCACGTGCACTTCCCAGCGCCAGCGCGGTGCATCGGGGCGGAAGACACGCGTCTGCGGAATCAGCCGCTGCACGATACGGCGCACCCGCGCCACCATGGCGGGGTCGGTATCCAGCTTGCCCGCCTTGCGAGCCTTTTCCAGCACCTGTGCATAGGACTGCTGTGCCGCCTTTTCCAGCTCGCTTTCCGAGACCAGCATCAGCTGGCTGCGCTGCACGCCCACGGCGCCACTTTGCGTGGTCTTGACCGTGGCACAGCCGCCCAGACCCAGAAATACGCCCAGCGTGGCGCCCAGCAGTGCATTTTTCAGCGCGGCAAAAACGCGACCCTGAAAAAGTCGGGGACCCCCCTTGGTGGTCATGGCAAAACCCTTCTACAATTCATGCATATTACATAGTGATTCTGGCGATTTTAGGAGCACACCATGGATTTGCAAGCGGTAAAACAGACCCTGCTGGATTTGCAGGCGCATATCTGCGAACGCCTGAGTGCGGTGGATGGCGAGGATTTCATCACCGACGAATGGGAGCGTCCGGCGCCCGAGGGTGAGATGCAGCTCACCGGCGGTGGGATTACCCGCGTGCTGGAAGAGGGCAATGTGATCGAAAAGGGGGGCGTCAATTTTTCCCACGTGCATGGGGCGCGCCTGCCCGCCTCGGCCACGGCACACCGCCCGGAACTGGCGGGGCGCAGCTTTCAGGCCATGGGCGTGTCGCTGGTGATCCATCCGCGCAACCCCTACGCGCCCACCAGTCATGCCAACGTGCGCCTGTTTGTGGCGGAAAAGGCGGGTGAGGCGCCAGTGTGGTGGTTTGGCGGCGGCTTTGATCTCACGCCCTACTACCTGTTCGAGGACGATGCCCGTTTCTGGCACCAAGAGGCCCGCTCCGCCTGTGCACCCTTTGGCGAGGATGTCTATCCCCGCTTCAAGAAGTGGTGTGACGACTATTTCTATCTGAAGCATCGCGGCGAAACGCGCGGCATCGGCGGGCTCTTTTTCGATGACCTGAACGAGTGGGATTTTGATACCTGCCATGCGTTTATCAAGGCGGTGGGCGAGGCGTATATTCGCGCCTATGAGCCCATTCTGGCGCGGCGCAAGGCTATCGAATACGGCGAGCGCGAGCGCCAGTGGCAGCTGATCCGTCGCGGCCGCTATGTGGAGTTCAATCTGGTGTACGACCGTGGCACCATCTTTGGCCTGCAGACCGGCGGACGCACCGAGTCCATCCTCATGTCCATGCCCCCGCTGGCGGCGTGGAAATACGACCATCACCCCGAGCCGGGCTCGGAAGAGGCGCGTCTGCTCGAGGTGCTCAAGCACCCCCGGGACTGGCTGAATGACTGACAGGGTGCGCCTCGACAAGTGGCTGTGGGCGGCGCGCTTTTTCAAGACGCGCGGGCTGGCCACCGAGGCGATTAAGGGCGGCAAGGTGAAGCTGGACGGCGCCACGCCCAAGCCCAGCCGCACCGTGCAGCCAGGCGACCGGCTGGAAATCACTCAGGCACACCGCAAGGTGTGGATCGAGGTGGTGGCGCTGTCGGACCGGCGTGGCCCGGCCTCCGAAGCGGAAACGCTCTATCGTATTGAGAAGGAAGTGCTCAATCAGCGCAAGCCTTCACCCGAACAGGCGCTGGCCGGCTATCGTGAAAAGGGGCGCGGCCGCCCCACCAAGCGCGAACGCCGCCAGATTTCGCGCTGGACCGATCATCTGCCACTTGATTAGTTTTGCTTATTTTTAATATAAGAATTTTATTGTTTGCTAGTGGGGCCGCTCGCTACAATCAAAAAACGTTTATCAATCGTGTTTATGTTTCGTGATCAACAGGAGTGATCCCATGAAGATGATGTGGAAGTCAATCGGTCTGGCCGCTGTGTTTGCAGCCGGCAATGCCTATGCGCTGAATGTGCCCGGCCCGCTGGTGGATCCGGCATGGGTGAATGCCCACAAGGGTGAAGTGAAGATTCTGGAAATCGGCAAGCACAAGAAGAAAGCCTACCTGCCCGGTGCAGAGCCGGTGGATTACGCCAAGGTGCGTGTCAAGGGCACCATTGAAGGCGTCAAGGCCAAGGGTCTGGTACCCAGCAAGGAACAGTGGCAGAAGATGGTGCGCAGCTGGGGCGTAAACAACGGTGACGCGGTGGTGCTGGCCTATGCGGGCAAGGGCTTCGGCGATGCCACACAGGCGACCCGTGTTTACTGGCAGTTCAAGTATTACGGTTATGACAATGTGGCCATCATGAACGGTGGTCTGAAGGCGTGGCACAAGGCCAAGCTGCCCATGGACAAGGGTGGTCATGCTGCCTCGGGCAAGCAGGGCAACTTTACCGCCAAGGATGCGGATGCCTCCATCTATGCTTCAACCGCTGAAGTGGAAGCCGCCAGCCAGGGCAAGAACGGCTATCAGCTGCTGGACAGCCGCGACGCTGGCCTGTACGTAGGCACCTGGCACAAGGGATCCGTCAAGGAAGCCGGCCACATCCCCGGTGCACTGTTCTACGGTGTAACCCTGGACACCTCTGCCAAGCCGGCCAAGTTCTTTGATGCGGACACCTACAGGAAGGCTGCCAAGGCGCTGGGTGTGGACCTGAGCAAGCCGTCCATCACCTACTGCAATACCGGCCATCTGGCGACCGGCAACTGGTTCATCCTGCACGAAATTCTTGGCAACAAGAAGGTGAAGCTGTACGACGGCTCCATGCATCTGTGGACTCTGCACGGCAAGCCGGTTGAGCGCTTTACCTGGAATAACAAGTAAGCGCATCCCATACCTTGGGTATTCGACCCCGTCCGTGTGGCGGGGTTTTTTGTGTCCGTTCGGCAGAACCGGGCACCCTTGGCGGGTAGCGGTTCAGGCACAATAAGGCGGGTAAGTGCTTGCTTTTTGGCGGCATTTGGGTATCATTCCGCTTTTGCCCGAATTTGATCCGCAGACAGACAAGGATTTGACCCATGAAAAGAACATTCCAGCCCAGCGTGCTCAAGCGCAAGCGCACTCACGGTTTCCGTGCGCGCATGGCCACCAAGAATGGCCGCAAGGTTCTGGCGCGCCGTCGTGCGAAAGGCCGCAAGCGCCTGACACCCTAAGTCGAACCAGCCTTGATGGCATCACGCCAGAACGCTGATTCTCCAGACAAGCCGGAAGACGCCTCAGCTGCCCAGGCAGCGCAGTCCCAGACTGCAGAGTGCGCTTCCGGCTTGCTTGATTCTGACGCCCTGCTCGCCGGCGAAACCTTCCCCAAGGCGCTGCGCCTGCGCAAGCCCGGCGAGTTTCGCCACGTCTTTGCCGATGCCACCCGCTTCGCCAATCGCCACTGGACCTTTCTGGTACGCGAAAATGGCCTGCCGATTCCGCGCATGGGGCTCGCCATCGCCCGCAAGCAGGCCGGTAAGGCGCACGACCGCAACCGCATCAAGCGCATTGCGCGCGAATGCTTTCGCAAGCAGAAGCGGGCACTGGTGGGCTATGATATTGTGATTTTGGCCCGGCAGGGGGTCGCAGACGTGGACAACGCCACGCTGGTGCGCAGCTTCGAACATCTGGTGCGCAAGATACGCAAACATTCTCAGACGAAGGACACGCAATGAATACCCGAGCCCTTTGGTGGATCGCACTCGCCTTTACGCTCATGTGGATCTGGATGGAGTGGGTGAAGTTCACCGCGCCCAAACCGCCCGCCCAGCCCGCTGCACAGATGCAGCAGGATGTGCCGGCCGCTGCGCAGACGGGGGCCGTGCCCACAGGCAGTGGCAACGGGGGTGCGGTGCAGGCTGATGCGCCCAGCGTGCAGGTGGGTGCCGAAAGCGCGGGCCGCGTGCACGTGAAAACCGATGTGCTCGACATGGAATTCGACCTCAAGGGCGGCGATCTGCGTGTCGTCAAGCTGCTCAAGTACGCGCAGAGCAGCGAGGAGAAGGACAAGCCGTTCCTGCTCATGTCCGACAGCGGGCCGCTGTTCCACATTCTGCAGAATGGTCTGACCACGCCGGACAAGGACGCGCCTGCGCCCACGCACAAGATGACCTGGCGTGCGCTCAAGAAAGAGTATGTGCTCAAGGGTGATACCCTGCAGGTGCCGTTCGTGTGGGAAGGCAATGGCCTCAAGGTCACCAAGGTCTATACCCTGAAAAAGGGCCACTACGACCTGACCGTCACCTATACGGTGGAGAACCACACCGCCAAGCTATGGCAGGGCTCGCTCTACAGCCAGCTCAAGCGCAATCGCTACGAGCCCAACAGGAGCCGTCTGATCTTTACCTATACCGGTCCAGCTTTCTACGACCCGGAAAACAAGTATCACAAGGTTTCGTTTGACGATCTGCTCAAGCAGCCCATCACCGCCAAGCAGGCGCAGGGCGGCTGGGTGGCCATGATCCAGCATTACTTCATGTCCGCTGTCGTGCCCGACCAGAAGGCGCTCAATACCTATTACGGCAAGCCGCTGGATCAGGATCTGTTCGTCGTTGGCGTGGTGGGCCCCCTGAAGCAGGCACCGGTGAATGGGCGCGTGCAGTTCAGCCATACCTATTATGTGGGTCCCATTATCGAAGAGAAACTCAAGCCACTGGCGCAGGGACTGGAGCTGACCAAGGACTTTGGCATGCTCACCTGGTTGGCAGAGCCCATTTTCTGGGTACTGAAGGCGATCCACAGCGTGGTGGGCAACTGGGGCTGGTCCATTATCCTGCTGGTGGTGCTGATCAAGCTGGCGTTCTACAAGCTGTCGGAAACCAGCTACCGCTCCATGGCGCGCCTGCGCAAGTTCCAGCCCAAGCTGCAGCAGCTGAAGGAAAACTACGGCGACGACAAGCAGCTGTTCCAGCAGAAGCTGATGCAGCTGTACAAGGAAGAGAAGATCAACCCCATGGGCGGCTGTCTGCCCATGCTGGTGCAGATGCCGGTGTTCATCGCCCTCTACTGGGTGCTGCTCTACTCGGTGGAGCTGCGCCAGGCGCCGTGGCTGGGCTGGATTCAGGATCTGTCCGCGCCGGACCCCTACTACATCCTGCCGCTGCTCATGGGTGTGAGCATGTGGCTGCAGCAGAAGCTCAACCCCACTGCCATGATGGATGAAACCCAGCAGAAGGTGATGCAGCTGATGCCGTTCATCTTTACCATCTTCTTCCTGTGGTTCCCATCCGGTCTGGTGCTCTACTGGGTGGTGAACAACACCCTTACCATTGCGCAGCAGTGGTACATCACCCGCAGGATTGAAAACGAATCGGCATAGCGGGATAATGGGACAAAGCCAACATTGAAATGAAACCAATGGGTTACGCGATTCCAAGAGAGCCTTTTGAAACGCTGGTGGATTTCTTTCAATCGCGGGAGAAGGCGGAAACCTTTGCCCGTGCCGTTGAAGAAATCGTCGAGCATGCACAGCGGGAAGCCGACCGGCAGATCGGCCAGCAGAAAGCGCAGATCAAGGCGGAATTGCTGGACGAACTGGTAACGCGCGAGCTGTTTGAAGCGCACATGGCCCGCATTGATGAGCGCTTCAAGCAGATTGATGAGCGTTTCAAGCAAATCGATGAGCGTTTCAAGCAGGTTGATGAGCGCTTTAAGCAGATCGAAGCACGTTTTGATGGCGTGGATGAACGTTTCAAAGCGGTCGATGAACGCTTTAAGGGCATCGACTACCGCTTTCAGGCGCTGGAAGCGCGTATCGATAAACTTAGCTATCTGGTCAAGGTGCTGGTGGCCGTTAATATCATTGCGCTGAGTTTCTTTAATCCGCTGTTCGTAGATTTCCTTAAAACCCTCCTTGCCCATTGACCCATCCTTCAGATGACACCATTGCCGCCATTGCCACGCCACCCGGCCGCGGTGGCATCGGCATTGTGCGCGTCAGCGGCCCGAAAGCCGGCGAAATCGCCGCGGCGGTCACCGGGCGCACGCTCAAGCCGCGCTACGCCCATTACGGGCCCTTTTATGGCGAAGCGGGTGAGGTGCTGGATCAGGGCATTGCGCTGTATTTCCCGGGGCCGCACTCCTTTACCGGCGAGGATGTGCTCGAACTGCAGGGGCACGGCGGGCCGGTGGTGCTGCAGTGGCTGCTGGAGCGAGTGGTGGCGCTGGGCGCGCGCCTGGCGGAACCGGGCGAGTTTTCCCGCCGCGCCTTTCTCAACGATAAGCTGGATCTGACCCAGGCCGAAGCCATTGTGGACCTGATCAACGCCAGTACCGAGCAGGCGGCGAAAAGTGCGCTGAAAAGCCTGCAGGGCGAGTTTGCTGCCGCGGTGGATGCGCTGGTGGATGGGTTGATTCATCTGCGCATGTATGTGGAGGCAGCCATCGATTTTCCGGAGGAGGAGATCGACTTTCTCAGCGACGGGCGTGTGGCCGGCGAACTGGATCAGCTCATCGACCAGCTGCTGGACCTGCTCGACCGGGCGCAGCAGGGCGCACTGCTGCACGAAGGGATGACGGTGGTGATTCTGGGGCGGCCCAACGCGGGCAAGTCCAGCCTGCTCAACGCCCTGTCCGGCCGCGAGAGCGCCATCGTCACCGACATTGCCGGCACGACGCGAGACGTGATTCGCGAGGCCATCCAGGTGGACGGCCTGCCGCTGCACGTGGTGGACACCGCCGGCCTGCGCGAAACCGCCGATAAGGTGGAGCGCATCGGCATCGAACGCGCCTGGCAGGCCATCGATCAGGCCGACCGCGTGCTGGTGGTGGTGCCAGCCGATGAAGACATTGCGCCGGAGGATCAGGCCATTCTCGAGCGGCTGCCGGCCCACCTGCCAGTGACGCTGGTGCGCAACAAGATTGATCTGGTGGGCGCGTCGCCGCGCATCGAAGAGGATGATCAGGGGCGCACGGTGGTGTGGCTGTCGGCCAAACAGGGTGCCGGACTGGACCTGCTCAAGCGGCACCTGAAAGAGAGCGTGGGCTATGCCCAGACCACGGAAGGGGTGTTCATGGCGCGCAAGCGGCACGTGGATGCGCTGCGCGAGGCCCTGGCGGCGCTGCAGCAGGGGGCGCACAACCTCAAGGAATTTGCGGCAGGGGAACTGCTGGCAGAAGATTTGCGCATGGCACAGCAGGCGCTGGAAGGGATTACCGGGCGCTTTACATCCGACGATTTGTTAGGGGAAATCTTTGCAAGTTTTTGTATTGGCAAGTAAAAACTTGATATAAATCAAGTTTAAGAAGATAAGATTAGCAATTTAAATTCATATCCATAGAATTCATCAAATTATTATTGATTTCTAATGCATTCGTTCGGCTAGGCGGGTTGGTCTATTATTTTTCCAAGCCGTTTGCCAAAGTGATTCAAGGATGATTCAGGCCTTTGCCCCATTGATTGACGCCATGCCCATGGCGGTGGCGTTGCTGTGTGAGGACACCATCGTCTATGGGAATGCGGCCTTTCAGACCATGACCCATTGCAAGGTGGATCAGTCCAGGACGGAATGTCCGGGTGATCTGCTGGAGGCGATTACCTTCGCACGCCGCCAGCAGAAGCCGCTGGAGTTTGTCTCGCTGGAGCTGCCCGGGGGGCATTTCCATGTACAGATCGATGTCAAGTCACTGAATGTGGAGGGCCGCGCCTGTGAGCTGGTGGTGCTGGAGGATGTCTCCGAGCGCTACTGGGAGTTACAGCGCATGGCGCTGGCGCGCAAGGTATTCGACGCCAATCTCGACGCGATCGTAGTGACCGATGCCCATCAGCACATTCTTGCCGTCAATCCGGCCTTTACCGTCGTCACCGGCTATACGGAAGATGAAGTCAAGAGCAAGACGCCGAAACTGCTGTCCTCCGGCTTGCACGATGACCGCTTTTATCGTCGCATGTGGGCGGACATCAAGGAAAAGGGCGCATGGGAGGGTCAGATCTACAACCGCCGCAAGAACGGTGAAATCTACCCGGAGAAGTTGCGCATTACCGCCATTCGCGACACCAGTGGCGAGGTGAAATACTATCTGGCCGTCTTCAGCGATCTCTCCCCGCTGGAGGATGCCCGCAAGGCCATTGAAAAGCTCACCTATCAGGACAGCCTGACCGGCCTGCCCAATCGGGCCTTTTTCATGGAGTATCTGGATACGCTGCTGCGGGACCGTGCCGCGGACGCACGCGGCAAGAACCTGTTTGTCGCCCTGCTGGATCTGAAGGGATTCCGCATCATCAACGAATCCGAAGGGCATCGTATCGGGGATGAGGTGTTGCGCAGCGCCGCCAATCGCATCCGCGAACTGGTGGGGCGCAAGGGGCTGGTAGCGCGGTTGGGCGGTGATGAGTTCGGTGTCGTGTTCAGCGGCGACATGACCCGCAAAGCCCTTGAACACCTGCTGGATGAATTGATCGTCGCCTTTGCCCGCCCCATGGAAGTGGCCGGGAAGCGCTTTATCCTCAGCCTTTCGGTGGGTGTTTCTGCCGCCGAAGAGGGGGCGCTGCAGGAGCGCGAAGTGTTGCTGCGCTGCACAGACCTGGCGCTGGCCGAAGCCAAGCATTCGCCGGAATCCCGCTACGCCTGGTGCCACAACGAGCGCATCGGCCACATCCAGAACTATTTTGAGTTGAGTCAGGCGTTACGCCATGTGCTGGAAGATGATCCGGCCCAGATTCAGGGCTGGCTGCAGCCACAGGTGGATCTGCACAGCGGCAGGGTGGTGGGTGCCGAGCTGCTGGCACGCTGGCAGCGGGACGGCCAGTGGGTGGCGCCGCCGGTATTTATCGAGCTGGCCGAAAAGCACGGCCTGATCAAGCTGCTCACCGAGCGCATGTTCATGATCGCCTTTGAAGCCGCCCATGCACTGGACGCGGCTGAACGCTCATTGCGTATTTCCGTGAACATTTCACCGCTGCAGCTGCTGCAGAACGATTTTTCCGACTGGGTCGAGCATCAGGTGCGTGCTGCCGGGTTGTCGCCGCAGCACTTCACCATCGAGGTGACGGAAAGCGCCTTCGTGCAAGTGGAAGAAGGCCCCATTCAGCAGCTGCAGCAGCTGTGTGAAGCTGGTTTTCATATTTCCATGGACGATTTCGGCACCGGCTACTCGTCCCTGTCGCTGCTGAAAAAGCTGCCCATTCAGGAGCTCAAGATCGACCGTGAATTTATTCGCGCGCTGCCCGACGACGAGGAGGGCCGTCACATGGCCGAAGCGATTCTGGCCATGGGCCACGCGCTGGGCGAAACGCTGGTGGCGGAGGGGGCGGAAACCCGCGAGCAGGTGGACTGGCTGAAGGCGCAGGGGTGCGATATCGTGCAGGGTTATTACTTCGGCAAGCCCATGCCGCTGCAGGAGTTTATGGCATGGCTGGGCGAGCATGACCGGATTGACGACACGGTATAATTTCTCTCCCGTCACTTCAGCAGACCCGCTACATGGACCTTTCCGATCTGCCCCTTGGCAAGCCCACTGCCTATTGCAGCCAGTATGACCCCACGCTATTGTGCCCGCTGCCACGGCAGGCCAAGCGCGACGAGCTGGGCATTGCAGCAGAGACGCTGCCGTTTGTGGGCGTGGATGTGTGGACCGGCTACGAGCTCTCCTGGCTCGACGCCCAGGGCAAGCCGCAGGTGGCGGTGGGGCACTTCACCTTCGATGCCGCCAGTCCCATGCTGGTGGAGTCCAAGTCGTTCAAGCTTTACCTGAACTCGTTCAACAATACCGTGTTTGCCAGCGAAGACACGGTGCGCGAAACGCTCACGCGCGATCTGTCAGAGGCCAGTGGCGCGCCGGTGCAGGTGGAACTGTTCGATGTGGAGGCAGCGCCACCCTGCGCGCCGGCGCCACAGGGCATGCGTCTGGATGATCTGGACATTGCCTGTTCGGACTATGATCTGGCGCCGCAGTACCTGCGCAGCGGCGGCGAAACCGTGGAAGAAACCCTCTATTCCCATCTGCTCAAATCCAACTGTCTGGTCACCGGTCAGCCGGACTGGGGCACGGTGGTGATCCGCTACCGCGGCCCGCGCATCGATCACGCCGGCCTGCTGCGCTATATCGTCTCCTTCCGCAACCACTGGGAGTTTCACGAGCAGTGCGTCGAGCGCATCTTTGTGGACCTCCTGCGCTGCTGCCAGCCGGAAGAATTGCTGGTGTATGCTCGCTATCTGCGCCGCGGCGGCCTCGATATCAACCCCTACCGCAGCACCCATCTCTTCGAGCCGGATATCACCCGCCTGCTGCGTCAGTGAGAGGTGTGGCGTGCTTCCAGACACTGGGCCAGGAAGACTTTCATGACCGCCTGACGAGCGATACCGAGGCGCCGGGCCTCCGCATCCAACTGTTCGATCATCCATTGAGGCAGATCAAGGTTGACCCGGCGTGTTTCCAGATTGGGGCGTCGAGCGGTGGCTTTGTCCACCATGGCGTCGATATCCGCGCCTTCGTCGAACAGTCGGTCAAACTCTTCAGCCGTTTTCATAGCGTTCTATCTCCTTTTTACGACTTCGGCGCACCGAAATAATCCGTGTACGGCCATTGCGGTAGGTCACGATGGCGCTGTAGTGACGTGCGCCGATTTTTCCGATCAGCATCCAGCGGGGTTCGTCTGGAAAAGGCAGTTCCAGTTCCAGCAGGTAAGGGTCGCTCCACAGCGCCTGTGCCGCTTCAAAATCAATGCCATGCTTGGCAAGGTTGGCCGCGCTTTTATCCGGATCATATTCAAAATGCATATGCAAAATATACCATATTGGCTTGTTTTTGGAGTTTATAAGGGGGGTCCCCGACTTTTTTCATGGCCGATTTTTGGCGCGGCGCCGCCGTGTCGTCTTTGGGCGGTGGTGGGGCGTTTTTTGCTAAAATTCAATGTTTTGGGACGGGTGAGCCATGGATCGAGACATTCAGCACTATGACGTGATCGTGGTCGGCGGCGGGCACGCCGGCACCGAAGCGGCGCTGGCGGCGGCGCGCATGGGTGTGCGCACCCTGCTGCTCACCCATAATATCGACACCCTCGGGGCCATGAGCTGCAACCCGGCCATCGGCGGTATCGGCAAGGGGCATCTGGTCAAGGAAGTGGATGCCCTCGGCGGTGCCATGGCACTGGCCATCGATGAAGCCGGCATTCAGTTCCGCATTCTCAACGCCTCCAAGGGCCCGGCGGTGCGTGCCACCCGCGCGCAGGCCGACCGCGTGCTCTACCGTCAGGCCATCCGCACTCGGCTGGAAAACCAGCCCAATCTGGATCTGTTCCAGCAGCCGGTGGAAGACCTGATTCTGGAAGGCGATCGCGTCGCCGGCGTCATCACGCGCATGGGGCTGAAGTTCTACGCGCCACAGGTGGTGCTCACCGTGGGCACTTTCCTCGCCGGGCGCATCCACATCGGCCTGAACAATTACGAAGGTGGACGCGCCGGCGATGAGCCCAGCAATCGTCTGGCCGAGCGCCTGCGTGAGCTGGATCTGCCGGTGGGCCGCCTCAAGACGGGCACGCCACCACGCCTGGACGCGCGCACGGTGGACTTTTCCGTGATGACCGAACAGCCCGGCGATGAACCGCCGCCGGTGTTTTCCTTCATGGGCTCGCCCGATATGCATCCGGCCCAGGTGCCCTGCTGGATCACCCACACCAATGAACGCACTCACGAGATCATTCAGGGCGCGCTGGATCAGTCGCCCATGTACGCCGGCGTGATCGAAGGCGTGGGGCCGCGCTACTGTCCATCCATCGAGGACAAGGTGGTGCGCTTTGCCGACAAGCCCAGCCATCAGGTGTTTATCGAGCCGGAAGGCCTCACCTCCAACGAACTCTATCCCAACGGTATTTCCACCAGCCTGCCGTTCGACGTGCAGGTGCAGATCGTGCGTTCCATGAAGGGGCTGGAAAATGCCCGCATCGTGCGCCCGGGCTACGCCATCGAATACGACTACTTCGACCCGCGCCACCTCAAGCCCACATTGGAAACGGGTGCCATTGAGGGACTCTATTTCGCCGGGCAGATCAACGGCACCACCGGCTACGAGGAGGCGGCGGCGCAGGGGCTGCTGGCGGGTGTTAATGCGGCGTTGCGGGCGCAGGGGCGCGAGCCGTGGTATCCCCGCCGCGATGAAGCCTATATCGGCGTGCTGGTGGACGATCTGATCACCCTCGGCACCCAGGAACCCTACCGCATGTTCACCTCCCGCGCCGAATACCGCCTGATGCTGCGCGAGGACAATGCCGACCAGCGCCTCACGCCTGTTGGTCGCAGGCTAGGGCTGGTGGATGACGAGCGCTGGGCGGCGTTCGAGCGCAAGATGGAGGCGCTGGAGCAGGAGTTGCAGCGGCTGCGCGACACCTGGATTCACCCCCATCATCCCGAAGCGAAAAAGGCGGAGCAGCTCATGGACCTGCCCCTGTCCAAGGAGCAGAGCCTGTTCGATCTGCTCAAGCGCCCCGGCGTCAGCTATGAAGCACTGGCGCAGCTGGATGCGTTTGGCACGCCGCTGACGGACGAGAAGGTGGTGGAGCAGGTGGAGATCGAGGCCAAGTACGCCGGCTATATCGCGCGCCAGAAGGAAGAGATCGAGCGGCTGCGCAAGGCGGAAAATACCCCGCTGCCGGAGGATCTGGACTTTGATGCCATCAGCGGCCTCTCCAACGAAGTGAAGCAGAAGCTGAAGACCCACCGGCCGGCGACGCTGGGGCAGGCCAGCCGTATCAGTGGGGTGACGCCGGCGGCCATCTCCCTGCTGCTGATTCACCTGAAAAAGCGCAAGGCGCAGCAGGCGGTCAATGGCTGACTGGCGGGAACAGGCCCGGCACGATCTACTGCAGGGGATTGCACAGCTGGGGCTGACCCTTTCCGAGACCCAGCAGCACCTGCTGCTGGACTATGTTGCCCTGCTGCACAAGTGGAATCGCGCCTATAATCTCACCGCGGTGCGCGAGCCGGTCGAGATGCTGCGCCGCCATGTGCTCGACAGTCTGGCGGTGGTGCCGCATATCCCGCAGCGGCGCCTGCTGGATGTGGGCACGGGGCCGGGCATTCCCGGCATCATTCTCGCCATTGTGTGGCCGGACGCCGCGCTGACCCTGCTGGACAGCAATGGCAAGAAGGCGCGTTTCGTGCGCATGGCGGTGCGCGAGCTGGGACTGCAGAATGTGCACGTGGCGCAGGCGCGCGTGGAGCGGTTTGAGGTGGATGAACCCTTTCCGGCCATCATCTCGCGCGCCTTTGCCGATCTGGGCGACTTTGTGCGCCTGACCCGCCACCTGCTCGCCGCTGACGGCCGCTGGTGGGGCATGAAGGGCCATGTGGAAAACGAGCTGGACCACCTGCCGGACGATGTGGCGGTGGTGCGCATCATTGAGCTTGCCGTGCCGTTTGAGACGGCGCGGCGCAGTCTGATTGAACTGAGGAAACGCTGAGGCATGGGACGCGTCATTGCAGTGGCCAATCAGAAGGGCGGGGTGGGCAAGACCACCACCGCGGTCAATCTGGCCGCCGCGCTGGCGCGGCTGGGCAAGCGCGTGCTGCTGGCGGACATGGACCCGCAGGGAAACGCCACCGTCTCCCTTGGCGTGGACAAGGATGCCCTACAGCGCACGCTGTACGATGCGCTGATTGGCGAGGCCAAGCTGAAGCAGGTGCTGGTGGCGGCCGAGGAGGCGGGCGTGGATGTGGCGCCCGCCAATGGCGATCTCACCGCTGCCGAGGTGGACCTCCTCGAGGAGACGCTCGGCCCGAAGCGGCTGCGCAAGGTGCTGAAAAAGGTGCGCGGCGACTACGATGCCATCATTATCGACTGCCCGCCCACGCTCAACATGCTCACCCTCAATGCGCTGGTAGCGGCGGATGGCGTGCTGGTGCCGGTGCAGTGCGAATACTTTGCCCTGGAAGGGCTGTCGGCGCTGATGGACACCATCGAGAAGGTGCAGGCCGGTTTCAACCCCGACCTGCAGATCGACGGGCTGCTGCGCACCATGCACGACCGGCGCAACAATCTGGCCAACGATGTCTCCAATGAACTGCTGGCCCACTTCGGCATGAAGGTACTCTCCACCATTGTGCCGCGCAATGTGCGACTGGCCGAAGCGCCCAGCTACGGCCAGTCCATTCTCGACTATGACGCTCACTCCACGGGCGCCATGGCCTATCTGGCGCTCGCCAATGAACTTACCCGACGAACCGGACTGTAGGACAACGCAGATGGCAAGGAAACGACGCGGACTGGGCAACGCCCGAGGAATCGACAAGCTGCTGGGTGAAAAGGCGGTACGCGCCACCAGCGGCGGCGAGCAGCGCATTGAACAGCTGCCGGTGGAGCAGTTGCAGCCCGGCCAGTATCAGCCGCGTCAGCAGTTCGATCAGGTGGCGCTGGATGCACTGACCGACTCCATTCGTGCTCAGGGCATGGTGCAGCCCATCGTGGCCCGTCGCATCGAGGATGATCGCTACGAAATCATTGCCGGCGAGCGGCGCTGGCGCGCAGCACAGAAGGCAGGTCTGGATACCGTGCCGGTCATCGTGCGTCAGGCGGACAATCAGGCCACGCTGGCCATGGCGCTGATCGAAAACCTGCAGCGCGAAGACCTCAACCCCATCGAGCAGGCACAGGGCCTGTCGCGCCTGCTGGACGAATTCAGTCTCACCCACGAGCAACTGGCCGAAGCGGTGGGCGTGTCGCGGGCGCAGGTGAGCAACCTGCTGCGCCTGCTCAAACTGCCCGAGATGGTGCAGGCCTGGGTGCACGACGGGCTGCTGTCCATGGGGCATGCCCGGGCGCTGCTGACCCTGCCGGAAAGTGCGCAGCTGGCGCTGGGGCAGCGCGCCATCGACGAAGGCTGGAGCGTGCGCCAGCTGGAGGCAGCTGTGCAGCGCCTGCAGGAGGAAAAACCGAAGAAGCGCACCGAAAAGGACCCCAATATCGCCGCGCTGGAGCAGCGACTGGCCGAGCAGTTGAGTGCAAAGGTGGCGATTCGCCACGGTGTCAGGGGGCGCGGCAAGCTGGAAATCCGCTACAGCGATCTGGACGAGCTGCAGCGCATTCTGGATGTCTTGGGGGTTCAGGGCGACTGAGCCCCATATGTTGTGGCTGAATGCTGTGCTACAGCCGCCCAGATGATAAATGCCCATTTATACCCCCATTTCAATTGCTGAGGGGGGGGTAATCATATAAGATATTGTGAATTTGTCTGGCCTTTTGCACTGAGAAGGACACGTGAGCGAACCACACGAAAGCCCGCGCCCCAAAGGGCCCAATTTTCTCCTCATCGGGGCCGGTACCATGTTTACCGCCATGGTGATTTCAGGCTTTCTTGTGGGCTATGTGTTTGACGAGCTGCTGGACACCCGACCGATCGCCATGCTGATCTGCGGCGTGCTGGGCATGATCGGCGGGATGATGAAGGTTCACGAAGTGACCCGACTGCAGGACCAGGCGCCTGCAGCGGATGAAAACGAACAATCGGGCGACGATAGTCGGGACAAGGACGCACCACGCACATGAACGGACCGCAGAAGACCATTGCGATCCAGCTGGTGCTGGGCCTGATTGCCGTCGCCGCGTTTGCCACGCAAGGCAGCGAAATGCTGCTGTCGGCCCTGTATGGATGGGCGATCGGCGTGGCGAACCTGCTGCTGTTGGGCGGCACGTTCCGCATCGCCAATCGACAGGCGGCGGACAACCCCAAGCAGGGCATGACCGTCTTATATATGAGTGCGGTAATCAGGTTTATCCTGCTTGCCGTGTTTTTTGCATTAGGGCTGGCGCTGTTCGCGCTCAAGCCGATGCCGATGGTGCTCACCTTTGTGGTGATGCAGCTTGGCTCGGCGCTGAGTCTGCGGGGCAAGCGCCGTTTGACTGACTAAGGAGAGTGGACCTTGAGCGCGGAGAAGCTTAGCACCGTCGAATATATCCAGCACCACCTCACCAATGCGCACATTGGCGAAGGGTTCTGGACCATCAATGTGGATACCGTCATCTACAGTATTCTGCTGGGCGTGTTTCTGCTGTGGGTAGGCAGGAAAGCCGTTGCCAGCGCCAGCGACGGCACCCCGTCCGGCCTGCAGAACTTCTTTGAAATGCTGATCGAGTTCGTTCAGACCAATATCAAGGACGCCTTCCCGGGCGCGCCCAGGTTCATTGGCCCCATGGCACTGACCATCTTTGCGTGGGTGTGGCTGATGAACTTCATGGACCTGATTCCGGTGGATCTGCTGCCTTGGCTCGGCCAGCTGGTAGGCATCGAGCATATGCGCGTGGTGCCGACCACCGATCTGAATACGACGCTTGGACTGGCTTTTACCGTCTTCGCGCTGATTGTCGCCTTCAACCTCAAGGCAAAGGGGATCGGCGGGTTCATCAAGATGTTCCTGACCCACCCGTTCGGCCCCTGGCTGGCGCCGGTCAATGTCATCATGACACTGATTGAAGAAGTTGCCAAACCCATTTCCCTCGCCTTGCGACTGTTCGGCAACATGTTCGCAGGGGAACTCGTGTTCATGCTGATCGCACTGATCGGTGGAACCCTGGCAGTGGGCACCGCTGCGCTGTTCTGGGCGCCGTTGCAGGCTGTGCTGGATCTTGGCTGGCTGCTGTTCCACCTGCTGGTCATTACCCTGCAGGCCTTCATCTTCATGGTGCTCACCATCGTTTATCTTGGCATGGCATACAGCACGGATCATTGATCCGGACAAATGGGCTTGCTGCGGATAAACACGGTGCATCAGGCGCAAACAGAGGCGGCCCTGGCAAGGGCCAAACCGACTTTTTAACTTTGTAACTTTAACTAACGAGGAGTAAGACCATGGAAGTAACCGCTGCTATGATCGCTGATATCTATTCTGCGACTGCAATCGGCGTAGGTGTGATTCTGGCCGCTGCAGGCCTGGGTTCTGCAATCGGCTGGGGTCTGATCTGTTCCAAGACACTGGAAGGGATCGCGCGTCAACCTGAAATGCGTCCTCAGCTGATGACCAACATGTTCATCTTCGCCGGCCTGATGGAATCCTTCCCGTTCATCATTCTGGCCTTCGCAATGTGGTTCCTGTTTGCCAACCCGTTCGTTGGCGCCATGAAAGCGGCTCTGGGCGCTTGATTACAAACGGAGTGCTTGCCACCCCGATTGTTTAAACCACTAACGAGGACACCACAGTGAATATCAACGCCACCCTTCTCATCCAAATCGTAGCGTTCATTCTTATGATTTGGTTTGTGAACAAGGTGCTGTGGGGCCCGCTGACACGGCTGATGGCTGAACGGCAGAAACGCATTGCCGACGGTCTTTCAGCCGCCGAAAAGGGTAAGCATGAGCTGGAGCTGGCTGAACAGCGTGCCAAGGAGGTCCTGAAGGACGCCAAGGCACAGGCCCAGAACATTCTTGCCCAGGCTGAAAAACGTGCCAATGAAATCGTGGAAGACGCGAAGATCAAGGCACAGGAAGAAGCCGAGCGGGTCAAGACAGCCGCACAGGCCGAAATCGAACAGGAAATTGCCCAGGCACGCGAGCAGCTCCGCAAGGAAGTTGCCGAGCTGGTGGTCACCGGTGCAGAGAAGATTCTGCAGAAAGAGGTGGATGCCAAGGCGCATGCCAAGTTGCTCGATTCCCTGGTTCAGTCAATCTGAAGGAACAATGGTATGGCAGATACATTGACCATTGCTCGACCTTATGCCGAAGCGGCATTTGAGCACGCCAAGGCGGCCAATCAGCTTCCGCAATGGTCAGAACTTCTGGAAACCCTGGCGCTGATCGCACAGGATGAAACGGTACAGAAGGTACTAAAGAACCCTGAAATCAAGCGCAGTGTCAAGGCGCAGTTGTTCGCGGACGTGCTGGGCGACAAACTGCCCAAGGACGCGCTTGCGCTGCTGCAGACCATGGCGGATCACGATCGTCTGCTGTTGTTGCCAGAAGTGGCCAAAGTGTTCGAATCCATGCGTGCCGCGGCTGAAGGCCGCATTCAGGCGCACGCCGTTTCGGCTCGAAAGCCAACGGTCGAGCAGAAGAAGAAAATCGCTGCTGCACTCAAAGCCAGGTTCAACGCGGATGTGGACATCGACTACAGCGTTGACCCCGATCTGATCGCCGGCATGCGTCTTCGCATCGGCGACTGGGTCGTGGACGGAAGCGCCCGTACCCAGCTGCAGAAGCTGCGTGCAGCAATCGCCCAATAATTCTGGAGAGGAAAGCATGAAACTGAATCCCTCTGAAATCAGTGACCTGATCAAAAACCGCATCGAAGGTTTTGAAGTCACTGCCGAGAAAGGCAGTGAAGGCACTGTCATCAGCATCGCCGACGGCATCGCACGGATCTACGGTCTGTCCGACGCCATGTACGGCGAAATGGTCCAGTTCGACGAAAACACCTACGGTATGGTGCTCAACCTTGAGCGCGACTCCGTGGGTGTCGTCGTACTGGGTGAATACGAACACATTTCCGAAGGCGATACTGTGCGTTGCACCGGTCGCATTCTGGAAGTGCCGGTGGGCCCTGAACTGCTGGGCCGCGTCGTTGACGCCCTGGGTCGCCCCATCGACGGCAAGGGTCCCATCGAAGCCAGGACCACATCGCCGGTTGAGCGTATCGCCCCCGGCGTTATCGACCGCCAGTCCGTTGATCAGCCGCTGATGACCGGTATCAAGGCGATCGACTCCATGATTCCCATCGGCCGTGGTCAGCGTGAGCTGATTATCGGTGACCGTCAGACCGGTAAGACCGCCATTGCCGTGGACACCATCATCCGCCAAAAGGGCACCGGCGTTAAGTGTATCTACGTGGCCATCGGTCAGAAGGCTTCTACCGTGCGCAATATCGTGACCAAGCTGGAAGAGCACGGGGCGATGGAATACACCACGGTTGTTGCAGCCAACGCTTCCGATCCGGCCGCTCAGCAGTATCTGGCTGCGTACGCCGGCTGCGCCATGGGTGAATACTTCCGCGACCGTGGTGAAGATGCCCTGATCATTTACGATGACCTGACCAAACAGGCCTGGGCCTACCGTCAGATCTCCCTGCTGCTGCGTCGTCCGCCGGGCCGCGAAGCCTATCCGGGTGACATCTTCTACCTGCACTCCCGTCTGCTGGAGCGCGCGGCGCGTGTAAACGCCGACTACGTTGAGCGTTTCACCAACGGCGAAGTGAAAGGTAAGACCGGTTCACTGACCGCACTGCCCATCATCGAGACCCAGGCCGGGGATATCTCCGCATTCGTTCCGACCAACGTGATCTCTATCACGGACGGTCAGATTTTCCTGGAAACCTCTCTGTTCGCACAGGGTATCCGTCCTGCTATTAACGCCGGTCTGTCCGTATCCCGTGTGGGTGGTGCTGCGCAGACCAAGGTGATCAAGAAGCTGGGTGGCGGTATCCGCGTTGACCTGGCGCTGTACCGTGAACTGGCAGCCTTCGCGCAGTTCGCCTCTGACCTGGACGCCGCAACCCGTGCCCAGCTGGAGCGCGGCAAGCGTGTAACCGAGCTGATGAAGCAGCCTCAGTACTCACCGCTTTCCATCGGTGAAATGGCCGCGTCCCTGTATGCTGCCAACGAAGGCTTCCTGGATGATATCCCTGTCGAGAAGGTTGGCGACTTCGAGCGTGCCATGCATGCTTTCCTGAACAGCAACTACGCTGACCTGATGGCTAAACTCAACGAAACCGGTGACTGGAACGACGAGATCGAAGCGGAACTGCGCAAGGCGATCGAGGAATTCAAGGCCAACGGTGTCTACTAAGAGGGTTTAGCCATGGCAGGTGCAAGTAAGGAAATCCGGGGTAAGATCAACTCGATCAAGAATACCCAGAAGATCACCAAAGCCATGGAAATGGTGGCGGCGGCCAAGATGCGCCGCGCGCAGCAGCGCATGGAAGCCAGCCGCCCCTATGTGGATAAGCTCAAGCGCGTTATTGGCCACGTGGCCAGCGCGCACCCTGAGTATAAGCACCCTTATACTCAGCCAAGCGAACACAAGAAGATCGGCCTGATCGTCGTATCTTCCGACCGTGGCTTGTGTGGTGGCCTGAACAATAACCTGTTCCGTAGATGTATTCGTAGCATCAAGGAATGGCAGGAAAACGGTGCAACCGTTGAACTGGCCCTGATTGGCCGCAAGGCCGAGACCTTCTTCAAGCACGTGGGCGGTAAAGTCGTCGCGTCCGTAGTGGACCTGGGCGATGCACCGCATGCTGAAGATCTGATCGGTGAAGTCCGTGTCATGCTTGACAAGCTGGACAATGGCGAGCTGGATACGCTCTACATTGCCTCCAACGAGTTCGTCAACACCATGACGCAGCAGCCGAAGATCGAACAGCTGGTGCCGGTGGTGTCTGAAGCCGCTGCCGAGAAGAAGCCGGTCTACTGGGATTACATCTACGAGCCTGATGCCAAGACAGCCCTGAACACCCTCATGAACCGCTATATCGAGGGGCTGGTTTATGGGGCTGTGGTAGAAAATGCCGCGTGCGAACAGTCTGCACGTATGATCGCGATGAAGAACGCGACCGACAATGCCGGCAAGATTATCAAGGAACTGCAACTTGCGTATAACAAGGCCCGTCAGGCCGCAATTACGCAGGAGATTTCCGAGATCGTGTCCGGTGCTGCGGCAATCGAAGGCTAAGGGTTTGGAATTTAAAGACAAAGGTACAAGATCATGAGCGGAAAAATCGTACAAATCATTGGCCCGGTTATCGACGTCGAGTTCGACGGCGAAGCCCTGCCAAACATCTATGACGCTTTGATTGTCGACGACGCCAACCTGACGCTGGAAGTTCAGCAGCAAGTCGGTGACAGCGTCGTGCGCGCAATCGCCATGGGTCCGTCCGATGGCCTGAAGCGTGGCATGAGTGTAACCAACACAGGCAACCCCATTTCGGTTCCCGTGGGCAAGGCTACACTGGGCCGCATCTTCAACGTGCTGGGTGAAGCCATTGACCACGCGGGCGACGTGAACGCCGAAGAGAAGTGGCCCATCCACCGCAAGGCGCCTGCGTTTGACGAATTGGCGCCAGCGACCGAGCTGCTGGAAACCGGCGTCAAGGTTATCGACCTGGTCTGCCCCTTCGCGAAAGGGGGTAAGGTCGGTCTGTTCGGTGGTGCCGGTGTCGGTAAAACCGTAAACATGATGGAGCTGATCCGCAACATCGCCATCGAGCACAGCGGTTACTCCGTATTCGCCGGTGTGGGTGAGCGGACCCGCGAGGGGAACGACTTCTACCACGAAATGAAGGAGTCCAACGTACTGGACAAGGTAGCCTTGGTTTACGGTCAGATGAACGAGCCGCCGGGCAACCGTCTGCGCGTTGCCTTGACCGGTCTGACCATGGCGGAATATTTCCGTGACGAAGGCCGTGATGTACTGCTGTTCATCGATAACATCTACCGTTACACGCTGGCCGGTACCGAAGTATCCGCCCTGCTGGGCCGTATGCCTTCTGCGGTAGGTTATCAGCCTACGCTGGCGGAAGAGATGGGCATGGTGCAGGAGCGTATTACCTCCACCAAGAAGGGCTCCATCACCTCCGTACAGGCCGTATATGTGCCGGCGGATGACTTGACTGACCCGTCTCCGGCAACCACCTTCGCTCACCTGGACGCGACCGTGGTACTGAACCGTGCTATCGCCGAAATGGGTATCTACCCGGCGATCGACCCGCTGGATTCTACCTCTCGTCAGCTGGATCCGCAGGTTGTGGGCACCGAGCACTACGAAATCGCTCGCGACGTGCAAAAGACCCTGCAGCGCTACAAGGAACTGCGTGACATCATCGCCATTCTGGGCATGGACGAGCTGTCTGAAGAAGACCGCCTGACCGTTGCGCGTGCACGTAAGATCCAGCGTTTCCTGTCCCAGCCGTATCACGTTGCGGAAGTGTTCACCGGTCAGCCCGGTGTATACGTGCCGCTGAAGGAAACTCTGCGTGGCTTCAAGATGATCCTCAGCGGTGAGCTGGATGATCTGCCCGAACAGGCGTTCCTGTACGTGGGCGGTATCGACGAAGCGATCGAGAAAGGGCAGAAGCTCAAAGAGAAGGGGTAATCAGTCATGGCAGTCTCAATGCAAGTCGACATCGTAAGCGCCGAGCAACCGCTTTTCTCCGGGAAGGCGAACGAGGTGTTTGCGTTGGCTGCCGAGGGTGAGGTGGGCATTCTGCCCCACCATACCCAGTTTCTTTCCACGCTGAAGCCCGGGTTGGTGCGCATTGTCAGCGGGGATGAAGAAGAACACTTCTTCGTTGCCGGCGGCATTCTGGAAGTGCAGCCCGAGGTGGTCACCATCCTGGCCGACTCAGCCATCCGTGCCGATGACCTGGACGAGGCCAAGGCGCTGGAGGCCAAGCAGCGTGCTGAAGAGGCGATGAAAAAGGCCGAGTCCGATGTGGACTTTGCCAAGGCGCAGGCCGAGCTCAGTGAAGCGGTGGCGCAATTGGAAGCCATCTCCAAACTGCGCGAACGCCTTGGGAAGCAGGGGCTTACCGTTTCCCACTGACACCCCTCTCGACAGCCTCAACGAAAAAAAGCGCCTCCGGGCGCTTTTTTCATATGCAGCAGTGGTGAGCTTCAAGCTTCAGTTTTATGTTAGAATTTTTAAACAACCACCGATTAATAATGGAACGCACCTATGCGCCGGACGCTGAATGAAGCCCTGGTCGGTTATGGCATTATCATGCTGGCCATTGCCATCGACCTGCTGTTCGACTGGAACGAGGAAGGAGGCTTTGACAGCAGCATGGCGATTGAACTCCTGGTGTGGGCGGTATCCGCTGCCATGCTGATCCGTTTATATCTGCACCAGCGCAAGGTGAAACGCCACGTGGACAGTCTCAATCAGCTGGTCAGTCAGCAACGGCAGCGGCTGAGTGAAAGCGAGGCGCGATATCGTGCCGCAAGCGGGCAGCTCAGCGAGCTGATTCAGTCTCAGCTGGAAAAATGGGGACTGAGTCGCAGCGAAAAGGAGATTGCACTGCTGCTCATCAAGGGACTGTCTTTGGATGAAATTGCCGAGGTGCGGGGCACCAAGGCCAAGACCATCCGCCAGCAGGCGTCCAGCATCTACCGCAAGGCCGGTCTGGCGGGCCGTCATGAACTGGCGGCGTATTTCCTTGAAGATCTGCTTACACCGCCCGAGCAGAATCGTAGCGTCTGAATCCTCCCTGGCGGTTGTCACACCGCCGATCCTGCTGCCAGGCCCGCCCCTGGCTTAATCCTCTCCAGCCTCAATCCCACATCGGGCATCCGTCTCAACAGATGCGGTGAACTCGGGCAGGTGTCCAAAATGGACAAATTTCCCATTCGGTATTGGCCCCCTATCCCTTACTATGAAACCAACCGCGCGCAGCTGGCTTTGCGCGATGGCATGGAATCAGCATAAAGGAGAGTGGCATGAAAAAGCATGTACTGACCCTGGCCATTGGCTGTGCACTGGCCAGTCTGCAGGGGTGTGGAGGTGGCTCCAGTGATAATAATGAAGCCCTTACACCGGGCGGAACAGGTACTGTGGGGGGCACAGGCGGACAGGCGGGAGGGAGTGTAGTAACGGGCTCGACAGGTAATAGTAACGGTACAACAGGTACATACACCCTGTCCGGTACGGTACCGGGTACCTTTATTGAAGCCTTCTGCGACGATGGCAGTTACGCCAGCACCCATTCACAGCAGAATGGCACCGCGCGGCATCCGTTTCAGTTGAAGCTGCCCGCGGGCGTCAAGTGTCAGCTGGTCATGACCATGAATGAGGCCAATCCGGCACAGAAAACGATTTCACCGGTCGGCTTTGATGATGGCACGGGCACCAAACAGGCCATCACAGTGCAACGGGCAGGTGAACAGCTGGATATCGGTTTTGTCAATCTGCCCGCCACCCCGACGCAGATGACCGATGCCAATGGGGATGGCATTAATGACAATCCGGTCGCTGTATCCCTGGCTGCATCGTTGCGCACTAAACTGGTGCTGGCCCCGCATGCGGCCAAGGCGGATATCGATGGTGATGGTATTCCCAATTTCTATGACCGGGACATGGACGGTGATAGCATTCCCAACAGTCAGGATGCCGATGCCAATGGGGATGGTGTGCCGGACCGCCAGAAACCGGACAGTGATGGCGACGGCATTCCCGACCAGGCTGATCGTGAGGAAGGCTATGCACCGGTCGGTGGCAGCTATGCCTTCAGCGTACCGGCGTCTGGCGTCGCCTTCACGCTGCCGCAATCTTTCAGCGCCGATTCGGGCAGACTGCTGGGGGCGCAATGTGCGCAGTGTCACGGTACCTTCGGCTGTTCGCAGTCGGGCTTCCCCAGTCTGATCGGTGAAGCAGGCGAAATGCAGGGTCACCTGCTGGGCTGGCATGCGGCGAGCAACATCAACCAGGACATCATGACCGCGCAGATGCACGGTTATACCACGCAGCAGCTGACGGAAATCTCCAGCTATTACATCCGTCAAGTGCAGTCCGGGATTGTCGGACGGTGCATGAGTGGTGAGGGCAGTGAAGGAGCCGGCGAAGGGGGATTTGGCGAGGGTGCAGAAGGTGCCGGTGGCTATGGTGAAGCGGGTGAAGGCGGGTATTGAGGAGGCTGGAATCATGAAACTGGAAGGAAATACACCCATGAAAAGAAGAGCTTTTCTTAAAGGGAGCCTGGCCTTTGCAGCCGGAGCCACCGTGGCGCAATGGAAATCGGCGCTGGCGGGCAGTGCAGGCACCCCCAAAGTGGTCGTCATTGGCGGCGGTTTTGCCGGCGCGACGGCGGCCAAGTACCTGAAGATCTGGGGCGGCAACAGTGTCGATGTCACCCTGGTGGAGCCGAAGCTGGCCTACTATACGCCGATTCTCAGCAACGAAGTGCTGACCGGAGAAATTCCGCTTACCAGCCTGCGCTTCACCTATGCGGCGCTGCAGACCCGCTATGGCGTGATCCATCGGCAGAATACGGCTACGGCCATTGACCCTGCCGCTCAGATCGTGACGCTGGATGACGGCACAACACTGAACTATGATCGCCTGATTGTCGCGCCAGGGATCAGTTTCAAGTACCCGAACAGCTACGATACGCAGAAAATCCCCGCCGCGTGGCAGGGCGGTCAGGAAGTGATGGCACTGCGGCAGAAGCTTCAGGCGATGACCGGCAGCGATACCTTTGTCATGACCATTCCGCCAGCGCCCTATAGGTGTCCGCCCGGGCCCTATGAACGGGCCTGCGTGGTTTCAGACTGGCTGGCGCGCAACCGGCCGGGCGCACAGGTGCTGGTGCTGGATGCCAACCCGGACAGCTACCTGCTGTGGAATGGCATTTTCAAGAACATTTTTCCGAGCCACAGCAATCTCACTCGCATCGGCAATGCGCAGCTCGTGTCGGTGGATGACACCAACATGGCCGTGACCGTCAGCGTCAATGGCCAGACCCAGACGCACAGCGGTGCCGTGATTAACGTCATTCCGCCCATGCGGGCCGGCGCCTATGCGCTGCTCAGCAGTGCAGGGCTGGTGCTGGGGGACTGGGCTCCGGTGCATGGGGAAACCTTCGAATCGAAGCTGAAGGCGAACGTGCATATCATCGGCGACGCGCAGGCATTTGCCGAGGTGCCCAAGGCCGGACATGTGGCCAATGCCGAAGCGAAGGTATGCGCCAGCGCAGTGCTGCGCCTGCTCAATGGCATTCAGCCCTATTCAGATCCGCGTCTGACGTCGGCCTGCTTCTCGCCCACCGACAGCCAGAACGCCATCTGGATTTCGGAAATGTTCCATCTGGATGCCAATGGCGATTACGTACTCAATCCGCTGGGCGTCAATCAGCCGCCTACCTGGGGCAACAAGCAGGCCATGTATAACTGGTCGAAGAACCTGTTTGGCGACGTATTCATGTGATGGCGATCCATCCCATGCTGCATTGGGGGGGGGGCGGCCCCCCTTTTTTATGCGGGCTATAATGCATGCTATGGCACAACGAATCCTTGTGGACAGCCTGCCGCTGCTGAGCCGACTGATCCTCATCCTGCTGCTGGCGCTGCTGGGCTGGCAGAGTGGGCGCGTTCTCATGCTGTGGCTGCAGCCGGTGACTCCACCACTGCTGCCAGCGCTCGCGCCGCAGGGCACCGCGCAACGGGCGCCCGACCTGGCGGCAGCGTTATGGCCTAGGGCAGCCCACACGCCGCAAAAAGTGCTGAAGGGCACGCAGACGGATGCGCAAACGCTCGGCATCACCCTGCTGGGGGTGATTGCGCTCAGCAATGGTCAGGGCGTCGTGGTGGTGCAGACGTCAACGGGGCGAAAGGTGGTGCGGCAGAGCGAAGCGGTGACTGATGGCCTGACACTGGCGCAGGTATGGCCCGACCGGGTGGTGCTGCAGCGTGATAATGGCCGTGTACTGTGGATCCCGCTGCAACAGCCGGCGGCCATGGTTGCAGACAGTAAGCCTGCAGAGCAAGCGCCGCCCGCACTGAATACGCTGTTGCAGCGCGTGCGTCGCAATCCGGCCGTGCTGTTCGATTATGTGCAGCTGCAGCCCGGCGGACGCAACGGCATGCAGTGGGTGACCGTACAACCGCGTCCCGGCCAGGAAGCATTGCTGCAGGCACTGGGTCTGAAGGCGGGCGACCAGATTGAGGCGATCAATGGCACGCCGCTGGCGCGGGTGGCCCGTCAGCCGACACGCTGGCAGGCGCTGATGAACGCCAGTCACTGGCAACTGACCGTGCGGCGCCACGGACAACAACAGGAGATCACGATCGATGCTGCGCAATAACCGCTTGCTCCGTTCCCTGCACGTCATGGCGATCGTCGGCCTGCTCGCCGTTCAGATTCCCGCAGCGCTGGCCGCCCCCGTTCAGTTGACTCAGTCGTTCCATAATGCCGATATCCGCGATGTCATCGAAGCGGTTGCCAAATTGACCGGGAAAAATTTCATTATTGATCCGCGCGTCAAGGGCAAGGTCACGCTGGTGGCGCCCAACCTCATGCCGGCCGATACCCTTTACCAGACGCTGCTGGCCGTGCTGCGGGTGCAGGGCTATGCCGCCATTCCGGGGCCGACGGCGATCAAGATCGTGCCGGTGAGCACCGTGCGCGACAAGCTGCCGGCACCCCGCAGCCGTGCCGGTGACGCCTGGATCACTACGGTGGTGCCACTCAAGTGGCTGGACGGCACCAAGCTGGTGCCGGCGCTGCGCCCGCTGGTGGCCCGTGAGGGGCTGATCAGCGCCGTACCCGGTGACCGGCATTTGATCTTGACCGATACCCGCGCTAATATCGATCGGCTGCGGCAGGTCATTGCCCGGCTGGATCAGCCGCTGGGCGCCTACGACGTAATCCCCCTGCAGTACGCCGAGGGGGATCATCTGGCTCGGGTGCTGCAGGGCATGGTGCCGGCAGGTGTCAAGCTCAGCTACAACCCGCAGGGCAATCAGCTCATTGTTTCCGGTCCGCAGGCGGCGCGCCTGCAGCTGCGGGCGCTGGTGGCGCAGCTGGATCAGCCGGTGGCCCGAAACGGGCAGGTGGACGTTGTCTATCTCCATTACGCCAGCGCCAAGGCCGTGGCGCCATTGCTGCAGAAGCTGGCCGGCAGCCGGACATTTCAGCGCGCCGCCGCACCCGCTGGGGGGAAGGCCGCCAGAGCGGTGGCTACGGAAGCCGATGTTGCCCCGGTCACCATCGAGGCGGATGAAGCCATGAACGCACTGGTTATCTCCGCCCCGCCCAGTCTGCTCAAGGCGCTGCGAAGCGTCATTCACCATCTGGACGTGCGCCGTGCCCAGGTGCTGATCGAGGCGGTGATCGTTGAGCTGTCGGCGGACAAGGCGGCCCAGCTCGGCATCGAATGGGGCGCGGCCGGCGCCAACGGGGTAGGGTTGCTCAATCTCTCCGGCGCCCTGCCTACCCTGATCGCCAATCAGGGCAACCCCGCCGCGCAGGCGCAGGCCATTGGCCGTGGCCTGAATGCTGCCGTGGGTGAGCAGTATGGCCCCGACCGTGGCTGGCTGGCGTTTCTGCGCGCGTTGCAGAGCGATACCCAGGCCAATATCATTTCCACGCCCACCCTGCTGACGCTGGACAATCAGGATGCTTCCATCGTCGTGGGGCGCGAAGTGCCCTTCCAGACCGGCAGCTACACGTCACAAAGCGCCGGCGCCACGCCCACCAACCCCTTTGTCACCATCAAGCGGGAAAACGTGGGCCTCAAGCTTAATCTGCGTCCGCTGATTAATCAGGGCGACGAAGTGCAGCTCAAGCTGCATCTGGAGCTGTCCGACGTGCTGCCCAAGGGCGATGCGGTCGATCTGCAGACCTCCAAGCGCGCCATTGATACCACCGTGCAGGTAAAGGATGGCAGTGTATTGGTACTGGGCGGGCTGCTCACCGAGCGGGAAACCCAGGTGGACAGCAAGGTGCCGCTGCTGGGCGATATCCCGGCGCTGGGCGCCCTGTTCCGCAGCACGGACAACCAGCGCCGCAAGGTCAATCTGATGATGTTCATCCGCCCGGTCATTCTGCGTGATGCCGCCTTGAGCAGTGCCGTCAGCCGGCAGAAATATCAGGGGCTCTATCTGCAGCAGCAGCGCATGCTGCAGCAGTGGCATCAATCTTTGCAGAAGGGACTGCGTCCGCAGCTCAAGCCCTTGCAGCCGGCGACTCAGCCCACTCTGCCTGCGACCAGCAGGGATGAGCCGTCCCTTTCGCCCACCGAGCAGAGTCTTCGGGATCTGGGGCTGTGACATGACACTCAGCTATCAGGCGGCCAAAACGCTCAAGGTGCTGGTGCAGCCGCAGGGGGACGGCTGGCAGGTGCTCTATACCGACGCAACGCCGCCGCAGGCCCTGCTGGAAGTGCAGCGCGTGTATGGGCGTGCGCTCGCCTTGCACCGGCTGGATGAAGCAGCCTTCGAGCAGGCGCTCCAGCAGCATTTTGCCCAGCAGGCAGACACCCTCGATACCCTGCAGAGCATCGAGGTGGACGAGGATCTGCACAGCGTGGCCGCGCAGTTGAGCGAAACCCTCGATTTGCTCTCCAGCGAAAACGACGCGCCGGTGGTGCGCCTGCTGAACGCCATTCTGGCTGACGCGGTGCGGGCTCATGCCTCGGACGTGCACATCGAGCCCTACGAACAGCAGTTGCGCATCCGCCAGCGCATCGACGGTCAGCTGCATACCGTGCTGACCCTCGACCCGCGACTGGCGCCCATGCTGATCGCCCGCGTGAAGGTGCTTGCCCATCTGGACATTGCCGAAAAGCGCCTGCCGCAGGATGGGCGGATTGCGCTGCAGCTGGGTGGGCATCAGGTGGATCTGCGCGTCTCCACCCTGCCGTCCAGCCATGGTGAGCGGGCGGTCCTGCGTCTGCTGGACAAGAGTCAGGGCCTGCTGTCGCTGGATCAGCTGGGCATGCCCCCAGAGGTGCGCAACCGGTTCGAACAGCTATTGCGCCATCCGCATGGCGTCATTCTCGTCACCGGCCCCACTGGCTCCGGCAAGACCACAACCCTCTACGCCGCGCTCAGCTGGCTCAACGACAGCGTGCGTAATATCATGACCATCGAGGATCCGGTGGAATACAACCTGCCCGGCATCAGCCAGACGCAGATCAACCCCCGTGCCGGCATGACCTTTGCCAAGGGGCTGCGCGCCATGTTGCGTCAGGACCCGGACGTGGTCATGGTGGGCGAGATCCGCGATCCCGAAACCGCAGAAATCGCCATGCAGGCAGCGCTCACCGGACATCTTGTGCTTTCCACCCTGCATACCAATACTGCCCTCGGGGCGATCACGCGCCTGCGCGACATGGGCGTGGAGCCGTTTCTTCTGGCGTCGGGCCTCACCGGCGTCATGGCGCAACGGCTGGTGCGCCGGCTATGCCCCTACTGCAAGGCGTCCTATACGCTGGAAAGCGATCTGCCGCAGCTGGCGCTGTCTGTGGGCACAACGCTCTATCGGCCTGTCGGCTGTGAAAAGTGCCGTCACACTGGCTATCTCGGCCGTCGCGCCCTGTATGAACTCATTCCCATCGACGAAACACTCGAGGCCATGATCCATGCGCAGGCCCCCGAGCAGCAGCTGGCCGAATACGCCCACGAACGCTATGGGCGCCTGCAGGAGCATGCCCGTGCTGTGCTGTTGGCAGGTGAGGTTTCGGTCGATGAGGTGCAGATGGCCCTAAACTTTACTGTCCATGGCACATTTTGAATATGAAGCGCTGACACCAGGCGGCCGTATCCAGTGTGGCGTGTGTGAAGCGGACACACCCGCTGCGGTGCGTGCCTGGGTTCGTGAGCAGGGCTGGGTGCCGGTGTCGGTTAAGCCGCAGACGCAGAAGCAGCGGGGTTCATTATGGCGGCGCAGGGTGCCGCTGGAGACACTGCTTTTGGTGCTGGAACAGCTGCAGACGTTGCTCGAGGCGGGCACGTCATTGAGCGAGGCATTGCGTCTGCTGGCGGCTCAGGCAAGCGGGATCGGCAGTCGGCTGGCGGCCTTCTGGCTGGCACAGGTGGAGCAGGGGCAGCCGCTGGCGCAGGCCATGGCGCGCAGCCCTTATCGTCTGCCGGAAACGCTCATCGCCGCCGTGCGCGCCGGGGAGGAGAGCGGCCACCTGCCACAGGTGCTGGCCCAGCTCATTGAAACCCTCGAGGCGCAGGCCAGCTTACGGCAGAAGCTTTCCGGCGCGCTGATCTATCCGATGCTCATGATTGTGGTGGCCGTGGCGATTGTGGCCTTTCTGTTGGTGTATGTAGTGCCCAAAATCGTTGCGGTGTTCGACAGTCTGCACCAGGCGTTGCCGCCGCTGACCCTAGCGCTGATTCATCTGAGTGCTTTTCTGCAACATTACGGTCTGGCGATTGGCCTGATGCTGGGGGCTGGAGGCGTTGCGCTGGCATGGACATGGCAGCGACCAGCGGGACGGGCAGGGATGCAGCGGATGCTACTGCGCCTGCCGGGCGCAGGTACCGTGCTCAGAACGCGGGCGGCGGTGAACTGGGCGCAGACGCTGGCCATGCTGCTGGACAGCGGCGTGCCCATCGTCGCCGCGCTGAACATTGCCGCGGCCTCCGTGGATGTGCTGCCGTTGCGAAGTCGTGTGGCCGGGTTCGCCGAACAGGTGGCGCGCGGGCGGCCTCTGCATGCGCTCATGGCGGAGGCGAAGTTTTTCCCGCCCATGATGACCTATCTGGCCCAGACCGGCGAGGCCAACGGGCAGCTGCCCCGTCTGCTGGGGCGGGCTGCACAGCGCTTTGCAGGGCGTCTGGCGCAGCGGCTGCAGACGTTCGTCGCATTGCTGGAGCCGATCATGATCATTATGATGGGCGGCGTGGTGCTGACCATTGTGCTGGCGATCATGCTGCCGATTTTCTCCATGAATCAACTGGTGGGACAATGAAACGACAACACGGTTTTACCCTGATCGAGCTGATGGTAGTGCTGGTGATTCTGGCCATTCTCGCCACGCTGGTGGTGCCCAAGTTCATGGATCGACCGGATCAGGCGCGCATCGTCAAGGCCAAGCAGGATCTGGCCGCCATCAGCTCCGCGCTCAATCTCTACAAACTGGACAATTTCCGCTACCCCACCACCGATCAGGGCCTCGAGGCGCTGGTGAAGAAGCCCGCGCGCCCGCCAATTCCGCCCCACTGGAAACCCTATCTGCAGCAGCTGCCCATGGATCCTTGGGGTCGTCCCTACCGTTATCTCAGCCCCGGAAAACATGGCCCCTTTGATGTGTGGACGCTGGGCGCCGACGGCCAGCCGGGGGGCGAAGGTGTGGATGCGGACATCGGCAACTGGATGCTCAATCAGTAGTGCGCGGCTTTACCCTGCTGGAACTGCTGGTGGTGCTGGTGATCGTCGGCATTCTGCTCGGTGCTGCGCGCCTGAGTCTGACACCGGATACGCCGCGGCAGCTGCGCCAGCAGGCCGCCCGGCTGCAGACCTGGATGCAGGCGCAGTGTGATGCCGGGGCGCTGCAGCAGGCCATGACGGCTTTTGCAGCCAAGGGGGATACGCTGGAAGCCTTCCTGCAGCGGGGCAAAAAATCGGGCTGGAAAAAAGTCGGGGACCCCCCTTTTTCACTGCCGGATTCAATGCATTTGCGTGTACTGCAGGCGGAAAGGCTGGCCCCGCTCGCCGCCCGAGGCTGGCGCTGCTGGCCCGAAGGCGAATGGACACCGGGGCGCGTGCGTCTGCAGGCGGCCTCGGGCGAGGCGGTCAGCCTCTCGTGGGATGGTTTCGGACGTTTTCAGGTGCAGGACGTGCCATGAAACAGGCCGGCTTTACACTTGTGGAGGTGCTGGTGGCGCTGTCTGTGGCGGCGCTGGCGCTGACAGCACTCACCTATGGCGCCGGTCAGTATGTGGCGTTTCAGCAGCAGCTGCAGCAGCGCATTCAGGCCCAGCGCGTGGCGGCCAATGCCTGGACGCGCCTGCACGCCCTGCCCCCGGACCCGCTGCCGCTGACGGACACGATCGAAGCCGAGGGACAGCGCTGGCGCCTTCGCATTCAACTGGCGCCGACCCCGCTGCCCGGTTTCCAGCGCATGACCCTGTCGGTGTCTCCGGCAGGGTCATCTCATGTCGACGCAAGGTTGTCGACCGTATGGAAAAAAACAGGACACGGAATATGATCAGGCCTATTTGGGTAATGCTCGGCTTGATGGCACTGGTTTTGAACGGGTGTCATTCATCTGGCAACCGCACCACCTTTTTTCATTCCCCTTTGCATTCGATGGATGATCTGACCATTCAGCTGGCGGTGGACGCTTCCCATCCATTGCACTTGCCGGCCCGTTCTGCCGTTGTGGAAGTTGATTTATTTGATACGCCTGCAGGGGATAGATCACGTATCAGACAGCACAGCAAGCTGCAATGTTATTTTTCGGCCGGCACTTTCGAAAACTGGCGGCCTGATGCGGCAGACTATCCCGCATCCATCATTGGTCATGCAGATGCCGGATGGACGGGTGAATACTGGGTGGATATCCGCAGCGACGTTCTGAAAGCCATTCTGGGTAGGCGGCTGGATCTGGCGGTGCAAAAAGGCTGTGATGGCGTAGATCCGGATAATGTGGACGGTTACCGCAACAATACAGGTTTTGCACTGACGGCAGCAGATCAACTGGCGTTTAACCGCTGGCTGGCGCAGGCTGCACATCAGCGGGGTCTGTATGTGGTGCTCAAGAATGATCCGTCACAAGCATCGCAATTGGTTGATGATTTTGATGCAGTGGTGTCGGAATCATGTTATCGGTTTAATGAATGCGCCCTTTTTGATGTCTTTTTGCAGCGTAATAAACCGGTTTGGGATATTGAATATTCGGGCGGAACTTTCAATCCGGTTAATGGGGATGCGTTTAATACGTTTTGTACAGCATCCAATCAGGCCGGACGTCATGGCTACTGGGTGCCCACCAATCTCGATGGTTCCTTCCGCCACAGCTGTCAGGCTGATACGCAGATGTGGAATGACATGTCATTCGGTTTTGGTGACGCATCCAGTTTCCATTTTCTGCGTGCAGGAGGTGGTGATGTATGGCTACCGACACAGGCTGTTGTATTGGATGCCAATCTGTCTGCCCGCAGCGATGTGCTGCAGATCAGAAATGTACGTCCTGCTGGCTTTGCGCGATTGCATCAGCTGGCATCTCGGGCCGATTTCATCAGTTTGTGGGTCACTCAAGGCTGGCAGACCAGCTGGTTTGATACGGCAGGGTTGAGCGCTCTGGTGCAGGCAGGAAAGGGTCTGGTCTTTAATTACTGGTATTTTGGCGACCAGATGATGAATGGCTTCCCTAATGCTGCAGCCCAGCAGGCTTATCTGAATGATGTGCAACGACTTGGTAGATTTCTTGCCACACTGCCCGGACACAAATGGGTGAATCTGGAGCCAGAGTTTAACAAGGATATTCTGATCAACAGTACGACCAATCAGCAGGCTTTTATTGCGCTTATGCGCCAGGCCATCGCCCAGCTCAAAGCAGTTGATCCCAGCATCTATGTCAGTCTGACCATGATGGATCGAGGTCGTCGAAGCAGTGCACAGACCCTTATAAGCTGTGGTTACGCCAACTGTGCTCTGGGTGATCAGGCATTGTGGGCAGAGACAAGCTCCATCTACACAGCGCTTGCTGACAAACTGGATTACCTCTCCTTTCAGGAGATGGTGGCCCAGTTTCACCGCGACTGGCAGAATCCGGGCACATGGCGTCAGCCTAACCCCTTTGCAGAAAGTACTGTTTCGTCAGGGATTGATCAGCTGGCCCAGCGGATTGCCAATTTTGCCACCTGGTTGCACACGACCTATGGCAAACCAGTCATGTTGCCTTATTTCACCGTGCCTACTGCCACCTGGCAGGATGGCAATGGTAATGGGCGTATCGATGCGGGCGAAATCAACCCCACCGGTTGGGAGGCAAAGCTGACCCAACTAACGGATCAGTTGCATACGGGAGCCATCTACCAGCAGTTGCGCGATGCACATATGATAGGTATTGCAGCCATGATGCTGTTTGACAATCCCCAGCACGATGCCGGGGGTTATCGAGCCTTTCTGCTGAACGAGGATTATATGGGACTGGTGGCTACGGGTGCTGTGCCAGATGTGGATCTGGCTGCTGATGGGGCATTGCGTTTTAAGGGTGCCAATGGCAAACAGGCGATTGACCGGTTGTTGGCCCGTCCGTGAATACGGCCAGCAGGGCTTTACCCTGCTGGAGCTGCTGATTGCCAGCGCCATTGCCGCGCTACTGGCCGTCATGAGTTATGTGGCGGTGGATCAGGTCATCCATCTCAAGGAAGATGTGGACGCCCGCACCCGGCAGGAGACGGCGATCCAGCGGGCACTGTGGAAGCTGAGCACCGACCTGTATCAGATGGCGCCCCGCCCTGTGCGGGACGAATATGGCCAGTGGCGGCCGGCTCTGCAGTGGGATGGGCTGGCGTTGCGTTTCACCCGTCTGGTCACCGGCCCTGTGCCAGAGGGGGCGAGCGGTGTGATGCGGGTGGTTTACCGGCTGGAGGATGGCCAGCTGGTGCGTCGTAGCTGGTCCCATGCCGACCGCCTGCCGGACACGCCGGCGCAACGGCTGATCCTGCTGAAAGGGGTGCGTGACTGGACGGTGCAGCTGGTGGATCGCAACCGTATGCCGCAACTGGATTGGCCGCCGCTGACGCCGCAGGGTATGCTGGACCTTACTGCGCTGCCCCGGGCGGTGGCAATTAAACTGACGCTGACCGACGGACGCGAAATCACCCGCTGGGTAAGTGGGGTGGATGCCTTGGAGGCGAGGCCGTGAAGCAGCGCGGCTTCGTGCTCATCAGCATGCTGATTGTGGTGGCGGTGGTGGCCGGAATTGTCGCCGGGCTCTACTGGCAACAGGGCGTCCTGTTCAGGCGCGCTCAGCTGCTGCAGGCGCAGACGCAGGCGCTGGCCGTCGCCGACGGCCTGATCGACTGGGTCAAATGGGGGCTGGACGAAGATGCCCGCCACAGCGCTCATGACGGTCTGGATGAACTCTGGGCCCGTCCCATGCCGCCGCTGCCGTTTGCCCAGGGCGAGGTGGGCGGTTGGCTGGACGATGCGCAGGGGCGGATCAATGTGAACAATGTCGCGGACGCGGCGCAGGGCCGCTTCTGGGCACAGGTGCTCACGCGGCTGGCGCAGGCGCAGGGCGTATCCATCTCCGTGGCGGCCCTGCAGGACTGGCTGGATGCCGATGCAGAGCCTCGCTCTGGCGGCGCGGAAACGGACGACTATGCCGTTCTGGAGCCGTCCTACCGCCCGCCCGATGGTCGTATCATCACTGTGCAGGCGTTGGCGGCTGTTCAGGGCTGGTCGAATCAGGCCGTTGAAACGCTGGCTCCCTTTCTGACCGCGCTGCCCACGGTGACAGCTGTCAATGTGAATACGGCTTCTGCCACCGTGCTGCAGGCCCTGCTGCCTACGCTGCAGGGCGCTGCGCTGCAGGCCTGGCTGGCCCGCCGCAAGACTCAGCCGGCGCACAGGAAGGACGACTTTTATCGCTTTGTCGCCGGGCAGTTGAATCAGCCACTGGAATCGTTGAAAAAAGCGTTGCCCGAATGGGCCATCATTGTGAAAAGTGAGTATTTCCGCCTGCATGGACATTTGCGCTACGGGGACATTTCGCAGGGCATTGGCGCGCTGTTTCAGCGCACCAAGGGACGGACACGGGTCGTGATGCATTGGCTGGAGGCGGCAGAAACGCAATGAGCGCATGGTTTGACGAACAGGGACAGCTGCACGGCGCCGACCACCATACCCGGCAGGTATGGGTGCCGGCCACACAGGTGCTGCTCACCACGGTGCAGGTACCCGGCCGGCAGTGGTGCAAGGCACTGCCGTGGGCGCTGGAGCCGCAGCTGCTGGAGCCGGTGGACGCGGTGCACATTGCGGTGCTGCATCGTGCCCGGGATGGGCTGACCCATTGTGCGGTGGTCAGCCATGCGCGCATGCGCCAGTGGCTGGCGGCACTGGAGGCGGCGGGGTGTGCGGGGGCCGCGCTGGTGCCCGACTGCTTTCAGTTGCCGGAAGAGGCCTGCGCCGTGGCACAGCGGGAAGGCGATACGCTGGTACGGCAGGGTGCCTGGTCGGGCTGGCGCGTCGCACCGGCTTTGGCGGAGGCCTTGCAGTCTCAGTTGTCGAACTGTACAACCGCCGCGTTAGAACCTGACCGGCCGGCACTGGCGCTGTCCTTGCGGCAGGGGCCTTATGCGCCGTGGGGAAACTGGCTGGCACAGCTGCGTCAGTGGCGGCTTGCCACAGGCGTGCTGGCCGCGTTTGCTGTGGTGGGGTTGGTGGGCTATATAGGAGAGGCTTGGCAGGCCGAACGTCAGGCGCAGGCCGTGCGGACAGCGACCGAGCGCCTGTTTCATCGCGCGTTTGGCGATCATCGCCTGGTGGATGTGCGGGTCCAGACCGAGCAGTTGCTGCAGACTGATGCCCCTGCCAGCAACCTGTGGGCACGTCTGGCCGATCTGCAGGCCGCGCTCACCCGTACGGGCGTGGCCATCCGACAGCTCAGGTGGCGGGCGTGGCATCTGACCGTGACCGTTGCCGCAGACGAGAACGTGGACTGGGCCCAGCTGCGGCAGGCGCTGCCGGCAAGCGCGCGGCTGACGGTGCGCAATGACAGGGAGGCGCAGATCGATGTGGCAGGCGATTGAAGCGCGTTGGCACGCGCTGACCCGACGGGAGCAGATGCTGCTGCTGGGGCTGGGCGTTTTTCTGACCTTCTGGCTGCTCTATGTCGCGGCCTGGCGTCCGCTGCAGCAGTGGCACGATCAGGCCCTGCGTGCCCGCCAGCAGGCTGAGGCGGACTGGCACTGGCTGGTGCAGACGCTGCAGCGACATCCGTTGCCTACCCGGCAAGTTGAGAGGTCCTTGGATCCTGGCGCGCTGCTGCGCGCCCACCTGCCGCCCGGCGCCCAGCTGCAGCTGCAGGGCGGGCAGTGGGTTGTGGCCCTCAAGCACACGCCGGTCAGCGCCTGGCACGGCTGGGTGCGCTGGCTGGCCCGGCAGGGGCTTTCGCCGCAGTCCGCTCAAATCACTCTGGATGGCCGCCGTGGCGTCAGCGGCCGTCTGGTGTTTGCGGAGGGTGTGTGAAAAAGGCCGCTCTTGTCGCATTTCTGTTGGCCTTTCTGGTTTCGCTGGCCTGGCACGCGCCCGTGCAGTGGTGGTTGCCGCCGTTGGCTATTGACGGGGTGCACCTGCAGCCGCAGACGGGCACGCTGGCTCAGGGTCAGGCGTTGCTGGTGCGCGGGCCCACGCAGGTGCCGCTGACGTGGCAGCTGGAGGCGTCCACGCTGTGGCACGGGATGTTGGCCGGGCGGGTTCGCGTGCTGACCGGTGTGGATCAGGTGTTGGACGGGACACTTGCGTGGGCAGCCTGGCGACCCTTGCAACTGCAGAGCAAATGGCAGGGCGGGGTGGACCTGCACACCATTGCTCGTCTGATGCAGCCGAGTCTGGCTGCGTGGCTGCAGGGCAACCTGCAGGTGCAGCACCTCTCGGTCGTGATGGAGGCGGATGAAGACTGGCCTGACCGTATTGCGGGGCAAGGGCAGATTACGCAACTGCGGCTCCTGCACACGCCCTGGCCGACATTGAATTGGACACTGCATCAGGCGGATGCGGATTCACTGGTCGCCGAGGCCAAGGGGCAGGCGCCCTGGGGGCAGATCCAGTTCATGCTTCAGGTAGAACGTTCCGGCAGGGCGCGCCTCACCGGCACCCTCGTGCCCAAGCCGGGCGCAGCGGTGCCGGCTGGATTAAAATCGCTGTTTGATCACAATACGTGGCGCTGGCAGGGACGCTGGCGCTGAGCCAGAGGAGTTGGCATGACATCCATACAACCCATTATTCTCGCGGCCGGCAAGGGGACGCGCATGAAGTCGCGCCAGCCCAAGGTGCTGCAGCCACTGGCCGGCCGTCCGCTGCTGGCGTATGTGCTGGAGGCGGCGCAGGCCGTGGCGGATCAATCGCCACTGGTGGTGATTGGCCATGGCGCCGAGCAGGTGCAGGCGCGCTTTGATGGACCCCGCTGGGTGCTTCAGCAGGAACAGCTGGGTACCGGCCATGCGGTGCAGCAGGCGGCCGAGCATGTGGCCGACGATGCCATTGCGCTGATTCTTTATGGCGATGTGCCGTTGGTGCAGGCGCAGACGCTCAGGGATCTGGTCTCGCTGGTGGATGACAGTCATCCGCTGGCGCTGTTGACGGTGGAACTGGACGATCCCACCGGCTATGGCCGCATTGTGCGTGATCAGCACCATCAGGTGGTGGCGATCGTGGAGCAGAAGGACGCCACGCCCGAACAGCTGGCCATCCGCGAAGTGAATACCGGCATGATGGCGGTTTCCGGCCGTCACCTGAAGCGCTGGCTCGCGCGGCTAGACAATGACAATGCTCAGGGCGAGTATTACCTGACCGACATCATCCGCTTCTGTGTGGAGGATGGTTATGAAATTCATACTACAGCACCGGCTCTGCAACTGGAAGTCATGGGCGTCAACGACAAGGCGCAGCTGGCTCAGCTGGAGCGCGCCTGGCAGCGCCATCAGGTGGATCAGCTGCTGGCGGCGGGGGTGACTGTGGTGGATCCAGCGCGTCTGGACATTCGCGGCCGCGTGTCCGTGGGGCAGGATGTCCTTATCGATGTAAATGTAGTGCTGGAAGGCGATGTGCAGTTGGCCGACGGTGTACACATCGGCCCCAATTGTGTGCTCAGGGACGTGTCGCTGGGTGAAAACACGCAGGTGCACGCCTTCAGTCATCTGCAGGGCTGCGAAACGGAAGCGAACGTCAGTATTGGCCCCTATGCACGCATCCGGCCAGACACCACGCTGGCGGAAGGCGCGCGCGTGGGCAATTTTGTGGAGATCAAGAAGTCCGCCATTGGCGTGGGCAGCAAGGTCAATCACCTCGCTTACATTGGTGATACCACCATGGGTGCGGAGGTGAACATCGGTGCTGGTGTGATTACCTGCAATTACGACGGCGTTAACAAGCACCGTACCATCATTGGCGACGGCGCCTTTATCGGCTCCGACTCGCAGCTGGTGGCGCCGGTGGAGGTGGGTGCAGGGGCGACCATCGGTGCCGGCTCCACCATTGTGAAGGATGCGCCGGCGCAGCAGCTGACGCTGTCGCGCGCCAAGCAGACGACGCTGAAAAACTGGGTATCCCCCAAACAGCGCTGCAAGGGTGAAGGCTGATGGACGAGAGTCTGCTCTCCGCAGCCCAGTTTGCCTGCCTGCAGCAGACGCTGCCACAACTGGGCTGGACCCATACCGCTTCCGATGGCGGTCAGAATCAGTTTGTCGGCTGGGAAGCGCACCTGCGTTATGAAAAGGAAGGCGCCATCCTGACCCTAATTCAGGGCGAGCGCGCTGGGCAGGCCTACTATACCTACGAAGCCAACCCGAAGGCGCTGGTGCAGATGAATGCACTGCTTGCCCAGTGCGCCGAGGAGTGACGCCATGACAGCGAAGCTCTCCGCCTATATCCGTCTCATGCGCCTCGATCGCCCGGTGGGCATCTGGCTGGTGCTGTGGCCGGCGCTGTGGGCGCTGTGGCTCGGCGCCGGCGGCATGCCCGAGCCGTGGACGCTGTTCGTGTTCGTCATGGGGGCGGTGCTGATGCGCTCGGCGGGCTGTGTCATCAACGACTACGCCGACCGCAATTTCGACCCACATGTAAAGCGCACCTGCACGCGCCCCATTGCCTGTGGCGAGGTCTCGCCCAAAGAGGCGCTGGTGCTGTTTGCGCTCCTTGTCGCGCTGGCGTTTGCGCTGGTGCTGACCCTCAATCGCGAAACGGTTCTGTGGTCGCTGGGTGCCTTTGTGCTGGCGGCGCTGTACCCTTTCACCAAGCGCTGGACCTACTGGCCGCAGGCCTTTCTCGGCGCTGCCTTTGCCTGGGCGATCCCCATGGGCTTTGCGGCCACGCGTGGTGAAGTCCCACCCGAGGCATGGCTGCTGTATGCCGCCACACTGGTGTGGGCGCTGATCTACGACACCTACTACGCCATGGTGGACCGGGAGGACGACATCAAGATCGGCGTGAAATCACCGGCAGTACTGCTGGGCGAGCGCGTGCTGCAGGTGGTGGCGGTGTTGCAGTGGGTGATGATCCTGCTGCTCATCTTCGCCGGCATGGCGTTTGGCCTGGGACCGTGGTATTTCGCTGCAGTGCTGCTGGCGGCGGCGCAATTTGTCTGGCACCAGCGTCTCGCAGCCAGTGGACGCCCCTTCGAGGCCTTTCTGCGCAACCACTGGGTGGCGTTTACCATCTGGCTGGGGATTGTGGCGGATCTGGGGCTGCGTTGACTACTGCAGGCGACCGCTGGGGATCTCCGTTTCGGCTTGAAAGAGCGCATCCAGATCCCACTGCGCCTTGTCGCTTGCGGTCTGCAGCAGCTTGAGCAGCGTGTGGTTCAGCTGGGGCTGATAGGGCAGCACGATACCCTGTCCGCTGGCAGGCTTGATGATCATCTGCGCAGGCTTTTCCGCGCTGGCAGCGTTGTAGGTGATCTCCACCGTCAGAATCGGCGCTTCCCCCAGCGGATATTCGAAGGCTTCGGCCTGTTTTTCCAATGGCGTATCCTTCACCGGCTGAATGGCATCGGCCTGCTCGAGCGGCAGGGCGGGGGCGTCGGCAAAGCGCTCGCCGGTCCGCGGATGCACCCCCTGCAGAATGGGCACCCATACTTTAACGAAGCGACGCGTCAGCCAGGCGCGATACAGCTGATGCCCTGCGCGCAGCTTGAGCAGCAGGCGGTCCTCGTTGGGCACGAAATCGATCTGAATCTGGTCAAGCGTCTGGCTCAAAGAGAAATACCTCCGTCAGGATTAGGGGCGCGCCCTGGCGCTCGAAGCGGCTGTGACGCCCCCAGCGGTCGTGCCAGAGAGGGGGGTCCCCGACTTTTTCCGCGGCGAAAATTTTACCGGGCTGCGGCGGGGTGCGTGTAATCCCCTGCAGGGTAAAAAGCACCTCTCCCAGTGGTTTTTCACCGATTTTTGCCAGTTCATGCCACGGGTTGCCCGGATTGAAGTCCGGAATGTAGGTGCGCGCCCACAGCAGAGGGGCATCGGTGCGAGGATGGTGCAGGGTGACTTCGCGCACCCAGCCTTCCGCCGCCAGGGGGCCGTAGGCCGCCTGTTCGTGCTCGGAGACGCTGTCGATTTCCTCGCGCTGGCGCACCACGCGAATGGGCGCGCCGCACAGGGCATTCAGCCGTGCGGTCAGGCTGCCGGTTTCCAGCAGCCAGCTGGCCAGTGCAGCGGGGTAGTCGGTGCGGTTTTCCCAGATCATGCCAGCGCGTAATCCTGTCGGTTGTGCAACCAGCGCGCATGCAGCGCATCGGCCAGTTCGGGGGTATTGTCGAGCATCCATTGCGCCCACTGGCGTGCGGTGGGCAAGAGTGCCTCGTCCCGCGGCAGTTCGGCAAGGCGGAAGGTGAGGCCGCCGGTCTGGCGGGTGCCGAGCACTTCACCGGGGCCGCGGATGGCCAGATCCTCTTCTGCAATCTTAAATCCGTCGGTGGTTTCGCGCATGATCTGCAGGCGGCGTTTGGCGGTGTCCGACAGTGGCGGCTGGTAGAGGAGCACGCAGTGACTCTGCTTGGCGCCACGGCCTACGCGTCCGCGCAGCTGATGCAGTTGAGCGAGGCCAAGGCGTTCGGCGTTTTCGATCACCATCAAACTGGCATTGGGCACATTCACACCCACCTCGATGACGGTGGTGGCCACCAGCAGCTGCAGCGCGCCCACCTTGAAGGCCTGCATGACCGTATCCTTGTCCTGTGGCTTCATGCGCCCGTGCACCAGCCCGACGCGCAGGTCGGGGTGGCGCTCTGCAAACAGCTTCAGGGTCTCTTCGGCAGCCTGGGCATCCAGCGCGTCGCTCTGCTCGATCAGCGGGCACACCCAGTAGGCCTGCACGCCTTCGCGGCAGCGCTCGGCCAAGTGATCCATTACCTCGAAACGCCTGTCCATGGCCATGACGGCGGTGTGCACCGGCTTGCGCCCGGGTGGTAGTTCGTCGATGACGGAGACGTCCAGATCGCCATAGGCGGCCATGGCCAGTGTGCGCGGGATGGGCGTGGCGGTCATGATGAGCTGATGCGGATGCAGGCCCGCTGCCTGCCCCTTCTGATGCAGGGCAAGGCGCTGATGCACGCCGAAGCGGTGCTGTTCGTCGATGATCACCAGGCCGAGGCGGGCGAATTCAACTTCCTTCTGAAACAGGGCATGGGTGCCGATGATCACCTTCGCCTCGCCTGACTCGATGCGCGCCAGCTGTTCGCGCCGTTCGGCGGCACTCATGCGCCCGTTGAGCCAGGCGACAGGCACGTTGAGCGGCTCCAGCCATTCGAGAAAGTGGTTGCGATGCTGTTCGGCGAGGATTTCCGTGGGCGCCATCACTGCAGCCTGATAGCCGGCATCGGCGGCCTGCAGGGCGGCCAGTGCGGCGATGATGGTCTTGCCGGAGCCGACGTCACCCTGCACCAGCCGCTGCATGGGGTGGGGCTTCTGCAGGTCGGCCTGCACCGCTTCCAGCACACGCTGCTGTGCGCCGGTGAGCTCGAACAGCAGCGACACCAGCAGGGCATTGACCAGATCCGACGGCGGCAGCACCGGCGCATTCAGTTGCGCCTTGTGGGCGCGCAGCCGCGCCAGCCCCAGCTGGTGCGTCAGCAGTTCTTCCAACACCAGCCGGGTCTGCGCCGGATGGGTGTGATTCATTAGGGCGTCCAGATCGTCGTCCGGCTCGGGGCGGTGCACCGTATGCAGCGCCTGGTTCAGACTGGGCAGGGCGTGTTCCTGTACCAGTGCGTGGGGCAGCAGCTCCTCCAGCGGGTACTGACGCAGCAGTGACAGCGCCTGCTCGGTCAGCTTCAGCCAGGTGCTCTGCCCCACCCCCTCGGTGGAGTGATACACGGGCGTGAGCGTGCTTTCCAGCGGCGGTGGATTGTCCGGATCGAAAATGCGGTACTGGGGGTGCACGATCTCCAGCCCCGTGGGACCGGGGCGCACCTCGCCAAAGGCGCGCACCTGCTTGCCGCGCAGAAACTGACGCGCCTGATTGTGATTGAAGTGAAAAAAGCGCAGCGTGAGCGCGCCGCCGTCCAGCTCCACCAGCAGGCTCGGCCTGCGCCCCTGAGTGAAGCGCTGGCTGGTAATGGTGCCTTGCGCTAGCTGTTCGGCAAAGGGGCGCAGGGCGTGCAGCGGCGTCAGGCGCGTCTTGTCCTGATAGCGGTAGGGCAGATGCAGCAGCAGGTCCTGAACGGTGGTCAGACCGAGCCCGGCCAGCTTTTCCGCCAGCTTGTCGCCGACCCCCTTCAGGCTGGTAAGGCGCTGCTCGGCGAGCATCAGTAGCTGCTGATGACCATCACGCCATCGGCTTCGATGTCGGTACCCTTGGGCAGCTCGGCCACTCCTACGGCGGCGCGTGCCGGATAGGGCTCATCGAAATACTGCGCCATGATCTCGTTGACGGTGGCAAAGTGGCTGAGATCGGTCAGGTAGATATTGAGCTTGACGATGTCCTTCAGGTCGCCGCCCGCCGCTTCACACACGGCGCGCAGATTCTGAAACACACGGTGGATGCGGTTTTCGATGGGGCCGTCCACCAGCTCCATGGTGGCGGGATCCAGTCCGATCTGGCCGGACAGATAGACGGTATCGCCCACGCGTACCGCCTGAGAATAGGTGCCAATGGCCTGCGGCGCCTGGTCGGTCGAGATGATTTCGCGCATGATGAGCTCTCCTGATTCAGTGACGATTTTGTGCCTGTTGATAGATCTGACCGCGTTCCCGTTTTCCAATGGCCAGCACTAGAACGATCAGTTGCTGATCCCTGACTTCATAGACCAGCCGGTAACCGCTCTGCCGCAGTTTGATTTTATAGCGACTTGCATGGCCTGCCAGCCTGTCTGCGGGAACATGAGGGTTTTGCAGACGTTCGATCAGCTTCTTTTTCAGCTGGGTTTTCAGAGTGCCATCCAGCTTTTTCCACTCCCGCAGCGCCTGTGGGTGGAATGCCAGTTCATAACTCATCCAGCGAAACCTTGATGGGCTGGCTGCCGTCCTGCGCACGCTGTTCAGCCAGGGCGTTCAGTTCCAGGTCTTCAAGGCGATCCAGCATGGCTTCGAAGGTATCCGCCGGCACGCAGTAAAAGGCGGGGTCGTTTCGGCTCAGAATCGCCACCGGCTCGCCTTCCCCACTGGCTACGGTTCCCATGGGATCGCGCTTTAATTCTGTGATGCTGGCAATGATACGGGTCTGGAGTGTATGGGCCATGACTGTGCTCTCTATTGCGTTTCCAAGCATTATACCGAACATCTTTAAGAGCACTTTAAAAAGTTCTTTACAGCTGAGGTGGTCTCATCCGGATGGCTGCGAAATGGCAGATGGGCGGCGTTTTCGATAACCTGCACCTCGGCGTGGGGCTGCAGCTGGGACAGGCTCTGCACCCAGTCCACCGGGATAAGGGGATCCCTTTCCCCCAGCAGCCACAGGGTGGGCGGGTGAATGCGGGGCAGGTCGTTGCGGAAATCCAGTGTGCGCAGCAGTTCCAGCCCCTGTTTCAGGCCGGAGAGCGTGGGCAGCCGGCGGCCCTTCATTTCTGCCACAAACTGGCGCATGAGCTGCCGCGCCAATGGATCACCCTGCCACTGCAATACCCAGAAGCGCTTCAGCAGCGCAGCCGTGTCCCGCACGACCGTTTCCAGAAAGTCCTGAATCAGCTCCGGCGGCACGCCGTGGCGCCAGCCCTCCGCCTGCACGAAGCGAGGCGAGGTGCACAGGCCGATCAGGTGGGTGATGCGCTCGGGTGCATGCAGCGCGACATCCTGCGCCATGAGCCCGCCCAGCGACCAGCCCAGCAGTGCAGTAGGTTCCAACGGTAATGCATCGATCAGGGCTTTACGCCAGCGGGTGCGGATCTGCTCCGACGTGTCCGCCTCAATGGGCGGACTCTTGCCAAAACCGGGCAGCTCGATCAGATGGCAGGTGAAATGGGGCGCCAGCCAGTTTTCCACCCACGGGCGCCATACGGCATTGTCGGCCGCCCAGCCGTGGATGAGCGTCAGATTCGGCCCCTGGCCGAGGGTTTCACGGTTCAGTGGGCACATGACGGGGTAGATCCATACTTTGATGCAAGATGCGCAGGACGTTGAGACTCCGCGAGGTTTCGTCAACCTGGATGACCAGAAAGTGCCGTCCTGTGAGGCGGGTGAAAATGTTGGCGCCAAGTTCTGGCCGTGCTTTCAAAAGAGGGTGATTCGGGCCAGTAAGAAGCTCTGAAAGGGCGGATTGAATTTGGCGGCTATAGGCGGTGGCTTGCTGTGATCCGAACTGTTGCTGGCTCCACGCTCTAATGGCTTGATAGTCTTCTTCTGCGGCCTGAGTCAGGCGTACTGTCCAAGGCATGTTTAGAGTGTGTCAAGATGTTTACGCAGGGCGTCGGGTGAGTCGAATGCCGAAAAACGGCCATTGTCCAAGTCATCAAGCCCTTTCTGGATGGCGGCTTTTAACTGAGAAAGGGTCTGTTGCTGGGATAGATAGAGCTGGATGGCTTCTCGGATTGCAGTGGCCTCATCCATCCCGTGTTGAGTGGCAAATGTTTTGAGCTGGTTTTCCAATAGAGGGGGGAGGTCTATGCTAATCATCCTGTTTTCCCTTTCCGAAAAAAGCATGGCTCCCATTATATGGGGTCGTGCTCAGAGCAGAAGAGTGGAGAAACTTATTATCCTTGTAAATCAGGAAGCAGGGTCACGATTTGCAAGGATAAAGAGTGGCCAGAGCGTCCAGCAGGCGGCTGATATCCTCCAGCGTGTGGCGGGCGCTGAAGGTGATGCGCAGGCGGGCACTGCCCTTCGGCACAGTGGGCGGGCGGATGGCGGGCACGTGAAAACCCTTCTCGAACAGGGCGCGGCTCCATGCCACGGCGGTGGCGGCATCGCCGAGAATGACCGGTTGGATGGGCGTTTCGCTGTCCCATAAAGTGAGGCCGAGGCTTTCCGCGCCTTGACGGAAATGGTGCACCAGCGTGCGCAGGTGATCACGGGCGGCATCGGCCTGCTGCACCTTTTTGAGGGCGATGCGCGCGGCCATCGCATTGGCCGGTGGCAGGGCGGTGGTGTAGATCCACGGGCGCGCCAGATTGATCAGTGCGTCGATGGCGATCTGGCTGCCGGCTACAAAGGCACCGAACACGCCGAAGGCCTTGCCCAGCGTGCCCACGCGCAGAGTGTCCTCGTCCGCCTGCAGACCAAAGTGTTCGAAGGTGCCGCGGCCGTGTTCGCCCAGCACGCCGAAGGCATGCGCCTCGTCCACCAGCAGCCAGGCGTCGTGTTTTTCCTTCAGCTCGAGGATGTCAGGCAATGGCGCCATGTCCCCGTCCATGCTGAATACCCCATCGGTGACGATCATGGTCTGCCCTTCGGCGGCTTGCAGGCGCTTTTCCAGCACCGTTATGTCGCGGTGGGGATAACGTTTTAACGTGGCATCAGAGAGGTGTGCGCCGTCCAGCAAGGAGGCGTGATTGAGCTTGTCGTGAATCAGGGTGTCGCCGCGCTGCATGAGCGCCTGCTGTACCGCCATGTTGGCCATGTAGCCGGTGGAAAAGAGCAGCACGCGCTCCACCCTGAGCCAGTCGGCCAGTTCATCTTCCAGCAGGTGGTGGTGCAGGTGATGGCCACTGATGAGGTGGGCGGCGCCGCTGCCGAAGGTGGCATCGTCTGCGGTACAGACCTGCCGACGGATGTCGGGGTCTTCGGTCAGACCCAGATAGTCGTTGGCGGCAAAGTTGACGAGCGTCTTGCCGTTCAGCTGGATTCGCGTGCCGATGGGGGTGGTGACCAGCGGTACACGGCGGAACAGGTTCGCCTGCTGACGCTGCTGCAAAAGCGGTTCGAAGCGGTCGCGCAGGCGCATGCTTCAGGCGACGCTGGCGCTGCTGTCCTCGTCGAGATGGGCGTGGGCACTCTGCTGCATGTGCAGCCCCAGCTTGGCGAACAGAGCGCGGTCGTGGTCGGCGTCCGGGTTGTCGGTGGTGAGCAGCTTTTCGCCATAGAAGACGGAGTTGGCCCCCGCCATGAAACACAGCGCCTGTGCCTCGTCCGACAGCTCCATGCGGCCAGCCGAGAGGCGCACGTAGGATTTGGGCATCATGATGCGTGCGGCGGCGATGACGCGCACCAGTTCAATAGGGTCGGTCTTGCCGCGCATGTCCGCCAGCGGGGTGCCTTCGATGGGCACCAGCAGGTTGATGGGCACGGAGTCGGGATGGGCGGGCAGATTGGCGAAGGTGCGCAGCAGCTCGGCGCGGTCCTCGGGCTTTTCGCCCATGCCGATAATGCCGCCGGAACAGACGTGAATGCCTGCTTCCTGCACGCGGCGGATGGTGTCGAGGCGATCCTGATAGGTGCGCGTGGTGATCACCTTGGGGTAGTAGGCTTCGGAGGTGTCCAGATTGTGGTTGTAATAGTCGAGGCCGGCGTCCTTGAGCTGCTGCACCTGCTCGTCATCCAGCATGCCCAGGGTCAGACAGGTTTCCATGCCCAGCGCCTTGACCATCTTGACCATCTCCAGTACGACAGGGAAGTCCTTCTTGTTGGGATTGCGCCAGGCGGCGCCCATGCACAGGCGGGTGGCGCCCTTGTCGCGGGCCTGCATGGCCTTGTCCAGTACCTCCTGCAGGGCCATCATGGGCTCCTTGTCCAGGCCGGTGTTGTAGCGGGAGGACTGGCTGCAGTAAGCGCAGTCCTCGGCGCAGCCGCCAGACTTGATATTGACCAGGGTGCTCACCTGAATCTCGTTGGGGTCGAAGTGCTGGCGATGAATGCGCTGCGCTTCAAACAGCAGGTCGTTGAGCGGCATGTCCAGCAATGCCTGCACTTCGTCGCGGGTCCAGTCGTGGCGGATGTCACCCAGAGCGGCCATTTTCGGTATCCTTGTGACTATGTTTAACGGCATTATATCAGCGCTGACCCGCTGGCTGTTTCCGCCCACCTGCGTGCTGGATGCGGGGCCGGCCAGTCGCTTTGATCTGGCGGACCATCTCGTTGCATCCCTGCAGCCGGTGCCGATGCAGCCCCATTGCAGCCGCTGCGCGGTCAATCTGCCGGCCGATGGCGTGTGTCCGACCTGCCTGCAAGACCCGCCAGCCTTTGATCGGGTGCTGGCGGGCTATTTTTTGGACGACACCCTCAAGACACTGCTGCACCGCATGAAATACGGACGTGGCGATCTGGCGATGACGCGCCTGTTGAGCGGACTGGCCGTCGAACCGCTGCAACAGCAGGCGCCAGATGCCATGGCGCTGATTCCGATCCCTCTGCATGCCGGGCGTTATCGTGAGCGTGGTTTTAACCAGTCCGCGTTTCTGGCGCGGGATTGGGGGCGGGCATTTGAGCTGCCGGTGCTGGAAGATGTGCTGGTGCGCACGCAGGATACGGGACAGCTGGCGGGGCAGGATCGAAAGCAGCGGCAACGCGTCATGCAGGGTGCATTCTGCCTTGCAGATGACAACATTGATCTCCCGCCGATTGTGGCATTGGTGGATGACGTGCTCACCACCGGGAGCACGGCCAATGCGGCTGCGAGGGTTTTGAAGGCGCATGATCCGGATCTCATTGTGGAAGTCTGGACGGTGGCACGCACACCCATGATAAAATAATGCTATTGAAATCAACTATTTGATAAGGTTAATGCGTATGAATCTCAATACCGACTGCGAGGCGAAGCCACAAAGCTGTACTCCCGTGCAGCCGGTATCGCCGCACCACAATCACGTCAAGGCCGTGGATGAAAAGAACCAGCGCAAGGTGATGATTGCCGCGCTGCTCACCGCCTCCTACATGCTGGTGGAGATTGTCGGCGGTTGGTGGGTGGGCTCACTGGCGCTCATGGCCGATGGCGTGCACATGCTCACCGATGCGGCCGCGCTGCTGATTGCCTGGTGGGGCTTCTATGTTGGCAGCCGCCCGCCCAATGAACGCTATACCTTTGGCTATCAGCGCTTTCAGATCATTACCGCCTTCGTCAATGCGCTGTTCCTGCTCGTCATCGTGGTGGGGATTATTGCCTTTGCCATCGAGCGTTACATCAACCCTGAGCCTATCATGGGCAAGGAGATGTTCATTATTGCCCAGATTGGGCTGGTCAATAATCTGGTGGTGTTTCTGATTCTGCACAGCGGCGACAAGCACAACATGAATATGCGCGGTGCGGCGCTGCATTTTCTTGGCGATACGCTCAACTCGGTGGCCGTGATTATCGCGGCGATTGTCATCTACTACACCGGCTGGGTGGCGCTTGACCCCATTCTTTCCATCTTTGTCAGCCTGGTTATTGGCTATCACGCCTGGCATCTGCTGATGGAGTCCGGCCACATTCTTATGGAAGGTGTGCCGGCCGGCTATGAGCTGGAGGCGATCAAGGACGATCTTCAGAAGAAATTTCCCTTTCTGACCGACATTCATCACCTGCACCTGTGGGCCATTGCCGAAGATCAGGTCATGATGAGTCTGCACGCCAAGACGGATCTGGCTCACATCAATGATGCCACCTTGTCCAAGGTCAAGGAATATCTCCATGAACAGCATGGGGTGCATCATGTCACCCTGCAGCTGGAATCGAAACAGTCTCACTGCAAAGAGGAGTTGCACAATGGCGCTGTATCCTGAACTCAACAACAAACGCGTCTTGATTACAGGGGCGTCCTCCGGCATCGGCGCCGGTATCGCCCGCATTCTGGCACGGGAGGGCTGCCGCCTGGTGCTGCACTACAACAGCAATGAGGCCGGCATTGAAAAGACTCTGGCGGATGTGCAGGCCCTGGGCGCCGAAGCGAACGTCCTGCATTGTGATTTCCGCGAACTGGACACCGTGCAGCCCTTTTTCGAAGCGGCGTGGCAAGTGTTCGACGGCCTTGATGCGCTGATCAATAATGCCGGCATCGTCAGTAAGGTCATCTGTTTGAAAGACCCTGCCGGAGAAGCTTTCGACGAGGTGCTCGCCGTCAACCTGCAGGCACCCTATCGACTGTCGACCGCCTTTGCGCAGCACTGTATCGAGGCCGGCCACGGCGGCGTGGTGGTGAACAACAGCTCCGTTCACGGGCAGAAAAGCTGCGAGTGGTTCAGCGCTTACGGCGCGTCTAAAGCGGGGCTGGATCGGCTCACCGAAGTGCAGGCCATCGAGTGGGGCCCGCACGGCATTCGCGTGGTGGGCATTGCGCCGGGCGCGGTGCCGGTGGAGCGCACCGAAGCGATCCTTAACCAGCCCCATGTGAAGGCGAGCTGGATGAAGCATACCCCTTTGGGTCGCTATGGCACGACGGACGAAATGGGCGAGGCGGTAGCGTTTCTCATTTCCGACCGTGCTGCCTGGATGACCGGCAGCAACCTCACCGTGGATGGCGGCCTGATCGCGCGGGGCAACTATCCCTTCCGTGATGAGATGACGGCAAAATAGCAGTCAGTTCAAGGATCACGCTTTTGTCAGCCATGGAGCAGCCGGGCCAAACCATAAAGTGCCAGCACCAGTGCGATCCAAAGTAGCGGATAGCCCATCGCGCGTTGAGGTGTAAAGATCATGGTCAGCTCCTTGTAAGGCTATGGTGAAGGCGGCTGGCCAGTCCAAAGGCCACCCAGGCGCTCAAAAACCATATCCATCCATGCAGGCTGCCGGAGGCAATGCCGCTGAACAGCGCGCCGATATTGCAGCCATAGCCCGTAACAGCGCCGTACCCCATCAGTACACCCCCGATCCATGCCGGTATTGCGGCCTTGAGGATGGCACCCGGCTGGATCTTCACTACTGTAGGGGCGACAGTGCCCACATCACCGCGCTGCAGCGTCCCATGGACTGTGTGGGCAACAAGACTGCCCACAATCAGCCCCAGCGCTGCCATGGAGACGGGTGCTTGCCACGGTGCAGCAGCGTACAGGGTCTGCTGCTGGCTCACGTATTCCCAGAAATCCCAGTCTTCAATAAGTTGCAGCGTGTGACTGTCCAGCCACAGTCCCCAGTAGGGAAAAGCCGTTGCAATGGACCAGGGTCGTCCCAGCAGTATCAGCATGCACAGATTGACAATGCCCAGGCCAATTCCGGCCCACAGCCAGGGGTGGGCGGGCAACAGGCGCTGGGTGTTGCCGTGCTGCTTGTGTTCATGCCTGAGCAACAGGGCGCATAGCAGCGCAATCGTGCCCAGCTGCACCGCCAGTGCCGGTAGCAGCCCCAGATCCAGCAGACGCACGGGGGCCAATTGATACTGAGCGGACCAGAAGGCGCCATCATGGGCTGCCCAGATGCCTCCTGCGATCAGTCCAGACAGGACAATCAATCCCTTGATCAGATGGCGCTGGCCACAGTGATTCAGTGCACCGGAGGTGCAGGTGCCGGCCAGATACATGCCAATGCCAAACAGTGCACTGCCCGCAATCAACCCCAGACCCAGGGGACGGTAAAAGCCGTGCAGTTGCGGTTCATGGTCCAGGATGATGAAAAACAGGATTGAGGTAAATGCCAGCATCCAGAGGATGGCACGCAGACCCAGAGTGCGTCGCTGCAGCCAGAAACTGGCAAATCCACGCGCAAAACCAAAGTTAAAGGCATACAGAATGGCGCCGCCCAGCGCGCCCAGTGCAAAGGCCTGCAGTGTGGTGATACCGCTTGCCAGCAACAGGGACAACCCCAAGCCGGCAATCAGCACGGCCCAGAAGGTTCGTGGCAGTCGCAGTGCGTTTATAAGCAGGTTTTCCATGACCTTTCGTGTGTCCTGTGTTGTTGCAGATGGGCACACTATAATGAAATGGCATAGCACATGAATTGATAAAAAATAAGAAGCATATTCATAAAGGACATAAGAATGACCTTGAATCAGATCAAGCTGCTACTGGCGCTGAATGCCCATGAGCTGAACCTCAGTGCTGCGGCGGAGTCATTGCACATCGTTCAGTCCGCCGCCAGCCGTCAGCTTAAGCAACTGGAGGAGGAGCTGGGTGTTGTGCTGGTGCAGCGCCACGGCAAGCGGTTGGAAGGCTGGACCGATGCTGGAGAGGCGGTGCTGCAGCAGGCGCGGCAGATCTGTCAGGCGCAGCGCAATATCTACAACATTGCCTGTGCCCTGCAGAAAAAGGAAGAGGGCGACATTGTGCTGGGGACGACGCACACCCAGGCCAAGTATTTTCTGCCCGAGCCGTTGCGTCGCTTCCGGTCACGTTATCCGCGCGTGCGTATTCATATTGAACAGATGCCGCCTGTTCAACTCATCGAGCGGCTACGAGCCGGCTACCTGGATTTTGTCCTGTGTACCGAAGCGGTACGTGGGGCGGAACAGCTGGAGAAACGCCTGTGTTATCGCTGGCATTACGCGCTGCTGCTGCCGCGCGACCACCCACTGGCGACTGTTCAGTCGGTGCAGTGGGCGCATCTGGCAGAGATTCCACTACTGACCTATTCCTCCGGCTTTACGGGCGGCGACTGGGTGCGCGCTGCGCTGGAAAAGCAGGGGTTACACGCAGACATTGTGCTGCGCGCAGCGGACAGTGATGTGATTAAAACCTATGTGCGCGAAGGCTTTGGGGGTGGCATTGTGGCGGCGCAAAGTTATGAACCGGAGCGGGATAAGGACTTGATCAGCCTGTCACTGCAGCACCTTCTGCCCTGTAACGAAACCTACGTGGCCTGGCGCCAGAGCCATGTGCTGACGCCGTCTATGGAAGAACTTATCACATGGTTGCAACAGGCATCCCCTCAGGGGTCATGCACTGAGATACCTGATACATAATAAGAGGTTAGGCGAACTCAGCCTTGAAAGCGTCCAGCTCTTCCGGGCGGTTGAGGTTGGTAAAACAGCGAGCATCCTCGATGGGCACCAGCGCATGGCGTTGCTCGCGCACCCAGCGTCCCAGCGCCAGGTGGCCTGCATCAATGGCCTGTTCCAGTGCGGGCAACAGCCCTTGATGATAGACGCCAAACAGCGGTTGCAGCTTTCCCTTGCTGTCGACAGGGACATGAATCAGCGCTTCTCGGTTGTCACTGACACTGCGGCAGATGCTCTTAATCAGCGACTCACACACGATGGGCGCATCACAGGGCCACACGAAAATACGATTACTCTGACTGTTTTTCAGCGCCGTATAGATGCCCATCATTGGCCCGAGATAGCCGGGGGTTTCGTCATTGACGACACGGTGCACATAGGCTGCATAGCGGGGTTGATTGCGGTTGGCCACGGCGAGGATTTCAAAGGGGTGCAGGTGGGCACGCAGCTGCTGCACGATCCGCTGCACCAGCGGCTTGCCGTGGATGCGGATCAGCCCCTTGTCCTGTTCACCCATGCGTCGCCCACGGCCGCCGGCGATCAGGGCCACGGTAATCTGGTGATTCATCTTCATGTCCGTTCCTTGCGTGCATCCATTTTGTGAAACCGCAGCTGGAATGCAATGTGCGGCTTGACGAAAGGGACGAAAAAAGGCCCCACCCGACAGGGTGAGGCCGAACCGTCGCGAATTAAGATTATGAGAACAGGCGCGACTTGAAGCTCACGGACGACTTGTAGCTGTCATTGCTGCCCACCTTGCGGATATTCGCCCAAGTGCCCTTGTAATAGGGCACCTTGTTGCGATCCACCCACTCGGTAGTCACATCGCCCATGATGCCGCCCTTGGAGTACATGGCCTGCATGAAGGTCTCGCCGCGCTTGCGTTCCGGCACGATATAGGCCATGGCATAGGTGGAGCCATAGTCGTTGTAAACCTCGACAATGTCTCCATTTTCAACGCCCAGCTCTTTCGCATCGTGCGGGTTGAGCTCGATGGGCGCCATGGGCCAGCGGCCTTCCACTTCATCGTTATAGATGTCGTGGTAACCGGTCTGCCACACTTCGTTGACACGGCCGTTGCCGATAAAGAAGCGGTATTTCTGCTTCTGTTTCTCCACCGAGCTGGCCAGTCCCTTCCATGGTGACGCCTTGAAGATGGCCTTGCCGTCGCCGGTGCTGAACTTGTTGTCGGTGTAGAGCATTTCGGTACCGATGAGCTTGTCGCCCTCGACCCGTTTTATCGGCAGCTGCACGCCATTGGTGCCGGCCTTGCGCAGCAGCTCGTAGGTGGCCAGATGACCGGTCGGGCCGCCCTGGCTGTCGATTTCTGCCTTGCCGGCACGGCGGAAACCATCGTTAAAGGCGTCTTCCTCGGTCTTCCAGTCGAATCCGGCGAAGCGCTTGGCCATGGCGTGATTGCCTTCCTTCTCGTACATCGCCTTGAGGGTATTGGCGATATCCGCGGCAATCAGGCAGTCCGGCTTGGCGGTGCCCGGCGGATCCATGAACTTCTCGGACAGGCGCATGCGGCGCTCGCCGTTCATGGAGGTCAGGTTCATTTCGCCCGGATGGGCCGCAGGCAGCATCAGATGCGCTGCGTCCACCATCTGCGGAACCGGATAGAGGTCGATGGACGTAACGAACAGGCCGCCCTTGTTGGTGACGGCATCGTAAACGATATCCACCATCTCTTCGACCGAGGCACCGCGGGCCTTGGCCATGGCATCGCGCACGATTTGGCTGCGGCGCTGCAGCACTTCCTTGAACTGCTGCGCATTACACGTAGAGGACGGCGAGTTGCAGCCCCAGAAGGTGAACATCTTGCCCTTGCCGTGGATCATCTCCTGGTCGATGTAGATCTTGCGCTTGCCCGGATACGGCGGACGGGCATAGCCTTCCTGGTGACCACCCATGCGACAGACACCGGTACCGCGACGGCCCACGTTGTGCGTGGCCAGCACCAGATTCACCAGTGCGGCCTGGGTGTTGTAGTTGTCGTTGCCCCAGATGATGCCTTTTTCGTAGGGGTGGAAGGTACGCTTCAGGCTGCCGTCTGACTTGGGCTTGTAGGCCCACTCGGCGGCTTTCTTCAGGTCGCGTACGGAGACGCCGGTAATGTGGCTGCATTCGCGCAGACTCATGCGGTTGGCCTTGACCGCCTTGTCGAAGTCTCGGGTATGCTTGCGGATGAAGTCGCGGTCGATCCAGCCCTTGCCGACGACGTACGTGAGCAGGCCGTTGAACAATGCGTTGTCGGTGCCCGGGTTGATCTGCAGGTGCAGCACATTGTCCTTGCCGGCAACCTTCTCGGCGATGGCGATGGAGGCGGTGCGGCGCGGATCAACGAAGATGATCTTGGCCCGCTCCACAATGGCCTCGTTGCCGAAGAACTTGCGCTTCTTGCCGGCGGTGGCCCCCTGCAGATTGGGCAGCCAGTGCACCAGGAAGTAGTTGGTCTGACACTCGTAGGGGTTGGTGCCCACCGCGAAGATGCAGTCGGCCAGCTCGGCGTCTTCGTAGCTGTTGTTCAGCTCGCCGATCCCCATTTCACGGGTGGCGTGACATTCGGAGTTGTACGCCGGACGATTGTGGATGCGCACCATTTCCGTCTTCAGCGCGGTAAACATCAGTTTACCCGTGCCCCAGGTGTTTTCGAAGCCACCGCCGGCACCGCCGTGGTCAAAGGCCGCAAACAGCAGCTCGTTGGGGCCATCCTTGTCGAGGATTTTCTTGGTCAGGCCCGCATACAGTTTCAGGGCATAGTCCCACGGTACATCCAGCCATGTGTCGCCGGTGAAGACGCGCGGATCCTTCAGGCGCTGGGCAGTCTTGCCGGCGGGGCAGTACATGTATTCGCCCATCTTGCCGCCGCGGGTGGAGAACTGGCCCTTGTTGACCACGCAGTTCTTGTCCGGCACGATCATGATGTTGTAGCGCTTGCCGCCTTCCTCGATGACGTTGGTCATGGAGGGGCGCATGGCCAGCGCCAGTGGGGGCTGCTGCTTGCGGAAGTCCAGCCCCAGCGCATTCTGGTTGGGCGCCTTGCCGCCCTCTTCGTTTTCGGGCCACTTGTAGACATGATAGCCACAGCCGACGATACAGAAGTGGCAGGTCATGTTGGTCTTTTTCGCCGTAACCGGCGGCAGTGCAATACGTTCTTGTGTCATGGTGAGTCTCCTTGAGCCTTACAGGATGTTGGCCTGACGGCCGTAGATCATGCCCTTCACGCCGGTGGCGCGGATATCGCCGCTGGCGGCGTCATACTCCAGCACGATCTGCGGCAGGGATTCGGTCGCCTGCGCAATCACCACTTCACCACCCTTTTCAGCATCGAACATGGAGAAGTGACAGCCGCACTTGAACACGCGCTCCTTGGGGTCATATTGGGTGGGGCAACCCATGTGGGTACACAGAATGCTGTAGGCCACGATGTCACCGTCCGGGCCGACGCCGCCTTCAACAGGATGCCCCATCTTGATCATCACGCAGGGCGAGCTTTTGTCGGGGTAGTTGAAGGAGACGGGCTTGTTGACAGGCAGTTTTTTGGCATTGCCCACGCTGGCTTTAGGATAATCCAGACGGGCACCTGTATCCGGGGTCAGGTCCCTAGCCTGGGCCGCACCGGGCACCAGGGTCGAAGCAGCGGTGGCCGCTGCGGCCGTGCCGCCGGACTTGAGCAGACCGCGTCGCGTCAGCTTGGTCATAACACACTCCTTTGTCGAGCTGATAAGATAGGATTTAAAAATTTGCTGTATTCCGAGCTGTTTCGGCGTAACAGCGAAAGCGATAGATAAGGCGCAAGGAGTGTGCCACCTAATAAAACAACAGGTTATGCAAAAAATGTTACCAAAGCGTAACAGCAAACGATTTGCAGCTCAGTGAGAGGATACGGAAATGAAACGGTTTTCGCGGCGAGCGCTGCTTGCCATGACCGCGGCGGGCACGGCAGGACTGTCCAGCGCGGCCTGGGCAGAGAAGATGCCTTACAAGGTGGGCCTGACGCCGGTTTTCCTCAGCGATCTGGAGCGCTTCAACCGCCGCTGGGCGGCGTATCTGAGCCAGGCGCTGCAGCGCGAAACCCGCTTTGTGCAGCGGCGCAGCTATCGGGAAATCATGGATCTGCTGCAGGCGGAGAAACTGGACTTTGCCTGGATCTGCGGCTATCCCTATGTGATGCTGGATGGGGTTGTGGATCTGCTTGCGGCGCCGGTCTATCAGGGCAGCATCGACTATCACTCCTACTGGATCGTGCGGCAGGACAGTCCGCTGCACCACTGGAAAGAGACAAAAGGGCGGGTATTTGCCTACTCCGACCCCATGTCCAATTCGGGCTGGCTCTATCCCACCTACATGCTGCGCAAGCGTCGCATTGTGCCCGAGCAGTTTTTCAGTCGCATGTTTCCCACCTGGGCACATGCCAATACGGTCAAGGCGGTGGCGCGGGGCCTGGCGGACGTGGGCGCCGTGGACAGTTATGTCTATGAATCATTGCGGCGGATGGGGGATGCCGATGCCCTGCAGACACGGGTGATCCACCGCTCGCCGCCTTTTCCGCAGCCACCTTTTGTGGCCATCAAGGCGCTACCCTTTGCCGCGAAGGAGGTCTTTCAGCATACGCTGGTGGAGATGAAGGCGCACGAGCAGGGGCGCAGCCTGCTCAAGGCGCTTTTTCTGGACAGCTTTGCGCCGGTGGCCGCCGAGCGCTACGACGTCATTCGTGAGATGGCCCGGTTTGTGGAGCAGTTTCGATAGATGCGTCGCCTCAGCCGCCTTATCCCTTTCTGGACAGCCGTGCTAGTCTTGCTGACCGCGCTGCTGCTCGCCCTCCTCACCGGTTCACTGGGCTACTGGTATCTGAAAAAGGATCTGCAGGCCTATGCGCGCTATTCTGCCGCGCTGCTGGGGCGCACCCTGGTGGAGCCGTTAAGGCACGAAGACATCTGGCGCAGTTATGAGCTGGTGCAGTCGTTCACCCGCCTTCCTGCCGGGGCGCCCAGCGATCGGCCGCTGCTGGTGCCAACGCGGGTGATCGTTCTCGACCGGTTTCAGCAGCTGGTGGCGGCGCAGCCTATGGACGGGCTCAGCGTAGGCGAACGGGTCACGCTTCCTGCCCCCCTGGGCCAGCTGGAGGATGGCACGGTGTGGCTGAAGGGTACGGCCACGCAGCTACGGCTGATCGCGCCCATCATGGACAATAGGGCCCTGATGGGCCTGTTGTGGATGGAGTATGACAAGGGACCGTTCTGGGCGCGGCTGCAGCAGCTCTGGCTGGGGCTGGCGCTGCTCAGCCTGCTGATCCTGCTGGTACTGATTCCGCTGGCGGTGCGGCAGGGGCGGCGCCTGGCCGAGCCGCTGGAACAGCTCAGCCGCTGCATTGCTCAGCTGGATCTGACCTGGCAGGAAACTCGCTGCGAGCTGCCGGTGGCCCGCTACGAAGAGATGGCCACCCTGACACGCACCTTTTCCAGCATGCTGGACGATCTGCGCGAAAAGGCGCGCCTGCAGGAACAGATCACCCATAGCGAACGCATGGCGGCGGTGGGACGGCTGGCCGGCACCATCGCCCACGAAATCAACAACCCGCTGGGCGGCATGCTCAATCTGGTCAATACCATGAAGCGCTTCGATACGCAGCTGAGCGACACCTCCCGTCAGTCGCTGGAAGTGCTGGAGCGCGGCCTGTTGCAGATTCGCGATATCGTCGCTGCTCTGCTGGTGGAAGCCAAGCTGGATGACCGTCCTTTCCGTGCCGATGATATTCAGGATGTGCTGCAGCTGGTGGAGTCCGAGGCACGCCGGCGCCAGATTGAGGTGCACAGCGAAGGCGAAAGTCAGGTGGCGTTCGAACGCTGGGGCTGGCCGGCCACCAAGCTGCGGCAGGTACTGCTCAATCTGCTGCTCAATGCGGTGCGCGCTGCGCCGCAGGGTTCCGCGGTCGTGCTGGCGTGGCACGATAAGGGCACGCAGGCGGCGCTGACGGTTGAAAATGCCATTGACCCAGATCACTTTGACGCCGCCCGCATCGCGCAGGCCTTTGAGCCGGATCTGGATCAGTCCCGCAGTGGGCTGGGTCTGTGGGTCACCTATCTGATTGTTACCCAGCTGGGCGGGAAACTGGTGTGGCACCACGGCGGCGGCCGTCTTTCCATGATCGTAACCTTTACCCGGAGCCCGGATGAACAGAACCATACTGCTGATTGAAGACGATGAGATCATGGCGCTGTCCATCGTGCAGCGCCTCAAGCTGGAAGGCTTTGATGTGGTCCATGTGGACAGCATCGCGGCGGCGCGGCGCTGGCTGACGCAGCATGTGCCGGATCTGGTGCTGAGCGATATCCGCCTGCCCGACGGGTCTGGTGCGGAGCTGTTTCTGGCCTGCCAGGCAGAAGTGATGGCGCTGCCGCCCTGGATTCTGATGACCGGCTACGGCACCATCGAGCAGGCGGTCAATATGGTGCGCCACGGTGTCAGCGACTACATTACCAAACCGTTCGATCTGGATGCGCTCATGGCGCAGATCCACAAGCTCACCGATGACCTGCCCCTGTGCGAAGGCGTGGGGGTGCTGGGTGTCTCCGATGAAATGGTGGCGCTCACTGCCTCCCTGCAGGCGGTCAGCCGTTACGAAGCGCCGCTGCTGATTACCGGAGAAACGGGTGTCGGCAAGGAAGAGGTGGCCCGCTATGTGCACCGCCTCGTCAATGAAGAAAAGGGCCAGGAAACGCCCTTTGTGGCGGTCAACTGTGGGGCCATTCCGGAAACCCTGGTGGAATCGGAACTGTTCGGGCACGAAAAGGGGGCCTTTACTGGCGCCGAGCGGCAGCATATCGGTGCTTTCGAGCGCGCGCAGGGTGGCGTGCTGTTTCTGGACGAAATCGGCGACATGCCGCTGCCCATGCAGGTCAAGCTCCTGCGCGTGCTGCAGGAAAGCGCCATCGTGCGTGTCGGCGGTGAGGCGGTGATTCCCGTCGAAACGCGCATTGTGTTTGCGACTCACCGCGATCTGATGCAGGCGGTCGCAGAAGGCGCCTTCCGTGAAGATCTGTTTTACCGCATCTCGCTGATGACCTTCGAGGTGCCGCCCCTGCGGGAGCGGCCAGCGGATATCTTCTGGCTGGCCAACCGCTTTGTGCGCCGGTTTGCCAGCCAGTATGGTCCCAAGCGGCTTGCACCCCAGGCTGAACGGGCGCTGCTGCACTACCACTGGCCCGGCAATGTGCGCGAGCTGAAAAACACCATCGAGCGCGCCTGTATGCTCAGCCGGGACGAGGTGGTGCAGGTGAGCGACTTGCGGTTGCCCCTGCAGGAGGAGGCCCTGCCTGAAACGGACGATGCCCGCCTGCACCCCTATCTGGACTCGTGCGAAAAGGGGTATATCCTTGCCGCATTGCGTCTGCACGGCGGGCGCATGACCGAAACGGCCCGCTATCTCGGCATCAGTCGCAAGACCCTGTGGGAAAAGATGAAAAAGCATGGTCTGGACCGCAAATCGTTGCGCCTGTAGCGTGGCGCGTGTTTCCAGGGAGTAACATCAGTCCGAAAACCGCGTTTCGCACGCGAAACATTTTGCAGTGCCCTTTGAAAGCATTTTTTGCTTATATGTTTGAAAAATAAGGTATTTATCGTCCGTGGTGCCGCTCTTGAATAGAGGCGGGGTGAATGGCGCACCTCGCCTGACAAGAGATTGAACCTTATAAACCACGGAGAAAACGCTATGAAATCCATCAAGCTGACGCCTCTGGCACTGGCGCTCTCTGCTGCCGCTGCAATGCCTCTTTCTGCCCACGCACTGGAAGTGAATATCGGCGGGCAGGCGCACCTCTCTTTCGATTCCATCAGCAGCACGGGCAATTCCAATGCTGACAGCACCTATCTGGCGTCCAACTCTTCCCGCTTCTATGTGGACGGCAATGTCAATCTGTCTCAGGGCGTAAAAGGGCTGTTCCACTACGAAGCTGGTGTGGATCTGACCGGGCGCAGTGCCAACGGCCTGTTTAACTCATCGCGAGACAGTTACGTCGGTTTGACCGGTGGTTTCGGTACTCTTCTTGCCGGACACCTGCCGGTCGAAAACCAGTGGCTGTATGACTACAACCTGTTTGCCGATCAGGTGGGTGATCTGGGCAATATGTGGGGCGCAGGGTCCAAGGCCCCTGGCCGTGCCGATGCCCTGCACTATGTGCTGCCGTCCTTCGCCCCTGGTCTGACCCTGAGTGTGAGTTACAAGCCAGAAGATGGCGTCAAGAACGGTAGCGGCGTGATTGCCCGTGGTGTGTATGCCTCAGGGCCCATCAAGCTGGCACTCAGTTATGCCAATCTTTCAAAAGGCCTCACAGCGAACCGCCTGAAAGACAATGGCATTTTTGCAGCGACCGGCTCCTATGACTTTGGCATGGGCAGTATTGGGGTAGGCTACCAGTCTTCCGATCACCATACCGGCGCGCTCGTTAACGATGGTACCGACAGTGTAACGGTCGGGGGAACCATCAAGCTGGGCGGCGGCACCCTGAAGGCACAGTACACCCAGTTGAATGTTGCAGGTGGACCCAATAATGACGCTACCATGACTGCAGTAGGCTATGACTATGGCTGGAGCAAGAATGCCACGGTCTATATCGCCTACGCGCAGACCAGCAATGATTCCGGCGCGGCCTACACCGCCAATAACTGGGGCCATGACCGGGCTGTGACACCTGTTGCAGGCAAGGATCCCAGCGCCGTATCGGTGGGTATTGTTTACAAGTTCAATGCTGCCGTTTACTAAGTGTTGAGCATGGCATGGGCGGCTGTTGGTTGAAACAGCCCCCTGCCATTTTGAATGGGTGCAGCCACTGCATCCATTCAGAATGGCCAGTATGCCATAGGAAGTGCTCCTAAATCCTCCTCAAAGGGCAGCAGCAGAAGTGTGCTTTTTCATAGGTTTTCCGCACACTTTTGCTTGCTCGGGGCCTTGCCCCGAGCTTTTTTCTCATGGCCGCCGGGTGGCGACGGATGAGAAAAAAGTGCATACCCCTTCATTGTCCCGGCATCGGTGCTGGGGTAAACTACACCGCTATATCCGACGGGAAATAACGCCATGGCCGAACTGATCGACCCCTTTAACCGCAGGATCGAGTATCTGCGCGTCTCGGTAACCGACAAGTGCAACTACCGTTGCGGCTACTGCATGCCGCCGCAGGGCGTGCACCCGGACGGGCGCTATACCGAGTATCTGGACGCCGATGAGATCGAGCGCATTGTGCGCGCCTTTGCGGAGCTGGGGGTGAAAAAGATTCGCCTCACCGGTGGTGAACCGCTGGTGCGCAGGGATCTGCCCGAGATCGTGCGCCGCATCGGCGACATGGACGGGATCATCGATCTGGCACTCTCCACCAACGCCCATCATCTGGCCCGTCATGCCGAAGCGCTGAAGGCCTACGGCCTGCACCGCATCAATGTGTCGCTGGATTCCCTCAAGCCCGAGCGGTTTAAGGCGATCACCCGCGGTGGCGATCTGCACAAGGTGCTTGCCGGTATCGAATCCGCTCAAAAAGCAGGTCTGAATCCTGTGAAGATCAACATGGTGGTGATGAAAGGCACCAACGACGATGAAATCGAAGCCATGGTGGACTTTGCCCGCGAGCAGGGCGTGCAGGTGCGCTTTATCGAAACCATGCCCATCGGGCAGGCCGGCATCAGCGTGATGGATCAGCACTATCCCATGGAAAAGATTCTCGAGCGCGTGCGCGCCTATGTGGGCGACGAGCTGGTGCCGCTGACCAGCCGCAGCCACGACGGCCCGGCGCGCAACTTCCGCCTGGGCAACAGCGAGACCACCATCGGCGTGATTTCGGCGGTGTCGCAGCACTTCTGCGAAACCTGCAACCGCGTGCGCCTGACTGCCCGCGGTGTGCTGGCCCTCTGCCTGGGGCAGGAGGACAGCGTCAATCTGCGCGATCCGCTGCGCGACGGCATCAGCGACGATGAACTCAAGCAGCTGATTATCGACGCCATCGCCAAAAAGCCGGAGCGCCACTTCTTTAACGAGAATGTGCACAATATCCAGTTCCGCGAAATGGTCAATCTGGGCGGGTGAAAAGTTCGGCTTTTCTAACACGTTATCTTGATGTTCAGCCTGTGTGTGCAGCGATTTGTGGAGGCGTCCTGGATTGCTGTTGGCGTCAGCAACGGAGTCAGCGCGGCAGTTGTCTGAGCGCAGCGAGTTCTGCCGCGCCCGCTGCAAGCCCTACAGCAACCTGACGCCGGAACCATGAGCGAGCAGCACAGGCTGAATAGGATATATTTCTCAGGTATGGCCTGAAAATCTGCGAAAAAATCACCTTTTAAAAAGTCGGGGACCCCCCTTCGAGAGGTATTATGGCGATCAAGATTCTCTACTTTGCCAGCCTGCGCGAGCAGCTGGGCACCAGTGAAGAAACCCTGGACATCGAGGCAGGCCTGCGCGTGCAGGACCTGCTGCAGCAACTGTGCGCCCGCGGCGATGCGTGGCAGCTGGCGCTGTGCGACAATCCGCACCTGCAGGTGGCGGTGAACCAGGCGGTGGCCAGCATGGAGACCGTGCTCAACGACGGCGACGAAGTGGCCTTTTTCCCGCCGGTGACCGGAGGCTGACATGAGCGATTGGGTGCGGGTGCAGGAAGCGGATTTTGACCTTTCCACCGAAGTGGCACGCCTGCGCGGCGGCCGCCGCGATGTGGGCGCGGTGGTGGCTTTTGTGGGCACCGTGCGCGACATCAATCAGGGCGACAGCGTCTCCACCATGGAACTGGAGCACTATCCGGGCATGACCGAAAAGGCGCTCACCGAGATCCGCGAGCAGGCCCATGCCCGCTGGCCCATCGAAAACAGCCTTATCATTCACCGTGTCGGGCCGCTGCAGCCGGAAGACCAGATCGTGCTGGTGGCCGTGGCAGCGCGCCACCGCGGTGATGCCTTCGAAGCGGCCGAATTCATCATGGACTACCTGAAGACGCGCGCGCCCTTCTGGAAAAAGGAAACCACCCCGGCAGGCAGCCGCTGGGTGGATGCGCGCGAGACGGATCAGGCCGCCGCCGCCCGTTGGGAAAAGGAGTAATCATGCTGACGTTTGAACAGGCTTGGCAGACGCTGATCGATGCGGCGCAGCCGCTTACTGAAACGGAAACCGTTGCACTCGACGATGCGTATAACCGCGTGCTGGCTGAGGATGTGGTGGCAGACATCAATGTGCCGCCGCGTCCCGTCTCCACCATGGACGGTTATGCCCTGTGCGCGCTGGACTACGCCCCCGGGCGCCGCTTTGAAATCAGCCAGCGTGTGCCGGCGGGCAGCGCCCCCGCGCCGCACAAAAAGGGCACGGCGGCGCGGATCTTTACCGGCGCACCGGTGCCCGACAATGCCTTTGTGGTCATTCCGCAGGAGGAGGCCGAAGTGCACGACGACGGCACCGTCTCCTTCACCCCGCCGGCAGTGAAGCCGTGGCAGAACATCCGCTGCACCGGCGAGGACATCGCTGAGGGCGATGTGGTGGTGGCCGTCGGCACGCGCCTGCTGCCGCAGCACGTGGGCCTGATCGCCTCACTCGGTATTCCTGAAGTCAAGGTCTTTCGCCGCCTGACGGTGGCCACTTTTACCACCGGTGACGAGCTGGTGATGCCGGGCCAGCCGCTGGCGGAAGGGCAGATCTACAATTCCAACCGCTTTGTGCTGCACGGGCTGCTGGAGCGCCTGGGCGTGGAGGTGGTCGATCTGGGACAGGTGGAAGATACGCTGGATGCCACCGTAACGGCGCTGAAAGACGCCGCGCAGCAGGCCGATGTGGTCATGACCACCGGCGGCGTCTCCGTGGGTGAGGAGGATCACCTCAAGCCGGCGGTGGAGCAGCTGGGCTCGCTGGACATGTGGAAGGTGAAGATGAAGCCGGGCAAGCCGCTGGCCTACGGGCGCATTGGCGAGACACCCTTTATCGGCCTGCCGGGCAATCCCGTGTCTGCCTTTGCCACCTTCCATCTGCTGGCGGGCTTCTACCTACGTGCACAGGCGGGCGAACGGGTCAGCTTCCCCGAGCCGATCTGGGTCAAGGCCGGCTTCAGCCGTAACCGGCCCAATTTCCGTCGCGATTTTGCCCGTGCGCGGCTGGAAAACCGCGGGCAGGAAAGCTTCGCCGTGCTGTTCCCCAATCAGGGTTCCGGCGTGCTCACCTCGGTGGCGTGGGCGGGCGGCTTTGCCGTGATTCCTGAAGATACCACCATTGACGAAGGCGATGCCGTCGCCTTTTACCCCTTCAGGAGGCTGCTGTCATGAGGGAACTGACCCATATCGACAGCCGCGGCCAGGCGCGCATGGTGGATGTCACCGACAAGGCGGAAACCTTCCGCGAAGCCAGTGCCGAGGCGCGCATTCTCATGCAGCCGGAGACACTGACCATGATTACCGAAGGCCGCCACAAGAAGGGCGATGTGCTCGCCACCGCCCGTATCGCCGGCATCATGGCGGCGAAAAAGACGTGGGAGCTGATTCCCATGTGCCACCCGCTGCTGCTCACTGGCGTAAAGGTAGAGCTGACGCCTGAGCCGGGCGAGCCGGCTGCGGTGCATATCGTGGCCACCTGTAAGCTCAAGGGTCAGACCGGGGTGGAAATGGAGGCGCTCACCGCCGCGTCTGTCGCGGCGCTGACCCTCTATGACATGTGCAAGGCGGTGGATCGCGGCATGCGCATTACCGATGTGCAGCTGCTGGAGAAAAAGGGCGGCAAGTCCGGGCACTGGGTGCGCGAGGGCGACGAGGTTTAGCGGCTTACTCGCCAGGCAGATTTTTAAATACGCGTTTCATGTCCAGCGCAATCTGGCAGCCATCCGTCACTTCCAGGGTGATTTCGCCGGACTCGACCACGGTTGACTTCAGGGTAAACAGCCCCTGATCATTTCTGTAAAAGAGTTTGGCGCGTTTTTCCTCCGGCCAGACGATCAGATAGAACTGGACCCCTTCAATGGCATAGCGTTCGAATTTGTAGTGTTCGTCCACATTGGCGGTGGCGGGCGAGATGACCTCAATCGCCAAAACGGGTGGATGATCCAGATAGCGTTTTGGCGGGTAGCAGATGACGACGCCATCGGGGCGCAATACGGTGTCATGGTCCAGACGCCATTCCGCATCGGCAATGGCCAGGCATTCCTCGCACGCTTCCAGGCTGTTGGTCAACTGGGTCATCAGCCGGGTGACGACAAGCTGATGGGCAATCACCGGCGCGGGGGACATGGCCACGGGATGCCCCTCGATCAGCTCCCAGTCGCCGGGCCATTGTTCGTAATCGTCAACGGTGT